>CALUSM010000006.1 GCA_944323445.1 uncultured Bacteroidales bacterium
GAAAACTGCACACCTTCGGAAGGTGGGAAGAGGCGGCTGGAAACGAAAACGTGGGCACAGGCGCTACAGAGGGCCCCGGGCGATTGCGCACCTTCGGAAGGTGAGCAGAAAACGCGGGAAAACTGCACACCTTCGGAAGGTGGAAAGAGGCGGCCGGAAACGAAAACGCGCGTACAGGCCCTACAGAGGGCCCCGGACAATCGCGCACCTTCGGAAGGTGAGCAGAAAACACGGGAAACCAGCACACCTTCGGAAGGTGGGAAGAGACTGTAAGGTGGTGATGAGGTGGCGATGGGCAGCAAAGCATATACCCTGAATAGAACTTGCCGCCCTCGACTCTAGAGGGAGGGCCAATTCCTCCCTTAGGGAGGGTTTAGGATTAGGAGGGGTAAACAAACAGTGGGCCTGGTCCTTTTCTGGATATATGCTTTACTGCCAGGAGATTAGCTTTAAATGGCAAAACGCGGCTATATTCCTCTGACCAGACGCGCTATCTGCTCAGCCGTCCCGATATTGTAGCCCTGGGAGATGTAGACGATGCGGCCGAAAGTGTCGGCTATCACGAAGACGGGATACTCCACATCGCGGAGGGAGAGCTTCAGCTCGCGGCACACCGCGCTGAGCACAGCCCAATCGCGGTCTACTCCGAAATGCACGCCGGCGGGCGCCGAAGGAAACCCGTCCGAGAGATACTGCCGGTACTCCCGTTCGCTGCCGTACATCAGAATCACCGGACATTCAGGCACATCTGCGAAGACTCCGCGCACGGCATGGTTGCTCGGCTCGTGCCTGGGCTGCATGAACCCGAGCACGAAGAACCCGCGCCCGGTCGTGGCCAGTATAGTAGACTCCCGCAATTCTCCGTCCGTCCCCGGCTGAACAGCGAGGTACATCGCCTCCGCATTCATGCTCCCGATTACCTGCAGGTCCGAAGGATCCTCCCTCATCACCAGCGTCACGTCCGTATTTTCTCCGGCCGTCACTGAGAAGAACGTCATGGTCGCCAGCACCTTGCCGCTCGCCATTCTCGTTCCCGACACCATCATGTACTGTCCGCAGTCCAGAGTCACCGGACCGTCCCCGAAGACAGTCTTCCAGGTCATCGACCCCTCGCGTCCTTCCTTGTCCGTGAAATTCAGCGTTACCGGTGAGCCGCCGTCCAGCCGCGCTAGGGTAAAATGCGTCTCGTACTTCGGGTCATCGATATACTCCTGCCCGGCATAGTCTACAGTCACCGTACCCTGCTCTGCCACAGCCGCAGCCGAGCCGCCGGAAAGGTCCACATCCACCCAGCGCTCACCGTCATAGTACTGCAGCTTCCCGCTGACCTCCTCCAGCCTGGCCGGTATCCCGAAGGTGCGGCAAAGAGCCACGAAAAATACATCCCGTGAATAGCTGTCCGCAGCCCCGAGCCGGAACACCCCGACGGGCGTCACCGGAATCACTAAAGGATTGTACCGGTCGCAGACCCTGATGCCCGAAGCATAGTCAATCAATGCCTCAACCCCAACAGGCTCAGCCCCCAAAGGCCCGAAAACCCCATCGGCAGCAGTCTTCAAAAAAACACTGCGGTAGGGCGACAGCAGCTCCAGCCCCACCCGCGGATTGAGCACATAGTCCCTCAGCACCGGGTCATCGCCATTATAGGAAAAATGCGAGATATGGTCCGTCAGCACCCCCAAGGGCGTATCGCGCAGGTCCTTCTCGCTGAGCAGGTCCAGCATGTGCAGGGCATCGCGTCCATACTCCCGGGAGGCCTCCATGTAGGCGGCTATCTCCCTCCAGTTGCCCCGCGCTTTCGCCAGATACGGGTCGGAAGTATCGAACCCAGCGATATAGGCAACCCGCAGCGAATCCTCACGAGCGAGCCGCACCGCATTGGCCTGCACCTCCTCCGGCGTCAGCACCACCACAGCCTTCCCCTCTGCGGGCGGCACGATGTCCAGTTCCTCATACCCGCGGAAGGAACTGTCCTTGTCCAGGACCAATGTCAGGGAAGTCTCCCCCTCCGAGAGGGCAAGCCTTCCATAGCCGAACCGTCCGTCAGAAGAAGCCCAGACGAGGATGTCCCCCCGCCCGAACGTAGCATGGGACAATCCGTTGCGGTCGCTGATATCCGTCACCGCCGTATAGAACTCGGAGTAATTGTAAATCTTATATTCGACCCGGGCCCCCTCAACCGGCACTCCGGCAGCATCCGTCACTGTCACCGTCACCCGCTCGACAGGGGCGTAGTTCGAGGTCACGTTTATCTCAGTATAGCAGTCGGTCCGGGAAATGACATCCTCCGGGCCCTCATAGCGGCCGAATACATTGGTGTGCATCATCACACCGCGCAGGGCTGTGGAACTGAACCAGGCCACGTCCAGCTCGGGCTCCGGCTCGCAGGCTCCGAGGTAGTGCCAATGCCCGTCCACCCAGGCCTCGACCCACGCATGGTTGTCGTCTGTATGTGCCCATCGCGGGGTATAGACCTGACGGGCAGGAATCCCCAAGGTGCGCAGGGCGGCCACCAGCAGGACCGACTCCTCTCCGCAGCGGCCGTATCCCGTCCGGATCGAGGCCAATGGCGAAGAGGTCCGGGCATCCGAGGGAGTGTAGGTCACCCGCTCGTGGCACCAGTGATTGACCTCCAGCACCGCATCGTGCATCGAAAGTCCACGCACCCTGCCGCTCAAGTCCTCGTAGCACTCCGTCCGGAACTCATCCAGAGTCTCGTTGTTGACCCGCAGCGGCAGCACGAAATGCCGGAACAGTTGCTCGGGCACCTCCCGTCCCCACGGCATCTCCTCCCGGGCCCTGAAGACAGTACGGACTCCGTCCAGATACAGATGCGGACTATAGTCAGCCACATCTCCCACCGGCATATACGCATAGAGGAACTCCATCGCCTCCCGCTCCTGCCGGTCAGCACAGCCCGAGAGCACCTGCTCCATATCCAGCCCGTCCCCTATCGCAGCCGCCTTGGCCGCCAGATCCTTTTTAACAAGAGAACGCTCCCCGCACGCCGTCATCAGCAGCGCCAGCATGGGAACAAAACATATCAGAATGTATTTTTTCATTGTACTGGGTTTTATCCGTTTTCAGTACAGCGAAATTAGAAAAACCCAAGTACATTTCCGAAAAAATTCTCTATTTCCATATAAAGGTGGGAAAGACGAATAAAGAATGTGGACGAGCGGCAATACGTGCCGGACGGCCCTACGAGATCCGGTTGAGGTCCTTGACTAACACGTTCTTGATCTGCAGCAGCAGCTTTAGATGATGCATGATCTCCTGCTGCTCGGATTCACCGGAAGGTTGCTCCGTCTCATCGCCAAGAGACGGCAGGACAGCACCGCCGGTTTCATCCTGCACCCGCGCAAGCCGCGCCATCAGCTGAGAACAGGTGTGCTCCACGTACTTGAGCTTGTAGACCAGCACCGCCTTCGGGACATTGGCGTCAATGGTATTGCGCTCAGGTATCTGAGACTTGATGTATTCCTTGACATTAAGCACGTACTTGGCTTCCGTGATATCCACCACTGCCACCGAGACCTGAGGGTCCTGACAGTTGACGAACTGCCGGAGGATCCTGGCCTGCAGCACCTCCGGCTCCCGGCCGGCCTCGGACGAGTCTTCCTCCAGCAGCTGTTCGCGTATAGGGAAATACATCTGGAACATCTTGCGGTACAGCGGATTCTGAAGTTCCAGATCATCGTCCTGAAGCTGCGCGGAGATATACTCCGCGACTGTAATCCGCATCACCGGAGTCTCCGCCCCGTAAATTTTACTGTCTTCGAAAGTCAGACTGAACTCTCCGAACTTGAGCAGATAGTAGACCAGCTCACGCTCCACCGGTTCCAGCAAAGGAACCGGACTCAATGCCGCAGCCATAGAACCGCCGGATAACTGTTCCGGAGCGGCATCCTTCGAAGCAGCTCCGGGGCCTGCATCCTCTCCGTCCGCAGTCCTCACAGCCTCAGCCGCCATTGCCCTCCGCGCCGCTGCCTCTTCCCTCCGCCGCTGCTCGAACTGCCCCGACTCTATACGCTTGCGCCGCACCCGCGCCACTTCCGAAAAGAGCACATCCTCCTTCATACCCAGCCTCTGGGCGCACTGCTCGATATAGACGGACCGCGCTATCTGGTCGGGAATCACCGCTATCGTCTCTATGATATCCCTGATCAGCTCGGCCTTCCGGATCGGGTCCCGCTCGATAGTCGAGGAGAGCAGCTCGTATTTGAACTCTATGAAATCGGTCTCATGTGACGAGAGGAAATCCAGAATCTCCTGCCGCTTGTGAGAACGGGCGAAAGAGTCCGGATCCTCCCCGTCCGGCAGCAGCACCACCTTGATGATCATTCCCTCCTCCAGCAGCATGTTGATACCGCGCAGGGAAGCCTTTATGCCCGCCGCGTCACCGTCATAGAGCACCGTCACATTGTTCGTGAACCGCTTGATAAGCCGTATCTGGTCCGTAGTCAGAGATGTTCCCGATGAAGCCGCGACGTTCTCTATCCCCGCCTGATGCATGGAGATAACATCGGTGTAGCCCTCCACGAGATAACATTTCTGTTCCCTGGCAATGGCTGACTTGGCGAAGTAGATACCGTACAGGGACCTGCTTTTATGGTAGATATCGCTCTCAGGGGAATTGAGGTACTTTGCCACCGTCTTGTCCTCCCGCAGAGTCCTGCCTCCGAAGGCTATCACCCTTCCGCTTAGGGAGTGTATCGGGAAAATAACCCTCTCGCGGAACTTGTCCACCAGCTCCCCCCCGTACTCATAGCAGAGGCCTGTGGAAAGCAAGTACTCCTTTTTATAGCCGCTGTGCAGGGCCGCTCCGGGCAATGTCTCCGCAGCAGGCTCCCCCGCAAAGGCCCGCCCGGAAGGGGACCATCCCAATCCGAACCTGCGGATCGTCTCATCGGAGAATCCCCTCTTCTGCCGGAAGTAGGACAATCCCACGGAATGTCCCTCCGAAGTATTGAACAGGGCGTCCGCATAGAACCTGGAGGCAAATTCCGAAACGGCTATCATCGACTCCCGCTTGAGGCGGTCGGCCGTATCCTCGGCGCTCTCCTCCTGCTCGTGGACCTCTATCCCATATTTGCGGGCAAGGTACTTCAGAGCCTCGGGATAGGTCATCTGCTCGTGCTCCATGATAAAGGTCACGGCGCTGCCGGCCTTGCCGCACCCGAAGCATTTGAAAATGCCCTTGCTCGGGGAGACCGAGAACGAGGGGGTCTTCTCGTTGTGGAAGGGACAGCAGGCTATGTAGTTGGCTCCGCGCCTCTTCAGGGTGACGAAGTCGCTGATGACATCGACAATCTCGGTCGCGTCCAGTATCTTTTCTACGGTGGCTCTGTCTATCATAGATTACAAAAATATGGATTTTTGAAATATTCTGTCTATTTTTGTTTGATTTTGCATTATTCAACGATATGCCCGACTACAATGTAAAGAACATTTCATCCCTGAAGACCAGGATTCAGATTTTCGACAAGATTATCGTAGTTGTCTGGGTCGGTCTGATAGTCCTCATATACTTCGACTTAAGCTGGGCTGTAGCCCTCATGCTGGTGACCCAGCTGGTACTGTACATCATCCGCCGCAGGATGAAAAAGGACTTGAATCAGAAAGAGATACTGGCGAAAATGGTGGAGGAGCGCACAACGGACCTCCGTCAGGAAAGGGACAAGGTGGTGCAGGAGTCACGGGAGCTCTCGGACGCCCTGGAGGCCCTTGCAAAAGCCCAGGACGAGCTGGTGCGCAAGGAGAAGATGGCCACGGTCGGCAACCTAACCTCCGGTCTGGTGGACCGCATTCTCAACCCCGTCAACTACATCAACAATTTCTCCGGTCTGACCCTCAGCACCCTGCAGGAGCTGCGCAGTGATATAGACTCCGTCCGGGACAGCATCCCAGCCGACAAGTACGAAGATATCTGCGAGACCATAGAAATCATCGACACCAACCTCAGCAAGATCAATGACCATGGCTGCAACACCGTCCGCATAGTCAAGGCCATGGAGGAGCTCATAAAGACCCGCCACAGCAACATCACACTCACCGACATCCGGACAGTCTGCAAGGTCAACGTGGAACTGGCCCGAAAGCATTTCGCCAAAAACATTGAAATCAACGGCATAGACCTACGCCTCAATGTGCCGGACACTCCAGTCAACGCTGAGATCAGCATCGACGAAATGAACAAGGTGATGCACCACCTCATCTCCAACAGCATCTATGCTGTCAGCAAGAAACTCCAGAAACAGAACTTCTCCCCCGAGATAGTAATCCGCGTCATCCCCCTTCCGGACGAGCGGACCGAGATATCAGTAAGAGACAACGGCATCGGCATCGAGGACACCATCAAGTCCCGCATCTTCGAGCCGTTCTTCACCACCAAACCCACCTCAGAGGCCGCAGGTACCGGTCTCTATCTGTGCCGCGAGATGATTCTCAACCACAAGGGGACCATCGACGTGGAAAGCCGCCAGGGCGAATACACAGAGTTCCGCATCACCATTCCCAACTCTCAAAACATCACAGCCGATGAATGAGGACTCCTACCAGGAACTGGCCAGGCTCAGGGAGCAGGTAGCCAGACAGGAAAAAATGGCATCCCTCGGCATGCTGTCAGCAGGCATTGCCCACGAGATACAGAACCCGTTGAACTTCGTAATCAATTTCAGCAAAATGTCCTCCAAGCTCATGGAAGACCTCGAGGACATCATATCGGAAGTCACCGACAGCCTTTCCGAAGACGACCGCGTAGAGCTCGGGGAGATCATCTCAGACCTCAAGAGCAATATCATGCGCATAGGGGAGAACGGCGAACGGGCCTCGAGCATCATCCGCAACATCCTGCTCTACTCCCGCGGCAAGGAGGACGAATACCTGCCGACAGACCTCTGCCGCCTGACCAAGGAATACGTCGCCCTCTCCTACCACGCCATGAGGGCCAACCACAAGAACTTCAACGTCACCTTCGAGGAGGACTACGACGAGACCCTCCCCCAGGTCAACGTCATACCACAGGACTTCAGCCGGGCAGTGCTCAACATCATGAACAACGCATGCTATGCCGTCTTCACCAAGTCGCGCGGCGTCACAGACTGCGGCTACACCCCCACCATACGGATCTCTCTCCGCCGCGACGGGGACAGCGCCCGGCTGGTCATCGAGGACAACGGCATCGGCATCCCCAAGGACATCCGCAGGCATCTGTTCGTTCCCTTCTTCACCACCAAACCTGTGGGCGAAGGCACGGGGCTGGGCCTGTCCATCACTAAGTCCATCATCGAACAGAAACACAGGGGGACGATAGAAGTCGAGTCTGAGCCGGGAGAGTACAGCCGGTTCATCATCACCATTCCACTCAATCTGAAAAAATAGAAAATCAATATGACTCTCAAAATACTCAGTGTAGATGACGAGGCAGATTTGGAAATCCTGCTGACACAGTATTTCCGCCGCAAGATAAAGAAGGGCGAGTACGAATTCTCCTTCGCCCACAACGGAGTCGAGGCCCTCAAGATGCTCCTCGAGCATCCGGACTTCGACATCATCCTGAGCGACATCAACATGCCCGAGATGGACGGCCTGACCCTCCTCTCAAAGATCAACGAGATGCGCAACCCGGCCCTGAAGTGCATCATGGTATCTGCCTACGGCGACATGGACAACATCCGCAGCGCCATGAACCAGGGCGCCTTTGACTTCACCACCAAGCCCATTGACCTGGGCGACCTGGAGCGCACGATAGAGAAAGCGGCAGAGCAGATCGCCTTCGTCAAGAAAGCACAGGAGGAACACAGCCAGCTGACCTCGATACAGAATGACCTGCACGTGGCCCAGGAGATACAGGAGACCATCCTTCCCAAGGAGCTGCCCGCCTTCCCTGAGGAGATCCGCCGCCGGTTCGACCTGGCTGCCAACATGAAAGCCGCAAAATATGTCGGCGGCGATTTCTACGATTATTTCAAGATAGACGGCACCCGACTCGGCATAGTCATCGGCGACGTCTCGGGAAAAGGAGTCCCCGCCGCCATCTTCATGGCCATCAGCCGGACCATTCTGCGCACCATCGCCCTCTCCTGCCCTTCCTGCGCAGACTGCCTCCGCCAGGCCAATGAGATCCTCAGCAACGACAGCGTCGAGGACATGTTCGTCACCGTCTTCTACGGCATCCTGGACCTGAGCACCGGCCATCTCAAGTACAGCAACGCCGGCCACAACCCGCCCATAGTCATCCGCCGCGCCGACAGCAGCGTCACCACCCTCGAGCCCACCGGCGACATCGCCCTCGGAGCCGTCCCCGGCATCACCTACGGCGAGAAAGAGACCGTCCTGGCCCCCGGCGACAGTCTGCTGCTCTACACCGACGGTGTCACCGAGGCCATGAACTCCGCCGGAGGGCTCTTCGGCACCACCCGCCTGCAGAACCTGTGCTCCAGTCCTGCTGACAGTCCGCAGACCCTTATCAACAACATCTCAGCCTCCCTCGCCGCCTTCACCGCCGGCACCCCGCAGTCCGACGACATCACCCTGCTCGCCCTCTCCTACCGCTGACGGCGAAGCAGTTTGCCCACCGACACATTCTGCGCGTTTTGAGGGATAAAATGCAAGCCGTCGAGGAGAAAAGCGAAGGAGTTTACTTCCGTAAATGACTGAGCTTTACGACGCTGACGGCGAAGCAGTTTGCCCTCAAAACGCGCAGAAAAAAACCTCCTTGCCACCATCACGGCGCAAGGAGGAAAAAATAACATTATGAAAACATAGTAAATCTCGCTCCCCTTCTAGGACTTGAACCTAGGACCCCCTGATTAACAGTCAGGTGCTCTAACCAACTGAGCTAAAGAGGAATTTTCCTTTCGGGACTGCAAAGATAGATAATTTTTTTAACTTGCAAAAAAATAATTTAACTTTGTGCAGAAAATTTTAAAAATATTCTATGGACGTCTTTCTTCTCTCCCGCCTGCTCAAAGAGCTTATCATTGACAATGAGCGCATTCCTGTTCCCGGAATAGGATATTTCCAGACTGAGCCCATGCCGGCACATTTCTCTGAAGACGGGAAGACCATCTATCCCCCGTCAAAGCGCATATCGTTCAAGGGAGACGACAGGGCGACCGGAGACATGGTGGCGCTATACTATTCCGCGGGTACGGGAATAGATGAAAGGACGGCTGTCACAGAACTCGAGGCTTTCCTGAAACAGCTCAAAATAACTCTGTTGGAAAGGAAGAACATAGAATTCCCGGGCCTGGGCCGACTCCGGTGCACACTGGAAGGCAATCCTTATTTCATCGCCGAACAGGACGGGGGAATATTCTCACAGGCTTTCGGTTTCGAACCGGTGATTCTCAAACCGGTGAGAACAGCTCCCACCGCTGAGGCTACTGCCCCGGCACAGCCGGAATCTCCAACCGCAGAACCGGAACCGGAAATCCAGCAGACTCCAGAGGCGGAAGCCGGTACAGATGCTGCAGAAAACAGAGGAAAACGCAAAGGTCTCCGCATCCTCTACATCGTACTTGCAGTCCTGGCTGCCCTGATTATCGCGACAGTTGTCCTCCTGGAACTGGGACGAAGCGGCAAACTTAACCGCCTCATCTATTCCGAGGAGGAACTGGAACTCATCGAGCAGCAAGGACTGTAAGCCGATACCGGCCTATCCTACCGTAGCTCCATTGCAGAGAGTCTCCTCAGGAGCGACAATCCTCATCTTGCCGTCAGGCTGCTTGGCCATCAGGATCATGCCCTTGGACTCTATGCCGCGGATCTTGCGGGGAGCCAGGTTGGCCAGGATGCATATCTGCTTGCCGACCATCTGCTCAGGGGTGTAATACTCGGCGATACCCGAGACTATCACACGCCGGTCGATGCCTGTGTCGATGGTGAGCTTCAGCAGCTTGTCGGTCTTGGGCACTCTCTCGGCCTCCAGGACGGTGGCTGTGCGGATGTCCATCTTGCCGAACTCGTCGAATGTGCATTCCTCCTTCTGGGACTCTACCGGAGCAGCGGCGGCCGCGGCGGCGGCATTGGCCTTGCGGATATTCTCCAGACGCTCCATCTGGGCGTTGATGGCCCCGTCCTCGATCTTCTCGAAGAGCAGTTCGGCCTTGCCCAGCTGATGCCCGGCGGGCAGCAGGTCCTCCCGTCCGATATTGTCCCATCTCAGGACATCCTTCGGCAGGTTCAGGATGGTAAGGAGCTTGTCCGAGGAAAATGGAATGAAGGGGGCAAATGCGACGGCAAGGTCCGCACAGAGCTTCAGGGACACGCTGAGAATGGAGGCGGTGCGGTCCATGTCGGTCTTGGCCACCTTCCAGGGCTCGGTGTCGGTAAGGTACTTGTTGCCGAGGCGGGCGAGGTTCATGGCCTCCTTGAGGGCCTCGCGGAAGCGGTAGTGCTCGAGGGCGTCGGTGATGGCGGCCTTGAGGGCAGGTACCTGTGCAAGGGTCTCGTCATCTATGGCCTCATGCTTGAGGTCGGCGGGCACCTTTCCGTCGAAATACTTGTGGGTCAGGACGACGGCGCGGTTGACGAAGTTACCGTAAATGGCTACGAGCTCGGAGTTGTTGCGGGTCTGGAAGTCCTTCCAGGTAAAATCGTTGTCCTTGGTCTCAGGAGCATTGGCGCAGAGCACGTAGCGCAGTACGTCCTGCTTGCCGGGGAAGTCCCGCAGGTACTCGTGGAGCCAGATGGCCCAGTTGCGGGAGGTGGAGAGCTTGTCGCCCTCGAGGTTGAGGAACTCGTTGGCGGGCACGTTGTCCGGGAGGATGTAGCCGTCGCCGTAGGCTTTGAGCATGCAGGGGAAGACGATGCAGTGGAAGACTATGTTGTCCTTGCCGATGAAATGCACCATCTTGGTGTCGGGGCTCTTCCAGTATTTCTCCCAGTCATCGGGACGGGCCTCGATGGTGTTGGAGATGTAGCCGATGGGGGCGTCGAACCATACGTAGAGGACCTTGCCCTCGGCGCCCTCTACGGGCACGGGGATACCCCAGTCGAGATCACGGCTCACGGCCCTGGGCTGGAGACCGCCGTCGATCCAGGACTTGCACTGGCCGTAAACATTGGTTTTCCACTCCTTGTGCTCCTCGAGAATCCACTGGCGGAGCCAGGGCTCATACTCATTCAGAGGCAGGTACCAGTGCTTGGTACGGCGCTTCACGGGGGGCTTGCCGCTCAGGGCGGAATGAGGGTTGATCAGCTCGTCGGGGCTGAGGGTGCAGCCGCACTTCTCGCACTGGTCGCCGTAGGCTCCCTCGTTGCCGCACTTGGGGCAGGTGCCCACGATGTAGCGGTCGGCCAGGAACTGCTTAGCCTCTTCATCGTAGTACTGCTCGCTCTCCTTCTCGATGAACTTGCCGTCCTTGTAGAGCTTGCTGAAGAACTCCGAGGCCGTCTTGTAATGGGTTTTGGACGTGGTCCTGGAATAAATGTCGAAACTGATGCCCAGCTCCGCGAAGGAGTCCTTGATCAGCTTATGGTATTTGTCCACGATATCCTGGGGCGAGCAGCCCTGCTTGCGGGCCTGGATGGTGATGGGCACCCCGTGCTCGTCCGAGCCGCCTACGAAGAACACGTCCCTGCCGCACATTCGGAGATATCTGACGTAGATATCGGCGGGCACGTAGACTCCCGCTAAGTGACCGATGTGGACAGGTCCGTTCGCATAAGGCAGAGCGGAGGTGACAAGATAACGTTTGTACTCTTTCATTTTCTCTGTGATTTATAGGATTTTGATTATGAATTCAAATATGTACTCACCGTAGGGCAGCATGTACTGCTCCAGCGGCAGGGCGCCCCAGGAGGTGACGCAGCCGAGGCCCATCTGTCTGAGGTCGAAGCTGACGTAGGTGTCCTCGCGGGGAACGAGTTCGGACGGGTGACGGACGTATGTAGGGGAGGCCAGGTCCAGGTCCTCCGTCGAATAGTTCAGGGAAGTGGCCGTAAAGGGCACCGAGGCGGATATCTCCAGGCCACGGCCTATGCGGTCCACCACTTTCCAGTACCTCAGGCCGGTGCGGGCACCACTCTCCTGGGGACGTACATAGTCGTACTGGTAGAGGTCCTCCACATCGGCGCTGTAGAGTCCTATCATGGCGGAGCGGTTGCGGTCAGCGTAGTTCTCGTGAGGACCGTAGCCGTAATACCTGACGCGGTCGAAGCGGCCGGGCATGGCCATGGTCATGCCGAAGCGCAGCAGAGGATTGACCTCCTGGTCCTTTCCGGGTATCATGTGCTCGGTGACGGCTATCTCACCCTCAGAGTTGAGCAGGTAGGACATTTTCAGGACTGCCCCCACCTTCTCCATACTGTACTCGGCCTCAACGGAGACTCCGCGGTCTGTCCGGGATGCCTTGATATCCTTGAGTTTCAGGCCGGGATCACGCCATACTCCGCTGCGGTAATGGAGTCCGGCCCCGTCATCGTTGTCCGTGACTGCACGGTAGAAGTTGGGGCGCAGGGGCTCGCTCAGCAGGTCCACTCCGGTGGAGAAAGGCTGTGTCGTGCGGGCCGAAGGCTGATAGTCAGGGATGAAATTGCCGCCGGTATAGGTCAGGTCCGAGGCATGCTGATGGCCGGTGGTGACCATTCTCTCCAGCCAGCCGTCGCTCTTGCTGAACTCAGCCCGCCAGCCGTTGCCCTCTATATAATAAAGGTAGGCGTCCTCATACAGCACGGGAGCCGCAGCCTTGGTAAAATTGCGGTCAATACGTTCCTTGTAGGCCGCAGCCGCATCGTACTCGCGTACCGCTATCTGGTCGTAGGCCAGAACTGTTCCGGCATCGAGCAGATCCTGGGACGACTTGAGGCTGTAGCGCACGTTGATCATAAGGTCAGAGGCATCCCCGCATGCGGCAATCTGTTCCGCCACGGGCAGAGTGACTGTCTCTGTAGCCTGAGGCGCCACACGCAGGTCGTCCACGACTCCGGAGGCCACGATACGGCCGTCAGCCATCAGTTCCCAGGAGAGAAGATAGCCGGAGAGGCCGGTGAAGAAATTCTCGTTGTAGACCTGTATCTTTCCCGACGCGGGGTCCTCGGATGTCGTGAGGATCGAGCGGTACTCGTGACCCACCTCGTAGGCTGTGGGATGGAGGGTGCGGTCGGAAGCGATGAAGCCGTTGTTGTTGAAGTTGTCGTCGGAGGCGTCGTACTTGTTGTAGCTGCCGCCGTAGGTGGCCGTGGAGCGGCCGTCCGGTTCAAACCGTATGATCGACTGGTCCACGAAGTCCCAGATGAAACCGCCCTGGTACTTGGGATACTTGCGGACGAGATCCATGTACTCGCCGAAACCGCCCATGGAGTTGCCCATAGAGTGGGCGTACTCGCACTGGATCAGAGGCCTGGAAGGATCAGAAGCCAGATACTTCTCGCAGCTCTCATATCCGTAGTACATAGGACAGTAGATATCGGTATAGCGGGTTTTCTCGAAATCCTTGCGGTTGATGGCCTGCTCGTAGTGCACGGGGCGCGAGGGGTCATAGGACTTTACCCATTCGTAACAGGCTATGAAGTTGTCCCCGAAGCCGGCCTCGTTGCCCAGACTCCAGATGATGATGCTGGGATGGTTGAAGTCCCTCTGCACCATTCTCTGATTCCTCTCCAGGTGGGCCTGAGCGTAAGCAGGGTTCTTGGCCAGGGTCTTCTCACCGTAGCCCATGCCGTGGGACTCTATATTGGCCTCGTCTATCACATAGAGGCCGTAGCGGTCACAGAGGTCGTACCAGCGGGGGTCGTTGGGGTAGTGACACGTGCGTACCGCGTTGATGTTGAGGCTCTTCATTATCTTAATATCGCGAATCATCTCTTCCTCTGTCACCAGATACCCGCCGCGGGGGCTGACCTCATGACGGTTGACCCCCTTGATAAGGATGGGCCGACCGTTGACCAAAAGCTGGCCGCCGCTGATCTCCACCTTACGGAAGCCTACATTGACCGAAGCCTTTTCCGTCACTCCTTTTGAGCCGGTCACAACCGCATCCAGACGGTAGAGGGCTGGGGTCTCGGCCGTCCACTTTGAGGGCGAGCGGAGACTGGCAATTGTCTTGAATGTGCCGTCTGCAGAAATATTGGCCACTGCCGTCCATACCGTCCTTCCCTCCGGGGAGGTAAGGGTGAGGTCCACGTTCTGCACTCCATCCGTCACCCGTCCTTTGATTGCAAGGGTTCCGTTCCTATAGGATGCGTCGAGATCGGGAGTTGCCTCCAGGGTCAGAAGACGCTCTGGATTACGGGCATAGAGATAGCTCTCACGGGCCACTCCGCTGAGCCTCCAGAAGTCCTGGTCCTCAAGGTAAGTACCGTCACACCAACGGAATACCTGGAAGGCGAGCAGGTTTTTCTCTCCGGGCTTGATATAAGGTGTGATGTCGAAGACAGCCTCAAGTTTGCTGTCCTCGCTGTAGCCCACATACTTTCCATTGACATAGAGTGTGATGTTGGAGGTCACCGAGCCGAAATGCGCGAAGACATCCTGTCCCTTCCAGCCGGCGGGTATCTCTATCCAGCGGCGGTAGGTGCCCACGTGGTTCTGCTGCTCCGGAATCTGGGGCGGACGGCTCTCGAAGAAATTGCGCCACACATAGCAGTTATTGACATAGACCGGGTCTCCGTAGCCGTTGAGTTCCCACATGCCGGGCACGGGGATGGTCCCCCACCCCTTGTCATCGTAGTCGGTACGGTAGTAGTCCTCCGGACGGTCCCAAGCATTCTCCACCCAGTCGAACTTCCACAGTCCGTGAAGAGAGACTGTCGGGAGATTCTCTATATCGAGAGTGGAATGCATCGGAGCACGGTTCACCTCATTGACCCGGGGATTGCCCCAGGCTGAATCCGCCGGCAGGGTCCTGTTTTCCCCGTAAGGCTGAGCCGCTGCTGCCAGGCAGACAGAGGCCGACAGTGCTGCTGAAAGGATGAATCTTCTCATTTCCATATAAAATTTCAGATGATTTGCAATAACCCGCGAAGTTACTATATTTGCGCGATTTTTTCAAAAGAGACTTTATGCAAAATATCACAATCGGAAGAAGGAGCGCGGTGAGAGAGTGGTTGCCGCTGCTGGCTCTGACCTTTTCCACATTCATTTTCAATACTTCGGAATTTATTCCCATCGGACTGTTGAGCGACATAGCGGCCGATTTCGCCATAACTGAGTCCAAGGCCGGACTCATGATTACCATCTACGCCTGGGTCGTCGCCCTCACTTCCCTGCCTCTGATGATCCTCGTATCCGGCGTGGAGTCCAAGCGGCTGATGTGCGGCATAGTTGCCCTTTTCGCCCTCAGCCACATCATCTCGGCCATGTCCACAGGATACTGGATGCTGATGGCCTCCCGTATCGGAGTAGCCTGCGCCCACGCCATATTCTGGTCGATAGTCACGCCGCTGGCTGTCAAAATCGCCCCCGAAGGCCGTAAGGCCGCTGCCCTGAGCATGATCGTGGCCGGTTCATCGATAGCTATGATAGTCGGTCTGCCCATGGGGCGGGCTATAGGCATAGCCACCGGCTGGAGAAACACATTCCTTATCATCGGCCTGATCTCCTTCGCAGTGCTGCTCTTCCTAAGCTTAGTGCTGCCCAGAACCAAAGGCGAGAAAGCATTCTCCATCAAACAGCTGCCTGGACTCCTCAAGATACCCGCCCTCCCCCCGCTATACCTGGTGACAGTACTTCTGGTAACAGCACATTTCACAGCGTACAGCTACATTGAGCCGTTCATGGCCCAGACCGCCGGACTGAAGGAAAGCACCATAACCCTGCTCCTCACCCTCTTCGGCATCATGGGACTGGTGGGCAGCGTCATCTTCTCCCGGTACTACGAGCGTCACCGCAGCCTGCTCATGCGCCTGGCCGTCATCGGAATATGCACCGGACTGTTCCTCCTCCGCCCCGCCGCGTGGTCCGTCCAGAGCGTGATAGCCCTGCTCGCCCTGTGGGGCCTCTCCTACACCTTCTTCGGCATGGTCTTCCAGTCCGAAGTCATCCGCAATGTACCGGAAGGAACATCCGTGGCCATGTCCATCTACTCCGGCATCTTCAATGTCGGTATCGGTGGCGGTGCCCTCATCGGCGGCATGGTATGTTCAGGGATCAATGTAGGAGCCATAGGTTACATCGGCGGCATCATAAGTATCGCCGCAAGCCTGGCCTGCATCATGTATCTTCAACCCCGGCTCAAAAAATAATTTGCGATATACAAAAAAAGCACTATCTTTGCAGTCCCTTTGAAAAAGGAAGTGTCTGCCCGGATGGTGAAATTGGTAGACACGCTAGTTTCAGGGACTAGTGGCCGCAAGGCTGTGCAGGTTCGAGTCCTGTTCCGGGCACAAAAAAAGACTGATGCGAACATCAGTCTTTTTTTGTGCCCGAAGGGCACCCGTATCTGACCCATCCCCCGACCCCTTCCCAGGAAGGGGAGTGGTCGCGGTGCTCCGAATGGATATGGGATTCACATGCGCCGGCGGATTTCTTTTGCTTTTCAAGTAACTTATATTACATTTGCAATATCATTAAGTGTATTGACCAAATTAAGACAGGCATCCAGCCCTAAGTGGATGTCTGTTTTTTTGAACTGTTTACCGAGGGGAGGTAGTTACTGCAGGGTGACGGCCGCCTGTATGACATTGTCGATCGCGGCGATGATGGGATAGAAGGCGCGGTCGTCCAGGGGGGAGTAGCGGCCGACGAGGGCGCGGAGCTGCACAAGTACAATCTCGCCTGAGACTGCCCACTGACGGCGGTCGACAGTGACGCCGCCGCGGGAGAGATAGGACAGGAAACCTGCCTCGAGATTCATATCGTCAAGCAGTGCGTTGAGCTCATCCAGAGTCTGCACTCCGCGAAGCTCCGACCGATAACGGTCAGCCACCTCCGCCGAATACTTGACGGCCAGGGCCTGACGGTTGATGCGCACCAACAGGTCAGTTACGCCGGCCGTGTCGACAGGGACAAAGACATCAGGGATGATTCCTCCTCCGCCATATACCACCTTTCCTTTGGGTGTCACGTATTTAAGGGAATCGTTCCGGACAATGCTGTCCGCGTTGGTCATTTCCCCGTGCTCATACCTCTCGTAGATGTCATAGACGTACCCCAGGCCGTCACCGGGCGTGTACGGTTTCTGGATGCAGCGTCCGGTAGCAGTGTAGAAACGGGCTACGGTCAGGCGTATCCCCGAATTGTCAGTAAAGAATATAGGCTCCTGGACCATACCCTTGCCGTAGGTGCGGCGTCCGTAGATCTCCGCCCGGTCATTGTCCTGCATCGCTCCGGCGAAAATCTCGCTCGACGAGGCGCTGTTCTCGTTGACGAGCACAGAGAGCCGTATGTCCTGACACTTGCCGCTCCCGTCGGCATAGAAATTCTGACGGGGCCGGTGCTTCCCTTCCATATATACGATAAGACTGCCCGAGGGCAGGAATTCATTGGAGAGCAGAAGAGCCTGGTCGAGATATCCCCCGGTATTGTCCCTAAGGTCGAATATAAGCCGCTTCATGCCGGCCTCCAGCAGTCCAGGCACAGCCGAGGAGAACTCGGCATAGCTGGTTCTCGTGAACTTCGAGAGCTTCATGTATCCTGTAGTGTCGTCAATCATGTACGCCACGTCAATGCTCTTGACAGGTATCTTGTCGCGCGTCACGTCAAACTCCACCATCTCGCTGTCCCTCATGATGTCCAGATGCACTGATGTTCCGGACACCCCCTTGAGCATTCCTACGAGCGAATCCTGATTGATCCTGACGCCGGCCACATTGCGTCCGTCCACGGCTATGATACGGTCTCCGGACATAAGCCCGGCGCGCTCGGAGGGTCCACCGGCTATCACGCTGATGATTATGGCAGTGTCCTCAGGCACATTGAATGTCACGCCGATACCGTCGAAGTTACCCTCCAGCTCGGCATTCGCCTCCTCCATGCTCTTCGGAGGCAGGTAGACCGAATGCGGGTCCAGTTCATTAAGTATGACCGGAAGTATGTCCTCCGTCACTTTCTCATAGTCGATGGAGTCCACATAGTTCTGCTCTATCTGCTCCAGGACGAGCTTGACCTTGTCCCAGCCGTGACCGGTCGCCAGGACCTCTTCCCTTTCCATACGGTTGTCCAGCGCCTTGGTGATGACGCTCCCTATGAGGGCCATGATCACAGACCACAGAATCAGCTTGAGCGTGTTGTATCTATCCGGCGAATGCATGGCTATGGAATATCATACTTGCAGACCTCGATTCCGGCCCTGCGGAGCAGCTCAATACCGTCCCTCACACTGTACTCGATGACGTACACCACACGGCGTATGCCGGCCTGGATTATCAGCTTCGCACACTCCAGGCACGGAGCGTCCGTGACGTACAGGGTAGCCCCCTCGCTGTTGTTGCCTGACTTGGCCACCTTGGAAATGGCGTTGGCCTCGGCATGCAGCACGTAGGGCTTGGTCCTGCCTGTTGCGGGATCCTCGCAGATGTTCTCGAAACCGGACGGGGTCCCGTTGAAACCGTCCGAGATGATCATCCGGTCCTTGACCAGCAGGGCGCCCACCTTCCTGCGGGTGCAGTAGGAGTTCTTCGCCCATACCCTGGCCATTTCCAGATAACTGCGGTCAAACTGCTCTTGTTTGGTCATATTGTCTGATAATAAACTAATTTTTGGTTCTCTGATAAAGGTATCTCTTGATACTCTTCTTGGGGGTCTTCTCAAATTCCTCCGGGAAGAGCTCGACTGCTCCCACCTTGCAGTAGTTCGGCTGATGCATGTTCATCTCCTTTATGTCATGCTGTATCTTCGCGAGAAGCTCCTCCTTGGAGAGCCCGTCCGCTTCCGCCATCTCGCTGTCGGGGTACACCAGGGCCTTGAGACCTCCGCTATCCTCAATGACCAGGGATTCGATGACATAAGGCATGTTGTTGATCTCGCCCTCTATCTCCTCGGGATAGATATTCTGGCCGGAAGGCCCGAGAATCATACTCTTGCACCGTCCCTTGATGTACAGGAAGCCGTCGGCGTCTATGACACCCATGTCACCAGTCCTGAACCAGCCGTCCTCCGTGAAAGCGTCTGCGGTTGCCTGCTCATTCTTGTAATAACCCAGGAAGACGTTGTCTCCCTTGACCAGAATCTCTCCGGGGATATTCCGGGGGTCCGTGGAGTCTATCATGACCTGCATCCTCGGAGCAGCCTTGCCGCATGAGTAAAGCCTGGTCTTGTTCCAGGGCGCATAGGTGATGATGGGGCCGCACTCCGTCATGCCGTATCCTACCGTAAACCTGAAACCGATCCTGCGGAAGAACGCCTCGGCCTCACGGTTGAACGCTGCACCTCCGATTATCACCTCCTTGAACTTGCCTCCAAATGCCTCGTCCAGCTGGTGGTTGATGCGCCGGAGTATCTTCTCGTCTATCACGGGAAGACGCAGCAGCAGCCGGATATCCCTCCGGTTGATTATGGGTTCCAGCTTTTTCTTGTATATCTTCTCAATGACCAGCGGCACGGTGACAATCAGGTCCGGACGCACCGTTCCCATAGCATCAAGAATAATCTTGGGCGTCGGCAGCCGGGTAAGAAAATGCACGTGGCTTCCGGAGCAGAATTCCACCAGGAACTCGAACATCATACCGTACATATGGGCCGTCGGCAGCATGGAGACGCAGTTGGAGGTATTGCACAGATGGCCGTGCACCTCGAAGCCGAAAAGAACATTGGAAAGCAGGGAGCGGTAAGGCAGCATCACTCCCTTGGAGAATCCGGAAGTACCGGAGGTATAGTTGATCAGCGCCAGCTCGTCCGGACTGTCTTCATAGTAGCTGATGCAGTCTGGAGTGAAACGGTTGGGATATTTCCTGCCGAAAAGCTCGTTGAGATGCTCCCTGGTGCTGGTAATCTTCTCATTTGATGCATAGAGCAGGGAAAAGTCGTTCATCAGGATAATGGCATCCAGTCCGGGCATCTCCGACTGGGTCAGACCGTCCCACACCATGTCTCCGACAAAGAGGACGCGGGAGTCGGAATGGTTGACCAGATGGTAGATATTGCCGCTCTTGAACTCATGCAGAAGAGGTACGGGCACTGCACCGTAAGTAAGGGCCGCCAGGAAAGAGACTGCCCAGTTGGCCTGGTTGCGGGAGCAGATAGCTATCTTGTCTCCTCTCTGCAACCCGCACATCTCGAGCATTATATGTATCTTCTCTATCTTCCGCGCCACGTCCCTGTAATGGAGGGTCACTCCGTTGTAGTCGGAGAGAGCGGGACTGTCCCAGTTTTTCCTGATGCTCGCTTCTATAATCTTGTTCAGCGACCTGAATGACTCAGGACTGTTTTTCTGTTCGGTTTTAGTAGTGTTGTCCATAATTTATACTTTAGTTGAATGTCTGCATATCACAAAGATGCGAGTACAGGCCTCCCAGGGAGAGCAGCTCGGAGTGAGTTCCTCGCTCGACTATACGTCCTTCTTTCATCACCAGTATCTCGTCGGCATGCTGGATGGTCGAGAGCCTGTGGGCGATGACGATGGAGGTACGGTTCTCCATGAGCTTGGTAAGGGCATCCTGCACCAGACGCTCGCTCTCGGTATCCAGGGCCGATGTGGCCTCGTCGAGAATCAGTATAGGAGGATTCTTGAGGACGGCCCTGGCTATGGCTATCCTCTGGCGCTGGCCTCCGGAGAGCTTGCCGCCGCGGTCTCCGATATTGGTGTCGTAACCGTGCTCCATCTGGGAAATGAACTCATCGGCATTGGCGATTCTGGCGGCTCGGATCACATCCTCGTCAGGCACGTCCTCCATGCCGAAAGTAATGTTGTTGCGTACGGTATCGTTGAACAGTATCGCCTCCTGGGTAACTATACCCATGAGGGATATAAGCTCCTTGGGGTAATACTGACGGATATCGGTGCCGTCAATGAAGATGCCGCCGTCAGTAACATCGTAGAACCGGGGAAGCAGGTCGGCCAAAGTGGACTTGCCAGCTCCCGAAGGCCCTACGATCGCCACCATCCTGCCCTTGGGGATAGTGAGGTTGATATCCTTGAGCACATAGTCCGCGGAATACTTGAACGAGACATGACGGTACTCGATGGTCCGGGTGAAATCGGACACATGCACCGGATGTTCCGCCTTTCGGATGGAAGGCACGGCATCGAGAATCGCGAAAATCCGGTTACCGGAAACAAGCCCTTTCTGTACATTGGAATAGGCTGCGGCTATAGCTTTCGACGGCTCCAGCACCCTCCAGTAGAAGGCGATGTAGACGATAAAGCCCGAGAGGCTCATTCCCAGCTCACCCCTCATCTGCAGGATCCCTCCGTAGAACAGGACCGCGGCCGCTACTGATATGCCCAGAAACTCGGAGAGGGGGGAAGCCAGTTCCTGACGGGTGTACATGGCACGGCTGACACTCTTGTGCTCCTCGTTGGTACGCTCGAAATGGTCACGGACATACTTCTGGGCATTGAATGCCTTTATAATCCTGGAGCCCGAGATGGCTTCCTCAAAATGGCTGATTATCTGCCCCATCAGAGCCTGCGTCCGGGTAGCTCCGCTCCTGAGCCTGCGGGTGACGGCGCCGATGACGAAAGCCGATATGGGCAGGGTTATGAGAGTGAGTACGGTCAGCTTGGGCGACATATAGAACAGGCCGATCAGAAAACCGATAATCAGCAGTGGCTCGCGGAACAGGATGTGGAAGCTGCTGGCCACACTGTTCTGCACCTCGTTGACGTCATTGGAGACGCTGGAGAGGATGTCCCCGGTACGGTTCTGCTTGAAATAGTCGATGTTCAGACGCGTAATCTTGTTGAACAGGTCTGTGCGGATGTTCTTCATCACGTAGGTCTTCATGTTTACCAGTATCTTCTGCGAGAGAAAACGGGTAAGGTTGGACAGGAACGATGTGATGATAAGCACCACGCACACAAACAACAGGCCCCTCAGCACTCCGCTGGCCTCAAGCACCCGCGTCAGATAGTACTGGAACACTCCGTAGAAATAATCCACGCTAAGGGAAAATTCCGGCAGCTCCGAGAATTTCTCCACTGCGTCAGGGTCAAACAGAACTTCCAGCAGAGGCTTTATCAACGCGTAGTTGACCACGCCGAAAATTACCGACAATATGGAAAATGCCAGATACCCGGGCCAGAAACGGCTGTAGGGCCTGGCGTACGAGAGAATTCGTTTAAATGCGCTCATCTGTGATATGCTTGTCTATTTCTTTCCGTTGTCGTCCACTTCCTCATAATCCACGTACTCACCGATGTTGTCACCGATGACCTTCTCTCCTGCCGTAGCATCGCTTCCGGAGACGGTAACTTCTCCCTCGCGGCCGGAGGGATCCGCCGGATTTCTGAAACGCCTGTGAAGGGCCTTGAGAAACAGAAGCGGCAGAGCGACTATCAGCACCAGCGCCCCTATTATAAATGACATGATGAGATTAAGCATAATGCACTATCGTTTTCTGAACGAACCGTCACTCAAGTTCAGGATCATAGCCCGGCCATCCGCCATGGTCACGCCTGCCTCATGAGAGGACACGGTCTCAATTTCTGTATCTTTTCTAAGTTTATTCTTCTTCGAGAAGTCCGCACATATCGTGCCATGGGCATCATACAGCAGAGTCTGATAGGATGTGCGCACGGCCCAGTAGGTCCGTCCCCCGACAACAATCCTCTCCGGCAGCGACATTATCTTCTCATTGAGCGATATGACATTCCATCCCGGCACGGGCTTTCCATCCAGACCGTACTGCATCAGCGTATTGTCTTCATGCAGGACCATCAGCGTATAGTCGCGGTCACCGCTGAAATCGTATACATCGGGTCCCAGGAGAATCCTCTTGCCCAGGGAAATGGGAAAACGGCCCACCTTACGGCCCAGACGGTCCAGCAGATATATCTTGTCCTCCGAGGCGAAAAGCATCTGGAGCTTGTCATTCTTCAGATAGTCTATCTGGCGTACCGTCCCGCAGAGAGGCGTCTGGAATTTCACGGTCCAAAGCGGGTTCCTGGAAGCACCCAGAAGCCGTATATCATTGTTTTCCAACTGTTCCAGCCAATTGGTCGAGCCGTCTATGAAATTCTTGACGGGGAAGGGACCCCGGGGCACGGTCACCGGTACATCTTCCACCAGTTCCGGCGCAGTCCCGTCTCCGTCTCCGGAAGGCTGCGGAAGTTCCGTCAGGTCCTCACCGTACAGCGACACGCGTACGCGCAGATCTCCGCCTGCTCCGTACGTATTCAGGAAAATCATTTCAAAATTATGCCCTCCAAGGGATTTCCGGACATACTCAGAATAAGGTTCCTTGAAATATCCCGACAGGACATCCGCGTACCTCCCTGCATTGATCATCAACGTGAGCGAGGATATCTCCCTCAGTTCCTCCGATGCAGGTGTCTGCGCCAGATAATCCGAAAGCGGGAAATAGGTTCCGGCTGCCCAGGACCGCTGGAGGGAAGTAATCTCCTCCCGGCCGCCGATCAGCACCCAGTCCTCCATGACACACCAGCTGTCCTCGGCCGAAGGAGCGAAGACATCGCCCAGCAGCGCGGAGAAACAGCCCTTGTGAGTGAAATCATTGACCGGACCGGAAACTTCTCCCATGGCCTGAACGTTCCCGCACCGCAGAGCCAGAATCTTTCTGCCGCCGTCCGCATCCAGGGCGAAAACAGCCGCTTCCTTAAGATCCAGAGACACGGCAAGGGCGGCAGAGACACTGTCCCCATTTTTCCACCCGCCTGCTGCCCGAAAAACCTGATAGGCCCGGAGATAATCAGCACATGAGGTCATTGGTACCGAAAGGACGTAGGAAACGCTGTAAGGAGCCACGGACCAGACTTCCGGCTTACGTCCCCTCTGGGAAAGCAGCACGTCGCGGAAGCACTCCCCGCTTCTGACGCCGACAACCTTTCCGTCAAACGTCCTGGGACTGTCCCCGTCACGCAGACCAAAGGCACCCCAGTCCGCAAAACTCTGGAAAAACCGTGCATACCGCACATATTCAGGACCTGCTGCACCGGAGAAAAGTTTCCCCAGATTGGAGAAATTGACATGAAGCACTCCGCGGCCGGACGTCACGCCGGATATTTCATTGTACAGAGACTCGTCCTTGACGGAAGTACCGCTCTCGAGATGCCGCAGGGAAGTCTCCACTATCACCAGGGACGGACTGGCTATCAGAAAATGACCGTAGACTGCAAATGAGGCGTCGGGCACCGCGGCCTTGTGGACTGTCACAGCACCGTAACGCTTGTCCACTACGCCTCCGCACCCGTCAAGTATCCGGGACATCAGTCCTTCCGGATCCTCATCGGGAGGAACGGAGAGCACAAGCAGGGGCGAGACCGCATTCTTGCTCGAATAATGCATTGACAGAGCAGCCTTCCACCCTGACGCAACAGAGGGGATGCAGCCCAGCAGTCTGCCGAGCGCACTCCCCCCGTCGGTCACGGCCGCAATCTCCGACAGAGAAGCGGCCTCCATCAGGAATATGGCGTCTGACGGCACTGCCTCCACTCCGTCCGTGAGCCTGTCAGTCATGACCGGCTCCCCCCCGTCCCTGAAAAACAGGGACCAGAAGAACCAGCCTATCCCGCCCAGAAGCAGCAGGACTACAGCAGTGCACAGTATTATGCTTCGCCTGCTCAACGTAAGGTCTTGGGTTTGATCACTTTCTTATCGCTGCCGGCATTCTCTTTCTCAACAGCCTTGAGGACCTTGAGAAGCTCCACATCGAAAATCAGGGTGCTGTTGCCGGGGATTGGACCGGTGCCCTGGGGACCGTATGCGAGGTCAGAGGGGATGTACAGCTGGATCTTGCCGCCTTCCTTAATATAAGTAAGTCCCTCAGACCAGCCCCTTATCACTCTGTTGAGAGGGAATTTCACGCTCTCTCCTCTCTCGTAGGACGAATCAAACACGGTTCCGTCAAGAAGACGGCCCTCATAGTTGACTTCGACTGTATCCACGGACTCGGGAGTCAGACCTGAACCTTCCTCCTCTATCTTGTACTGAAGACCGGACTCAGTTGTCACCACTCCTTCCTTTTCCTTATTGGCTGCCAGGAACTCTTCTCCGAGCTCCTTGTTGCGTACTGTCTCGTATGCCTGATATTCCATAAGATGGTCCTGGATGACCCTTCCGGCCTTGTCCTCATGGACCATTGTCTCCTCCTTTCCGTTGATGACATCATAGAAGCCCTTCCTGACCTGCGCCAGGTTGAGTTCTCCGAACGGAGACGATGTCAGCATCCTGCCGTAATACATTCCGAGGGCATAACTTACAGTATCAATCTGAGCCGATGTGGACTCAGGCATTCTTTTCCCCTTCTGATAGGTTCCGGCGCAAGAGGAGAGCACCAACATTGCCGCTGCAGCGGCGAGAGTTACGATTACATTCTTTTTCATTTCAATCAAATATTTTTTGTTTTATCTGTTGTCATATACAAGGCTGCCAGTCCGAGGCACGCGGCAAGGAAAGAGGTGACCAGAATCGCGAACTTGCCGGCGTTGACCAGGTGCGGATCAGTGAAAGCCAGATTGTCGATGAATATCGACATCGTGAATCCTATACCTCCGAGCATGCCCAGGGAAAATATCTGCCGCCATTTCGCCCCGTCAGGCATGCCGGCTACCCGCAGCTTTACGGCCAGCCAGCTGAACGTAAAGATTCCCAAAGGCTTGCCCACCAGCAATCCGAAGAACACTCCCGGAATGACGGCAGGCATGCTTCCGCCTGCAATGGATGAGGAGTCAATCACCACTCCCGCATTGGCGAGCGCAAATATAGGCATAATTAGGAAATTCACCCACGGATGAAGCGCAGACTCCAGTTTTCCTAGCGGAGAATCCGGTCCGGTAAAAGCACGGATGTCGCCCGTAGCCGTCTTTGCCGGGATGGTCATGGCCAGGATGACGCCCGCTATTGTGGCATGGACTCCTGAGCGGAAGACAAACACGAACAGAACCAGTCCCAGAAGCAGATACACAAAATTGGAGCGGATACCGGCGCGGTTCACTCCGACCAGAGCCAGGACTGTAAGCGCGGCATACAGCAGGTATATAAAATATATGTCGTGGGACAGGTAGAAGACGGCGAGCACAATGATTGCTCCTATGTCGTCCACCACGGCCAGCGCCACAAGCAGCACCTTGAGTCCTGCGGGACAGCGGTCGCCCAGAAGCGAGAGAACACCGATAGCGAACGCGATGTCCGTAGCCATAGGTATACCCCAGCCGGAAGCAGACGGCGTCCCCGCATTGAAATATGTGAAGATCAAGGCCGGGAAAATCATTCCACCCAAGGCAGCAAACATCGGCAGCATGGCCTTCTTCATGGTGGAGAGCTCTCCGACGAGAAGTTCCCTCTTTATCTCCAGGCCGACCGAGAAAAAGAAGACGGCCATCAGCACGTCATCCACCCAGTTCCTTACCGGCATGCTGAACGAGAAATCCCCGAATGAGAAACCGAAACTGATGTCCCAGAAACGGTGCAGCCATTCAAGTGCCGGAATATTGGCCGCCATGACCGCCACTACGGCACACACCAGAAGAAGGACACCGCCTGTCATACTGTTGTGAAGAATTTTTTCAAGCAGAACGCGTCTGCGGAGGACATACTGTTTCGGGTTCATGTGATTATCTTCTATAGGTTAAATATTCAGATCTTCAAGTCCACAAATATAATCATTTTTTCCCATCCTGAAAATGAGAATAGAGCAGCAGTTTGAAAAGCATCCTCGCCCCTGTATTCGCATCCCACTCTCCGTCCGTACCAGGAGCCACCTCGCAGAGGTCGAAGCCTACAATCCTGCGGCCGGAGCATGCCAGGCGCCACAACAGCCAGTCGGCCTGGGAGAAAGTAAGACCGCCGGGCACGGGGGTGCCGGTACCGGGGCAGTACTCGGGCGTGAGACCGTCGATGTCAAAACTTATGTACACCTCCTCAGGAAGAGTGGATATTATCTCCGAGCACACTCCGTCCCATGACGTGCCGGTGAAAAGCCGTTCCTTGAGGCGGAAGTCGGTAAAGGGAGCGAACAGCGGGGACGATGTTACCAGGGAATACTCGGCCGAGCAGAAATCCCTGATTCCCACTTGTGTGATACGGCTGACTCCGGGAGCCTCGCGCATCACGTTGTACATGATGGATGCATGCGAGTAGACGAATCCCTCGTAAGCGCAGCGGGTATCGGAATGTGCGTCGATATGGAGCACTCCCATTCCGGGATGCCGCCTGGACAAAGCTTTTATCAGTCCGAGAGGCACACTGTGCTCCCCTCCTATCACACCGACCATCCTGCCCTCTGAGAGATATTTTTCCGCCGTTGCCTCCACATAGCCGTTGAGGCGTTCCGAGGCTGCGTTGACATGTGCGCACAGCTCCTCCAGGGACGAAGGGTCGTTCCCCTGCTCCAACGACGATATCACCTGTTCGACAGTCGTTCTGGCAGCTGCTCCGAGAGCCGCCAGGCTTTCATCCTGAGGCAGTGTCCAGACCTTCATCTCCGCGGCTCCGGGGATCCTCTCATCGAAGAGATCTACCTGGAGGGATGCGTCCAGCATTGCCCCCGGTCCCAGGGCGGTACCTTTACCATATGAGACCGTCGCGTCCCACGGCACCTGCACCAGGACTGTCCGGGCCTCCTCTTCCGTACAGGGAAGACCGAAAAAATTACCGTTTGCTATACCTATGCTGTCCGGATCAAATACTGTTGCTGCCATTACTGTATTCCTTCTCTCATTATGTCGTGAATATGTATTAAACCGGCGTACTGCCCTCCGTTGAGGACCACCACCGATGTTATCTTGTTGGCCTCCATCATCCTGAGGGCGTCTACCGCGAGCGCCCCCATATCCACGGTCTTGGGAGCACAGGACATGATGTCCCTGGCCTGCAGGGTATTGATGTCCTTTCCGTTCTCCACCATACGGCGCACGTCACCGTCGGTTATGATGCCTCTGAGATCTCCCTCCGGACCCAGGACCACCGTAGCACCCAGACGGTGCGAGGAGATGGTGATGATGACATTCTTGATGGCCTCGTTCTCGGAGACCCAGGGTCTGTTGGTCCGGTCGAACACATCTTCCACCCTCATATAAAAACGCTTTCCCAGAGAACCTCCGGGGTGGATGCGGCCGAAGTCCTCCGCCGTGAAATTGCGGCAGCGCGACAGGGCCATGGCTATGGCGTCGCACACAACCATATGGAGGGTGGTACTGGTAGTAGGCGCAAGGTTGTCCGGTCCGGCCTCACGCTCCACAGGCACATATATCAGATAGTCTGAATGAGTTCCCAGGAAAGAATCCCGGCAGGAGACTATAGAGATGACCGGATTACCCATTTTCTTGACAAAAGGCAGCAGACGCTTCACCTCATCGGTATTTCCGCTCTTGGATATGAAAAGTACCGCATCATCGTGTCCGATCATGCCCATATCCCCATGGACCGCATCCGCAGAGTGGAGGAAGAGGGCACTTGAGCCGGTGGAATTGAGAGTAGCCACCATCTTCTGCGCGATTACAGCACTTTTACCCACCCCGGAGACCACTATCCTACCCTTCACCCCGGCCAGTACCGCCACTGCGCTTCCGAAACCGTCATCCACTACTGACGGAAGCGACGAGACAGCTCTGGCCTCAGTCTCAATGGCCTCTAAGGCATACTGCTGCAATTTTTCTATTATATTTTTCATTTTAATTTGCAAAAAAATAAACTTTTGGGTATTTTTAGACGCGCAAAGGTAACAAATATGAAGATTAGTTCTGAAGATTTACATTCCAATTTGAAGAAGTTTTTCGGTTTCGACACATTCAAGGGAGACCAGGAGAAAATCATGATGCACCTTATAGGCGGAGGCAACGCTTTCGTACTCATGCCCACAGGCGGAGGCAAATCACTGTGCTACCAGCTTCCCGCCCTTGTCATGCCTGGTACCGCCATAGTAGTGTCTCCCCTGATTGCCCTTATGAAGAACCAGGTGGACGCCATCAGAGGCTTCGTCTCCGGTTCAGAAGGAGTGGCCCATTTTCTCAACTCATCACTCAACAAAAGCCAGATTCAGGAAGTCAAGGACGATCTGCTCTCGGGTATAACCAAACTACTGTACGTGGCACCCGAGTCCCTTACCAAAGAAGACACCGTCACGCTGCTGCGGCAGATAAAAATATCGTTCTACGCCATAGACGAGGCCCACTGCATCTCCGAATGGGGCCATGATTTCAGACCGGAATACCGGAACATCCGCAGCATAGTGGAGAAACTGGGAGTAGCCCCCATCATCGCGCTTACGGCCACGGCCACACCAAAAGTACAGGCCGACATCCAGAAGAACCTCAACATGATGGATGCAAAGGTGTTCAAAAGCTCGTTCAACCGCCCCAACCTCTACTACGAGGTGCGGGACAAGGTCAATGTCCGCCGCGAGCTCATCAAGTTCATCAAGGAGAATCCCGGCAAGTCCGGAATCATCTACTGCCTCAGCCGCAAGAAGACCGAGGAAATAGCCGAGTTCCTGACCGTCAACGGCATCAAGGCCCTTCCCTATCACGCCGGCATGGACGCCGCCACCAGGGCCAAGAACCAGGACATGTTCCTGATGGAGGAGGTGGACGTGATAGTGGCCACCATCGCCTTCGGCATGGGCATCGACAAGCCCGACGTACGCTTCGTCATACACTACGACATACCCAAGAGCCTCGAGGGCTACTACCAGGAGACCGGCCGCGCGGGCAGAGACGGGCAGGAAGGAAAGTGCATTACCTTCTACAGCTACAAGGACATCCTCAAGCTGGAGAAATTCATGCAGGGCAAGCCCCTCTCCGAGCAGGAGATCGGGAAGCAGCTCCTGATGGAGACCGTGGCCTACGCCGAGTCCAACCGCTGCCGTCGCAAGATCCTCCTCAACTACTTCGGAGAGGACTACCCCGAGGAGAACTGCGGCAACTGCGACAACTGCCTGCATCCCAAGAAGATGTTCGACGGGCAGGAGGACATGGCCCTGGTGCTGGAGCTGGTGGCCTCGATGAAGGAGAATTTCAAGACCGAGCACCTGGCCAATATCCTGGCGGGGGAGATCAACTCTATAATCAAGTCCTACAACCACCACGAGAGCGAGTTTTTCGGCATGGGCAGGGACAAGGGCGTAAAGTTCTGGATAGCCATTATCCGCCAGGGAGTCATCCTGCATTACCTGTACAAGGATATAGAGCAGTACGGACTCATCTCCATCACTGACCTGGGCCGGGAGTTCATGGAGCATCCCCACGAGCTGATGCTGACGGAGGACCGCGAGTTCGCGGACGGGGACGAGGAGGACGAGGAGGAGGCAGCCGCAGCCGCGGCAGTACGTCACGGAGGCGGAGTGGGTGATCCCACCCTATATGCCATGCTCAAGGACCTGCGCAGGGATATGTCCCGCAAGCTGAAACTGCCGTCCTTCGTGATATTCTCCGACCCCTCGCTGGAGGATATGTCCATCCACTACCCCATCACCCTGGACGAGCTGAAGAACTGCCAGGGCGTGGGCGAGGGCAAGGCCCGCAAGTTCGGCCGCGAGTTCGTCAAGCTCATAGCCAAGTACGTGGAGGAAAATGAAATCCAGCGGCCCGAGGACATCGTCGTCAAGTCGCTGGTCAACAAGTCGGCCAACAAAGTCTACATCATCCAGAACATCGACCGCAAGATACCTCTCGAAGATATCGCCGACGCCAAGAACATGGAATACATGGAGGTTCTCGACGAGATAGAGGCCATCGTGGCCGCCGGCACCCGCATCGACCTGGACTACTACATCGAGCAGACCGTCGATGAGGACAAGGTCGAGGACATATACGACTACTTCAAGGAGGAAGCCGAGACCGACTCCGTCGAGGAGGCCAAGAAGGCTCTCGGTCCCGACTATCAGGAAGAGGACATCCGCCTCGTCCGCATCAAGTTCCTCTCAGAAGTCGCTAATTAAACTTACACCCGACCAGGCCGCACATCAGCGCGGAAAAAGTATTACCCCTTGGAGATCCTCCCCACCTTCGGTGGGTCCCCTCCCTTTTCGGGAGCCAACGTCTCCAAGGGGTAATACTTTTTCCGGCGCGTACAGAATGTACCCGCCTGCGATATGCTGCCTACTTCCAGAGATGCTCGGGATATACCCCGGCCTCGATGAGTTTCTGGATACGCTCCACGACGTAAGGCCTGTCCTGCTTGTAAGTGACGCCGAACCACTGGGCATCGCTGTTGAGCACCTTGAGCGAGACCTTGCCGTCGTTGATCAGCTGATTGACGCACAGGGGGATGAAGAACTCAGCCTTGGGATTGGCCATGTTGGCGGGATCGGACAGGAACTTCTTGAAAAGAGTCTCCGACTCGGCGAAGAAATCGGGAGTGAATCCGAAGAGGTTCATCGACACCACCGTGTTCTCGTCCAGGGGATGGAGACCGTCAGCGTCCTTGTACATGATCTGACCGCCCTCCACGCGCTCTATGGCTGTACGCTCCACGATGGAGACCAGATTGCCATCTGCATCCACGCGGCACTCACCGCGGGAAACAGTGCCGTAGTCGGACAGGGTATTGTGCAGGTTGTAGCCCACCATGGAGTACTTGCCCTTCTGTCCGTCCACAGAGCGGAGATAGTCAGCCAGCACCGCATAGCCCTCGCGTCCGTAGAAGTCATCGGAGTTGATCACCGCGAAAGGAGTATTCACCACGGGTGCCGCCATCATGACAGCATGACATGTGCCCCAGGGTTTCTCGCGTCCCTCGGGCACACTGAATCCCTCGGGCAGATAATCCAGTTCCTGGAATACGAACTCAATCTCCACCTTGCCGCCGAAATGCTCCGGGGTGAAAATCTCGCGGAAGGCCTTCTCGAACGAATGTCTGATGATAAACACCACTTTCCCGAATCCGGCACGGACGGCATCGTAAATCGAATAGTCGATAATCGCCTCACCATTGGGGCCTACTCCGTCCATCTGCTTCAGGGAACCATAGCGGGAACCCATGCCCGCTGCCAATACTACTAACGTCGGTTTCATATACTTTCAAGTACTTAAAATGCGTAATTTAAAAAACATGTTATCATATCTCATACTGAAAAGAGGCCGCATCGAATCAAATTCCGATTACGGCCTCTATTAAGGTGTACTAAGGTGCGTCAGAGTCGGTAAAATGCAAGGCGTCGAGGCTCAGGGCGAAGGAGTTTACTTCAGTAAATGACTGAGCCGTGAGCCGAAGACAACGCAGCAGTTTGCCGGCTATGGCGCGCCGAATCATAATTATCGCTCGAGTTTATGGATCGCCAGACCACTCCTCAGCTTAGGCTCGAACCAGGTAGTCTTGGGAGGCATGATATTACCAGTATCGGCTATCCTGATAAGCTGCTTCATGGAAACGGGATACAGAGCGAAAGCTGCTGCCATCTCACCCGAGTCAACCCTCTTCTTGAGCTCGCCGAGACCTCTGATACCGCCTACGAAGTCAATACGCTTCGAAGTACGGAGGTCCTTGATGTCGAGGAGCTTGTCGAAGATAAGATTGGAGCAGATGGTCACGTCGAGGCATCCGATGGGATCGTTGTCGTCGTAGGTACCCTTCTTGGCTGTGAGGGAATACCAGTGGCCGCCGAGATACATCGAGAAGTTGTGCAGGTTCTTGGGCTTGTAGATCTCGGTACCCATGTCCTTGATCTCGAAGTCCTCGCCCAGCTTCTGGATGAACTGCTCGGGTGTGAGGCCGTTGAGATCCTTCACCACGCGGTTGTAGTCGATGATCTTGAGGTGGCTCTCGGGGAATACCACTGCCATGAAGTAGTTGTACTCCTCGTCTCCGCGGTGGTTGGGGTTCTGACGGCGCTTCTCCTCTCCTACGAGAGCGGCGGCGGCTGTACGGTGGTGACCGTCGGCTACGTAGAATGCGGGGATGGTCGAGAAGATCTCGGTGATCCTCTTGATGTCCTCGTCATTGTCGATTACCCAGAAATGATGGCCGAAACCGTCGTCAGGTGCAACGAAGTCATACTCGGGCTTGCCGTCGGTGTACTTCTTCACGATGGCGTTGATCTCGGTGTTGTCGGGGTAAGCGAAGAAGACGGGCTCGATGTTGGCGTTCTGGATGCGGACGTGAATCATACGGTCCTCTTCCTTGTCCTTGCGGGTGAGCTCATGCTTCTTGATCTTGCCGGTCAGGTAGTCGTCTACATTGGCGCAGAGCACGATTCCGTACTGGGTACGGCCGTTCATGGTCTGGGCGTAAACATAGTAGCACTCCTTCTTGTCCTGCACGAGCCAGCCTTTCTCCTGCCATTTCTTGAAGTTCTCGACAGCCTTGTCGTATGCGGGCTGCGAGTGCTCGTCGATGATGGGATCGAAGTCTATCTCGGGCTTGGTAATGTGGAGGAGGGATTTCTCTCCGGCCTCAGCCTTGGCCTCCTGGGAGTTGAGCACGTCGTAAGGGCGGGCTGCCACTTCCTCCACGATGGACTTGGGAGGACGGATCGCTGCGAAAGGTTTTACTTTTACCATATCGTGTGTCTCCTATCTGCTATTTGTTTACCTGGAACTTGCGGTTGCCTGTAGCGAAGAAGTCGCAGATCTGGTTGGCGGCGGCTACTCCGGCATTGACATTGGCCTCGGCTGTCTCGGCACCCATCTTCTTGGGGGTTGCGAAGACTCTCTTGCCGAACTTCTCGTTCAGCTCGGCCTGATTGCCTGCGGCGATGTCGGTGATGTACTTCAGGTCCTGTCTCTCCTCGAGTACCTTCACGAGCTCGGGCTCGTTGATCACTTCCTTGCGGGCAGTGTTCACGAGGCAGCCTCCCTTAGGCATCTTGGACAGAAGGGCGTATCCGATAGAACCCTTTGTCTCGTTGTTGGCGGGAATATGGAGGGATACGAAGTCGCTCTTGGCATACAGGTCCTCGAGTGAAGCGGCTACCTCTACTCCCTCAGCCTGAATCTTGTCAGCGGGAACGAAGGGGTCGAAGGCCATGATCTTCATGCCGAAGCTCTTGGCGTGAGCGGCTACCAGACGGCCGACGTTGCCGTAAGCCTGGATACCGAGGGTCTTGCCCTTGAGCTCTGTACCTGTGCCGGGGGTGAACTGGTTGCGGGAGATGTAGATCATCATACCGATAGCGAGCTCGGCGACAGCGTTGGAGTTCTGACCGGGAGTGTTCATGGCTACGATGCCTCTCTCGGTGCAGGCTGCCAGGTCGAGGTTGTCATAACCGGCACCGGCGCGGACAACGATCTTCAGCTTGGGAGCGGCTGCAATGACCTCCTTGGTCACTTTGTCGGAGCGGACGATGAGGGCGTCAGCATCGGCTACAGCTGCGTAGAGCTGCTGTACATCGGTATATTTCTCGAGAGTTGCAAGCTCGTGGCCGCCTTTCTCGACGATCTCGCGGATCTGGTCAACGGCTACCTTTGAGAAGGGCTTCTCGGTTGCTACTAATACTTTCATTTCAGTTGTGCGTTTTAAAAGTTCAAAGTTTAAGGATTATTTGTGCATCTTCTCGAACTCCTGCATGCAGGCGATCAGAGCCTCTACGGCCTCGATGGGGCAGGCGTTGTAGATGGAGGCGCGGAATCCGCCGACTGAGCGGTGGCCCTTGATACCTACCATGCCTTTCTCCTTTGCGAAAGCGAGGAACTCGTCCTGGAGGTTCTCATAACCGGGAGCCATCACGAAGCATACGTTCATCAGGGAGCGGTCCTCCTTGGCGGCTGTACCTACGAACAGAGGGTTGCGGTCGATCTCGTCATAGAGCATGCCGGCTTTCTTCTTGTTGATCTCGTACATAGCCTTCAGGCCGCCCTGAGCCTTAACCCACTTCAGGGTCTCGGTCATAACGAAGATAGAGAATACAGGAGGAGTGTTGAACATGGACTCACCCTCGATGTGTGTGCGGTAGTCGAGCATGGTGGGCAGATAGCGGGACACCTTGCCGAGGATCTCGTCCTTAACGATAACGAATACCACGCCGGCAGGACCTACGTTCTTCTGGGCACCACCGTAGATCAGAGCATACTTGGAAACGTCCACGGGACGGCTCATGATATCGGATGACATATCGGCTACGAGGGGCACGGGGCAGTCGATGTCCTCGTGGATCTCGGTACCCTTGATGGTGTTGTTGGTAGTGATGTGGAAGTAGTCGAGGTCTGTGGGGATCTCATAGCCCTTGGGGATGTAGGTGTAGTTCTTGTCGGCTGAGGAAGCCACTGCGTATGCGTTGCCGATACCCTTGGCCTCTTTCAGAGCCTTCTTTGCCCACACGCCTGTCTCCAGGTAACCTGCCTTGTTCTCGAGGAGGTTCATGGCCACATAGAGGAACTGGAGGGATGCACCGCCGCCGAGGAAGAGGACGCTGTATCCTTCAGGGATGTTGAGGAGCTCTTTCCAGAGGGCGCGGCACTCGTTCATGACGGCCTCCCACTCCTTGCTTCTGTGAGACACTTCTATTACGGACATTCCTGTTCCCTTGAAATCCTTAAGGGCCTCGATAGCCGCTTCGATGGCCGGTTTGGGCAGAACGCAGGGACCGGCGTTGAAATTGTAAGCTTTTTTCATATTGTATTAAAATTTTAAAAGGTTATTAATTGTTCTTTTAACAAAACCCAAAGTTACAAAATTTTTCTCTCAAAATTCAAATGTCTGTGATTTTCTCGCAATAAGAACACTGAAGTCTTATCCTGGAGCCGTTTACGATGGTTTTGAATCTCGTAGGGATGTTCTCGTGATTGGTCACGCACATGGGGTTGATGCACCTGACTATCCCGGTGATGGTCTCGGGGATGGTGAGCACCTTCTTCTCCACCACCTCGAAGTTCCGGATGATGTTCACGCTGGCGTTGGGTGCTATGAGGGCTATCTTGTTGAGCTCGTCATCCTTGAAGAATCTTTCGGATATCTTGATGATGCCCTTGCTGCCCATCGACCTGCTGTCCAGATTGACTCCGAACGTGACGGGATGGGGAGAGTCGTAGAGTCCCAGGATGTCTATCACCTTGAAGACCTGCCCGGAGGGTATGTGGTCGAGTACCGTTCCGTTCTTGATGGCGCTGACCTTGAGCTGTTTCTCGCTGTTATTTTCCATTGCCGTTCCTCCTATCTTTTACCGAGTAAGTATGAGATGATGGCCATGCGGACGTACATTCCGTTCTCGGCCTGCTTGAAATACCATGCGTGAGGAGTGTCGTCCACGTCCACCGCTATCTCCTGCAGCCTGGGCAGGGGATGGAGAATCTTCATGTTGGGCCGCACGCCCGAGAGCATGGAGGCATTGAGGCTGTAGACGTTCTTGACCTTCTCGTACTCCACGGGGTCGGTGAAGCGCTCCTGCTGTATCCTGGTCATGTACAGGATGTCCGTGCTGTCCAGATACTCGCGCAGGTCGGCGGTCTCCTTGTAGGGAATGCCCTTGCTGTCCATGAAGTCGCGGTACTCCTGGGGCAGCTTCAGCTCGTCGGGAGCGGTGAACTCGAACTCAGGGGAAAAATGGCTCATGGCCTGCAGCAGCGAGTGGACGGTCCTGCCGTATTTCAGGTCTCCCACCATATTGATGTTGATGTGGTCCAGACGGCCCTGGGTCTGCTTGATGGTGTAGAGGTCCAGCAGGGTCTGCGTCGGATGCTGGTTCGCTCCGTCACCGGCGTTGATGACCGGCACCGAGGCCACCTCCGAAGCATAGCGGGCACTGCCCTCCAGAGGATGCCTCATCACGATGAGGTCCACGTAGTTCGACACCATCTTGATGGTATCCTTGAGGCTCTCGCCCTTGCGGATGCTGGTATTGGCCGCGTCCGAAAAACCGATAACCCTGGCGCCCAGCCTGTTCGCAGCAGTCTCGAAACTCAGGCGGGTCCTGGTGGAAGGCTCGAAGAAGATACATGCCACCACCTTGTCGCTCAGGAATGTCTGAGACTTGTTGTGCTCAAACTCCTCCGCCACGTCAAGGATGTGCAGGATCTCCTCCTTGGTAAAATCCTGGATTGAAATTAAACTCTTTTTAGCCATATCTGTTGTTGAATATTGTCCTAAAGCACCTTCTCAACCCTGGCCTCCGCGTCCTCCATCCTCTGCCGGAACCGCTCCACATCGCTGAGCCTGACCCTCATCTCCATCCTGCACACGTCCTCCGCGGTGTACCCTGACGGAGCTATGCCCATGTCCTTGAGCACCCGCATCACCCTGTCCATCGCCACATAGTCGAATGTCACCGCATACCCCTCTGAAGCCACCTTCTCCACCACCTCCGCATGGTCCAGCGCATCAGCCGCGGCCGTCTTATAAGCCCGTATCAGCCCCGGAACCCCGAGCTTTATGCCACCGAAATACCGCACCACCACTATCAACACGTCGCTCAGTTCCCGCGAGAGAATCTGCCCGTAAATCGGCCTGCCCGCCGTGGAGGAAGGCTCCCCGTCATCGTTGTACCTCCATACATCCCCGCTCAGTCCCAGCCTGTAGGCATAGCAGTGATGACGCGCGTCGTAGTACTCCTTCCTGATTTTCTCCAGAGCGGCCCTGACCTCCTCTTCCGAGACCACCGGATATGCAAAAGCGAGAAACTTACTTCCCTTTTCCTTATATAACCCCTCGGCGGGGCCGGAAATGCTCTTGAAAGTATCGTTTCTCTGCGATGAATCCATGTCTGGCCATTTGAGCCCCTAAGTTAGCAATTTTTTTTAACTTTGGGCCCCAATTTCGGAAAAATGGAAAGGAACGGTTTCATAACAAAGTATACCGCTCTCGGAGAGCGGCTGGAAAAATGGCTCGGAGGAGGCACACCGTGGCCTCAGCTGGAAGAGGCCGTACGCCGGTCTGCGGAGGACAATGCGTTTTTCACGCCCTACATGCAGCGCAGAGCCCTGGAAGCGGTGGCCGGGGCTTTTCTCAGGGAAGAAGAGCTGCGCAGGTGGCTAGGGCAGTATCCTGAGCCGCTGCCGGGAGCCGGAACGGACACATGCGGAATTGTCGCCGCAGGCAACATCCCTGCCGTAGGTTTCCACGACATCCTTACAGTCCTGGCCGCGGGATGGAGCCCACTGGTCAAGCTGTCATCGAAGGACAGACACCTGCTGCCGGTGCTTTTTCCCCCTGACTCCGGAGTGAGGTTCAGTTCCTCGACCGACGGCTGGGAGGTGGACGCACTGCTCACAATGGGCGGGGATACCGCCGCTGAATTCTACCGGAATCATTTCAACGGCATCCCGAAAGTTGTCAGGTCCGGGAAATTCAGCGTCGCCGCAGTCACCGGCAGGGAGGACAATGCCGGACTCGGCGCCCTGGCCGAGGACATGCTGCTGTACTACGGACTCGGCTGCCGCAGCGCGACATGCCTGCTGGTGCCGGAAGGATATGACTTCTCAGGAATAATGCAGGCAGCCGGAAGATTCGCTGCCGAGTACTGGGGCCGGCCCGGCAAGGACAACTACCGCAAAAACAAGGCTGTACTGACGCTGGCCGGCGAAAGTTTTCTGGACTGCGGAACGGTGATTTTCAGGAATCTGAGAGCGCTGATCCCGGGTGCGGAGGACGACATCGGCCTCTGCAGGGCTTGGGGCATTCCGCTGCATGTGGGAGAAGTGTGGTACGTGGAATACGCGTCTAAAGAAGAAATGGAAAAATTTATCAGAGTCAATATGAGCAGAATTCAAAAAATTATCCGTAACTTTGGTCACGCTCAGAGACCTGCGCTGGATGACTGGCCCGACGGAACGGACACTTTGGGCCTGCTGATTGAAAAACAACTTAAAAACCATGATACTCAGATACAAAGCAACTATCCCAGGCAATAAGATTTTTATGCGGGAATACGACCTTGAATCCCGCATGAGCCTGTTTCGACTCCACGAGTATCTGGACCGGGAGCTGGGTTTCTCCCCCGACCAGATGACTGTATTCGAGACCCTCTCCCCTGCCGGCAAGCTGACCCGCAGGATAGGGCTGTTCGATTTCGGTGACGGCTCGATGGACATGATTACGCTGGAGAACACTGTCTCCCGTGAAGAACCGGTGCTGCATTACGTGTACAATCTCAGCAAGAATCTCCGCATCGAGCTGCGTCTCGAAGGCGAGCAGGAGTTCAACCGCCGCCTCTCATACCCTGTCCTGATAGCCGAGAAAGGCCGCAATCCTGACCAGTTCTCCGCAGTATACGAGGACTATGAGGAATTCTCCGACCGCCACGCTTCCCAGGCCGCGCCCGCTGACGAGGAAGATTCCTTCGAGGATGACGAGCTGCCCGAGGGCGAGGAGAACGTATAGCCACCCATGAGCGGAAAGAAGCTGATACAGGTACTCGGACCGACGGCTGTGGGCAAGACCGACTATGCCATACAGCTGGCCCTGAAGTACTCGTCTCCCGTGATATCCTGCGACTCCCGCCAGATATTCAAGGAGATGCGTATCGGCACGGCCCCTCCCTCGGAGGAGCAGCTGCGGCAGGTGCGGCACTACTTCATCTTCAGTCACTCGGTATCGGACTACTACTCAGCCGGTCTCTACGAGGTGGAGGCCATGGAGCTGCTGAGCCGGCTCTTCCAGGAGCACGACATCCTGGTAATGGTCGGAGGCTCCGGCCTCTATGCCGATGCCCTGTGCTACGGGCTGGACGACTTTCCTCCTGCCGATCAGGAGCTGCGCAGACTCTTGACGGACAGGGCGTTGAAGGAGGGTATCGGAGTGCTTGCAGAAGAGCTGCGGCAGGTGGATCCGGAGAGCTGGACCGCCATCGACCTGTCCAACCGGCAGCGGGTCGTCCGTGCCCTGGAGGTTACCCTCTCGACCGGACGCAAATTTTCCTCCTACAAGTCCAACCCCCGCAAGGTCAGACCGTTCGAGATTCAGAGGCTCTGTCTCACCCTTCCCCGCGAAGAGCTCTACCGCCGCATAGACCGCCGCGCCGAGGCCATGTTCGGGGCCGGGCTGGTGGACGAGGTGCGGGGACTGGCGCAGTACCGTTCCATGCCGGCCCTGCGCACCGTGGGATACCGGGAGGTCTTCGACTACCTGGACGGGACCATCTCCCTCGACGAGGCCCTGGCACTGGTGCAGCGCAACACCCGGAGGTACGCCAAGCGGCAGATTACGTGGTTCGCGCCGGTTCAGGACAAAATAGCCCTTTAGTTCCGGACTTTTTGCATACGCTTTTCATTTTTTCGTACCTTTGCGGGACAGCACCGAATTGTATCATTTTAACCGTCAACACCCCTGCTTATGACCCTTACATTGCTCCTGCTCGTGGCCGCCATCGTAATTGTCCTGTGCGTAGTGCTCAACAACGTCTCGAACAAGATAGGCATCCCCATGCTGCTGGCATTCATCCTGCTGGGCATGGCCTTCGGATCAGACGGCATAGTGAAGATACAGTTCGACAACTTCGATTTCACCGAGAGCATCTGTACCGTGGCCCTGATATTCATCATGTTCTACGGCGGTTTCGGCACCCGGTGGAAAGAGGCTAAGCCTGTGGTGGTCAAAGCCGGCATACTCTCCACCCTCGGTGTGGCCCTTACCGCGGGACTGACCGGACTTTTCTGCTACTACGTGCTCAAGCTCCCGGCCGCCCTGGGTTTCCTGGTCGGCGCGGTGCTCAGCTCCACCGACGCGGCCTCCGTATTCTCGATTCTGCGCTCCCGCAAGCTCGGCCTCAAATACAACACCGCCTCCCTCCTAGAGATCGAGAGCGGTAGCAACGACCCCTGCTCCTACATGCTGACCGTCATCATGATGGCCGTCATCGAGGGGACGGTGTCCGGCGGGCGCATAGTATATATGGTATTCGCGCAGATAGTCTACGGTGCGGCCATAGGTGCCGTGATAGCTGTGTCCGCCGCGTGGCTGATGAAGCACTTCCGCTCCACTACATCCGGCTTCGACACCCTCTTCGTGCTGGCGGTGGCCATCTTTTCGTATGCGATTCCCAACCTCATCGGAGGCAACGGCTACCTGAGCGCCTACATCGTCGGCATCGTCCTGGGCAACGCCAACATCCGCGGCAAGAAGACCCTGGTGCCCTTCTTCGACGGACTGACCAGCCTGATGCAGATTATCATATTTTTCCTGTTGGGACTGCTGGCCTTCCCCTCTCAGCTGCCGGCCATCGCTATTCCGGCGATTCTGATTGCCCTGTTCATGACTTTCGTTGCCCGTCCCCTGTCCGTATTCGCCATCATGGCCCCGTTCCGAAGCAAGTGGAGACAGCAGCTGCTCGTCTCCTTCGTGGGACTAAGAGGTGCGGCGTCGGTAGTGTTCGCCATCATGGCCCTGCCGGCCTCCAGGCAGCTCACCGGCAACGAGTACGACCTCTTCAACATCGTGCTGATGATAGTCCTGCTTTCCATTTCCCTGCAGGGCTCGCTCATCCCTCTGGTGGCCCGCAAGCTCCGGATGACCTCGAGCGAGGAGGACATTCTCAAGACCTTCACCGACTACTCCGACAACATGGACGTGAGCTTCGTGCAGATGAATATCGGGGAGAAGGACTCCTGGTGCGGTAAGGTCATCAAGGACCTGCCCATCCCGCAGGAGACCCTAATCGCCGTGATACTCAGGGACGAGAAGGCCATCATCCCGAGCGGAAAGACCAAGATACTGCCGGGAGACAAGGTCATCATGAGTGCCCGCGACTTCGAGGACGAGGACCTCATGCAGCTCTCCGAGCGGCGTATCGAGAGGGGCAGCGAATGGATAGGCAAGAAGGTCTTCCAGTACTCGCCCGACAGCAACGAGCTGATAGTGCTGATAAAGCGCGGCAACAGGGCCATCATTCCCCGAGGCAACACCGTCATACACAAGAACGACGTGATGGTCATCAACAAGATCCGCAAGGAATCCCTCCAGAACTGACAACAAACACAGTACATACATTATGGAAAAAGCAAAAGTTTACTTCACTGACCTGCACACCTCCACCAGACTTCCGCTGGTGGAAAAGATGAAAGCCGTGGCCAAGGCCGCCGGCATCGAGAAGATCGATTTCAAGGACAAGTTCGTCGCCATAAAAATGCACTTCGGCGAGCCCGGCAACCTGGCCTTCCTCAGGCCCAACTATGCCGCCGGCATGGCCGATCTGGTGCGCTCCCTCGGGGGCAAGCCCTATCTGACTGACTGCAACACCCTCTACTCCGGAGGCCGCTCCAACGCGGTGGACCATCTCGAGAGCGCGTCCCGCAACGGTTTCAACCGCCTCAGCGCCGGATGCGACGTGATCATCGCCGACGGTGTCAAGGGCACCGACTGCCGCGAGCTCCCAATTGAGGGCGGCACCTACTGCAAGACCGCCAAGATAGGTACGGCCATCGTGGACTCAGATGTGCTCATCGCCCTCTCGCATTTCAAGGGGCACGAGCAGACCGGATTCGGAGGAGCCATCAAGAACATGGGCATGGGCTGCGCCAGCGTGGCCGGCAAGCTCGAGCTGCACTCCTCGTCGAAGCCCGTGGTCAAGGTAGAGAACTGCCGCTGCTGCGGTATCTGCGTAAAGCACTGCGCCCATGACGCCATCCATCTCGAGACCGTGGAGGGCGTGAACCACGCCGGCAAGCATACCGCCGCCGTCATCGACTACGACAAGTGCGTAGGCTGCGGCCAGTGCGTTGCCCTCTGCCAGTACGAATCCGCAGTGCTGAAGGACTGGGACACCTCCGAGACCCTCAACGGCAAGATAGCCGAGTACACCAAGGCCATCATCGCCGGCCGTCCCTGCTTCTACGTCAACCTCATCGTCAACGTTTCCCCCGAGTGCGACTGCTGGAACCACAACGACGCCGCCATCGTGCCCGACCTCGGCATGGCCGCCTCCTTCGACCCAGTGGCCCTCGACCAGGCCTGCGCCGACATGGTGATGGCCGCCCCCGCCCTCCCCGGCAGCAAGCTCGAGAAGACCCATCCCCACGAGCACCTCTGCGGCGACGACAAGTTCCACATTCTCCACCCAGACACCAACTGGCAGTCCGGCCTCGAGCACGCCGAGCGCATCGGCATCGGCACCCGCCAGTATGAGCTCATCCAGATCTGATGGGAGACACTGTCAAGACAAACTCGCTGAAAGCGTGGGTGCTCGCGGCCAGACCGAAGACGCTGGCTGGAGCGGCCACGCCCGTCATAATGGGAGGAGGCTGCGCGTGGATGTGGATGGAGGGCAGCGGGATGTCGCCGGCAGAGGCGTTTGACTGGGCGGCATTCGCGCTGTGCATGCTCTTCGCGTGGATCATGCAGGTGGACGCCAACTTCGTCAACGACTATTTCGACTTCCGCAAGGGCGGGGATACGGAGCGGCGGCTCGGGCCTAAGCGGGCCTGCGCACAGGGATGGATTACCCCCGGAGCCATGAAGACAGGTATTCTGGTCACGACGGCCCTCGCCTGTGCGGCCGGACTGCCCCTGATATGGACCGGCGGTCTGTGGATGATAGCCGTGGGCGCCCTCTGCGTACTGTTCTGCTTCCTGTATACCACGAAATTCTCGAGGCTGGGGCTGGGCGATGTGCTGGTGCTGGTCTTCTTCGGGATTGTCCCCGTGGGATTCACATTTTACCTGCAGACCGGGACCTGGGACCTGCAGACCACCCTGGCCGGACTCGCCTGCGGCCTGGCCGTAGACTGCCTGCTGATGGTCAACAACTACCGCGACCGCGCCGAAGATGCCCAACAGGGAAAGAAGACCATCGTCGTGCGCCTCGGAGGCAGCACTGCCATTATGCTATACTACCTTCTGGGACTATGCGCCACAGCTCTGGCCGCAGCCGCCATTGTCCTGAGCAAGCCCAGATGGTGCGCCGCACCCCTGCTGCTGTACGCTGCCCTGCACCTGGCCACATCCCGGCGCATCAGCGATACCGACGGGGCGGCACTGAACCCATTCCTGGGCAAGACGTCCCGCAATTTTTTCCTAATGGCGCTGCTGTTCGCCGCGGGATGTGCTCTCTGAAAAGATGTAAATATTTCTGCATTAAGGTACAATTTTTGCAATAGTCAGTCGATTTGGTCTATATTTGTACCGCTATAGCTATATTGCAGTATTATGCAGATTAACATCCCTACAGAGAAATTTACCAGGACAGGCCGGAGAGTGGCCGTCAGAATCAGGAAAATACGTCGACTGCCGAAATGGATATGGTATGTCGTCCTCGGAGTGCTCGTGGCGGGCATCACCGTGTGGATCATACTTTCGTGGCCGGAACCGCCCAAACCGGAGTATCCGATAGTCGAGGCGCAGCCAGTGGTCATCGACGACGTGGAAATCTACGGCGAGTACGCCGGCAAGATCAGTGCCCAGCAGTTCGTGGAGGTGCGTGCTAGGGTCGAGGGATATCTTGAGGAGATACTGTTCGAGGAAGGCTCCTATGTCAGAAAGAATCAGACCCTGTTCATTATCGACCCCAAGCCTTACCGTGCGGACATGGAAAGAGCCAAGGCCCAGCTCAACAAGAACAAGGCCCTGGAGCTCAAGGCAGAGAGGGACCTTGAGCGTATCCGTCCTCTCTTTGAGCAGAACGCTGCCAGCCGCCTGGACCTGGACAACGCAATAGCTGCCTATGAGAGCGCCAAGGCAGAGGTTGTCATGAGCGAGGCGGACCTTACCCAGGCAGAGATAGCCCTTGGATATACTACAGTCCGCTCCCCCATTTCAGGATTTATCAGTGAGAGCAACGTGGACCTCGGAACCCTCGTAGGACCAGGTGGAAAGTCCCTGCTCACGACCATTGTCAAGAGCGATACCGTCCAGGTAGACTTCAGCATGACGTCGCTCGACTACCTCAAGAGCCGCGAGAGGAACGTCAACCTCGGACAGCAGGACACCGCCCGCAAGTGGAACCCCTACGTGACCATCACCCTGGCCGACAACTCGGAATACCCTATGAAGGGCTTCGTGGACTTCGCCGACCCCCAGGTGGACCCCAACACCGGAACATTCTCCGTCAGGGCCGAAATGGCCAATCCTGACCGCGCCCTCCTTCCCGGACAGATCACCAAGGTGCGCCTCCTTCTGGACGTGCGAGAGGATGCAATCGTGGTGCCTACCAAAGCCCTGGTCATCGAGAAGGGCGGAGCCTACGTCTACGCCTGCCGCCCGGACAGCATAGTCGAGAAGAGATTTATCGAGCTCGGTCCCGAGATAGGTAACAACGTAGTAGTCGAGCGAGGATTAGGACCTGACGAAAACATCATCGTCGAGGGCTTCCACAAACTCAGCCACGGTGTCAAGGTGGCCCCGATAATCGTAACGCCGGAACGTCCTCAGGCAGACTCCGAGAACGGCGGCCGCTTCTCATTCGGCACCGACAGCACTTCATACGAAAACACAGACAGCACCAAGACAGAGACTACAGCGGATGAAAAGTGATTTCTTCATAGACCGGCCGATATTCTCCACGGTCATCTCGATAGTCATCGTACTGGTAGGTCTCATCGGACTCTTCCTGCTGCCTATCGACCAGTACCCCAATATCGTGCCTCCGGTAGTGCAGGTCTCGGCCTCCTACCCCGGAGCTGACGCGGAGACCGTATCCCAGGCAGTAGCCACCCCTATCGAGCAGGAGCTCAACGGTACCCCCGGCATGCTCTACATGGAGTCGCGCAGCACCAACTCCGGCTCCTTCACCGTTACGATTACATTCGACATCAGCACCGACCCCGACCTGGCGGCCGTCGAGATCCAGAACAGGGTAAAGCAGGCCGAGGCCCGTCTTCCGGCCGAGGTCATCCAGAACGGCATCTCGGTGGACAAACAGGCTTCGAACAAGCTGATGACCATCACCCTGCTGTCCAACGACCCCAAGTTTGACGAGGTATACCTCAGCAACTACGCCACCCTCAACGTGCTCGACATGCTCCGCCGTATCCCTGGCGTGGGCCGCGTGTCCAACGTCGGCAGCCGCTACTACGGCATGCAGATATGGGTGCAGCCTGAGCGTCTGGCCAGCCTGGGCCTGACCGTTCAGGACATCCAGAGCGCTCTCAGGGAGCAGAACCGCGAGTCCGCGGCAGGAGTGTTGGGACAGCAGCCCATGAACGGAGTGGACGTGACCGTACCCATCGTGGCCCAGGGCCGACTTTCCACGGTCAGCGAATTCGAGGACATAGTCATCAGAGCCAATCCCGATGGCTCCATAATCCGCCTGCGTGATGTGGCCCGCGTCTCCCTCGAAGCCCAGTCCTACAACACCGAGAGCGGTATCAACGGGGGAAACGCCGCCGTGATGGACATCCGCATGCTCCCCGGCATGAATGCCATGGAAGTGTCCAAGTCCGTCAAGAAGGCCATGGACGAGATCAGCCGCAACTTCCCCGAAGGCATCTCCTACATGATTCCCTTCGACATGACCGAGTACATCTCCCAGTCCATACACGAGGTGTACAAGACCCTGTTCGAGGCCCTCTTCCTCGTGATTCTGGTGGTGTTCCTCTCCCTGCAGAGCTGGAGAGCGACACTCATTCCGGCCATTGCGGTGCCCATTTCCCTGATCGGCACCTTCGGCGTGATGCTGATATTCGGATTCTCCCTCAACACCCTGACCCTCCTCGGCCTGGTCCTGGCCATCGGCACTGTCGTGGACGACGCGATAGTGGTGGTCGAAAACGTGGACCGCATCATGAACGAGGAGAAACTGTCTGCCTACGAGGCGACCAAGAAGGCCATGAACGGCCTGGGCAGTGCGCTGATAGCCATGTCGCTCGTGCTCTGCGCCGTGTTCATTCCCGTGAGCTTCCTCTCCGGCATCACAGGAGCCCTCTACCGCCAGTTCACCATCACCATCGCGGTATCCGTAATCATCTCCACCATAGTGGCCCTGACCATGAGTCCCGTGATGTGCGCCCAGTTTCTCAAGCCCAAGAAGGAGGGCGAGGAGGAGCACAAGAACTTCATCTTCCGCGCCATCAACCGCTGGCTCTCTAAAGGTCAGACAGTCTACGCACGCATCATACGCAGCTTCCTGTCTCACTCCAAGCGTTCCTTCGCAGCATTCGGCATAGGCCTGGTCTCCATCTGGGCTATGGCACAGCTCGTGCCCCAGAGCTTCCTGCCGCAGGAGGACCAGGGATATTTCACAGTTGAGTTCGAACTGCCCGAAGGCGCCACCCTCGAAAGGACCCGCGAAGTCACCGACCGCGCCATGGCATGGCTCCTGAACCAGCCCGATGTCCGCTATGTGCTCAATGTCACCGGTTCCAGCCCCCGCGTCGGGACCAACCAGGCCCGCAGCCAGCTGACAGTCATCATGAAACCGTGGGAAGAGCGCGAGGATCCCGACCTGCCGGCATTCATGTCCCGCGTTATGGACGAATTCTCCGTCTATCCCGAGAGCAAGGTCTACCTCAGCACACCTCCCGTCATACCGGGACTCGGCACATCCGGAGGTTTCGAGATGGCCCTGGAGGCACGAGGCGACCTGACCTACGAGGAGCTGCAAAGAGCATCCGACACCTTAGTATATTATGCCTCCCAGCGCAAGGAGCTCACCCGAGTCAGCAGCTCCATGCAGGGTGACATACCCAAGCTGTACTACGATGTAGACCGCGACCGGGCCAAACTCCTGGGAGTCTCCGTATCAGACCTGTTCACCACGATGAAGGCCTTCACTGGCTCTGTCTACGTCAACGACTTCAACCTCTTCAACCGAGTCTACCGCGTCTATATTCAGGCCGAGGAGCCCTACCGCCGCTGGCGTGACAACATGAACATGTACTTCGTCCGCGGAAACGGAGGCGCCATGATTCCTGTAACCTCCATAGGCACCACCGAGTACACCACCGGTCCCGGAACCATCAAGCGCTTCAACATGTACTACGCCGCCACCATCACCGGCGAAGCGGCCCACGGCTACAGTTCCGGACAGGCCATGGCCATCATGGAGGAGATTGTGCGTGAGAAACTGCCTGCCAACGTCGGCATCGAATGGAGCGGACTCTCCTACCAGGAGAAGCAGCAGAGCGGCCAGACCGGACTCGTCCTGGCCCTGGCGTTCCTCTTCGTGTTCCTGTTCCTTGCTGCACAGTACGAGAGCTGGTCGGTACCCATAGCCGTCATCCTGTCACTTCCTGTGGCATGTATCGGCGCATTCCTGTCGATTCTGGTCCTGGGCATGGAAAACAATGTCTACTTCCAGATCGGACTCGTAATGCTCATAGGCGTGGCCGCCAAGAATGCGATTCTCATCGTGGAGTTCGCCAAGGAAGAGGTGGAAAAGGGCAAGGACATAGTGGAGGCCGCCATTGCAGCATCGGAGCTGCGTTTCAGGCCCATCGTCATGACCTCCCTGACCTTCATCCTCGGTATGCTGCCCCTCGTGCTTGCCACCGGACCCGGCTCGGCCAGCCGTCAGGGTATCGGCGTCGGAGTATTCTTCGGCATGATAGCGGCCATCACCTTCGGAATAGTATTCGTACCTTTCTTCTTCGTCTGGATATACAGGCTCAAGGAGAGATTTGCCAACAGGAAAAAGAAGAGACTGAAAGCATGAGACAAAGTTTAGTAAAAATATCAGCCGCAGCAGCAGTATGCAGTGCGCTCATCCTCCTGCAGGGATGCGGGGCCGCAGTGAAAAAATGCATCGACCCCCAGCTCGACATCCCGGAGACCATCCTGCCGGGAGGCTACGCCGACTCGCTCTGCCTGGCCGACCTCGAGTGGTCTGAGATATTCTCCGACCCCCTGCTCAAGGACCTCATAGAGAAGACTCTGGAAAATAACCGGGATATGCTCTCCGCAGCCGCCAGGGTCCGCGAACTCGAGCGTCTCCACAGGGTAGTCCGCGCCGACCAGTTCCCGTCCTTCAATGCCAGAGGCTATCTGGACCAGGAGAACTATCAGTACACAGATGCGGCCCCCGTCAAGGACAATGAGTTCGGTCTGAAGGCCGGAGTCTCCTGGGAGGTGGATTTCTTCGGCCGCCTGCGCTGGGCCAACCGCGGGGCAATCGCCCAATACCTCGGCTCCATCGAGTCGCAGAGAGCCATGCAGATGACCCTCGTAGCCGCAGTGGCCACGGCATACTTCGAACTGGCCGCCCTGGACAACGAGCTGGACATCGTCCTCCGCACCCGCGACACCTGGAGAGAGAACGTCAAGCAGGCCCGTCTCCGTTTCGAAGGCGGACTGACCACAGAGATTCCCTACCAGCAGGCACAGGTAGAGTACGCCAGCACGGCAGCCCTCGTGCCTGACCTGCAGAATGAGATTGCACTGAAGGAACATGAGATCGCTCTGCTCGCAGGAGAGTTTCCATCCTCAGTGGAGCGCTCAAAACTCAACACCCACGACCGCTTCCCCGACCTGATGCACGTGGGAGTACCCTCCGAACTGCTCCAGCGCCGTCCCGACCTGCTGGCCGCCGGACAGGCCCTCAAGGCCGCCATGGCCGATGTGGGAGTAGCCTGGGCCAACCGTTTTCCCAGGCTGGAGATATCCTTTACAGCAGGAGTGGAGAACAACACCTTCACCCACTTCTTCACAGGGCCCTACTGGTATCCTGTCCTGAACCTGACATCCCCCCTCTTCGCATTCGGCAAGAACAGGGCCCGCTACCAGGCATCCATAGAAGCCTACAACCAGGAGAGATACCAGTACGAGCAGAAAGTCCTCGAAGTCTTCAAGGAGGTCAATGATGCAGTCGCTTCCTACAACTCCGCACGCGAGAAAGTATCCCTTCTGGGCAATCTGCAGGACGCCTCCCGCAAATACGTGGAGCTCGCCCTCTTCCAGTACCAGAACGGCTACATCAGCTACATGGACGTCCTCGATGCCCAGCGCAGCTACTTCAACGCCGAGATCGACTACTCCAACTCCGTCCGTGACGAATTCCTCGCCATCATCGGCCTCTACAAGGCCCTCGGCGGCGGGTGGTCCGACGACGCGGAATAACAAAAAACGTTGCAACGTTTTTTGTTGCAACAATTTTTGTTATATTTGCATGGAATTGTAATTTCACGCTTATGGAGGCTCCTTTTATTTTTGGGAAAATCGCGACGGACGACAATTTTACTGACCGCGAACAGGAGACCGCGCATCTGGTCGCCAATTTCAAGTCGTTGATAAACACTATCCTGATATCGCCGAGACGATGGGGGAAGAGTTCGCTCGTCAACAGGGCTGCGGAACTTGCACTCAAAAGCGACAGCCGCCTGAAAATCTGCCTCGTAGACCTGTTCAACGTGAAAAGCGAGGAACATTTCTACCAGCTGCTGGCTGAGGATGTCATCAAAGCCACATCATCCCGATTGGAAGAAGCCGTGGGGAATACAAGAAAATTCATCTCGCAGCTTATCCCCAGAATCACTGTCGGCAATGAAATCTCCGGCGACATCTCACTGGGGTTCGACTGGGAAGAACTGAAACGGACTCCGGACGAGGTACTGGACCTGGCTGAAAATATCGCGGCCGCAAAGGACCTGAGAATAGTCGTCTGCATCGACGAGTTTCAGAATGTAGCCGAATTCGAGGACCCGCTGTACTTCCAGCGCAGGCTCCGTTCCCACTGGCAGCGGCATCAGAAAGTATCCTACTGCATCTACGGCAGCAAGCGCCACATGATGACGGACATCTTCACAAATCCACAGATGCCTTTCTACAAATTCGGAGACCTGTTCTTCCTGGAAAAAATCAAGACCGAATACTTCGCCCCCTTCATCGCGGAGCGGTTCGCCGCCACCGGGAAATCCATAGACCATGAGGCCTGTCTGGAGATAATATCGCTCGCAGACAACCATCCCTACTATGTCCAACAGCTTGCCCAGATCTCCTGGCTGCGGGCAACTGACGGGCACTGCACCACCGGAATAGTCAGGCAGTCGCATGAAACCCTCGTCCAGCAGCTCAGTCTCCTTTTCGTCACCATAACCGAGGGACTTACCAATCAGCAGCTCGCCCTGCTCCACGCCATGTCTGCCGGAGAAACAGCATTTACCTCTGCTGAGGTCATGAAAAAATACCGCATATCCTCCTCCATGTCTGTTTCCCGCTCAAAGAAATCCCTCGTCGAGAAAGACATCCTCGACATCAACGCCGGAACCATCTCATTCCAGGACCCGATCTACGCCTGGTGGCTCCGGCACTGCTATTTCATTTAGCACACTTTAGAGGATTTTGCGTAACTTTGTAGGTTGAAAATAGAAACAGATATGGTACAGTTCAAGGATAAGACCCTGCTGGTTACCGGCGGGGGCACAGGCATAGGCGAGGCGATCGCCTATCAGTTCGCACAGAGAGGTACTAACGTGATACTCACCGGGCTCGGCGAGGAGCAGCTCTCGAAGGTAGAGGAGCGCTGCCGCCAGTACGGCGTGAAGGCCTGGCACCGCGAGGTCAACCTGGAGGACCCTGCATCCATCGACGCTCTGGTCGAATATGTGGACAGCCTCGGCCTGAAACCGGACTTCTTCGTGCTCAACGCCGGCATCTCCCAGAGGGCCCTGACCCTCGACTGCGACATCTCGATGGACCGCAAACTGATGGAGATCAATTATTTCGGCGGAGTATACATCATCAAGAAATTCAAGGAACACCTGAAGGCCGCCAAGGAAATTCACATCGCCGTGACCACCTCCATCTCCGGCCTCTTCGGCTTCCCGCTCCGCTCGGCCTACTGCGCCTCGAAGCATGCCCTCTTCGGCTTCTACGAGTCCCTCGAGCTGGAGTACCCCAACATCAAGGTCACCTTCCTCATCCCGGGCCGCATCCGCACCGAGATATCCAAGAGCGCCCTGCTCGCCTCCGGTGAGAAATTTGCCAGGATGGACCCCGGCCAGGCCAACGGCATGGACGTAACCAAGTGTGCTAAGGTAGCCCTGAAGGCCATCGCCCGCGAGAAGCACAAGAAACTCATCGGCGGCAAGGAACTGCTCATGGCGTATTTCTACAAATACACCCCCTGGCTCTTCTACATCCTGGCCCGGAAAGTATCGGCTCATTAATCGGAAAAATATAAAATCAAGGACAATATGGAAAAAATCATCTGTGGAATACAGCAGGTCGGCATCGGCGTGAGGAACGTCGCCGAGTCGTGGAAATGGTATAAGGACAATTTCGGATTCGACACCAAGATCTTCGGCGCGGAGGGCGTCGCAGAGCGGATGCTGCCCTACACCGGCGGCAAGCCGCAGCCCCGCTACGCGATTCTGGTGTACAATCTCCGCGGAGGCGCCGGCTTCGAGGTATGGGAGCCCCGCGGCAGGGAGCTGAACTACGTGGCCTTCGAGCCCGCCCTCGGAGACCTCGGCATCTACGCCTGCAAGATCAAGTCCCGCGACGTCAAGGCAGCATACGAGCAGCTGAGCAAGGCCTCCGGTGCCCGTATCGTCACCCCCGTGACCAAGAACCCCGCCGGCGGAGAGCATTTTTTCCTCTACGACCCCTGGAACAACCTCTTCGAGGTCGAGTCCGACACCTACGTCTTCCTCGACGAGGACAAGAACCTCGGCGGCGGCAACGGAGCAGTGCTCGGAGTTACCGACATGGACCGCTCCGTGAAATTCTATTCCACCCTGATGGACTACGATAAGGTCGAGTACGATGTGACAGGAGTGCAGGCTGACCTTGAGGGTGTCCCCGGCAGCCAGTATCCTCTGCGCCGCGTCCTCCTCTCCCGCAGCAAGCCCATCGAAGGTCCTCTGAGCGAGGTGATGGGCACCTCACATATCGAGCTGGTACAGCGCATCCCCGAAGGATTCGACGTGCCCGCTCCAAGGAAGATCTACGAGGGCCGCTACTGGGGTGACCCCGGCTTCATCCACCTCTGCTTCGACATCCGCAATATGGAAGCCATCCGCGAGACAGCCGAGTCCCTGGGCCACAGCTTCGTCTGCGACGGCGGACGGGATTTTAAGATGGGCGAGGCTGACGGCCATTTCACCTATGTGGAGGACCCGGACGGCACCCTGATAGAATTCGTGGAGACCTTCAAGGTCCCGATTCTCAAGAAGTGGGGCATATACCTCCACCTCGAGCACCGCGACCCGCACAAGCGGCTGCCCCGCTACATGACCCGGGCCCTGCGCTTCCTACGCTCGAAATAAAAAATGCTTGACAGTTCAGAAAAAATACCTATATTTGCGGGCCTTTTCTCGAGAAGATAAGGAGGTTTAAATTATTAATCATTAATAACCTGTTAAGCAAATGGCAGTTAAAATTCGTTTATCACGCCACGGAAAGAAGAATCACGCATTCTTCCACATTGTAGTGGCTGACATCCGCGCTCCCCGTGACGGACGCTACATCGAGCAGCTCGGTGTATACAATCCCAACACCAACCCCGCTACCATCAAAATCAACCACGAGAGAGCTCTCTACTGGCTCGGCACAGGCGCTCAGCCTTCTGACACCTGCCGCCGCATCCTCTCCTACGAGGGTATTCTCCTGAGGAAGCATCTCAACGGCGGTGTTGCCAAGGGTGCCATCAGCCAGGAGGTCGCTGACCAGAGGTGGAATGCATGGAAGGCAGAGAGAGACGCTAAGGTAGAGTCCAAGAAGCAGAATCTGAAGAAGACTGACAACGAGACCCGCCGCGAGCTCCTCAACGCCGAGGCAAAAGTAAACCAGGAAAGAGCTGAGGCCATCAGCAAGCGCAAAGCCGAAGAAGCAGCCGCCAAGGCTGAGGCAGAGGCCAAGGCAAAAGCAGAGGCCGAGGCAGCAGCTGCTGCTGAAAACGCAGAGACAGCTCCTGCAGCAGAGTAAAGCAGAATGCTTCCAGCGGAAGACACATTGCTGCCCGTCGGCAGGATACTCAAATCCTACGGCACGGATGGAGAGGTAATGATTGCCTTCCAGGAGGGCATTGCAGACTTGCTCAAGAGAGATGAACCGGTATGGCTGTTCTATGACAGCCTGCCGGTTCCTTTTTTTATCCAGTCACTCCAGAGTAAAGGTCCCCGCAAGGCTGTCGTACACCTGGAGGACATCGACACGCTGTCCGAAGCGGAGGAAGCCGCAGGCAAGGATGTCTGTCTGGACCCCGCAGCCTATCCGGAGCTTTCCGACCAGGACACACACGTCATAGACAACGGGGAAGGCCTCACTCTCGAGGACCTTATCGGATTCACCGTACTCGACCAGAACAGCCGCACAGCCGGCGTTATTGAGGACATACAGGACTTCTCGGGAAACATCTGCCTGGAGCTCTCGGATTCAGGTGCCCTCGTACCCTTCCACGATGACCTCATCATCGACATAGATATAGAAAACAAGACCCTCGCGATGCACATCAGCGAAGGTCTGCTGTAATCCCGTTCACGTTTCCGGCTTACTCAAAATGCTTAATGATTTCACGGGCCTGTGCGACTTTGTCAGCCAGCAGATCCGGTGAAGAGGTTTCGCAGATGAAGCGCAGGTACGGCTCGGTGTTGGAGGGACGGATGTTGAACCACCACTGTGGAAACTCCACGCGGTAACCGTCGAAATCCATCTGCGCCGAAGGCTTCTCTCCGGAGGTAAAATGCTTCAAAACAGCCTCCATCGCTGCGGGCTTGTCCGCTACCCGAAAATTGATCTCCCCCGAGTTGCAGTAACGGGATATACCGGCGATGAGCTGCGACAGGCTGCGGCCGCGGCGCTTTAGCTCCGCCACAATGTCCAGGACAATCAGAGAGGCCATGATGCCGCTGTCCGAATAGAAGAAATCCCTGAAATAGTAGTGTCCGGCCAGCTCGCCTCCGAACAGACCGTCGATGTCCCTGAGCTTGGGAGCCGCATACGCCCTGCCTACCCGCCAGGTGTGCATCTCCACACCCATCGGTGCCAGATACTCTCCCACGGCCTTGGAGCTGCGGATATCCTGCAGCACCCGCACCCCCGGAATCTTCCCGGCAGCTTTCAGAGCAGCCCTTTCCTGCGCAGCGGGACTCGTACCCATACCCTCCATGAAGAAATGCCCCATCAGTGCAATCATCAGGTCCGGTGAGATGAACTCCCCCCTCTCGTCCACGAACATCACCCGGTCGGCATCCCCGTCGTAGATGACCCCGATATCGCAGCCGTGAGCCCTGACGTACTTCCTGAGCATTGCCGTATTCTCCGGCACCAGAGGATTGGGCTCATGATTGGGAAAAGAGCCGTCGGGAGTGTCGCAGATGTACTCCACGGAGGCGGGAAGCAGATCCTTCACGAAGAGAGCCGACATGCCGTTGGACAGGTCCGCACAAATCTTCAGGCCGGAGCAGTCCCCGACATACCGCCGCTGGAAAGCCAGATACTCCTCCCGAAGGTCGAGCGGAAAGACTTTGCCGCGGGCAGTCTCCTCCACCGGAGTGCAGGGCCGTCCCCCGAGAATCCATTTTTCTATTGTACCGAGACCGGTATCGTAGCCCACCGGAAGGGCATTCTCCCGGGAAACCTTCAAGCCGTTGTCGTTCTTGGGATTGTGCGAGGCGGTTATCTGAACCGAGGCCTTGAAACCCTTGGCGGCCGTGGCGTAGTAGACATACGGGGTGGTGGCCGGGCCGAGGTCGTACACATCGGCTCCGGCATCGGTAAGTCCCTGCAGCAATGCCTCGTGTATCACCGGAGAGGACAGACGCATGTCCCGTCCGACCACCACCTGACGGCAGTCGAGAAGCTCCGGCAGGAAGAATCCCGCCTTGTAGACCGTATCGCGGTCAAAATCAACGCCCCAGCGTCCGCGGATATCGTATGCGTGAAAAGCGCCCATTATCTTTCGAGTTTGGTTTTGTATGCGGTGCGGGCCTTGCCCTTGGCTATGTTGTGCAGCTTGGCGGAAATCATCTTGCGGCGGATGGGCGCCACGCGGTCCACGAACAGATGCCCGTCCAGATGGTCCATCTCGTGCTGCACCATGCGGCAGGCGAACTCGTCCAGCTCCTCCTCCACGACATTGAGGTCAGCGTCGTAGTAGCGCACTTTCATCTTCTTTGGACGCACCACATTACAGTGAATGTCCGGCACACTGAGGCAGCCCTCGCTGTAGTCGGCGGTCTCCTCGCTTTCCTCAAGCACTTCAGGATTGATCATTGCCCGCCTGAATCCCTTAAGATAGGGATACACATCGGCTATGTCGTTGCCGTCCACCACCAGGATCCTGCGGCTGTCCCCCACCTGAGGAGCAGCCAGTCCCACACCGTCGGCATGCTTCATGGTCTCGAACATATCGTCTATATACTTGCGGAGCTCTGCCTTATCCGCCTTCTCTACATCCACCTCCTCGGCTACTTCCCTGAGCACTTCGGAGCCATATACATAAATAGGTAATATCATCGTTTTACGTTTTTATATTTTTTCAAAAATTTAAATTTCTCATTTTTTCCTGTCCAGATACGACTGCAGGATGATGGCCGCGCTTATCTTGTCCACCACCGATTTGTCCCGCCGGTCCATCTTTTTCATTCCCCCGTCTATCATCGCCCTGTGCGCCAGCACCGAGGTATAGCGCTCGTCCTCCAGCTCCACCGGAATATCCGGGAAACTCTTCCGCAGCCGTTTCAGGAACTCCTCCACATACCGTGCCGCCTCTGCCGGAGTGTTGTTCAAGTTCATGGGATACCCCACCACGAAGAGCGATATGCCCTCGCCCGCTGCATAATTTTTGAGATATTCGATTATCTTTGCAGGCGGAACTGTGTCCAGGGGAGACGCGAACATGCCCAGCGGGTCCGAGACAGCCAGTCCGATCCGTTTCCTGCCGTAGTCTATGCCTATGATGCGGTTCATCCTGCAAATGTAGTCAATAACTATGTCCGAAAAAAATAAAGAGACAAAAAAGAAACCGGACAGGAAATATCTGTTCGCCATTCTCGATGACGAGACCCACGATTTCCGATTCATCGTCCGGGGAACAAAGCACGCCGCCATATCCGCTGTGGCCGGCTCCGTCATCCTGATATGCGTCATCACTTTCTGCCTCGTAGCTTTCACCCCGGTCAAGAGGGTTCTTCCGGGCTACCCTTCCTACTCTACCCAGAGGGAAGCCATAGAAAACGCCGTCATGGTCGACTCCCTTGAGACGCGGATGCGGATCATGATTCTGCAGCTGACCAACATAAGCAGAATCATAGCAGGACAGGCGCCTCTTCCGCTGGACAGCCTTCTCTCCAGCGGGAACACGGACAACGCGAAGATGACAGCAGAGGCGCTGAACCGCAGCGCTGACTCCATCCTCAGGGAAAGGATTGACTCCATCGAGAAATACAGCCTGCATCCGTCCGGAACGGATCCGGGGCTCGAAGGGATGATTTTCTTCCCCCCTGTCAAAGGCGTGGTCACCGAGAGCTACAGTCCGGCAAAAGGCCACCCGTTCATAGATATCGCCGTCCAGAACAATACTGCCGTCTGCGCGGTGCTGGACGGTACGGTTATTGCAGCCTACTGGACAGACGACACCGGCTACAATATCCAGGTCCAGCACAGCAATGATCTGATATCCATCTACAAGCACAACACGAAACTGCTCAGAAAAGTCGGTGACAGGGTCAGCGCCGGGACAACCGTCTCCCTCGCGGGGGACGCCGGCAGCATAAGCACGGGTCCCCACCTGCATTTCGAGCTGTGGCACAAGGGAGAGCCCATCGACCCCTCGCTGTACATAAACTTTTAGAACACGATTATGAACAAAAGACGACTGGCAATATTAGGCTCCACAGGCTCCATAGGAGTACAGGCCCTTGATGTGGTAAGAGAGCACAGGGAGCTTTTCGATATCCGGCTGCTTACGGCAGGCAGCAACAGCAGCCTGCTCATCCGGCAGGCCATAGAGTTCGACGCAGCCTGCGCCATAATAGCCGACGAATCCCTTTACGACGAAGTGTATGAGGCACTCAATCCCCACGGCATCAACGTATTCGCAGGCATGAGTTCCATCATAGACGCAATGGCGACAGCCATGGACATCGATCTGGTGCTTTCGGCGATGGTGGGATTCCGCGGTCTTGAGCCCACCCTGGCGGCGCTCCGGTCCGGAAAGGCCGTGGCAATAGCCAACAAAGAGCCCCTGGTGGCGGCGGGCAGCATCGTCATGCAGACAGCCAGGGATCACAACGCAGCCATACTGCCCGTGGACTCAGAGCATTCCGCCATATTCCAGTGCCTGCAGGGCGCGCATTCCCCCATAGAGAGGATATACCTTACTGCCTCCGGCGGTCCGTTCCTGCGCACCCCGGCTTCAGAGCTGGAGAAGGTAACGGTGGCCGAGGCCGTCAACCATCCCAGATGGAAGATGGGCCGCAAGATAACGGTGGACTCATCGACGCTCATGAACAAGGGATTCGAGATGATAGAGGCCTGCTGGCTGTTCGGGGTGGACATGTCGCAGATTACAGTGGTGATTCACCCGCAGTCCGTTATACACAGCATGGTGTCGTTCCAGGACGGGGCAGTGATAGGCCAGATGAGCCTTCCCGACATGAGACTGCCGATACAGTATGCCCTCACCTACCCCGAACGACTGCCGCTGGACATTCCCAGACTGGATTTCTACAAACTGGGCGGCTTCACATTCTCCGAGCCGGACCTGGACAGGTTCCCCTGCCTGAGAATCGCGATCGAGTCCATGAGACGGGGAGGCAACATTCCCTGCGCCATGAACGCCGCCAACGAGGTGGCAGTGGCAGCATTCCTCAACGGGGAAATACGCTTCACGGACATTCCGAAGGTAATCTCCGGCTCGATAGACAGATGCAGCTTCATCAAGGAGCCTGACCTCGGCGCTGTCCTGGACACTGACAGGGAAATAAGGGAAACCGCTGCCGACATAATAGCTAAAAGACAATGGACGTACTGCTGAAAATCATACAGGTCATCCTGTCGCTGTCACTGCTGGTCCTGGTACACGAGTTCGGACATTTCATCACTGCCCGCATGTTCAGGATCAGGGTGGAGAAATTCTACCTTTTCTTTCCTCCCGCCGTCTTCAAGTTCAAGCCAAAGGGCAGTGACACAGAGTTCGGCATAGGATGCATTCCCCTGGGCGGATTCTGCAAGATATCAGGAATGATAGACGAGTCCATGGACACCGAGGCCATGAAAAAGCCGCCCCAGCCCTGGGAGCTCCGTTCACGTCCGGCATGGCAGCGGCTCATCGTAATGGCCGGCGGAGTGCTGATGAACGTGATTCTGGCCATTGTCCTGTACATAGCCATCCTCTTCGCATGGGGAGAGCAGTACATCAGGACATCCGATGCTGTATACGGCATCGAGGTGAGTCCCCTGGCCAAAGAAATAGGATTCTGCGACGGTGACCGGATTCTCGCCCTCGACGGGGAGCCGGCGCCCGACAACTTCGCAGACCTTCAGATAGACATGCTCCGCGACCAGGTCTGCCGGGTAACCGTACTGCGCGAAGGCGACACCGTGGACGTGATTATAGATCCGGAATACATGCCGGCCATGCTCAATACTCCGGGGATGATCGGTATCCGGCTGCCGATTCTCGTAGGAGGAGTACCCGACACTTCCCTCAACGCAGGTGCCGGCCTGCAAGTCGGAGACAAGTTCCTGAGCGCGTCTGGACAGCCCGTAACCTTCTATCAGGACTTGCAGAAAGTCTTGGCTGACAATGCCGGGAAGACAGTGGAGCTGATCCTGCTGCGCGGAAGCGACACCGTATCCGTCCCCGTGCAGGTAGGCTCCGACGGGAAGATGGGCGTCCTGCTCCAGCGAGATCCCTCCGGGATCAGCATTACCCGGAAAGAGTACTCCCTGCTGCAGGCCATACCCGCCGGTTTCCTGCTCACATTCACCAATATAGGCCACTACATCAAGGAACTCGGCCTGATATTCTCCCCTCAGACCGAGGCCTACAAGTCAGTGGGCAGCTTCATAGCCATAGGAAGCATCTTCCCTTCGAGTTGGAACTGGCAGATATTCTGGAACATCACAGCCCTGCTCTCCATCATGCTGGCCGTGATGAACCTGCTGCCTATCCCTGCTCTGGACGGCGGCCACATACTTTTCCTGATATATGAGATGATTACAGGACGCAGGCCCTCCGACCGTTTCATGGAAGCGGCACAGATGATAGGAATGCTACTGCTGCTGATGCTCATGGTGCTGGCTTTCGGCAATGACATCATGAGACTGCTGAGATAGACTGAACAAACACCTTAAAATAATACAACATGAAAAGCAAGATATTAAAGACCGCCGTACTGCTGCTGATACCTGTACTCCTGCTGTCTTCATGCGGCAACAAAGAGCCCAAGGACCGCTCCAGATACCTGCCCAACATCACCGGCAATGCCGGAGAGGTGCTCGTAGTCATCAACAAGGGCTACTGGGAGGGAGAACTCGGCTCCACGCTCCGGGAGATTCTCGCAGGAGAATACCCCTTCCTGCCGCAGAGAGAGCCAGTATTCAAGCTCTTTAACGCGACTCCCAGCGGCTTTACCGGCAGCTATATGCTGCACCGCAACATTGTCATCATCAACGTATCCCAGGAAATCGACACAACCGGGATAAGGATAAGCCGCGACAGCTGGGCCAAGCCCCAGACAATCGTGACCGTATCGGCCAATACTGCCGAAGAGGCATCGGAATTGATATCCGGGAACAGAGAGCTGATAGTCAACGCCATCGAGCAGGCCGAACGCGACCGTCTAATAGCCAGTTCCATCAAGTACGAGGACAAGGAGGTCCGCGATGCCGTCACCGCCAACATCGGAGGCTCTCCGTATTTTCCCCGCGGATTCACAATGAAGAAGGACACTCCTGATTTCATGTGGATATCCCAGGAGACCACTTACGTCAACCAGGGCATACTCATCTTCAAGTTCCCGTACACCGACACCACCCAGCTCTCCTACGGCTATCTCAAGGACAAGCTCCACGACCTCTGGCAGGCCAATGTGCCCGGCATGCGCGAGAACAGTTACATGACCTTCAACAAAGTCATCGACCCGGGATACAGCACCATCTCCTATAAAAGCCAGAACATGGTAGAGATGCGCGGACTCTGGGAGGTGGAGAACGACTACATGGGAGGTCCGTTCGTATGTCACATTTTCCCCGACCCGGCCAGGGAGAACATCATCATACTCAATGCATTCGTATATGCTCCCAAGTACGACAAACGCAAGTACCTGCGCCAGGTGGAGTCGATTATTTACTCATTCAAGTGGAAATAATTTGCAAAAAAATTTGGGAGATGAAAAATATTGTATATTTTTGCACTCCCAATCGAACGGTGGATTCGTCTAACGGTTAGGACACAAGATTCTCAATCTTGCAATAGGGGTTCGATTCCCCTATCCACTACTTCTTCTTTTTCCCCCTTTATACAATGAGTGATACTGTCAGAACACGATTTGCGCCCAGTCCCACAGGCTACATGCATATCGGGAATCTGCGCACGGCGCTTTTTGCATACCTCTTTGCAAAATCCAAAAACGGAAAATTCATACTGAGAATCGAGGACACTGACCAGGGACGCTATGTCGAAGGTTCTGTGGACGTCATCTACGACACTCTCAGGACCGCAGGACTCGTCCATGACGAAGGCCCAGACATCGGCGGAGACTACGGCCCCTACACCCAGAGCGAGCGCAAGGACCTCTACAGGAAATACGCCCTCGAGCTGGTGGAGAAAGGCGCCGCCTACTACTGTTTCTGCCAGAAAGGCGACAAGGAGTCCGAATCCCTGGAGGGAGGCTACGACCGCCACTGCCGCAATCTTCCGCAGGAAGAGGTGCAGGCCCGGCTGGCCTCAGGAGAGCCGTACGTCATCCGCCAGAGAATTCCTCTGGAGGGAACAACATCCTGGAATGACCTGGTGTACGGAGAGATTTCCGTGGAGAACTCCACTCTGGACGACCAGGTGCTGCTTAAGAGCGACGGAATGCCCACCTACAACTTCGCCAATGTCGTGGATGACCACCTGATGGAGATCACCCACATCATCCGCGGGTCGGAGTATCTGTCCTCCAACCCCAAATATCTGCTGCTCTACCAGGCTTTCGGCTGGGAGACGCCCCGGTACATACACCTCCCCATCATCAACGGACGCAACGCCGACGGCTCCGTCAGCAAACTGTCCAAGAGACACGGTGCGGTCAGCTTCCAGGCGCTCGTGGAACAGGGCTACCTGCCATCGGGTATCGTCAACTACATAGCCCTCCTTGGATGGTCTCCCAAGAGCGAGCAGGAGATATTCACGATGGACGAGCTCATCTCCCAGTTCTCGGTGGAAGGCGTGCACAAGAGTCCGGCAGTCTTCGACTACCAGAAGCTGGGATGGGTCAACGGCCTGCATATCACGGCGCAGGACCCGGCAGTATTCCTTCGTGACGCATTCCCCTATGCCCGCATAGAAGGCACGTTCCTCGAGGCCAAATGGCCCAAACTGGCTTCCCTGCTGCAGTCAAGGATAACCAAATATTCCGACATACCCGAAAAAATCGCATTCCTTTTCCAGCTGCCTGAGTACAGCCTGGACCTGTACACTCATAAAAAGAACAAGTCCACTCCCGAGAGTTCCACTGCCATCCTGCACAAGGCCATCACCACCCTCTCGGCCCTCGAGGACTGGTCGGAAGAGTCCCTGCTGGCTGCAATGACCGCCCTGGCCGGTGAATGCGGACTTAAGCTCGGTCCTCTGACATGGCCTGTGAGGATAGCGCTGTCCGGCCTGACAGCTACTCCGGGGGGAGCTATAGACATCCTGTACCTGCTGGGCAAGGAGGAATCCCTGAAAAGGTTGTCACACGGCATTCAACTAATATCCAAAGAAAATTTGGTAGATGAAAAATAATCTATATCTTTGCACTCCCAAAATGGGCATATAGTGTGCGCCGATATAGAGTATGGAGGATTCGTCTAGCGGCTAGGACTCAAGATTTTCATTCTTGCAACAGGGGTTCGATTCCCCTATCCTCTACCAAATATAAAAAGACACAAAATGGCAAACCACGCATCAGCAGACAAGCGCAACCGTCAGAACGAAACGCGCAGATTGCATAACCGTTATTATGCAAAGACAACACGCAACGCCATCAGGGCGCTCAGAAACACCACCGACAAAGAAGCAGCTGCGGCCCTTCTCCCCAAAGTATCCGCTATGATTGACAAGCTCGCCAAGATTAACGTGATACACAAGAACAAAGCAGCTAACCTCAAAAGCGGAATTGCAGTTTACGTAAATAAGTTGTAATCTTTTTACGTTTCTGTACACAGATATTGAAGAAACTTCCCGAACTTAGCCGGGAAGTTTTTTTATATCTGCACAATGAGCATCAATGACTGGAAAATGGATGACAGGCCGCGGGAAAAGATGAGTGTGTCGGGCGCGGCCTCACTGAGCGACTCAGAATTGCTTGCCATACTCATCAACACCGGCACCAGAGAAAAAAGCGCAATCGATATTGCACGGGAGGTCCTGGCCCGGGCCGGCAACTCACTGAACTCCCTCACGGGACTGTCCATTGACAGACTGTGCTCAATTCCCGGTATAGGCCAGGCCAAAGCCTCAAGACTGCTGGCAGCATTCGAGCTGGCCGTCAGAATCCAGAGCGAGCCTGCCGAGCCACGGATGCGCATCACTACATCCGGCTCGGTCAGCAGGATCTTCATGCCGCTGATGCGCAACCTCGAGCACGAGGAATGCTGGGTGCTGTTCCTCAACCGGGCAAACAAGGTCATCGCAAAGGAAAAAGTCAGCATCGGAGGAATCAGCGGAGCTGTCCTGGATCCAAGACTGATACTCCGCAAGGCCGTGGATAAGCTGGCCAGCGCCATCATTCTCATCCACAACCACCCCTCGGGGAACCCCATGCCCAGCGAGATGGACCGGAAACAGACCCGGATGCTCCGCGATGCGGCGGGACTGCTTGACATAGCCCTGCTGGACCACGTTATCGTGGCCGGCGACAAGTACTACAGTTTCAGTGACGAGGGTCTCTGATTCCGTTGACATCTACCTTTTTTTCGCTATATTTGCACTCAAAAATACCGATCATGACCATCATCAATCTTGGAGACGGAAATTCCGTCCTGAACCAGTTTGTCGCTGAGATAAGAGATAAAGACATACAGAAGAACCAGATGAGATTCCGCAGGAACCTCGAGCGCATCGGTGAGATATTCGCCTACGAGATAAGCAGGACCCTCACATACAAAACTGCTGAGGTAACTACCCCGCTGGGCATATCCGAATGCCGTGTACCCTCCGACAGCATCGTACTGGCGACTATCCTCAGGGCGGGACTGCCTCTGCACGAAGGCATCCTCAACATCTTTGACAGAGCACAGAACGCATTCGTGGCGGCCTACCGCAAATACGGCAAAGACAACAAGTTTGACATCAAGTTGGAATACGTAACGTCTCCTTCGGTCGAGGGAAAGGTGCTCGTCATAGCAGACACGATGCTGGCTACCGGAGCATCGCTGGTGCTGACCTACCACAAGCTCCTGGAAAAAGGAACTCCGGTCCACACGCACCTTGTATGCCCGATAGCCAGCAGCTACGGTGTCGAATATCTGTCAAAATCACTGCCGCACAAGACAGTCACACTATGGACAGCGGCAGTGGACGAAGAGCTTACCAACAAGTCCTACATCGTGCCGGGACTCGGAGATGCCGGAGACCTGGCATTCGGAGACAAGCTATAGAGGCATCTACTCGTCGAAATGGTAGGTGACGTTCTTCACCACATCGGGGTGAAGACTGTTGGAGACAGGACACGTGCGCACGGCCGAATCTATGAGCCTTTTCTGCTGGTCGGTGTACTTGACTCCCTTGGGGAAATAGAAATCAATCCTGATCTCGGCCACACGGCGGGGACTGGAGGCCATGACTTTCTCTATCTCGAGAGTAGTGCCGTCAATGTTGAAACCGTATGACTGAGCCGAGATGCCCATGATGGTCAGCATGCAGGAGCCTAGGGAAGCTGCGAAGATGTCGGTGGGCGAGAAGAACTCTCCCTTGCCGTGGTTGTCAAGAGGCGCGTCAGTGATAAGTTTGTTGCCTGACTGAACATGCTCGATCTCGGTACGGAGACCGCCGAGATAGGTGGTTTTCATTTTTGTCATAACTTCTATTGTTTTAATTGGTTCATTTTACTATATTTCCGAGCAGAGTTGCTGACGTACAGCTCTCTGTCCTGACTTTCACGTATTCTCCGGGACGGTGTCCCTGAGCAGGGAACACACAGACCCTGTTGGTCTGGGTACGTCCGAAAAGCGAGCCGCTGTCCCGCTTCGAAGTCCCTTCTACAAGCACCTCATAGGTCTGTCCTACACACTCGCGGTTACGCTCCAGAGAAACGGCGCTCTGCAGCTCGATAATCTCATTGAGCCTCCGGGTCTTGACCTCATGGGGAACATCATCGGGGAAATGCCTTGCAGCCTTGGTTCCCGGCCTCTGCGAGTACTGGAACATGAACGCGCTGTCGAAACGCACCTGCCGCATAAGCTCCAGCGTAGCTTGATGGTCCTCCTCCGTCTCGGAGCAGAAACCCGCAATGATGTCGGTGGTGACAGCCGCCTCCGGTACTATCTCGCGGATTTTCGATATCCTCTCCAAATATCCTGTCACCGTATACTTGCGGTTCATCTTCTCCAGCATGCGGTCACTTCCGGACTGCACCGGAAGATGGATATGGGGGCAGATATTTGGATACATGGCCATCGAATAGAGAACCCCGTTGCTCATGTCCTTGGGATGGGACGTGGAGAAGCGGACTCTCAGGTCAGGAGCGACCAGAGCGACAAGCTCCAGGAGCTGGGCAAAATTGACAGACTCCGTAGGATTGTCCGGATTTTTCCATAGATACGAGTCCACGTTCTGCCCCAGCAGACTTACCTCCTTATATCCGGCTGCATACAGGCGCTCCGCCTCCCGGACGATGGACTGCGGGTCGCGACTGCGCTCGCCTCCGCGGACATATGGGACAATGCAGTAGGTGCACATGTTGTTGCAGCCCCTCATTATGGATATGAAAGATGTGACTCCGCCGGCATCGGTCCGCAAAGGGTCGATGTCGGAGTATGTCTCCCGCAGCGAAAGGACGGTATTGACCTGTCTTTCCCCGCCTTTCTCCAGATTGCGGAGCATTGCCGGCAGCATCCGGTAGGAGTCAGGTCCCGCCACCAGGTCGACGGCAGGATGCGAGAGCAGTTCCCGCTTCAGTCTCTCGGCCATGCACCCCAGCACCCCTATCATGACATGACGTTTCTTCTTCTCCTGCAGGAATCGGTCCAGACGGCCCCAAACCCGCTGCTCGGCATTTTCCCTGATAGAGCAGGTATTGACCAGAATGAGGTCCGCCTCCTCCAGGCCGCCGCAAGGGATATAGCCCTCCTTTCCCAGAATGGAAAGGACTATCTGGCTGTCGTACACATTCATCTGACAGCCGTATGTCTCTACGAATATTCTTTTGTCATTTGCCATAGTATCCGCAAAGATAACTTTTTATATCTTTGTCGGGACAAACATCAGTGAATAATGAAAAGAATTGTGCTTTTGCTCTCCGCCCTCCTGATGCTGGCGGGATGCGCCGAATACCGGCAGATAACCGTAGACGAGGTGACTGTGGGCAGTTTCCGCTTCACGGGAACCTCCTCCGCGTCCATCGTTCTGAACGCAACGGTCAACAATCCCACCAGACACACCATCTCGATAGAGACAGTGGATGCAATCCTGATGCGCGAGGGCAAGGATTTCATAAAATTCTCCCTCGACGGCAGGCCCTCCGCGGCTCCGGATACAGTGAGCACTGTCTCCATTCCGGTAAAGGCATCGGCCCTGGATCCGATATCCATCATCACAGCCGGCCTCAATCTCAAAAGCTGGAAGCTGGAAGACCTCATGGTCAACGGGAAGATAGTGCTCGCCACCGACGGCGGAGCCAGGAAGACCATGAGGCTCAAGAATGTTCCGCTGAGCGACATCGTAGACAGACTGAAATAAAGTTACCTAAATATGAAAAGAACACTTATCATGATACCTGCTCTTCTGGCGCTGTGCCTGACTTACGCCTCAGCCCAGAATAATACGGGCTCCATGCAGGCAGATACCGCCGCGGCGGCCGACTCTGTGCAGACTGTCCGGTATATGGACTACAACAGCCTCTGCACCTACCTCCAGGACCAGATCAGCCTGTCAGACTCACTGGCCAAAGCAATAAGCGCACAGACAGAGAAAAACAAAGGACGCAGGGCACAGGGCTACAGAATCCGCATCTACTTCGACAACAGCCAGGGCGCCAGGACCGTATCCGAACAGATAGCCGACACGTTCAAGGTTCACTACCCAGGCGTACCCGTTTTCCGGATTTACGACAACCCCTACTTCAAGGTCACAGTAGGCGAATTCCGCTCCAAATCTGACGCAATGCGCTTCCTCGAGGCCATCCGCCCTAAATATCCTACGGTATTCCTGGTCAAAGAATCTTTCTCCACCATTTAGGCCTGAACCTAGCGGCCATAGTGTGCAGCGTCTCCTGCATGGGCAGCAGATGCCGCTCCTTCTTCTCAGGATAGATATCCTCCATCTTTACAAGTATGCCCGTCTCCTCCACGGCTCCGAAACCAGGATTGACGGCTGTGCCGAATACTTTCATTGACGGAGTCAGATTCATGTAGGAGTTGATAAGGGGCGGGATGAACTCACCGTTGAGCTTGATTTCCTTCTGAAGCACCCTGTAAGCATCATGGTAGTCCAGGTCCTTGAAAAGTTCCTGATAGTACTTGTTGCTGCTGTCATAGTCGATAGGGCAGACAGGAGTGACAAGCCCGTCCGGATCGCCGAAATACTTGTGCAGGAAGTTGAGAAGAGTGTTGCGGGCCCTGAGATTGTAGGACGTGTACATGGTCACCTTTCCGAAAAAGTACCTGTAGTGCGAGTACTTGAGCATCAGGGCTCCGAGACCGTCCCAAAGATTGTCCAGGGCATAGAGTCCCTTGTGCTTTAAGTTGACGTTCTGATAGTTGGGCTGAATGAAGGAGCGGCCCAGCTCAATGGTGAACGGCAGATAATCACGCACGAATGTATCCGAGAAACTGAAAATTTCCCGGGTAGCCATCTTCTCAGGGGCAATCCCCCCGCAGAGAATGTAACGGTAACCGCCGAGAATCTCCTGCTCATGCGGATCCCAGACGATAAGCTGACGGTAGTAATCCACCGGATCCGTATCGAACTGATCTATGTCACAGTCCTTGCCTGAACCGCCTCCGGCCAGGCGGAAAGAGACCTCACGCAGCCTGCCTATCTCCTGCATGATGTTGGGAGAGTCCTTGTATGTGACCTCATACAGTTCATTGTCGCCTTTGCGGGTAGTCCGTATATACTTGGCCGCTGTAAGCTCCCGGCGTATGAGCTTGCGGTCAACGGGCTTGATCACGGGTTGCATAGCATTTCTGTCTTATTATGTCGCACCATTCTTTATGGCTGTGTTCTCCCGTCAGGGATGTGTACGGCACAGGCTCCCCGATATACAGGTCAAAAGAAGAGCCTCTTTTGCGGAACATCTCGTCAGGCAGCAGGAATGTCTCCACATTGAACTTGATGCCTAGACGCTTGCGGATATTGGCCAGACGGTAGAAACGTCTGGAGTTCTCACCGCCGAAATACATCGGGACTATATCCCTGCGGCTCTCTACAGCCTTCGTCACGAATGTCTTCTTCCAGTCCGGGTCCGTCACCTGCCCCTTGATGAGTCTCGAGCAAAGGCCGGCGGGAAAATAGAGCACCTGCGCGTCGGAAGCGAACGTCTCCTGGAAAAGACGGGTATTGTCATGGCGCATATGTCCGTACTTGTTGACAGGCACGAACACGGGAGCCAGCGGCCTGATATACATCAGCAGGTCGTTCACGATGAAGCGCACGTCTCCGAAACGGCTGCCTATGTACGATATGAGTATCATCCCGTCCAGTCCTCCGAGCGGATGGTTCGATACGAATATGTAGCGTCCTTCCGGCACAGGCCTGTCCTGTCCCGCATAGTGCACGCGGTACGTCACATTCAGGTCCTGGAGGATATGGGTGGCAAAATCCACTCCGGTATAGTCCCTGTTGTCATACAGCATCCGGTTGATTTCGTCCTGATGGATAATCCGCTTGATACTGTCCATAACAAAACGGGGCATACGGTCGGCAAGTCTGCTGCTTTTCCCCCGTATCACTTTCTCGACATCGACGGAGAGGATGGTGTTTTCTGAATCCATATCTTAGAAACAAAGTACAAATATACAGTATTTATTGTTATCTTTGAAGTCAGTTATGTTAAAACAAGGATTACAACAGAAGCTACAGCAGGGACTTTCCCCTCTTCAGATTCAGACTATCAAGCTGTTGGAACTTCCCACGCTGGAGCTCGAACAGAGAATCAAGAAAGAGCTGGAAGAAAATCCCGTGCTTGACGAGGCCCCCGCGTCGGAGGAGACAGAAGACGGGGAGAACAAGAATGTGTCCTTGAGCGACTACAGCAGCCAGGACGACTCCACACCGTCATACCGTCTGTATGTCAACAATCAGGGCAAGGATCTCAAGCCCCAGTACAATACGTTCTCCGTCAAGGAGAGTTTCCACCAGAACCTGGAGATGCAGCTGGGCTACAGCGACCTTAAGGGAGATGACAGGACCATGGCCTCCTTCATAATAGGCAGCATAGACGATGACGGATACCTGCGGCGCGACATACTTTCCCTGACCGATGACATAGCGTTCAGGCTCAATATCGAGACCACACCGGAACATGTGGAGAAGATTCTGAAAGTCATACAGGAGTTCGAGCCTGTGGGTGTCGGTGCGAGGGATCTCAGGGAGTGCCTGCTGCTGCAGCTACGGGCCAAGGAACAGACCCCCCAGAGACAGAAAGCGGAAGAGATTCTGGAGAATTATTTCGAGGAATTCTCCCGCAAGCACTATGACAGGATAATGGCCAAGACCGGCATGAGCAAGGATGACCTGAAAGACGCCGTAGACGAGATTGTCAGGCTCAATCCGCGCCCGGGCGGACAGATTGACGACTCCTATGTAGAGCAGGCCCAGCAGATAGTACCGGACTTCATTCTGGACAACAAGGATGGAGAGCTGATACTGACCATGCCCAAATTCTCAGTACCGGAACTGAGGGTCAACAAGCGCTACGCTGACCTTCTGATGAATTCCGCCGCCTCCTCCGGCAAGCGCGGCAAGGAGGCAGTATCATTCGTCAAGCAGAAACTGGATTCGGCGAAATGGTTTGTAGAGGCTATCAAACAGCGTCAGAATACCCTTCAGAATACCATGAAGGCCATCCTCGATTTCCAGCACGATTTCTTCACGGACGGAGACGAGACCAAGCTCAAGCCAATGGTACTCAAGAACATCGCTGAAAAGACAGGACTGGATATCTCCACCATATCCCGAGTAGTCAACTGCAAGTACATTCAGACCAACTTCGGAGTCTATCCTCTGAAATATTTCTTCTCCGAAGGCATGAAGACCGAGAGCGGGGATGAGGTATCCACCCGTGAAATCAAGAAAGTGCTGTCGGAAAGCATCGAGGCGGAGAACAAGAAAAAGCCCCTCACAGATGAGGAGCTTGTCAATGTCCTGTCACAGAAAGGATACAAGGTGGCACGGCGGACTGTTGCCAAATACCGCGAGCAGCTCAATATTCCCATCGCAAGGATGCGCCGGGAAATATAGGACATCAGCCGTTGCCTCTCTTTTTTCTCACGGCACTGTAAATAAGATACGCTCCCAGAAGCAGGAAAGCGGCCAGTATGATGACCATCTCCGTAACATGCTCCATAGGAGCTACCCATATCTCGTTGAACAGATTTATGCGTCCCATTATCTCCACCGGTGTCCAGAAAACAATCACCGTAGCGACGGCCATACGGATATTGGCACCCCACGAAGCTATTCTGAGCTCCTTGAGGAACATCAGCACAGCCCCGACGAGACATCCCGCTCCAACAATCATGGTCACCGGATGATGGTCTCCCAGGAATCTTGAATCATAGCAGAACATCAGCAGAAGATAGCACGCCCACATCATCATGTTGAGTTCCATGAATGTGGTGATGGACGTATGCCTGGTAAGAGGACGGGTGACTATCTCATCCTTGCGCCGGCCGAAAATCCGTTTCTGAATCCAAGTGATAAAATAACAGCCTGTCTTTACACTGAAAACATAGACCGTCATGATAAGCATCCAGAAACCGAAGGTAGCAGGCATTATGAGATACTCCGGCCTGGTCACCACTTCCCCGTTCACTATCTCGGGCTGAACCCCATACCGCGCGGCATAGTACTGCAGCAGGAACTCCACCCAGCCGGTCCAGAACAGAAGACCGCCGAAGAGTCCCAGAAGAGTCTGTCTGGTGTCACCCTTGACAAATACTCCCGTGATGACCAGTGCCAGCCCCACAGCTCCCATAATGAAAGCACATGCATGCAGACCCTGCTCCGGGATGAAATGCTCCATCAGTATCATCAGCGCATGCCCGAGAGGCATCGCGCACAGGACTACCAGAAACGACACTATCGTCTTGCCCCAGTGCCTGACTGGCACTCCGGACGCATCTGTTCTCCCATTCTGTTCCATATACGTTGTCTCAGTCTTCTACAATGTCCACTCCGTTCCTTCCTTGGTGTCCTTTACCGTCACGCCAAGCTCCTTGAGGCGGTCCCGGATCCTGTCGCTTACAGCAAAATCCTTACGTGCCTTGGCATCCCGGCGCACTTCCAGAATCATGTCCATCAGCCCGGCCACAGTCTTCTCCTCCGAAGACACCTGCACCTCGTCCACGAGTCCCAGGACATCGGGGACTATCCGGCACAGCACCTCCGAAAGCGCCTCATAATCCTCGTCCGAAAGCCTGGCGGCGCCGTCCTTCACCTGGTTGACCAGCCTCACGGCATCAAAGATGTGAGCCAGGGCAACAGGCGTATTCAGGTCGTCGCAGAGAGCATCCATGACTCCTTCCCTGATCTTCCCTACCTCCGGACTCAGTTCTCCGGCCGCATGCTTCAGTACCTTGAAATCCTTAACGGCCTGAAGCACCCTTCTCAATCCCTTCTCTGCCGCAGCCAGCGCGTCATTGCTGAAATCGAGCGTGCCGCGGTAATGCGCCTGAAGAATGAAGAAACGGACTGTCATGGGAGAATAAATCCTGTACAGGTCGCCCAGGGTCGTAAAGTTGCCCAGGGACTTGCCCATCTTCTGACCGTTGACCGTCAGGAGATTGTTGTGCATCCAGTATTTCACGCCGCCCTGTCCGCGCGAAGCGGTGTTCTGCGCCAGTTCGCACTCGTGATGGGGAAACTGCAGGTCCATTCCTCCTCCGTGGATATCGAATTCCTCTCCGAGATATTTCCAGCTCATGGCCGAGCATTCCAGATGCCAGCCGGGGAAACCCTCGCTCCAGGGGGACGGCCACTTCATGATATGCTGCGGAGATGCTTTCTTCCACAGGGCGAAGTCATAGGGCGAATGCTTGTCCCCGATACCGTCCAGAGAACGGGTGTTGGCCATCATTTCCTCGATATTGCGACCGGAAAGTATTCCATAACGGTATTTTTTATTGTATGCCGGCACATCGAAGTAGACTGAACCGTTGCTCTCATAGGCAAAACCGGCGTCAAGTATATGCTTTACGAGCTCTATCTGCTCTATGATATGGCCGGAAGCCCTGGGCTCGATGCTGGGCGGGAGGGTATTGAGCCTCCGCATCGCGTCATGATAGGCGATGGTATAGGTCTGGGCGACCTCCATCGGCTCCAGCGACTCGAGCCGGGCTTTCTTTGCAATCTTGTCATCGCCCTCATCCGCATCATGCTCAAGATGTCCCACATCTGTTATATTTCTGACATAACGGACCTTATAGCCCAAGTACCTGAAGAATCTCACCAGTACGTCATAAGTCACTGCCGGTCTGGCATGTCCAAGGTGCGGTTCCCCGTAGACTGTGGGACCGCAGACATAGATGCCCACCAGACCCGGATGCACCGGGACAAATTCTTCCTTTCTCCTAGATAATGTGTTGTAGATATAAACTGTCCTTGTCATGATACTGAATATTTTGTGATGGCAAATATAATGCTTTTATGTCATCTGCGGCTCCTCAATATTGAGTCTGGAGGCGAGCACCTCGTAAAATGATTTCTCCTCACCCTCCGCCGTAGTATAGCGGACCTGCCTCACACGGCCCAGGACATAGACGCACACCCCCTTCCTGATACGGGTAAAATCCGGCATGCCCTTTCCCGCCCAGGCAGTCACGGTATGCCATGTCGTCTCCTCCTTCAATGTGCCTGTACGGTCCTTGTACGTCTCATTGGTAGCGACATTGAACCTCGCCACCGTATTGCCTCCCACCTTAGTGATTCTGGCATCCTGCCCTGCATTGCCCCGCAGTTCGATTCTGTTAAATGATCTGTCCATAATTTTGATTTTAGATTGTGAAATATTCAGGTGCAAAACTGAGCATAATTTCAGAATATTTCCGCACTTTAAACGATTATAAACGGCTATATATGAAAGTTTTTACGTTTATGGTCGTAGATTTCAGAATACGTGAGCTAACTTTGCGGGTACAATCAGTAAAGACAAGAGATGTATGGAAGAGGAGAAAAGGTATTGCCTGAACTGCCACAGGCCCGTCACCGGGAGATCTGACAAGAAGTTCTGTTCAGACTCCTGCCGAACAACGTACAACAACCGGCTCTACAGCAGACAGCGGAACGCACTGAACAGGATTGACAGGATTCTCAAGAAGAATCATGCAATCATCGACAGACTGTATTCCCGCGGTGAAAGGGAAATCGAGTTTACCGAACTTTTCGGTATGGGATTCAACTTCTACTACATAACGTCGCTGAGAGAGAATCCCGATACCGGCAGTTCGTTCATTCTCGGCTGCTATGACTACTCATATATCATAGACCGGAACGGGAAAGTGATTATTGGCAAGAAAAGGTTTACTCAACTGTAACGGACTTGGCCAGATTCCTGGGCTGGTCCACGTCCCTGCCTTTGGCTATCGCGACATGATAGGCCAGAAGCTGGAGAGGTATCGTGGACAGCAGGGGGACAAAGCATTCTTCGGTGTCGGGTATCTCGAAACTCCAGTCCGAGATATTCCGGACATCCGTATCGCCCTCAGTGACAATGGAGATAATGCGTCCCTTACGGGCCTTTATCTCCTGTACGTTGCTGACAATCTTGTCATACTTGCCGCGCTTTGTGGCGATGACCACCACAGGCAGCTCATCATCAATAAGGGCGATGGGACCGTGCTTCATCTCCGCCGCAGGGTATCCTTCGGCATGGATGTACGAGATTTCCTTCAGTTTCAAGGCTCCCTCCAGCGCCACGGGATAGTTGTATCCGCGTCCCAGATAGATAAAGTTGTGGGCATAGGTGAAAACGCTGGCTATCCTGGATATGAGTTCATCATGTTCGAGTATCTTCTCTATCTTCTCCGGTATCCGCTGAAGTTCCTCGACAAGTTCGCGCCTTCGGGCATCTGTAAGAGTGCCTTTCTCCTTAGCAAGAGAGAGAGCCAGCAGAGCCAGAGTGGACACCTGGGCAGTGAACGCCTTTGTGGAGGCCACGCCTATCTCTGGACCGGCATGGGTATAGCAGCCGGAATTCGTCTCGCGGGGTATGGACGAACCGACCACATTGCATATACCGAAGAGGAACGCTCCATGAGCCTTGGCCAGCTTGATAGCAGCCAGGGTATCTGCCGTCTCTCCGGACTGTGATATCGCGACAACTATATCATCGCTGAATATAACCGGCTTACGATACCTGAACTCGGATGAGTACTCCACCTCCACCGGTATCCTGGCCAGTTCCTCTATCATATATTTGCCTATCTGCGCCGCGTGCCATGAAGTTCCGCAGGCGCAGATTATGATACGGCGGGCTTTGAGGAATCTCTCCTTGTTGTCGATAATTCCGGAGAGCTTCACTTCTCCCAACTCAGGATGAAGACGTCCCTTCATGGAAGTCCTCAGAGTATTCGGCTGCTCGTATATCTCCTTGAGCATGAAATGGGGGAAACCGCCCTTCTCTATCTCACTCAGGTTGAGTTCCAGTTTCTTGACAATAGGAGTGACCTCAATCTGACGCAGGTCGGTAATACGTATGCCGCCTCCTCTTTCCATAACGGCTATCTGCTCGTCATCCAGATAGATGACCCTGTCGGTATACTCAACTATAGGAGTCGCGTCCGAACCGACGAGGAATTCATCCTTGCCGATACCCACGACCAGCGGACTGCCCTTGCGGGCCGCTATCATAGTGTTTGGATTGTCCTTGTCTATTATCACAATGGCATATGCGCCTATCACATTCCTAAGAGCGAGCGGTACTGCCTCCACTAGGGAGATTTTGTGCGAGTCCATCATATACTGGACCAGCTGGATGACCACTTCCGTGTCGGTATCGCTGTGGAAATGGTACCCTTTGTTGACCAGCTCCTTCTTCAGAGCCTTGTAATTCTCGATAATACCGTTGTGAATCAGAGCCAGGTTCTTGTGCTCCGAATAATGAGGATGCGCATTGACATCGTTGGGCTCCCCGTGGGTTGCCCATCTGGTATGCGCGATGCCGATAGTTCCGGTAGTGTCCTTGTCGCTGATAAGCTTCTCCAGGTCACTGACTTTTCCTTTGGACTTATACACCGTAAGAACGCCATCGGCGTTGATAAGAGCTATGCCGGCACTGTCATAGCCTCTGTATTCCAGCCTGTGAAGTCCTTTGATCAAGATGGGGGCCGCCTGTTTCTGGCCCATGTATCCTACAATTCCACACATAGTTTTCGTTTTTTGAAAAAACAAAAGTAATAAATAAAACACAATATTTTATAAATTTGCGGCAGAATGAACAAGTTTTTTAAATTGGCAGCAAAGATTACGGCCTCAATCCTGCTCTCGGTCGTAGCCGCAACAGCATTGATGAGCGTTTCTCCGATCTACAGGTTTGAGGGTCCTTCGCCGTTTCACGGAGACAGGATATACAATCCCTACGCGGACTTCGACACTACCATAGGATGGAAACGGGCCTGCCTGCACACCCATACCCGCGTGGACAAAGGCATCAACGAATGCCCGTACTATCCGGACGTAGTCTACTCGGACTACATCGGCTACGGCTACGATATCCTCGGATTCTCCAACCACCAGGCCCTTACCCCGCATCCAGTGGACACATCTCTCTACATCGCCATATATGAACACGGCTACAATCTGTTCAAGTTCCATCTGAACGCATTCGGAGTGAAGAAAGTAGAGAAATTCGACCATCTGCTGCCGGTACTCCTGTCACAGAAACAGTTCATGATAGACCGACTGGCTGCTGACGGAGATTTCGTACAGTTCAATCACCCAGACCGCACACTCACGGTCAACACCCGCGTGATGGAACATCTGTCAGGATACAGACTGATAGAAGGCGACTCCGGCTTTGAGGAATGGGACCTCGGCGAAGGTACCGGACTCAGACGCTGGGACGAGGCCCTGTCCGCCGGACGGTATGCCCACAACAACATCAATGACGACAACCACAACTCCAAGGACCCTGGAGCCATAGCCCGCCGCTGTTCCTGGATAAACACCCCTACCCCTTATTGGAAAGACGTGAAGGAGCAGCTGCTCAAGGGCAACTTCTACACCACAAGGATTCCGGACTTCGGACGCGGAGACACAACCGCAAAACATGCAGGCAACCGCACGCTTCCCCGGATAAAGGATATCGGAATGAGAGGCGACACGATATTCATGATTCTGAGCGCTCCGGCACAGACCATACGCGTCATCTCCCAGAACGGGAAGACTGTAGACTCTGTCTCAAGTGCCAGCATCATTGAATATGCAATGACTGAGGATGATCCCTATATCAGGATGACCGCAAGATACGGGAACGGCACCACAGTCTACACCAATGCATTCGCCCGTTACTCCGAAGGGGACTCTCCTTACCGCGAGTTCGCCCACCCCGTCAGATGGGGAATGACGGTTATATGGAACCTTCTTCTGCTGTCGGCAGCATCAGCATGCATCTGGTGCTGCGTGCTGATGTTCAGAAAGCGCAGGCACTGATTATCTGACTGACACTTCTATTGCTCCGCTGCCGTAACGAAGAGCAGAGGCAGCACGCACCGTCACCCCCGGATACTCCCGCAGACGCCTCAGCAGCTCCGACCGCAGTACGCCGCGTCCGTTGCCATGAATCAGCACTACGGTACGCACCCCCTTCCGGAAAGCTTCCGCCATACTTTTCTCAAAGACATCCAACTGGACATACAGAGCATCCCCGTTGCCGACATTGCGCGCGGCAGGATATCTCTGCCGTATACTTTCCATGTGCAAATCGACCTCCATGACATCCTCCCTGCACTGTGCTTTCTTCCCACTCGGAAGAGAGCGTTGCGGGCGGTCAGGATGCTGCTTGAAACGGGATAACTGACTGTTTCCGTCATACAGATGTCTCTCAACCTCGATGTTCTCTGCCTCTACAGGGACAATCTCCCCGGAAGTCACCCTCATCCGCATGCCTTCCATCTCTATCTCCAGAAGACCATGCGGAAGGACGGCCGTCACCCTGCCCTCTCCTTCGAAATCCAAGAACCGGACCCTGTCACCTGCTCTGTATTCCATCTGGTACCTGTATGCTTGTTGTTTTTAATGAAAAATATCATCAATCTGGATTCAGCAGGCAAATATAACAAACTTTTCAGCATCAGGACACTCGATCACCGGCAAGACATGGAATTGCTAATTTTATCCGCAGAGCAATACTGCCAACGATAAAATTACACAGAAAATGATTGCAGGATACCTTAGGGTCAGCACTGGAAGACAGCATCTGGCCAACCAGAAGGAGGAAATCCTCCGCTACGCCGCGAAAAAACAGATTAACGTCGACTGCTGGGTCACAGAAACAGTAAGCGGCAAAAAGAACGAGAAGGACAGAAAACTTGGACAACTCCTCAGAAAACTCAAGCCCGGAGACACGCTGATTGTTACGGAAATCTCAAGGCTGAGCAGAACATTGACCGAGATTATGGAGATCATGGCGAAATGCCTCCGGAAAAACATCACGCTCTGCACAACGAAAGAAGGCTACACATTCGACGACAGCATAAACAGCAAAGTCCTGTGCTTCGCATTCGGTCTGGTAGCCGAAATAGAAAGGAACCTGATATCCATGAGAACTAAAGAAGCTCTTGCCCTGCGGAAAGCCAACGGAGTGGTGCTCGGAAGACGAAAAGGGAGCTGCACAAAGCTCAACATTCTGGAAAACAACTTGGACGAGGTACGCGAAATGCTGCTCGCCCATCACACAGTCCTGGAAATATGCAGACATTTCGGCATATCGCGCGAGACTTTCAACAGATTCCGAAGGTCACACCAGGAAATATCATCGCTGATGTCGGAGAACACTCCGAGAATCAGAATCCGGCCCTAAAGTGACCGATTAGTGCGGACATTGGACTGCTGTCGGCCATAAAAAAAAAGCCCCCGGAGGTTGTTCCTCCGAGGGCTCTATGGGGCGGCGGCTACCTACTCTCCCACCCCGGTTAGGGCAGTACCATCGGCACGAGTGCGTTTAACTTCTCTGTTCGGAATGGGAAGAGGTTGGTCCACACCGTTATAACCACCATCATATTTCTGCCCGGCAAGCCTTTCTGCGGCGTTGTTCGGTCGTCTGCGGCTCGGTCATTTACCGAAGTAAACTCCCTCGCCTCGCTCCCTCACCCTTGCATAAAGGCTCCCCGGACAGAAATCTGTACACGCGAACCTTTCGCCACGGTGACGGAACACGACCGTCTCCGGACGTATTCTATAAGAAATGAGAGAGACAACTCAGTAGTCTTGTTTGTTTGTTCTGCGTCATATCAGAAGTGTCGGGCTATTAGTACTGCTCGGCTTTGACGTTGCCGCCTTTACAC
>CALUSM010000007.1 GCA_944323445.1 uncultured Bacteroidales bacterium
CGTGTAAGCATCTTTTTTTTGCGCGAAGATACCTCGCCTGGAATAAATTCGCTATACGCACTTCACCGGTCGCTTACGTCTTAATCCTGCTTTGATGTAGTTTCAATTCCACTATGGTACGATTAAAAGCGTGGAAGTCTTGCAGATTACCTAGGATATAAATTGTTTCAATTCCACTATGGTACGATTAAAAGTTTGACTTTGACGTATAGTGATGATAATCTTACGTAGTTTCAATTCCACTATGGTACGATTAAAAGTACTTGATGAGATACGCCTCGTTGAGAAACGGATTGGTTTCAATTCCACTATGGTACGATTAAAAGAAGAAGCTGACATTGAAAAGAACCCTTGTCGAGGATGTTTCAATTCCACTATGGTACGATTAAAAGCGTCAAATGGCCGTCCCCAGAGGGTGCGGGAGGTCGTTTCAATTCCACTATGGTACGATTAAAAGCCTCCGCTACTAAGCTGGCCACCTCCCGCACCCTCGTTTCAATTCCACTATGGTACGATTAAAAGCCCTCTGATGCAACTGTGCAGAGGTCTATTTTCCTGTTTCAATTCCACTATGGTACGATTAAAAGTACACGCGCGTGACCGCTGATGGGCTTCTCCTTTCAAGTTTCAATTCCACTATGGTACGATTAAAAGCATTTACCCAATACATAAATCCCTTTCCAATTCTGTTTCAATTCCACTATGGTACGATTAAAAGTTTTTGCTATCGCCTTGACCTTTGTGGTGTACTTGTGTTTCAATTCCACTATGGTACGATTAAAAGTGATACGGCCTCAACATCCTCAACCGCCTCTGTCTCGTTTCAATTCCACTATGGTACGATTAAAAGCTATTCCCTGCTCCCGGAGCCTCCTGCTTCTCGGCCGTTTCAATTCCACTATGGTACGATTAAAAGTCCTGCGCCGCCAGACCGGCATTGCGTATAGCTTGTTTCAATTCCACTATGGTACGATTAAAAGATCACTTCCCAAATTCGCCAAGGGCGGTGTTGTATCGTTTCAATTCCACTATGGTACGATTAAAAGGCCTGCATATCAGCGACGCACTCATTCAGCTTGCCCGTTTCAATTCCACTATGGTACGATTAAAAGTCCGGCTGCTTGGTGTGTTCCTCTATGCTCTTTAGGTGTTTCAATTCCACTATGGTACGATTAAAAGGTCGGGAAAACCTACCATGCCGGGATTACTGTACTTTGTTTCAATTCCACTATGGTACGATTAAAAGCAGTAGCCCGGTTTTTCCACTTATGCGATAAGTAGTTTCAATTCCACTATGGTACGATTAAAAGTTTCCTGGCCTCATTCAGCAGCTGTGCCTTGTACTCCGTTTCAATTCCACTATGGTACGATTAAAAGAAATCATTGATGGTTGGGTTGAATGAAAAGGACAGTTTCAATTCCACTATGGTACGATTAAAAGGCAAGGCACGGCGGCAAGTTCCGTGCGCTTTTGGGCGTTTCAATTCCACTATGGTACGATTAAAAGACAAGCGGTGAAATAGTGTCCGCGCAAATCGGAAAGAGTTTCAATTCCACTATGGTACGATTAAAAGTGTCGTGGCGTTTTGTTCAGCGGTAATGCGAATAAGTTTCAATTCCACTATGGTACGATTAAAAGCTTCAAAATTAACACGCAATTTTGTGTGAAAAAGTTGTTTCAATTCCACTATGGTACGATTAAAAGTTTTGATTGAGTTGTTTCATCGCAGTTGAAACTTGTTTCAATTCCACTATGGTACGATTAAAAGATATCACGGTCATCAGACCGAAAGACCGCAATGAAGTTTCAATTCCACTATGGTACGATTAAAAGCCCCCGTTCTCTATTCTTGACACCCGCAAGGGTTATGTTTCAATTCCACTATGGTACGATTAAAAGGCCTCGTTTGTCAGGTTAATGATCGCCTGTTCAACTTGTTTCAATTCCACTATGGTACGATTAAAAGAAATCAACGAATGTGTGACCAACTACGAGGAAGCCGTTTCAATTCCACTATGGTACGATTAAAAGGATAACCGCAAACGGAAAGTCGAAATCCGCTTTGGTTTCAATTCCACTATGGTACGATTAAAAGCCGATTTGCACCTTGTTTGCGTTGTTCTGCTTTTCAGGTTTCAATTCCACTATGGTACGATTAAAAGATTTTGAATGGTTCGAGGGTGTACGCCGACCATTTGTTTCAATTCCACTATGGTACGATTAAAAGCACGCTATAGGTGTCTGGTCGTGGCAACTACAATTGTTTCAATTCCACTATGGTACGATTAAAAGCCCGTCCCAAGCATACAAAATGCCGTTATAAATTAAGCATTTGCACAAGCAAAGATACGAAATTTTCATCAATATTTGTGTCGACCTGCAATTCTACATAAACTATAGGCATTAGACAACTTTCTATTGTGTTGTAAATCAAGATATCAAAGAACAAATTGCTATTCAGTCACTTTTATTTCAATGATGATACTTACATTGACAACTTTCCTTCTTCGCATTATTATAGGAAATTGTCTATAGATGAACGCTCTTTCCCAATTATCTGCTTATTTAAGGATATTTGTGATGGTCCGCTGAATACTATCACACTGTCCTCACCCTTATTCATAAATTTATCACAACTCATAAGCAACTCTTTCAAGCGTACTTCCGAGATTTCTCCTTCAAATACCGAGTTCTGAATCCAATTCAGATATCTACGGCACAATTTCAGCATCTTATTGACGCGCTTTTCCCCAAAATCATATACCAAAATCACATACATTGCTCACCAGTACATTTTAAAAGGTTTGTATTCTTCTATCTCCAGCAGATGCTTCGCAAGTTTGTAACATTCTAATTTTACCAAATGTCTGTAACTGACTGAGCGGTTCAGAGAGCGGTGCTTGAAAGTCTCGCTCAATCGGTCTTCGAGCGCCTTGACAAATATCTTTTTACCTGTAGTGTTAAGCAAACATCTATTCAGTTTTCTATCAAAATGCTTTTCTTGTATCTCCTTTCGGTTCAGGACCTTGAATATTACCCTATCTACTATAATCGGCTTAAAGATCTCTGAAATATCCAGAGCCAATGAATACCTCCGCTCACCAGGCGTGTGAAGATAGCTGATTGTCGGATTCAACTGTGTCTGATGAATAGCACGCAGACATATCGTATAGCAGACCATATTGCCGAATGAAATCAAAGCATTCACCTCGTTCCCTGGCGGTTGCTTCGTCCGGTTACCCATCTCAAAATCATTTATTATCAGGTTAAAGGCCTCGTAGTAGCACTGCCTTATCTGGCCTTCCACTCCCATCAGATCTTCTGTTGTCTGCGTCATCGGGATCTGTGCTGCCAACTTACTCATCAGCTCCATTATACCCTCCATATCCTTTCCACGGCGGTTATAATACTGCAAGTTTTTTAGCATATTATATGCAGCTCCCTCAATGAATTTCCGTGCAATCACCATCCGCTTTTTCTTATTCTGATAATGGGATGTCTGTGCAAGCAGCATCTTTCCTGAAAGCAAACTGTCCCGAGGCATAAACGAGCCTGTATAATTCTCATAATAATCGAAAAAGTGCACCGCAATGTCTTTTTGTCCCAGAAAATTGAACAATGCACTGTTCGCCCTCAATGAACCGAACACATAAAACTCACTGATGTCCTCTATAGGCAGATAGCGTGACTGTGCATTCGCATCAGGCATTACTCCCTCCTCTGCACACGGGGTGAACTTAAGAGTATTATCTTTCCGTTCCAATACCCCGGGATTGAATAAATAAAATGTCTTTTTCATCCGACTTCCTCCTCTTGGATATAACAAAAATCAAAATAGCTGCAATTCTTGCAAATACCTTTTTTCTGCAACGATGGGCAACTGTTATCTGATATGATTCTCTGAATATCCACTTCCATTTCCTTAATCTGTTCCCGATCCATATCACTCAGCACCACCTCCTGAGTCTTCCGCAAAGCAGGATATTCCAAAATCCCGGTAACTCCATCTATCCCATTCCTTTCAAATACATAAATATAGTATTTCAACTGCCACATGTGTGCCGCCTCTACTTTATTGGACTTCTTTATCTCATGAATCACCTTTCGCTTCGGGTCATAAAAGTCAACCTTTATCCCGTCCAGCTCTATCTCTTCATATTTGCTCGAACGCTGGGGATAGGAATCCTCATGAATCAATTTGCCTTCAAATACCAAATCTGAGACATGCTCCATATTTATACCGTTCGCAAACAACCACAGTTTTCGTTTGCAAACCATGTAATAATTAAAATGGGTACCGCTGAGCATGATTTTAATAAATTCAGGTTCCCCTACACACATGTGCAAAAGAACCTGAATTGAGTTTAAAAATTAAAAAGCCTGATGTTCGTAATCAAACGCAGACATACGCCGAACTAAGTTCTGCTTTGCATCCTCAATGGCACTTGAAGACTCACACTCCGTAATCATATAACTTGCGCACGGCAATGCGACAAATAAATCAGCTCCTGCATTAGCGTCAACAACAGGTTTCGCTTTGGGCTTTTCTCCATCCTCTATCAACTTTGCGCGGATAGCAGCAGCAATAGTATTTGCATTATCACTCACAGCAATAGCTAATGTTTCCATTAAGCTGAAAGTACGTGCCTGATTGGAAGTTATCCTCCAATCTACCAAAGCGTCCGCCAATGCCGGAATTATTTTCTTCCGTTCTGTTTCCGGCAAGACCAGACATTTTCCAAAAACATTCTCCGACTCAATCCAGCCATTGGATTTCAGTTTATCTATCATTTCTTTTGACACCTCGGGCTCATGCTGATTCATAGAGACACAGAAAAGAGTACGAAGGTCTATCGCGGCATCATAAACAAACAGACCGGTGGCTCTTTTATTTTCCGGTATCCAGATTCTTCTTGACAATGTTCGGCCATTGTCTGATAAAAATGCTTCTATCTCATCCTCTGTCAGCAGTCTATCACTTCCAGCCATTCTGACATTCACGGGATGATGGTCAGGACGATCGCTGCGGTCAAATGTTATATTCTCATTATCCACGCCGGCCAACAATGGATGGAGCGGACGCATTGCCGATATAGACAGCGGACTTCTGCGTTTTACGACATTATTCTCCTTAGAGTCACTCGTATCGTTGTCTTTTGTTTTGCCTTTACCGGTTTTTGCCTTCATCCAGCCTCCCAAAAGTTGATCCACATAAGTAGGGTCACACGGAGACCACGGCTCCTTATTCTCCAATTCACCACTTTTAGAAATATTATAATTAAAGGTAATTGGAGCTGTATGCACTCCCATGTTGTCTGCTATCTGCTGCAATATGGACCTTTTAACTTGCTGACCGCTCGAATACGGTACTCTTTTATTGAACTGTGGATCATAGTAGGTTTTCTGGCCGTCTTCTACACAGAACACGGTATGCTCAGCATGCTTTAATGCCCGTAAAAAAATAAAGTTATTCATATCGTTGATTATTTGTTAGTATTTGCTGCATAATGAAAACGAATCAATGTTAAGAAGTACGGTACATTATCCGTCGGCATATCGTTTACTTTTTTCGCCGTTTCCATCACTTTTGTCCGCTCACTGATATCAGGAACAATATCCGTTAGATTCTTTATAAAATCCCTTTTATTCGATGAACTCAATAATGCCTTAACTTTATTTGATTTATCAGTTTTAGCATTAGTACTGCTTTGCGAATAAACCTGCAACAAACGCGCAAACTCCTCTGCACTCATCCAGAGGTCCTGATTGTTTAACATTGCCATAATCCAAATTTGATAAGTATGATATTTTATTGTCTGTTCCTCATTATCGTTGTATTTCGGTAATTTCCCTTTTTCGATATAATCTCTCAGACCTTTAGGCTCAAGTGCCTTTATGCCAATCACTCCTGCCTGACAGGCTTTATCAAATCCAAATGCGGTACCATAGAGATCTTCCGCATCTCTCCTTCCATTCATGCCGAAAAATTTAATGTAAAGGTCAATGGGGCATCTTATCTGAGATAGTATGAAAGGTATAAAACCTATTGTAGTATTGGTTTGCCCATAACTGTACACATATCCCATTAAGTTCTGTTCGGGCACACTCAGTGCTATATTTATTAATATTTTCGTCCATGACTGCACAGACACAGACATAGATGCATCCGCGCCTTTCACAAATGGTTCAAAATCAGCCATGGGATATTCTGAGTCATATGTGTATCCGTCATATCTATGGGCAAGCCATTTACCATTCCATGATGTAATTTGATTTCCTTTCAGTTTCTGGTTATTATTTAATGCTTTACGATATAGACTCCATCCATCATATATGCTCAGCAAGATTTGAGGGTTACTGAACAGAATACAGAAACCGCCTTGAACCCCAATACCTAAAGAAGAGCCAATCCATGACAAATAAACATCATCCTGAGAAACTTCCAAATTCAAATTTGTCACCTGTCCCGATGTCGTGGCATATCCTTTATCATCAGAGGCGGAATATCCTATCGCCACACTCGCATCTCTCGCGCCATCTTGAATTTTACAAATCAATTCTCGCAATTTACCATGCCGTTCTTCTGATGATAAAGTTTCGACCTTCTGGCCTTTTTTCATTTGTACAAATGGTGAATTCTGAACCCACTGCATGTATTTCTCTGCATCGAAAAACAAAGGATAGTATTTCTCGATAAAGAATCTCTTTGCATCATAGCAAGTGTGCTCTCTTGCGTTATATGCATTTAAAAAAATCCGACCTATTACCGATGTTATCATAATTATAGAAAGTCATAAGTTTTATTTGATTCTCCTTTAAGTTTATCCGACAGCAATCCCAATTCACTATCATAAGCATCATCCGGAATCACATAGGGGCAAGTTCCATGTTTATTCATTCTCAATCCAAGATATGCCACCGAGCGATAGCTTACTGGTATCTCGATTTCATTTCTTGTACCGGACTCATTCTTATCATATTGTTCCTCTTCTGATTGAAGGATGCATGTTGCGGAATTGATGTCAAGAACCTCAAGTAGGGCCGATTTTGAATTATGTCTTAATTCTTTTATCATCCATCGGCCATTTACGAATACAGCTCCTGAGTAATCTATATTCATATACTGCTCGTCAGGGTATACTTTATCCAACATTGACTGTACCTCTGTTTCTTTCAGAATCCCAGCATCAGGCAGCACCTCGAAGCTTTTGTGAAGTATGTCCTGATCATAAGGCAACGCATCGTTTCCCGATGCAGGAGACAAAACATATATCGGCTTATATTTTCCTATAGTATCAACATTTCTTTTTCTATTAATGCGTCCAAAACGCTGGATCAAAGCATCTATAGGCGCACATTCCGTAATCATCATATCAAAACTTATATCCAGGCTCACTTCCACCACCTGGGTCGACACCACTATGCACGCTTGATCTTCAAATTTATTATATGTCTCTTTCAGAGATATTTCCAAGCTGTGTCTGTCAATTCGTTTATAGTGACTATGAATCAACATCATGGAAATTTCCGGATACAACTCTTTTAAAGACAGGTAAAGTGATTGCGCTCTCCTAACCTGATTGCATACTATCAATATCTTATTCCCGGACCTCACACCAGCCTCTATAATTGAATAAGCATCATCCATACTTGATATTTTATGGACAACATGCCTGTTAAACGAGTCGAGCTGCTCATCGGACAACTTCACCTCATAAACATCATCCGGACCTCCTAAAAGGCAAAGTATCTCATTATAAAGAACCGCAGGCATAGTGGCGGTGCCTATATGTATCCTGCATCCAGCCGCTTTCAAGATTTCCACAATACGGAGCACGATTGCCTGAATCGTACTGGAATAAGTGTGAATCTCATCCAAGATAACATCGCAGCCTTTCAGATCAAGCATCATCGCCTCAAATCCTTTCACTCCGAAAACTATAGAAGCCATCTGATGCGGTGTAAGCACTTTAATTGATGCCCCTACATGGCGTTGCATGATTCTTTCCTCTACCTTGCCGTCATGAACTTTAAGATTAGAAGCTGCATGCAACAAATGTATCTGCGATACGGTATCTTTCAAGTCATTTTTAAAGCGGTCATACATCGCGTTAATGGAAGCTTGATACGGCAAAGTATAAAATACACGCCCCTTGCAGCGTCTCATCAAAAAGTCTGTTTTGCCCGCTCCTGTCGGAGCTGTGACCAAAGTATGCCTCTTCAGATTATCTGCTGGCATCAACGATAAAGGATAAAGAGGATTCTCTCTTTCATAAAATGACAAATCGGGTATTATATAAAGTTTCCCAAGCAATTCCTCGTCTACATCGCGCAGTGCCGATGCCATCTGGTCAGAGGCCATAAGCAGCCCTTTCCATAAAGAACAGCCTCTTTTCAAATTTTCACAACTGGTTACAGCATATTGGTAATTCAATCTTGCCTCTTCAAGACTTATATAACGGGTGGGGAAACCGAACCTGGTCAGTATATCCATCGCAACAGGAGCCCATTCCTCAAATCCAGCAGAATGTATTGTGAAACTATCTTCATTCTCATCCAAATCCAATAGGCCTAAACATCTAACATCATTATAAACTGACTTGTGATGAGCCGCTATCATGTCTACGACAATATCTTTCTCTGTGTTATCCAATAATGAGAGAAAAAACAACGATGCAATCTCATGTCGGAAAATAAACCCCGGCATACGCACATAGCCATGTTTCAATGTCTGCTGAAATAATGGACTGACTTTACCTATATCGTGCAAAACAGCTCCTTTCCGTGCAATACCGGCATCCATACCATAATTGACTGCTATACATTCAGCGATGCGTGCGACATTCTCCAAATGCACAATCAAAGGCAAACCTCCGCTGTCTTCATGTTTAGCCAATATTTTGAGACAATCATCCATAATCTATAAAATGGGATTACCGTCTATTTCCAGCCATCCATACATCGGCAAATTACAGAAACGGTTATAACCGACTAAAAAAGACTGTTCGGATTGTCCAAACCTCAGTTCGAAACCCTTCTCTTTTTGAAAGTCAAGTTCTTCCATCTCAATAACATCCTCCTGGGGCAATAAAACATCCTCATTGCGGCACAAGCATAAGTGCTGGCAAGAAGCTGTCTTAGCATCAGACAAATTGTCAAATGCCAACAATAGTTCCGGATCCAGCATCACTCCTCTAACAAGTATAGAATAAGGACGGGACATTGTCCTTGATTTGGAATTCTGTATCCATCCACGCGGCTGTATCTGTTCCTGCTGCAAATCTATTGACGAATAGCGGAGTTTGTATCTTTTTATTTTTCTTATTTCACCATTGCAGGACAAAGTCTCAGGAAATAATTTCTTCTCAATTCCCTCGATAATTGACGGAGTTAAAAACTGCTGGCTGTAAGTCTTTCCATCCCTGACTGCTGTCCAGGGTTTTATAAAGCCGAACTTACCGGTATATTTTACAACATATAACATAACCCTATCATATTAATAAATCGACCCGAATCCTATACCAGTGGAATTTCCAACTCCGACGTTCCATGCAAATGATTTAGATTCAGGTTTTCCTTCTATTATAACAGGGCATAAACTTGAACGCAGATTTATTCCCTTATATGAAATCATTTTAGTCTTTCTCTTAGCATAACTCCTGTCAAACATTATTCTGAGAGTCTCATCTTTCTGCATACCTGCCAGCTCCATTTTGTGTAACAATGTCTGTGTCAATATTTCATCAGCACCGATGTCCTCAAATGTATATTGAATATTATTTTTCAAATCCGATGTATGTTTTTGAATAAAGACAGGACTACCTAAATAGAACAAACTTCTATCTGACAAAGACGGCGTGTCTTCAATCGTCATATCACATACTGTCAACCCATTGAACATTTGCGGTTGATTTAAAATACTTCTCATTAATTTTTTTAGTGTTTCGTCACTATAAAAACTTATAAACCATGTGGCACCCTCCGGAAACTCATACCCGACATCTGTTATCCTGCCTTTTTTCAACCAAGAAAATGAATACAATGACATTCGGCCATGTTCTTCATTCATCTTACCCAACCATGTATAAAAAACTCCGCTTAATTTTTGCTGATAATTAAACGGTACTATTTCTTGACTCGGTGTAGTGTGTAAATATATTCGCATAATTTGAGTCCTTTAATGTAAATTCGAAATATAGAAAATTTAAGTTGTTTATTATTTGAAAAATAGCAATAAAAGGATAAATATAAAGTATACAAAAAACTCATCTATAATCACTAAAGACAAAGTTAATATAAATTTTCACATGACAGGCGAATACTACATTGAATTTTCAAAAGCCAAATAGTAATAATTACTCTAGTATGTAATGTTGGTAAAAAGTTCAAGGACAAATACAATCATTAAAAATTACACAAGGATTCAAACCAACCTCCCCAAAATTTTCATATCTTTGCATTAACAATAAACAATTTTATATTTAACCCTAAAATTTGGCATTAAATATAAACTAAATTATAGTTAATATGGCACAGCTGAAAGATTACTCCATCCCCGAGCTGATTCACCTGCTCGGAAGCCGTTATAGGGACTACCGTCAGAGGGCCAATATGACTCAGAAAGAGGTGGCCGAGCGGGCCGGGCTCTCTGTCGTGACTGTCTACAAGTTCGAGAGCGGGACGGCCAACAATCTGTCTCTCGGAACGTTTCTTCTGCTGCTGAAGGCAGTAGGATGGATAGAAGCGCTGGATGAGCTGATGCCTGAGCTTCCGCCGTCCCCCTATCTTATGAAAGACAATGACAGGAAAGTTCAGCGGATAAGGCACAGGCGGGAAAAGACGAGCAAACCTAAAATCAAGGAGTTATGAGCAGAATGATCAAAGTAATATTGTGGGGCGAAGAGGTCGGCCGGCTGCTGTGGGATGAGCGGAGACACCTGTCTTATTTCACTTTCAATCCGGATTTTCTGAGCAAAGGAATTGATATTGCCCCGCTTACCGCTCCTACTGGAGATATCGGGAGCAGGATGCCTGTCTACGGTGCATCGGAGCGCATATATCAGAAGCTTCCCCCTTTCATAGCGGATTCTCTGCCGGATGACTGGGGAAACAGACTATTTGATTACTGGAGGCAGGAGCATCGGATCCCGGCGGCGGAGATTACCCCTCTCGAGAAATTGTCATTCATCGGAAGCAGAGGCATGGGCGCTCTAGAATTCATTCCCGAGACCGGGAGTTATATAAGCAGAGGGAAGATAGATATCCAGTCGCTGACAGCCCTTGCTCAGAAAATATTCTCCGACAGGGAGAATGCACGCATCCTTCCGGAAGAGTCCCTGACCATGCAGTCCCTGATCGCCGTAGGTACATCGGCTGGCGGACGTCAGCCCAAGGCCATAGTCGCTGTTTCCAAGGAAACCGGAGAGATACGTTCCGGACAAATAGATGGTCTGGAAGGCTATGACTACTGCATTCTGAAATTCGGTGACCAGGCCCGGTCTTCGGCCGAACTGGAGATGAGCTACTGGCGTATGGCTGTAGATGCCGGCATTCGGATGACTGATTCGAGGCTTATGGAGATAGAGGGCACAAGGCATTTCCTGACTGAACGTTTCGACCGGGCAAACGGCCGGAAACTGCACATACAGACTCTCGCGGCGATGTATCCGGACGCTGCAAGCTATGAGGACATGCTGCTGGTGTGCCGGAAACTGCAGCTGCCTGAAACCGACTCCGAGGAGGTTTTCCGCAGAATGGTCTTCAATATCATGGCCAACAACACCGACGACCACAACAAGAACTTCTCGTTCATCATGAATCCTCAAGGGCAATGGAGACTGGCTCCCGCATACGACATGACATTCATATTCAACACAGGAGGTTATCAGGCACATGAGGAGCACTGTCTGTCGGCCGGCGGCAAACTGCGTGATTTTACTAAAGAGGATATTCTGGCTTTCGCCGCCGCAAACGGCATAAGACGGCCGGCATCCATAATTGATAAAGTTGCCGCCTCACTCAGCCGTTTCAGAACCATAGCCACCGAATACTGTGTTAAGCAAGAATGGATTTCGCGTATAGAAGCCAGCATCCACCGTCGCATGAGCGAATGCGGCTGCATGACGGCCCCATCCAGTAAGGTCACATTCGAGGACACAAAAGGAAATACCATTTCCAATATCAGAATCGAACAGGCCTATCATGGAAATTATCACCTTCTCGCCGACATCAACGGCCATGAACGCAAATACATCATCCGTAAAGACACGAATCTGTATTCGGAAATAAGTTCAATTGGAGCCAACAGATTGCCTGAGGACTATTTGCGGACTCTCGCAGAGACATTGCTTGTACCCAAACCTACTAATTTCCAATCATAATCTATTTTTACCATGGACTTTACGATTTGGAAATACGAAAATGGATATCAGACCGACGTAATTCCCATAGTCTACCTCCACTCCTTCCGCGGCAACGGCGAGGACGTCTGGAATGCCTGCCACGGGCTGAAGGACTGCCCGCCGATGGTGCTGGTGTCGGTCAACAATCCGGGTACGGGGCTGGATGACGAGCTGTCGCCCTGGCCGGCGGAGGGGGTGTGGAAGGGCCAGGCGCCTTACAAGGGGCTGGCGGCGGAGCATCTGCGCTGGATGATGGAGGAGTGCGTTCCACAGGTGGAGGCGGAAATCAGCAGCCTCATGCAGGACAGACCGCGCATGGGCAGTCAGGCAAATGATGGAGACGCGGTCCGTTTCCTGCCTGTCATCGCCGGCTACTCCCTCGCAGGCCTCTTCGCCCTCTGGGCCGCCTGGAACTCAGGGTATTTCAGAAGGGTGGCAAGTGTCTCCGGCTCGCTCTGGTATCCCGGTTTTACGGATTTTATCCGGGACAATACCCCTAGGACCGGCCTGAAGGAAGGAACCGGCCCGGAAAAGGCCTATTTCTCCCTCGGCGACCGGGAGAGCCGCACCCGCCATCCGCTGATGAGCCGGGTGGACGCCTGCACCGCGGAAGTGGTGGAGAAGGTCAGGTCATACGGCATCGAGACGGCTTTCGAATGGAATCCCGGCAACCACTTCGACCATCCGGAGCTCCGCATGGCCCGGGCCCTCGCCTGGCTGCTGCGCTGAGGCGGGCTACTGCAGAAGGAATCTCACCAGCACCCCCTTGTGGTCGGTAGGCCACACTCCTAACGGCTCGATGAAGGGGTCATCTGTGGCCTCCGTCACCCGCTGCGAGTTGCTGATGCTGCCCCGAGGCCCGAATACTGCCGCATCGAGCAGTTCCAGTCCCGGGTAAGGGTAATAGAAAATGTAGTCTATGCGGTCGCGCTCATCGGCATCGGGGGTCCAGGTAAAGCGCTCGACGGGTATCAGGGGATTGTCGGCCGGGAAGGTAAATCCGGGATGGGACAATACGTCGGGGAACTGCTCCCGGTAGGTGTCGACAAATCCGGCATTGTCCAGCATCAGGGGCACTGTCCAGGGGATGATGAGACCGTTGTGGTCGTACAGGTCCTTGGTCTCCCGGATCCAGTCCAAGTGCGAGGGTTCGTTGAAGTCCCCGCCGAGGATGACGATTCTCCCCGCTTCGATGTCCTTGCGGGCGGTGGCGATGAAGTCCCGGATGGCATCGTCGCGCTGTGAGGCGTCATTGACCTGCAGCACCTCGAGGACGGTCTGCGGGATGGGAATTTTCTCCCAGGTGGAGCCGTCGTAGCCGCGGACATTGTAATAGGCGTCATTGAGGTAATCCAGATGGGCAGTGTACACCGCTATCTCCCGTCCGCCTATCTCGGAGACCATCCGGTAGATGCTGCCGTGGTCCCCGTTCTCCGGAAATACCGTGGTGGAGTCCGTTATCGGATGCCGGCTCAGCAGCCCTGAGTCGTAGCTGTAGAACGAATAGTATTCCAGCCCTCTCTCCCGCAGCGAGGCCACTATCCGGTCACAGAACCGTATCCCGTGGTAGTTGCGCACCTCGCTGAAGGTCACGAAATCCGGCCGCAGCCTCTCGATCTCGTCCACTATCGCGTCATATCCTCCGGGGACCATTGTCCCCTCCTGCCAGATATTCCACTGCAGTACAGTAAATTCCGTTCCTTTCTGCGCACAGGAGCACAGCATCACCGAAAGGCCCGCCAGAACTATCAGAATCTTCCTCATTTCAAATCTGTTTTTTCAGCCTGCAAATATAGAACAATTACCCGCACTGCCGTCACCTCCATTCCCCTTCGGCCACCACGAAGACACTGCCGCCGACCCGGGTCGCATAAAGCCCGGCAGCCGCATCATACGAGGCCTCGACATGAAGCCGCGAGGGCCGTCCCATCTCGCTGCCCTGACTCACCGTATAGCTGAGACTCCGAGCCCCGCCGAAGAAGCCGTGGCGGAGCAGCCAGCACGCCAGGTCGCCGTTGGCACTGCCCGTTGCCGGATCCTCGAGAAAGCCGGGGTCCTCCATAAAAACCCTTACCCGCAGACTGCCGTCCGGCATCGGCACGAAATACAGCAGACTGCACGCATAGTGCCGGTCTATGAACCGCTGCCGCTCGTCGTAGTTGACCCGGCAGCGCTCGAGGGCCTCAACGGACCGCAGAGGGGTGATCACCGCCTCCAGCCCGGTCGACACCCATTGGACCGGAAAATCGTCCCTGACGTCGTCCACCGACAGCGACACCGCAGCCACCGCCGCATCCCGGGGCAGAATCTCCCCGAACACCGGCTGATTCTGCGTCATGACACCCGCACCGTCGGTAGCGAAGTCCACCGGAATCTGCCCGGCCCTGAGGTTGAGCAGCACCCGCGGCGGCCGTCCGCCCTCGAGCATTTCCTTGATGACGTATGCCGTCCCGAGCGTAGGATGCCCTGCGAAAGGTACCTCGCAGGAGGTCGTGAATATACGGACGTCATAGCCTCCGTCGGCCTGACGTCCGGACATGATGAAGGTCGTCTCGGAAAAGCCTATCTCTATGGCTATCCGCTGCATCTCGGCATCGGATACAGGCCGGTCGGGGATGAGGACGGCCAAAGGATTGCCCTGGTACTTCGCCTCAGCGAAACAGTCTACGATATAGAATTTCATGGTATCTTCAGTTTGGACACAAATCTAGGAAAATTATGCCTTATTCACTATCTTTGGCGCCATGATCTGCATAGCGCTACTGAACTGGAACGGATATGACGACACGGCCGAGTGCTTGGAATCTCTGGCTGCGTCCACCTATGACGACTATTTCATAGTCCTGGGTGACAACGGCTCGCAGGACGGTTCACTGGACAGGCTGCAGGAACTGTGCTGCACCAGAGGTTACACTGTCCACCGCACCAGACTCGGAGAAGAGACATTTCCGGTTCCGGAGCGCAGATGCGTTATCCTCTACGACCTGCTCGAGAACAACGGATTCAGCCGGGCCAACAACATGATGGTCAGGTACGCGGCACATTACAGCCCTGAATATTTCCTGCTGCTGAACAACGACACGGTACTCGAGCCGGACTTCCTCTCCCATCTGGTGAATTTTCAGAAACAGAGGCCACGATACCGGATCCTCACCCCTCTGATACACTATTACCGCGACAGGGACAAAATCTGGAACGGAGGCGGCAGGATACGCTGGGGACTGCGGAAATACTGGTACAAGGATATGCCGGCATCCAGGGTCAGAGAAAGGGAATTCATCGAATGCTCTTTCATCACAGGCTGCTGCATGATGTTCACCCCCGATGTCCTGGACAGTAACGGAGCGATCTTCACCGAACGGTTTTTCTACGGAGAAGAGGACTTTGAACTGGCCCTGCGGATGAAGCGCCGCAAGGTACGGATGGCCTGTGTGACCGGCTCCGTCATCTACCATAAGGTCAGTGCTTCTGTAAACCGACACTATACTAAAGCCGGCCCCGTCTACATCCACTACCTCAACCGGCTTATCGATGTCCGGAACTTCATGCCGGAACTCTCCTACTCATTCTTCCGGCTCTATCTCTGCGCCACCCTGGCCATGTACCTCAGGAAGGCCTTCCACTACTCTCCCGGACAGTCCATGAAATTCCTGAGACAGCTCTGCCGCGATGCAGCAGGACGCAGCTCAGTACCGAAAGAATACTGTCTCAAGATTTTCAAGGAAGGTGCACCCGTAGACATATAGTCCTTACACCAAGTGCAAACAATAACATTGTTATAAAATCAAATATTCGTAACTTTTCTATTATTCCCCTTTCTGCGAGAACATGGCCGTATGCCTGAGCACCTTCGCATCGACATAGAAGACTATCTCCTCAGCGATATTGGTCAGATGGTCGCCGGTGCGCTCGAGCTTGCGGAAGATGCTGCCGAGTCCCATAACCACCGGAAGCTCGTCCGTATGCTCCCGGGCGTACTCCACCAGGATGCTGTCGGAAGCGGCCTTTAGCCGGTCCAGCTCATCGTCCATATCGATGACCGAGGAGGCCTTCGAGGGATTCTCGTCCATCAGGGAGGACTGCAGCCCGTTCATCATCTCCAGCACGATGTCGAACATCCGCTCCAGCTGGAGCCTGTCCACCAGGGCTGCGTCGAGTTTCTCCGCATCCGTCTCCTTGACGAAGCGGGCGATGCTGTAGGCGTAGTCCCCGATGCGCTCGAGGTCGCTGTTGATCTTGAGCATGGCCAGCACGAAGCGCAGGTCCACTGCCACGGGGGTATATAGGGCGATGAAGTCCTCCACCTGAGTATCTATCTTGATGTCCTGGGCATCCACCAGGCGCTCGCGCACCCATATCTGCTGGGCTATATTGCGGTCCATGCCGAGCACCGCCTGCCGGGCCTGGTCCATCTGACTGTACACCATAGCCCACATGCGGTAGACCTCGTTGCGGAGCTGGGTGAGTTGCTGATCTACGAATTTTACCATATTCTGTAATATTTTTGTCTGTTAACCGAAACGTCCTGTGATGTAGTTCTGGGTGGCCTCCTTGTGAGGATTCGTAAAGATAGTCTTGGTATCGTCATACTCGACCATCTCACCCATATAGAAGAATGCCGTCCTGTCGCTGACCCTCGCCGCCTGCTGCATGTTGTGCGTGACGATGACGATGGTCACCTGGCTGCGCAGCTCGCTGATAAGCTCCTCCACCTTGGCCGTCGATATCGGGTCGAGGGCCGAGGCCGGCTCGTCCATAAGCAGCACCGAGGGGGACACGGCCATGGCCCGGGCGATGCAGAGCCTCTGCTGCTGGCCTCCCGAGAGGGCAAATGCCGACTCCCCGAGCTTGTCCTTGACCTCATCCCAGAGGGCCGCCCCGCGCAGGGACTCCTCCACCCTCTCCCGGATGTAGGCCTTGTCCTTTATACCGTTGACCCGCAGGCCGTAGGCCACATTGTCAAATATGCTCTTGGGGAAGGGATTGGGCCTCTGGAAGACCATTCCCACATTCTTGCGCAGCTCGTCCACATGGACATCCGCTCCGTAGATATCCTGCCCGTCGATGAGGATCTGACCCTCGAGCCGGGTGCCGGGTATCAGGTCGTTCATCCGGTTGAACAGCCGCAGGAAGGTGGACTTGCCGCAGCCGGAGGGCCCGATGAAGGCGACCACCTGATTCTGCGGTATCTCCATCGAGATACCCTTCAGGGCGTGGAAGGCCCCGTAGTAGAAATTAACGTCCCTTGCTTCGATTTTCTCCATTTATTTTATCTTTAACCGTTTTTCAAAATATTTTCTGAGTCCTCCCGCCAACAGGTTGATGATCAGGACAATGATAATCAGCACTAAGGCCGTCCCGTATGCTATCGGCTGCTGCGCCTCTATGTCCGTACCGCTGGTCGAGATGACGTAGAGGTGGTAAGGCAGGGCCATGCACTGGTCAAATATGGATGCGGGCAACTGGGGGAAGAAATAGGCGGCGCAGGTGAAAAGAATCGGGGCGGTCTCTCCCGACACACGGCCGAGGGAGAGAATCAGTCCGGTGATGATGCGGGGCATACCCATCGGCAGCACCACCTTCCAGATAGTCTGGAGCTTGGTGGCGCCCAGGGCCAGGCTCCCCTCGCGGATACCGGCGGGAATGTCCTTCAGGGCCTCCTCCGTGGTACGTATAATCAGCGGCAGGGAGAGCAGCCCGAGGGTCAGGGAGCCGGCCAGAATACTGTCGCCGAATCCCAGATACTTTACGAACAGGGCCATGCCGAAAAGTCCGAAGACTATCGAAGGCACGCCGCTGAGGTTATTGGTCATCAGGCGGATGAAGCGCACTACCCACCCTTTGGAGGCGTATTCGTTCATGTAGATGCCGCTCATGATGCCTATCGGGAAGGCTACCACGGCGCTTCCGAGCATCAGCAGCAGGGTTCCCACTATCGCGGGGAAAATACCTCCGGCGGTCATTCCGTCCTCCGGGGCCTTGGTCAGGAAGTCCCAGCTCAGGACTCCGGCGCCCTTGTAGATGATGAAGCCGAGGATGGCAAAGAGCACCAGGACAATAAAATAGCTCAGCACCCGGAATACGGTGAAGGCCGCAGCCTGCGAGCGCCGCTTGCGGAGGTGGTAGCCGGTGGGATATACTGGGGTATTCATGGGTCGTTACGAGTTTTTGGCCTTGTTGCGGTGGGAGATGTACTCCACGCAGAGGTTGATGAAAAATGTGATGAAGAAGAGGATCACGCCCAGCAGGAAGAGGGACTGGTAGTGCGCTCCGCCGGCAGGGGCCTCGCCGAGCTCAGCGGCAATGGTCGCGGGGATGGTCCTCAGCGGCTCGAGGATCGAATGGGGGATGACGGCGGCGTTGCCTGTGACCATGAGCACGGCCATGGTCTCTCCTATCGCCCGGCCGATGCCGAGCACCACTCCGGAGGCAATGCCGGACATCGATGAGGGTATTACCACCTTGGACACGGTCTGCCACTTCGAGGCACCTAAGGCCAATGAAGCCTCCCGCAGCGCCCTCGGGCAGTTGCGCATGGCGTCCTCCGCCACAGTGACTATCGTCGGCAGGGCCATGATGGCCAGGACTATGCTGCCGGCCAGTCCGCTCTCTCCCACCGGCAGGCCGAAGACCTGCTGCAGCAGGGGCACGATGATGATCAGGCCGAAGAAGCCGTAGACCACCGAAGGGATGCCGTTGAGCAGCTCGATGACGGGCTTGAGGATATTCCTCACCCGCTCAGGGGCCACCTCGGCCATATAGACCGCTATGCTGATGCCGAAAGGCAGGGCAAAGAGTATCGCGAAGAAGCTCACCCACAGTGTACCGGCCAGCAGGGGCCACATGCCGAACAGGGGCGCGGGGGTGGCGGTCGGAAACCATTCGCTGCCGCCCAGCACCTCGGCCGGGGAGATGGCATTGTCCTCTATAAAGTTAAGCTGCGCCCCCTCCTCTACCATACTCTCGGGGATAAAGGCGATCATCCCCGGAGTGGCGGCTATCAGGGAGTCGATCTTCCCCGCCGCGTACTCATACTGCGCTCCGAGTTCCTCCTCGGTAAAATATTCGTCCGCATCCTCTAAGCGAAAAGTAACTATCTCCATGTCCGGACCGCCGAGTTCGCTCCAGCGGGTGATGTCCTCGTCGAAGACGGCCTTAATCTCGGCGGCGGTCAGTTCCTTAACCGGATTGTCCTTGTGTACGGCCAAGACGTAACCCTCCTCGATGACCTTCTCACGGAAGAGACCCGCGCCTTCCGTAAAGAGGAAGCCGATAATCAGCAGGATGACGAGGCTGGTGACGAAGCCGCTGGCGGTCAGCAGCCACTTGACGGCCTTCTCGAGGAAGCGCTTCATCTCTGCACGGCCTCCCCGCCGTCACCGACTCCTGCATCATGGACACATTCTTCCACCTCGCTCCTCTCATCTGCCGCTCCATCCACAACATTTTCCATTCTCACCGGCACGAAACCCTGTTCCAGCACCGATTTCTGCCCGACGGGCGAGAGGGCGTATGATATGAAGGAGCTGACTGTCTGCTCCTTGGCAGCGTCATAGTAGTAGTACAGCGGGCGCACTATCGGATAGGAGCCGTCAGCCGCAGTCTCCACCGAGGGCACCGCGTAGTGCTCACCTCCGTCGTAGGATACCGCCAAAGGTTTCACATACCGGTTGAGATAGGCCAGGCCGATGTAGCCGATTGCCCCCTTGGTCTGCTTTACGGACTGGATGATGGCCCCGGTGGCGGGCATCGAGAGGATGCTGCTCATGTAGTTCTTGTTGTCCAGGACGCTCTCCTTGAAGAACTCGTATGTGCCGGAGGATGTCTCGCGGGAGTAGACCACTATCTTGCGGTCCTCGCCGCCCACCTCCTTCCAGTTGGTGATCTTGCCGCGGAAGATGTCCTCGAGCTGCTCGCGGGTGAGCTGAGTGACGGGGTTCGAGGGATTGACCACCACCGCCAGGGCGTCGTAGGCCACTATGACCTCCCGGGCCTCAAGACCGGCCTCGGCAAACTTCATTTTCTCCCCGAACTTGATGCGCCTCGAAGCCATCGCGATGTCGGTCGTATTCTCCATCAGAGCCGCTATGCCGACTCCCGAGCCGCCGCCGGTGACGATGACCTCCCCCTCGGGATGCTCCTCGAGGTAGTCTTCAGCAAGTTCCTGTGTAAGCGGGAGAAGAGTGTCGCTGCCCTTGACCCGCTGGGCCTGAGCCGACCCGGCAGCGAGCATTGCGACAAATACGGAAATAAGAATCTTTTTACGGTTCATCTCTGTATTTTCCGCCGGGATTTGTCCCGACAGGCCGCAAAGATATCAGCCTCTTACGAGTCCGCAAGAGGCTCCTGCCATGTTTCACCTTCCCGTAACAGTTTTTTAACCGTTTCGTAACATCCACCGCCGTCGATGTGTCCTGCGCGGTACATACATTGCCTCTAGACTTTGCCGCATAACGGTAAGCACGAGCATCCCGACCAATGAGACAGCTCATGCTGAGAGAGTCTGTTCAGCTTAAATCGACATATTATCATGTCTCATAAATACTTACACAAAATATACGATTTACAGACTGAGGGCAGTTACCTCACTGTATGTTTTCCTGCTTTCCGCATATATTGCTGTATGACAACATTATGCACGGTTCATCGGATAACAGACTCATCCTGGAGAAAACATATTGATCTCAGACTCCCCTAGCCAAAGCACCTACAAGGCGCATTGGTAAGCGGTACGTACTCCGACGTACTGTTCAGTCTGTTGTCAGCATAACTTTGTAATCATTTGTTTTTCAGCGGAATGTTTCAAACAGTCAATTACAGACTACAGACGGCACATTCTATGAAAAACCCAATCCGGTCTTTTCATTCTCGGACAATTCCAATTCTACAGACATTCTTTAATCAAAGGCAGAATCTGCAAATCGGCAGGCAGCCAGTCCACCGACTCCAGCCCGTCCGCCGACAGCCAGCGGGCAGACTCATGCTCCTTAAGCACCAGAGTCCCGGACACCACACTGCACAGGTAGCAGTGCATCGTCAAGTGAAATGCCGGATAGTCGTACTCCACCGTACAGAACAGCTTTCCGATATTGATCTCAGTGTCCAGTTCCTCCCGGATCTCCCTGCGCAGAGCCTCCTCACGGCTCTCCCCGGCCTCCATCTTGCCGCCCGGGAACTCCCATTTGTCCTTGAACTCCCCGTAGCCGCGCTGAGTCGCCAGGATGCGGCCGCCGTCATGGATGACCGCCGCCACCACCTCTATCCTCCGTTTATTTTCCATTGTCCCCGGCACCGCCCAACATCGTATAGACCTGAACTCCTGCAGCTAAGAACGCTCCGACACCGTAGACCTCGGTCATCTCGCGGGTCACCTTCTTGGGATCCGCGCCGATGGGCTGCACCCAGCCGAGCTTGCCGTCCGGCTCCACAGCGTCGGTCAGGGCCTTCCAGCCTTTGAGAATCACCGGGATGAAAGTCGCCGCATCGAGAAGTCCGGCGTTTACCCCGTAGGCCAGGCCGTAGACGATAAAGCCGGTCGCGCTGGTCTCGGGCGAGGGATAGGACGCCGGATCCAGCAGGCTCGCGTGCCAGTAGCCGTCAGGACTCTGAAGCCCGGCCAGTCTCGCGGCCAGGTCCACAAAAAGGTCCTCGTAGAAATCCCTGTAGGCGTTTGTCTCCGGGAGAATCTGCAGCAGCTCCGCAAGGCCGCCTAATACCCAGCCGTTGCCGCGGCCCCAGAAGACCTTCTCGCCGTTGGCCTCCACATTGTCGAAATACCGCCAGTCGCGGTAGAAGAGCCGGGCCTCCTTATCGTACAGATATTCATAGGTAGCCTTGTACTCGCGGTCCATGAACTCGAGGAACTCCGGCCGTCCGGTCAGGACATACATCCTCGCATACACCGGAGGAGCCATGAACAGCGCGTCGCACCAGGACCAGCGCTCGAGAGTCGCCCCATCCGTATAGTCCAGTTCGAGAGTGCTGCACGAGGGATACCTGAGCACGAACTCCGTCCGCGCCAGTGTCGGCAGCAGCATATTGCGTTCACGGTATTTCTCATACATCGTCAGCCACGCCTGCGACACCGCAATGTCGTCCGCATGGTACATCATCTTCCCCGTCTGCCAGCTGTTCCTCCGCCCTATCCTCCTTATCCACTGATAGTAGCTGTCATCACCGTCCTCCCTCTCGGCCACCTCGGCCCAGTCCAGCATCCCCACATACAGCGCCGCCTGCGTCCAGGCCAGATCGCCGTGCTCCCCCTCATCTATCAGATGATTCGCCCTCTCCCAGTCAGCCACAAGCCTAAGCATAGATTTTACCTCCTGAGCCTCAGGAGCCTGCTGCGCCTCAGTCCTAACTGCCTTCACGCCACCTTCCGCCCTTGCCACCGCAGTTCCCGCAGCCGTCAGCGCCACCAGCGCCGCCACCATAACGATGTGTTTTTTCATATAACGGTTCCTTTAAAATGCGGGGCAAACTTAGTGTTTTCGGGGGATAACTCCAAATTCCGCCAGGCCTGCCGTGTTGTCAGCATCACTTATCTACCAAGCAGCCACTCAGTAGCAGGAATAACATTTATTGTACAGCCCTCCTCCTCAATTGTCTCCTGCTCCTCAAATGTTACAAGCGTAAGATTGCCGCACTTAAGTTTCTTTGCAGCATTCTTCAATCCTCTTATCTCCCTATTGCGTGTCCTTTCAGTCGAGATGTCATATGATACCTGTATCAACTCCTGCACATTGCCGTCCCTGGCAATGACAAAATCAACTTGCGAGGATGCCTCCTTATAGTAGAAAACATCACAGAAGAGAGGTTTATAGCGTCTCATCAGCTCTATACACACTATGTTCTCCAGTTTCCATCCGAGATTTTCCAATGAGAAGCTATCTTCACGTTCTGTTACAAATGCGGTATCCACAACATATACTTTCTCGTTTCTTACGCGATCCTTGCTTTTATATGAGAATCGATTGACTCCCACCAATAAGAAAGCCTCCTTAAGGTATGAATAATAGTTTTCCGCCGTATGGTTCGACACCCCGAACAATTCTCCTACAGTCTTTGCTACAAATTCCTGACAATAATTATCGGCAAGATATGCCGCTATTCTTCGCAATGCCTCCACATTGCGGACCTTGAAACGTCCGGCCACATCGTTCTTAATGATTGCATCCAGCAATCCGCCAATGTAACCTCTACGATTACCCTCATTGAATAATTCGGGGAATCCGCCTTGTTGAAAATATTCATGCAGGGCACGTTTGCGGAGTCCCTTTGCTTTTGTCGACACCGAAGCCGCATCAACCTTCTTCATCTCACAGTACTCCGAAAATGAAAAAGGATACAGTTCTACCTTATTGTTTCTTCCCGTCAGATGTGTACTCAATTCCTTACTGAGTAATTTAGAGTTAGACCCCGTAATGAACAGGTGTATTTTTTGACGAAGCAATCTATTGACAAACAATGGCCAACCATCTATATTCTGTACTTCATCAAGGAATAGATATTTAAATTCACCATATATCATATACAATGCTTCGAGCAAACGGTCCAAATCGCTTGCTTCCATATCCTTCATTCGGTCATCATCAAAGTTCACATAAGCAAATTCCGCCCCACTCTGTTTGAGGAACATCTCACACAGAGTGGATTTGCCGCATCGCCTGACACCTATCACCACCTGAGCTCTATAACTTTTCAAATCAAGCCGTGACTCTTCATGACGGGAGCATAACTCAGAGCAATCATTGGACAACAACTCCTCACGCTGATCTGCTACTACTGATAATAATGCCTGCGTATTCATAGTTTGCCATTCATTAGATTTTAATGCAAAGATAAGTATATTTCCATAAGATTGCAATTTTCGCCAAAACTATTTCCATATACAACACATCTATGCTATTCTTATTTCCATATTTACCATTTTGCACATTCAAAATATTCCATCAATAAAGGAGGTCGGTGTAGCTGTCAATGTAGATGGGGGTGCCGAGGATGAAGTTGAATGAGCCCGACGGGAGTTTGGTGCCGTCTATGAGGTCATAGCCAACGGCTCTTTGTACGATTTCGGCGGGGGTAACTGATGGTTCTGGAGCGGACATTTCCTTTATAGTGTAAACAAGGTATTTGTCCTGCGGAGTGGATGTGGAGGAGTTGGGGTCGAATGGATAGGATATGGAGTGCAGGGCATTGCGGTCCATGATTTTTGGGACGCCTGTTATGTCGTACCACGTGTACTTGTCTGTGTGGTTGATATCGTACAGCATGAGCTTGCTTGCGTGGAGGGTCTGGTCGGTGGGGCTTATCGCTCCGGGACGGCGGCTGGAGCTGTCCTGCAGGCGGACGTTGTAGAGGCGGTGCTGCCGGATCCATTCGAGGTGGCTGCTGCTCCGGTAGCAGCCGATAAGGAGGATTTCTCTGTAGGCGCGGGAGAGTATACGGCTTATCTGCTCCATGTAGCCGTTGTGGTCTGATGTGAGGTCAAACGGCTCGACCTGAAGGCGGAGGTTGTATTTTCCGGCTGTCTTGTCAAAGATGTAGTCGTCCAGCGGCTTGTTGAATTTCTGTGAGAAGGGGTACAGCAGGACCAGCTTGGGGATTGCGGGGAAGGTGACGGCTTTGTCCGGGTCGGGGCCTTTCTCATATTTCCGGCCGTAGGCGAAGAGCTGGTACATGTCCTTGATCTCAATCAGGTAGTTGCTGTCGGGCTTTTCCTGGTTGAGGTTTTTCCATTTGGTGTCGATGATGATGCTCTGGTATGTCCTGAAAGGGTCGGTCCGGACTCCGGCTTCGATGAAGATGTCGGGCCGCAGCTGGAAGCGTCTGCCGGAGCCCTGTCTGTCCACAAGGTAATGGGCGGTGTGCTGGGTGTGGACTTTGAACTCGTCCGCCCGGGTGCGGAAGTAGTCTTTGAAGAGTTTGGCGACAAAGCTTTCGAAGAGTTTTTCCGCTGGGAACAGCAGGGCCTGGTTGATGCAGTTGCCGCTGAAAGTGGTGAATCCTCTGCCGAGGAGGATGGTTTCGCTCCAGCGGATGATTCGGGTGTACTTGTCCATCATCCTGTCTGCGTTGAGGGACCTGTGCAGGTCACCGTGGATGTCGCTGGAGGCGGGTATGTCCGAGAGCAGGTCAAGCAGCATATTGATGCGGGCCGAGTTCCTGGTTGAGGTGGTGATGCTCTGGAGCCTTTTCAAGGTGCTTACTATGATTTTGTTCTGGGGTATCTGCTCATCGTAGATATGATGACGGACGTAGAACCGGGACTGGTCGATGCTGTTTCTACGGATGTGCTCGCTGACCAGCAGGCGGCCTTTGAGGTAGCGTTCGTTGCCTTCGGTCAGGATGTAGCTTTTCCCGAGGCCGGTCTGATAAATCTGCTCCGCTTCGTTGAGGTAGTTGCTGATGTAGACTTCGAGTATGGGGAAGTTCTTCCGGGTCAGCAGGCCGGTGTCCTGAAATGTAACGGCGTCGATGCCGCGGAGGGCCGAGAGCATCTTCAGGAAGATGCGACGGCAGGTGTTCCGGTCGGTCTCTTCCTGACCGGAGTGGCGGTAGATTTTCGGCAGGATTTCTATTATGGTCCCGTCGGTTGTCTGGACGGTGCCGACATAGTTGCAGGCCTGTATCCTGCGCTTGCTGCCGCGGATGGTCTTTTTGAAGACTTTGTCGATGTCGGGGAATGTGCGGCTGTCCGAATGGCTGAATGCCCATAGGTTCTCAAACGACTTCCTGGACAGTTCCTGGCCGCCGTCGGCGAAGAATCTGTCTCCATGTTCTTCTATGGAGCCGTATTCTGAAATGACTATGAGTTTTTCTGCCATCGGATATTCTATGCGGTGATGTGGTCTATGAATGCGGATGCCGATTCATTGCTCATGGAGGCGCTTGCTATACCCTCTGTGTTCAGGATGTAGAAACTGGTTTCCTCGCTATCAGAGTCGTATCTACTGAATGCTGCTGTTGCGTCACCATCCTCGATATAGAAAGAGTGTTCATCAGGGATGCGGTCCTTTTCTCCAAGGACGAAACGTATCTTCTCCACATCGTTGTAGAAGTACTCCTGCAGGAGAGGGATGATTTTATTTGCCAGTGCTTTGAGTATCCGAATGCTCTCGTCTGCGGCAGAGGCTTCTATGTCGTAGAAGTAGGAGTGGCCTATCTGGCGGTCCTGGCCAAGGAGGGCGCGGATTCTGTCATTTATCGCTTGAAGAACGGTTTTGGCTTTCTCATTCCTCAACACATCGTAGTCCGGCAGATATTCCTTGAACTGGAAGCGGCGGCGGAGTGCGGTGTCCAGTATCTGGATGCTGCGGTCGGCGGTGTTCATGGTGCCGAGTAGGCGGAGGTTGGCAGGGACTCCGAAAAGCTCCTGAGTGTACGGCAGCCTGACTATCATTTCGTTCTGGGCTCCCAGTCTCTTGTTCTCTTCTATCAGGGATATCAGGTCTCCGAATACTGCCGATATGTTTGCGCGGTTGATCTCGTCTATGCAGAACAGGAACTGCCTGGATGTGTCCCCAGCTATTGCTGCGAATTTGGCGTTCCTACTTTCTTTGGTGTCGGAGCAACATTCTGCTAAGGAACTGTAGCCGGCTAAAACAGCAGCCCTCTCACATGCATTGTAAAACACGCCTTTTTCGTAACTGTATTCTATCTTGCCATCTTCTTTAGTCTTGGCTTTCAGACCGATGATGAACTCCTCGTAGCTGTAGGACTGGTGGAAGGTGATGACGGAACGGTTACCCTCCGGATATCCGGCAAATATTTTCTGCATTTCATAGGTTTTGCCTGTGCCCGGAGGGCCGTAGAGGATGGTCTGACTGTAATCAAAAATTGTATTTTGCTCTTGTTGAATACAATTAGCCCTTTTCGACGGTGGAATATATTGGAAGTATTGATTAAAATTATTATCAATTTCCAATAATGATTCCATAAATGATTGATCCATAGAATTAAGTGCGTAGAACATCGCGCCAATATCATACCGTTCTCCATTGTTCTGTAGCATCCTTATAGTCTGATTGGAATGGTCATCCAGTCCAATTATAGGAAGTGCGGAACAATCATAATATGCCTCAGACGCATTCTTTAAAAAATCTAACCGATTGATTGGTTCTTTAAATGCATATAGAATATCAACAGTTGTGGAAGATTCATCATTGTACGTTTTTCCACGAATTATTGATTTAACACGACCAAACGCTTTATATCCTTGTTTCCATTCTGTTGGGGTTCCCTTACTATTATCAGACCCCAACCATATTATGACATATACACCATCACACAGTTCTTGGGGGACCTGAGTACAAACCACTGATATTGAAAATGGTTCTAAAACGCCGGCTTTACATTTGTATAAATTTTTAATAGCATCTACACTAGTTTTGCCTAAACGTAATGATGCAATTGCTATTGTATTCATTTCTTGTCTTTTAATTTTTCTAATGCACTTCTTAATGGTGAGAACAATGTTCTACCTTGGTTTTCTACTCTTCTTAAAATTCCTTCTGCCGCATTTGGGGAAAGATAGTATACCGAAGACACATCTTCTTTTTCAATTAAATCTAGCAACGATGATTTAATTATTTTAGACGGAGTCGGTGGCACTAAACAATCCATGTAGATTCCATTCCATGCAATACCACCTTTTTGCCATTTATATGTCTGATTTACGTCTGTAAAGTCAATATCATTCAAATTACCGCATATTCTTCCTTCATTAAAATCTTTGTATGAATCCTGAATGTGTTGCCAATCCCATTCTGTCTGTTCAGATGTTGACAACTCTGAATGTACTCTTTTTGCAATCCACTCAACAACTGGTACTGAAACAGCATTTCCTATTGCCGTATAGCGCAGTGTATTTAAATCTTCATCATTCCCAACGAATTGTTGAAGTTCAGTCCATTTATCAGGGAAACCCTGCAAGCGTTCAGCTTCCAGCGGAGTCATTCTCCTAACTCCATTATGACACACAACGTATGTTCTACTCCAATCAGTCCCTGTATGCCTACCGGATGAAGCCGCCAAACAATATGACACATTTGGCACTTTGGGATACTCATCGGGTTTAGATGCTTCTGTAATAAAGTCCAAACGTTCTCGCCTCGGTTTTTCTACACCACATTTATCAAATAAAACGTTAATGGCTTTAGTTGGATTATGCAACCAACAACACAAGTATATTCTGGTTCTTGATTGGGGGACACCGAAATAACGGCTATTTAATAATCTCCAAGAAACAGCATAGCCAAGAGAAGTCATTGTTTGTATAATCATACCAAAATCGCGGCCATTATTAGAATTAAACAAGCCGCCAACATTCTCAATTATAACTACTTCAGGCCTTTTATTTGCAATAAGGTCAGCGTAACGATAAAATAGGCCAGAACGAGTTCCATCCAAACCAAGCCTTTTAGATGCTCCCCTAGCCAATGATATATCTTGACAAGGGAATCCTCCGCACCATACATCAGAATGTGGTATATCTGAACCTTGAACACTATTAATATCATTACTTATTTTCACATTCGGCCAATGCTGGGAGAGTACACTTTGACAGAAAGGATTTATTTCACATAAAAAATTTGTTATAAACCCATTACGTTCAAAAGCAATATCAAATCCACCAATTCCTGCAAAAAATGAGGAAATTGTATATTTTTTCTTTTTAGGCATTTTTTCTGATTTGTACTAATTGACAAAGATAGGGATTTTTCATAAATGAGCGAACAGAATTGTCCCATTTGCCCTACCTATTATAGAAAAGACTGATGTGTTCAATGTCAGTCTGCACTATTGTCACTACAATGTATGCTAATTGTTTGCAAATTATCTATATTATAGCGAACTTTGCCATATGGCTGAGCCTAAACATAATGCGGGATAGGGATAGCTGTTGACGCTCTAAGTTACATACAGCACGCCTTCATTTATGTTTTTGTGCATTTTATTTAACTGACAAGTAATTAAACACAATAGACTATGCAAACAGAATACTCTTTAAAATTGCGCTGCGCCACATGCGGCTGTGATGACAAATTTGAGTTCAATGAAGATAAATCATATGTAAAATGCACATTTTGCAACAGGGAGTACCTTGGCGGAATAGAAGAATTAAAAGAGCTTAATTCTGATACCATTGATGAAGTAAAAGAGCAGATCAAGAAAAATACAGCCAAGTACATTCAGGATGAATTTAAAAAAGCATTTAAGGGAAATAAGTTTGTAAAATTCAAATAAGCAAATGAATAGTTTTATCTCTTTTTTTAAAAATTGGGGTGATATAATACTGTCAGGACTAGTCGCTGTAGGCGGTATTTTTGCATATTTTAAACATGACAAAAAATTAAAAGAGCAAGAAGCCAAACTTAATGAGTTGCAAATCAAACAATTTGAAAAAGAAGAAGCCAAAGAGAAAATGGCAGAAATGAAAGCTGCTATAATTCCTGGTCATAAAGGGAGTGCGAGAATACGATTTGTCAATGCAGGAAAAGCAGATGCTAAAAATATCAAAATAGAAATACTGTCTACTAAAGAAGAAATGTCCGGAATCCTCTATACGAAATTTGGCCCATATGATGTCATAAATCCTCAATCTCACAGAGAAGAACACCTTTCACTATGTGAAGGACACTCAAAAACGATTAAGTTGAGAATAACTTGGGATGATGAATTTCAGAAAGAGCGATCTGTTTCACTTTCTGTTCCCATTTAAACAAATATCAGTATGGACAGAGCCCCCGGTCATTACGCCTCTTGGCTCCACAGCCGTACAAAAAAAATTTAACACAAGTGTTAATCATTCCTATGAACTAAAAATGCAACCTACCTTCCGCATCTTTACAAAAACTTCTCCGGACACCTGAGCTCTTCTATCAAGCGGTCTACCGTAATACAAGGATTATGCTCTGAGAATTTTTGCTCCTTCGAGTAGGTTGACCTCAAGCGCCTGGCATAAGATATGGCTGATTTTTCATTTCCCAAAGATGTAATTATGTCATACATTTTCTTAGAATTCTTCTCATACCGATATGTCTTATATCCCTTGCACTCGCGTATTTTACTTTCAAGTTTCTCAATATATGCAGTGCGGCTTATCGCTGTGTCGCAATACTGAAAGTGAAGCAGAAACCACAGTTCAAAGGCTTCGTTGCTCCACGCTACCTGGAACCCGTATTTTCTAGCCATCTCTATTGCTTTGTCGAAATCATTATTGTCATCTTTGTCGAACACTACCCATACCCTGTCAAATCTAAGTTGACTTGCCCGCTCAAGCTCATCTTTTTTATCTTTTGCCCACTTTACCAACGAACATGTAGAACGTCCTCCCCCTTTAACAATTGGAGACAACACCTGAGAATAATTGTCGGCTATAAAGGATTCAAAATAATTGGGTTCGGTCTCACTTCCCTCACATACAATAAGAAAACGGACTATTTTGGACCGCACTTTTTCTCCACGCTTCTTTGCTGCTTTTGCCTCGCGCCTTATCAGCTTTTGCTTCTCTCTCTTGTATTTTGGAATAAGTCCCATAGTATGAACATTTAACGTAAAAACGGAATCGCCCCAAAACGTCCCTCGATATAATCCTTCTCAATGCTTCGGTCATTACGGACCTTGACCCCACGGTCATCCTTGAACTCGACAAGGGAATAGAGAACGCTGGAGTCGGTCCTGTCTTTCTCTGTGAACCAGATCTGATCTCTACGCAAATACGCGAGATTGAGCAAGTTGGTATCGTGTGTAGTACATACAAGTTGCGCTCCGTTGGGATTTGTATTCTTATCCATGAACAGCTGGACAATGCTTCTGGTAAGCATCGGATGCAGGCGGATGTCCAGTTCGTCTACAAGCAGGATTGTTCCGTTTTTCAGAGCCGAGAACAGCGGACCTGACAGCGAGATCACCTGTTTTGTCCCCTCTGATTCCATCAAGTCTTTTCTGAACATCCGTTCATCCACGACATTCCCTTCATTATCGTAGATATTATGAACGGTAAGCATTTCATAAAGCCCCTTAAATTCCACCTTCTTTTCCTTTTCCACGTAATAGTAAAGTGCTTCCTGGACTTTCATATCCTTAAATCCTAACTGGAGGTGCTGATAAAAACTCAAAATATCCTTGCACTCCTCGCTGTTGTTCTGAAACAGCTTCATCGTAAAACTGTCATTTTCACCGAAACTTTTGCGTGAGAAATCGTACATGCCGCGGAAAAAGCCGATAATCGACTCTGCTTTTTTCCCATTCAGTTGAGCCACTAATGACAGGAAAAGCCTGTTTTCGGGTGTCATCTCCTCTTTCCCCTCACCTTCGGCGAATCTTGCAGAAGAGACATGCAATTCCTGACAGTTTCTCTCAAACAGGCAGAACTCCCGCTCTTTTACTTTCTTCTCATACAACCACTCCCCGATTATCCTCTGCCGGTCATGCTCTATGCCATAGCGGTACTTTGTATTCCCGAGAAGAAACTGAATCTCATAAGATGTAGGCTCTGATTCAGAAGTTTCGTCCAAACAGAAAGGGTCAAATGCCAGTTTGTCTCCCGGATTCAGCCAAACAGAAGACAGTACTAAGTCCCTCATGGCCAGCAGAGCCCGCAGGACGTTACTTTTACCGCTCGAATTGGCTCCGTATATCACAGCGGCAGGTAAAAGGCGGTAATCCTCTGTTTCGACAACAGAAGCCTTCAGTTCCCTAATCGAAGTAGCCTCCATCCGCAGAGACTGCTCATATCTGAACGAACGGAAATTCTGAAAAGTAAAATTTACAAGCATACGATTTTCTCATAATATTTAATGCAAATATAGGAAAACACGTGAATAGGCGCAAATATTTGAGAAATATTCTCACATTTTAAATTTTCCGACTTTCACCCTACGTAACATTTCCACACCACCGATAGTCTGTAATAGAGCGTTTGGGGTATCAGACCATAGAACAAATGGTTACGCGGTTATGCGGATAACAGACTGAACAGTGCGCCTGGACATGTATTCTCTTAAATGCGCCTTAGAAGCGTTGTGGCAAGGGCAGTCTGCGGTCAGCACATTTTCTCCATGTCGAGTCTGTAATCGAATAATCCGTACATAATGTTGATAGACAGCGTTATATGCCAAAGACCGGATAACAGACAAGCGGCGACACTCCTCAGTCTGTAAATCGGATACCTGACGTAAGTTTCTATGTAATAGAAAAAAACGTAAAACTGGGTATGAACAGACTGTGCAGTAAGTAAGTAAATTCAGTTCTTTCAGATCCAGTGTTTAATACATTGAGCAATAACAGCATCTTTTTGCTTTTTATAAAAAGCATTTCCAAAAATTCCCCAAAGTTTACTGCTCCGCCACCATCTTCCCATCGCCTCCATCCTCCTCCCCGCGGACCGGATACTCCAGAGCCCGCGAAGGCCCGTTCCCGACCTCCCGGTCAGCCAGATAGATGTGATAGAGTGTCTGTTCGAGGGATTCGAGGGTGCGTTGGCAGACGGAGGCGGGCTTTAGGCTGCACTCCCAGATGACTATGGTGTGCCAGCCGAGGCGGGCGAGGGCCTGGTAGTCACGGCGGTCGCGCTCGCGGTTGCGCTCTATCTTCGTGCGCCAGAAGTCGATGTTGGTCTTGGGGAGGCGGAAGTAGCGGCAGCCTTCGTGGCCGTGCCAGAAGCAGCCGTTGACGAAGATACAGGTGCGGTACTTGCGAAGGACGATGTCGGGGTGGCCGGGCAGGCGCGGATGGTTGAGCCGGTAGCGGAAGCCGCGGGAGTGCAGCCAGCGCCGGACGGTCATCTCGGGCTTGGTGTCAGCCGAACGGATGGCCGCCATGTTCTTATGCCGCTGCTGAGGGGACATCGTATCCATACAGCGCGAATTTAGTAAAATTACCGGACTTAAAGTCTATTTACGGATCTTGCGGCCACGGTAATACGTATTGAAGGCATCTTCCGCATAGCCGTCACGGGACACTTTGAACGACAGTGCCTTGGCATCTATCTTCTCTCCGTTCCAATATACGCTGAACGTATCCTTGGCGTATCCCCAGCCCAGACACTCAAAGGACATTGGCTTTGCGTCAGATATCTCCCGGCCGTTCCAATACACATTGAAAGAATCCTTGGCATAGCCGTCTTCCAGAATCTCAAAACCGGCGACATGAGCACCGTCTATCTCACGGCCTCTGAAGAATACATGGAAGTTGTCCTTGTAATAGCCGCCGTTGTCATATCTTCTGTAGTCATTACCGCAACCATATCCGCCATGTTCCGGGCGCATACCGTCATGAGAATAACTTGAAGCGAACTCGCGGGAGACGCGGAATGAAGACGGGTCTACATATTCCAGCACTTCCCCATATCTGTACACATGACGGCGGTCCTTGCCGTAACCGTAGCCGAGGTCCTCGAAAGTGGAGGCATCGGCTCCGCGTACATACATGCCCTCGTAATACACCTCTCTTTCAAGTCGGTCAATGGAATATGACCCGTAACGCTGCGCCCTCAGAGAATAGGAGGCTACGAAAATCAGCGCAAGAACTGTGATTATTCTGATTCTGTTCTTCATAATACTGTAACTTTATTTTTGTCTTTCAAATTCAGTGCCGAATTAATCCATATCAAAGTATAGACGATATCTTCATTTTTTGTAATTTTGAAAGACAATGCAAAATAGGAACAGATGGCCAGGATATCCACACTTCGACCGGACAGGGGCATACCGGCCTCCACCCTGCTGATGATGTCGGCAGTGGCGGGCCTGACCGTGGCCAACCTCTACTACAACCAGCCGCTGCTCGAGGACATCCGCACCGACCTGGCCTGCAGCGGCACCCTCGCCAACCTCATCACAGTGGTCACCCAGGCCGGTTACGCCCTCGGGCTCCTGCTCATCGTCCCCATGGCCGATATGTGGTCCAGGCGCAGGATAGTGCTGACCATCATGAGCATAGCAGCCCTCATGTCGGCAGCCATAGCCGTCTCGCACAGCATCTGGACCGTCCTTGCGGCCTCGCTCGGTCTCGGAGTCTGCTCGGTCATCCCCCAGATATTCATCCCGATAGCCGGCCAGTTCTCGGAGCCGGAACACAAGTCCCGCAACATGGGCTACGTACTCTCGGGCCTGCTCACCGGCATCCTCGGTGCCCGGGTCATCAGCGGCTATGTAGGCCAATGGGTCGGATGGCGCACGATGTTCATAGCGGCAGCCGTCCTGATGCTGCTCTGCCTGGTCCTCACCCTGAGGATGCTGCCACGTATGCCGGGTACTTTCAGCGGCACATACGGAAGCCTGATCAAAAGTGTCTGGAAAATATTCGCGACCCATCCCCGCATGCGTCTGTACGCCTTCCGCGGCGCCTGCACCTTCGGCAGCATGATGAGCATCTGGGCCTGCATGGCCTTCCACCTTGCCGGAGAGCCGTTCCATGCCGGCAGCCGCACCGTAGGCCTGCTCGGACTCTGCGGAGTGGTCGGCGCCATAGCAGCCAGCGGTATTGGCAGATATGTCCCGCGCCTCGGTATCAGACGGATGACCGCCATCGGAGCCATCCTCCAGCTCGCGGCCTGGACAGCAGCAGCTACCCTCGGCCACACCTACACCGGCATCATCGCCGCCATCATCCTCCTCGAGCTCGGCGCCCAGTTCATGCAGCTGAGCAACCAGAGCGGCTGCCTGCAGGCCGTTCCCGACGCCTCGAACCGGGCCAACACCATCTTCATGACCTCCCTCTTCCTCGGCGGCAGTCTCGCGACCCTGCTCTCGGGCATCGGCTGGCGGCTCGCAGGCTGGACCGGCGTCTGCATCACCGGAGTCATATTCTCCGCAACAGCCCTCAGTACGGTCTTCTGCAAAAATCAGACATTGCCCAGATGCACATAACGGATCCCGCACTCCCGCGCAATCTCCTCCGCCATCCGCAGAGTCCCTATCGGCGTAGGCGGCACCTCCCGCATCCTGTACTGCGGAAAGAACCTCGAAAAATGCAGCGGCGCCCCGGCAAATCCGTTGTCCACCAGCCAGCGGCACATCTCCCGCAGCATCCCCGGGTCATCGTTCACCCCGGGAATCAGCAGATTGGTAATCTCGAGCCACACCCCCGCATCCCGCATCTTCTCCAGGGTCCTCAGCACCGGAGCCAGCGAGGCCCGGCTCACCCTCCGGTAGATATCCTCGGAAAATGACTTCAGATCGATATTCGCCGCGTCGAGATACGGCAGCAGGTCATCCAACGGCCCCTCATTGACATATCCGGCCGAAACCAAAATATTCAGCAGCCCCGCCTCCCGGCACGTCCGGGCACAGTCCACGGTGTACTCCATCCAGGTCAGCGGCTCGGTATAGGTATAAGCGACTATCCGGCAGGAGGTCCTCCGGGCCAGTTCCGGCAGCATCCCGGGAACAATGAAACTGCTCTCCACCTCCTCGGGGCGCACCTGGGAAATGCTCCAGTTCTGGCAGTTGCGGCAGGAAAGGTTGCAGCCTGCGGCAGCGAGCGACAGGCACATCTCCCCCGGATGAAAATGCAGCAGCGGCTTCTTCTCGACGGGATCCACATGCAGGGCACAGACCCGTCCGTAGGCCAGTGACACGAGCCTCCCGTCCCGGACCTCCCGGCTGCGGCAGAGCCCCCGGCGTCCCTCGGTCAGACGGCAGCGGTGCGGGCAGAGCGTACATGTCACGCTCCCGTCCGCCCCGGCTTCACAGTACCGGGCCTCCACCTCATCCAAGCAGTCACTGCTCATCGAACACCTCCGCCTGATAAACGTACAAGTCCGCATCCTTCCACCCGTTCCAGCCGATTCCGGCCTTGTCCCGGGCACAGTGCCCCAGGAACTCCTCCCTGGTCCAGCCGGTCTCGTCCGCCACCTGCGGCAGGAAGGTCCCGCTGCGGCCGTCCTTGACCATCAGCACCCCGTCCCGCCCAAGCACCAGCTCGTCCGGCGAGGATATCTGCCTCAACGGAGACAGTACCGATATCTCGATATGCACCTGTTCCAGTTCCTCCCTGGTCAGCGGCCTGAACCTGTCATCCTCGAATGCCGCAGCCCTGGCCATCTCCGCGACAGTCTTATACAACGGCCTGACGCCCACTATATTGCCTATACATCCGCGAAGCCGCCCATGCAGATGCAGGGTAACGAAAGCCCCGCACTCCGCCTTGAGCGTCTGCGTCAGCTGACTGTCGGACGGCAGCCAGTACTTGCCGTCAAAAGCCGTCTCAATACTCCGCCGGGCCGTCTCCAGCAGCACCTCCCGTTCCTCGGCAGTCAGGGAGAATCCCCCCGAGGCCCCGGTATTCTTTTCCGCACCTTCCTTATACACCACTGAAAACGCGTGATACCCCACCACCTCGCTCTTGTCCCCGTAGACCGCCGCATCACCGGAGTTGCGGTAATTCAGATGCCTGATTTCCAGTTCTTCCCGTCCCTCCATCATCATCAGCAGAGCCGCAATGGGCAGCTGACCGCAGGCACTTGTCGCCAGATTCGGCACCTTCGCGCGGGCATTGTCCAGCAGAACATCCAGGAAGCGGTCCACCGACCCGGAAGCAATGGCCTCGCCCGTAGCCCTGTCCACCCTGCAGGCATCCTCATACGAGGGATAATGGGAAAAATCGCTGCTGATCACAAATAGGTTGTCCTCATTCATATAAGGTCCGAGCACCCGGGCAATCCTCCGCAGCCCCCCGCCGTCGACCGAGCCTATTATTATAGGTACAATGGAAGGGACCTCCCGCAGTCTCTCCTGCAGGAAGGGCAGCTGCACCTCCAGGCAGTGCTCCCGCACATGCGCATTGTGGAAATCCCGGAAAATGGAATCCGCCCCGATGAGCTCGAAGCCCGCCTCAGTATCCACCCTCAACCGCCCTATAGGGGTCTCATACCAGTCGCACTCCACATCCACGGAAGCACCCGGGAAGGCCTCCCGGTGACTGGGGCCGATGAGGAAGACACGCTCATACCTCTCCGTCGGGGCAATGGAGGCATACGCCTCCGCAGCCACCGCTCCCGAGAACACATACCCCGCATGGGGCACAATCACCGCCTGTACCCGTCCCTGAGGCCGGGCGGAAGCACTGTCCAGAAAGCCGTCCACGACAGCCTTCAACGTATCCGCATCAGACGGATAAAACTGTCCGGCCACCGCCGGAGAATGAACCTTAGTCATAATCCCAAAACCGATTAAGCAAAACAATAACTTGAGCATCACTCACAAAGATACAAGAACTCGCCCAAATACGGATGAAAATCGAAGGCGACTCAAAAATTTTTATAAATTTGACCTGCAGGCAGAATTCACTTATCTTTGTACTTTACCAACCGAAACATACAGCAGATATGGAAGAAGAACTCATCCACAGCGAGCATATAGCCTCCTCCGACGAAGACATCGACCTCATGTGGTCACATGTGTCGGCAGGGTTCGACAGCCGCAAGAATTTCGTCATTGAACTGAAAGGGACATATTACTGGACTGATGAGTCCGGACACGGCAACTGCGGAGAACGTATCGAGAGAAAATATACCCGTGCAGTTGTAGACAAGGAAAACACCCGCATCCTCTGCAACTACCTCAACTGCTGCCTGCTGGAACTTCCTTCGGAGATGCGGGACAGATTCGGCGATGACTGCTCCTGCTCCATTCCCGGCCACATAGAGACGATTTTCAAGGACATGACCGACTTTCTCGTTGACGCGGGCTGTCAGTTCACAATCCGCACCGGAACTGTCTTCTAGGACCAGACATTGAGCAGATCTTGGTTCAGTACCGCTGATTTTTTTTAAAAACAAATAAATCTTACCACAGTCTTTCCAATCACTGATTCGCACACATTCCTGTTTTTCATTGCTTTATAAAATATAAAACGCGGACAGTTTTTATAAACTGATGTCAGAGTAAATTTTATACGGAAATGGTTTTTTTCTGAACGCACGGCTGCATATCTTTGCACCCGAAGCCGTCCCGAGGCAGAAAGCACCTTTCATTAACACTTAAATATTTTTTACAATGAACAACACTGTTTTAAAACTGACCGCCGGGACGCTGTATGCAGCCGTCCTCTCCGCAGGACTCACCTCCTGCCAACCCGAAACAAGTCTCCCCTGTGATGAAGAGGGAATTCCTACGACCCTGACTATCTCCATCGGGCAGGACGATGGAATGTCCAAAGCCGTACAGACAGCGGAAAACAACCATGACAACAGGATCAACACCCTGGATGTATTCATCTTCAACTACCAAGACAGGGGTAGTGCCAGATATGGTAAACTCGATACATACAAGAGATTCGAAGGCGGAAACACATCCAATCTCCAGATATCGGCCACAACAGGAACGAAAATGATCTGCGTGGTAGCCAATTCCAACATACCCTCATACGATGGAGTCACCGATATCTCGGACTTCAATGCTTTAATTTCACAGCTGGCAGACGAGACTTTGGGAGACTTCACGATGTTCGGTGAAGTAGCAACGGGCATCAGTGAGAATTCCTATCTCACCATAAATGTCCGGAGAATGGTGGCGAAAGTATCCGTCACATCCATTAAAACGGATTTTGAAGGCACTCCCTATGACGGAATGTCGCTTACCAACTGCAAGCTCTATCTGGTCAATGCCTACGGTCAAAGGCACATATACAGGAACCTTGAGCCTGAAGAAGTGATTTTCCTCAACGAAGGAGGTCTTGTGGCCGAAGATGTCAACAGTACTGAGGAAAAAGGACTGCTGATGGATGAGATAACCGAAGAAATCGATGACAAAGGCTATTCCAAAGTGCACAATTTCTTCTGCTACGCCTATACGACGGCAGATGAGCTCAAATGCACTAAACTGATCCTCCAGGCCACTTTGGACGGCACGACATTCTACTATCCTATTCCTATAAACCAGGACGGCTACGGACATTCTGGCAAAGGGCCCGCCGGAATAAGCCAAAACAGTGTCTATTCTTACGGAATAACTGTGACAAGGCCTGGAAGCAACAGTCCCAATGAACCTCTCGAGTCGGGCTCGGTGAATATAAGCGCAAAGGTTGAAGAGTGGATCACTGCTCCTTTTTTTGACAAGACATTCTAACAAAACATGCTGATACCATGAAACTGAGGATGATCCTGATTGTCGTCGCATCCCTTTCAGCAGCACAGTCATGTATCATCGAGAACCGGGAGAATTGCCCTGCTTACCTTACCCTGGATTTTTCCCTCACACCTGAGGAAGTAGGGCATATTCACCTGATTCTGAGACATGAGAACGGAGGTATTTTTCAGGATACCGTATACAGGGAAAGGTTTATGTCTCCCTATGAGATACAGGTGACGAGAGGATGTGTCACCCTGGCAGCTTTCGGTAATGTCCGGGACATGATTTTCGAAAACGGCTACACGGTCGAGACCGGAACCGCGGCGGACAACCTGTACACCTGTTTCCTGCAGTCCGAATACAACGGAGACCTCGAAAGGGATACTGTCACGGTGATGAAGAACAATATCGGGCTGTTCATAAGAGTGCTCAGCGGAGCACCGGATACCGACAGCATATCTGTCTGCATCGAATCCCGGTCCACAGGATATGACCTGCAGGGCAATATCCTTGAAGGCGTGTTCAGTCACAGACCTGAAGCCGTGCACCTGCCCGAAGAAGGAGCCGCATACTTCGAGTTCAACTCCCGTATCGTAAGACAGAAAGATGAGGACCTGATACTCTCAGTCTTCAACGGGACTGACATCTCTGATATCCTGCTGGCAAGAATACAGCTGATACCCATCCTGAAGGAAGCCGGCATAGACATGGATGACGAACACCTGGATGACGTATACATGACCGTCGACTGCAACCGCATGACCATCACCGTAAGCCCTGTAGGCTGGTATGCGAACGGACATGCCGAAATTACGTTCTGAAAAGACACTTTAACGAGGATTATGCTATATTTGAAAAGAATTTTCAACCATAATCTTCACTTTATGAGACACAGTTTTTCAATACTACTGTCCGCCGCAGTCACCGTACTGCTGCCTTCGATACAGCGGACAGCCATAGCTTCAGTCCCTCAGGACAATGATTCCGTAGTCCGGAAAATCATCAGTATCGCCGCAGAGGACAACAGGACAATGGACCATCTGGACATAGTCACAAACCGCTTCGGAGGCCGCCCGGTCGGCTCGGATGCATATACGCATGCCACCGACTGGGCTGTCCGCATGTTTGAGGAATGGGGCCTGGAAGTCCACAAGGAATATGCCGGAGAGACCCCCTTGGGATTCAACCGCGGTCCGTGGTCTGGACGTATGATCAACGGCAACGAGACACTCCATTTCACTACCCCGTCATACACTGCCGGCACAAAGGGCCTGCAGAGGGGGCACGTGGTCATTGAGCCCAGGACCAGTGCAGAATTCGAGAGGATGAGACAGACCATCAAGGGCGCGTGGGTACTCATAGGAGGCACCAACAAGGGCTGGCCTATAGACTACTCCCCCAGAGGCGACACCCTCAGGGCAGTAATCATCGCACAGAACGATTCTATATCCGCCGTCAACGCCGGAATCATGAGACACAACAGGGAAGTTTTCAACAAGAGGCGCAACCTCGAACGCGCAATCCTGACTGCTTCTCCCAGGCAGGCGGCCAGGATGAAAGAGCAGATGGAATCGCTGAAAGAAAAAGAGCTTATCCCCCTGATTGATGAACCCGCCCTGTTCTACCGTGAGATGATTGAGGCCGGAGCCCTCGGCATCATTCAGTCCGCTCCTGTACCCATCACCACCCTCTACGACAGGGCCAACATAGACAACGGATACATGACATGGGACAACCTTCCCACCCTTCCCGACATCAAGCTGGATTTCAGACAGTACGACAAAATCAAGGAAATGGTGGAACTTAGAGAATACGTTGAGCTGGAGTTCGACATCCGCAATCATTTCTACATGGGACCCGTCCCGTTCTACAGCGTTGTGGCCGTACTCCGCGGCACTGAGCTGCCGGACGAGTACGTCATCTGCGGAGGGCACCTCGACAGCTATGATGCCGCAACCGGAGGCGTGGACTGCGGTACTGGCATAGCGCCAACCATGGAGGCAGCCAGGCTTCTGACTGCAGCAGGCGCAAAACCCAGACGGTCCATAGTCTTCGCGCTCTGGGCCGCGGAGGAGTTCGGACTGCTCGGGTCAAAGGCCTGGGTCGAGTCACATCAGGAGGATTTGCCGGGCATCATCAACTATTTCAACCGTGACGGCGGTCCTACAGTAGCCAACAGCCTGTCCGTCCCCGAAGAATGGTATGACGCGCTCATGCCTGTCTGCGAACCGTTGAAAGACCTGGATCCCAGATTTCCATTCGAGCTCACAAAAAGCAACCGCTATCCTGTGCCCGTACCCGAAGAAGCCGGCGGCTCCGACCATGCCCACTTCATGATGAGCGGAGTACCTGTCATCAGCTTCGGCACCGGCGATCCTCTCGGATACAACTTCAGCTACGGTGAGATCTGGCACACAGACCGCGACCTCTACAACAAGAGCATACCAGAGTACATGGAGCACACCTCCATCGTGAACGCCATCGTCCTCTGGGGTATCGCCAACCTGCCCGAGAAACTGCCCTCCAGCGCTGTATACATCCAGGAATAAAACATAACGTCCGGCTGCTTATTTCTGCCTCTGCCGTACCGCCTCGAAAAGCATGAGGGATGCGGCCACCGACACGTTCAGAGAGCCTATATCCCCGCGCATGGGGATTCTGGCCTGCACGTCGCAGAGAGCCAGCACCGACGAGGAGACACCCTTGCCTTCGGAGCCCATGACGAATGCCGTGGGCCTGGTCATATCCACTCCGTAAATCATCCCCTCGGCCTTCTCTGTGGCGGCCACTATCTGAAAGCCCTTCTCCTTGAGGTAGTACAGGGGTATGCGCAGATTCTTGCACTTGGAGACACCGATGCGCAGCAGGGCGCCGGCCGAGGCCTTGACACCGTCGGCATTGATAGCGGCTCCGCCCTTTGCAGGCAGGATAATGCCGCCCGCCCCCGCACATTCGGCACTGCGGGCTATTGCCCCCAGATTGCGCACGTCGCTCACTCCGTCCAGGAGGACAAAAACCGGGGCAGGGTCTTTCTGGAAGGCCCTCTCCACCATTTCCTCCAGCGGCATGTAGTCGATCTGCGGCAGATATGCCACCACTCCCTGATTCCTGCCTCCGCGGAAGCGGGCCAGCCGCTCGGCGGGCACGAACTGGAAGGGAATGCCTCGGCTGTCGAGCTCGGTGAGAAGCTGACGGAACTGCTGACCTTCCAGTCCTTGCTTCAGCAGCACTTTTTCTATCTGTCTTCCGGACAGGACGGCCTCCAGGACAGGGTGCATCCCGTAGAGGTGGTATCCGGTATCCTTTTTCTCGGTATTTTCCATATTGTCTTGCATTTATTTTCAGTTACTCAGTTCTATCCACTCCTCCATCGTGCGGTCGAGGGTCCGTTTCAGTTCCAGATATTCCCTGGTCAGCTTGTCGATGTCGGTATCAGCCGACGGTGCGGCCAGGACCTTCTCCAGCTCCTTCATCTGAGCCTCAAGGTCGGCTATCTTCTTTTCGCAGCTCTCGATGCGCTTCTGCTTGCGGCGCTGCTCCTTCTGCTCCTGGAAGGAGAGACTGGATGCCGTACGGGGTTTGGGATAGGGTTCTTCCAGCAGAGCTTTCTCCTGCTTCTGCGGCTTCGGCTCCGGCTGAGAAATACGTTCCAGATCCTGCAGGGTCTCTATCCTGCGCTTCTCGATGAAGTCCCGCACACCTCCGAGGTACTCCTTGACATGACCGTCGCGGAACTCGTAGACCTTGTCCACCAGCCCGTCGAGGAAGTCCCTGTCGTGCGATACGATGACCAGTGTGCCGTCGTAGCGCTGGAGGGCCTGCTTGAGCACGTCCTTGGAGCGGATGTCCATGTGGTTGGTGGGCTCGTCGAGAGCCAGCAGGTTGTAGGGATGAAGTATCAGCTTGGCCATGGCCAGACGGGAACGCTCGCCTCCGCTGAGTACGGCCACCTTCTTGTCGATGTCCTCTCCTCGGAAGAGGAAGGCACCGAGGATGTCCCGCAGCTTGGTCCGGATATCGCCCACGGCCACCTTGTCGAGGGTATCGTAGACAGTGTCGTTCTTGTCCAGTACGTCCTCCTGGTTCTGGGCGTAGTAACCCAATGCGACATTGTACCCTAGGGAGGCCGAGCCGGCTATGGGCCGCAGTTCCCCGGTGATGTATTTCATCATGGTACTCTTTCCCTCGCCGTTGCGCCCGACGAAGGCCACCTTTTCCCCTCTCTCCACGGTCAGGTCAATATCGGTGAACACCACCTTGGGACTGCCCGAGCCGTCTCTGGGCGGATAGCCTCCGGTGAGGGCCTTGGCCTGGAAGACGATCTGGCCGGAGCGGGGGGCGGGCGGGAACTTGACGTGGAGGGCCGAATTGTCCTCGATGTCTATCTCTATGCGCTCGAGCTTGTCGAGCTGCTTGATGCGGGACTGCACCTGGTTGCTCTTGGTGGGCTTGTAGCGGAAGCGCTCGATGAACTCCTCGGTCTTCTCGATCATCCGCTGCTGGTTCTCGTAGGCGGCCCGCTGCTGCTCCATCCGCTCGCGGCGCAGCTCCACGTACTTGGAGTACGGAACCTTGTAGTCGTAGATGTGTCCCAGGACGATTTCCACCGTGCGGGTGGTCACCCGGTCCAGGAAACGGCGGTCATGGGAGATGAGCACCACTGAGCCCCGGTAGCCGAAGAGGTAGTCCTCGAGCCACTGGATGGACTCGATGTCGAGGTGGTTGGTAGGCTCGTCCAGCAGGAGGACATCGGGCTTGGTCAGCAGGACCTTGGCAAGCTCCACGCGCATGTTCCAGCCCTGCGAGAAGGTGCTGCGCTGCCGTCCGAGCTCGCTCTTCTTGAAACCGAGGCCCACCAGGGTCTTCTCGGCCAGCACGGCGGGAGACTCGGACTGGGCCATGGCCAGCTTGTCGTTGAGCTCGTTGAGTTCCTCTATCAGCCGGTGATAGGCCGGGGACTCGTAGTCTGTCCTCTCGCCCAATTCGCGGCTGATCTCCTCCACCCTCTCACCCATGGTGAAATGGTCGGCGAAGACGGACATGGCGGCCTCGATGACCGTGGTGTCCTTGGAGTAACTCATTATCTGGGGCAGATAGCCCACGGTCTGCTCCCTAGGCTTCATGATGGAGCCGGAAGTCGGACGCTCCACACCGGCTATGAGCTTGAGTATCGTACTCTTGCCCGCACCGTTCTTGCCCACAAGGGCTATATGCTCCCCGTCGCTGACGTGGAAGCTGATGTCGTCCAGGAGGGTGAAGCCTCCGAAGGCTACTGTGAGATTATTTATCGATATCATTTCTAACTTCTACTTCTTCTTTCGGTTTGTCTTTACACAGGGTTATGGATACCTCGTAGAGCAGATACAGGGGCAGGGCGACCACTATCATCGTGAAGGCGTCGCCCGAGGGGGTGATGACGGCCGATATGGCCAGGGCGGCCACTATCGCGTACTTGCGGAAGCTTCTCAGCATCTGGCGGTTGATGACTCCTATCCGGGAAAGCAGCAGGGCTAAGGCCGGCAGTTCGAAGACCACGCCCATAATCAGGTTGAGCTTCAGGAACATTCCTATGTACGAGAGCAGCGATATCTGGTTGGCCACCGACTCGCTCACCTGGTAGGTCCCGAGAAAGCGCAGGGTCAGCGGAAATACCACCACGTAGCCCACCCCCACGCCGATGTAGAACAGCAGGGAGGACAGTCCGAAAGCCGTCTGAGCCGCCTGCTTCTCCCGGTCATACAGGGCAGGTCTCACGAAGAGCCACACCTGGTAGATCAGAAACGGCAGGGCCACGATAACCGCTAACCAGAAGGAGATGCGCACATGGGTGAAGAACTGGGCAGCTAAGTCGATATTGACTAACTCCACCCGGAAAGGCTCTAAAGCCCCGAGTCCGAGCAGTCCCAGCAGCCCGTCCATCCACCGGTAGACGAAGAAACCGTCCGTCAGCGGAGCCAGCACCACCCCGTCGAAGACCGTCTCCTTGCACAGGAATAGCGCGACCATCAGGACAATAAGCACAGCAAAGCTGCGGAAGATCGCCTTTCGCAGCTCGTCCAGATGTTCCCAAAAGGTCATTTCTCCCGCCACGACACCCCTCTCCTACTTCTTCTCCACAGAGCCGTCCTTATCGGAGGACGCATCCTGTTTCTTGGCGGAGGTATCCACATTCAGATCCTCCTCAATGCCGTTGACCCCCTCCTTGAAGCTCTTGACCCCCTTACCGAAGCTCTTCATCAGCTCGGGAATCTTCTTCGCCCCGAACAGCAGCAGGACGATGAGCAGCAGCACCAGTATCTCGGTCAGTCCGACGGATCCTAAAAACAAAAGTGTAAGCATATCTTCTCGTTATTGTTTATTTTCTTTTGCAGCAGCCTGTTCCATGTCGGCCTTGCGGAATACTTCCAGCAGGGCGGCGGGTATGCGGGTCGGGCGGCGGTTGTCGCTGTGGATGAACCCGAGCACCACCGAGCCGTCGCAGACAAGGTCGCCGTTCTGGTTGTAGATGTCCGTCAGCACCTCTATCCGCGCCATCGGCTCCTTCTCCACCCGGGAGACCACCCGGAGCACGTCTCCCATCCGGGCCGGCGTGTGATACCTGGCATTTACCGACACCACCGGCATCATGATTCCGTGCTTCTCCAGTTCCATGATCGGCAGCCCGACATCTATCAGGAACTGATGCCGGCCGCACTCGAAGTAGCGGATGTAGTTGGAGTGATGGACTATCCCCATCTGGTCGGTCTCGTAGTAGCGGACCTCTATCTGTGTCTCCGACTGGATGAACATGGCATTGTCTCTCTAAAATATTCAACCTCTGAGCGCCTCGAGGGTCTTGCGCAGTCCCTCTATCTTGGCGGTCGCATCCGAAAGTTTCTTCCTCTCGTTCTGCACCACAGCCTCAGGAGCGTTCTGCATGAACTTCTCATTGGACAGCTTGGCATTCACTCCCTTGAGGAATTTCTCCAGACGCTCGATCTCTGCCTCGGCCTTGGCTATCTCCTCCTGCACGTCGGTCTTGCCTGCCAGCGGGACGAACATCTCTACCGTACCAACGAGGAAGGAAGCGCCTGCCTCCCTCTCGCCGAAGTCCTCGACGTAGGAAATCTCCCCGACATTGCCCATACGGCGGACTATGCCGGTCATCTCCTGGGGGAACGCGCCCTTGATGCGCAGGTCCAGAGCCTCTTTCGGGGACAATCCCTTCTTCTGGCGGATGTTCCTCAGAGCCGCCACGGCCTCGGCAGCAAGGTCAAATGCGGCAATGAAGGCCTCGTCGTACTCTCCGCCCTCGGGCTGACGCTCCAGCATGATGGTCGCACCCTCGGGACGCTCAGCCAGGTTGTGCCAGAGTTCCTCGGTGATGAAGGGCATCACGGGATGCAGGAGTTTCAGCAGGGAATCGAAGAATCCGATGGTGGCGTCGTAGATCTCTCTGTCTATCGGGGCTCCGTAGGCGGGCTTCACTATCTCGAGGTACCAGGCGCAGAAATCATCCCAGAACAGCTTGTACAGGCACATCAGGGCATCCGAGATGCGGAACTTGGAGAAATGGTCAGCGACGACGGCTATCTCGCGGTTCAGCTTCTGGGTGAACCACCTGACGGCCAGGGCGGCGTGTTCGGGAGCCTCCAAGGAGCGGTCCACGCTCCAGCCCTTGACCAGGCGGTAGGCGTTCCATATCTTGTTGCAGAAATTACGGCCCTGCTCCACCTGGGACTCGTCGAAAAGGATGTCATTGCCGGCAGCTGTGCAGAGCAGCATGCCGATGCGGACTCCGTCAGCGCCGTAGTCATCGATCAGCTTCAGGGGGTCGGGCGAGTTGCCCAGGGTCTTGGACATCTTGCGGCCCAGCTTGTCGCGGACGATACCGGTAAAGTACACGTTGCGGAAAGGCACCTTGTCCATGAACTCATTGCCCGCCATGACCATCCTGGCCACCCAGAAGAAGATGATGTCCGGGCCGGTCACAAGGTCGTTGGTCGGGTAATAGTAAGCTAAGTCGGCATTCGGGGCCTTATCCGGGCAGCCCGGCTTTGCTGGGTCGAATACCGAGATGGGCCAGAGCCATGACGAGAACCATGTATCCAGTACGTCCTCGTCGCGCCTGAGGTCGGCGGCTGTAACCGAGGGGTCGAGCTGCTGAGCGGCCTTCAGGGCCTCTTCGGGAGTCGCCTCGACCACGTAGCGGCCGTCGGGCAGGTAGTATGCGGGTATCTGCTGTCCCCACCACAGCTGGCGGGAGATGCACCAGTCGCGGGTGTTCTCCATCCAGTGACGGTAGGTATTGCGGTATTTGTCCGGAATGAGTTTAATCTCACCGTTCTCCACGCGGACCAGGGCTGCCTTGGAAAGTTCCTCCATCCTGATGAACCACTGCATCGAGAGCTTGGGCTCGATGACTGCGTCGGTTCTCTCGGAGTGTCCCACAGGCGAGAGGTAGTCCTCCTCCTTCTCGAGCTGTCCGGCCTCGGCCAGCATTTTCACGATCTTCTTGCGGGCCTCGAAGCGGTCCTCCCCGACGAGAATCACGGCCTTCTCGTTGAGCCTTCCGTGGTCGTCGATGATGTCGAGCACCGGAAGGTTGTGGCGCAGGCCTATCTCGTAGTCGTTCACGTCATGGGCCGGGGTTACCTTCAGGCAGCCGGTACCGAAGTCCATGGTTACGTAGGAGTCCTCGATGATGGGTATCTCGCGGTTGATCAGGGGAATCAGTATCTTCTTGCCGCGCAGGTGGTGATACCTCGGGTCCTCGGGGTTGATGCAGACTGCGGCGTCGGCCATGATGGTCTCGGGACGGGTGGTGGCGATGACGATGTAGTCGTCAGTGGAGTTGCCGGCTCCGTCGGAGACCTTGTAGCGCAGATAGTAGAGCTTGGACTTGGTCTCCTTGTGGATCACCTCGTCATCGCTCACGGCGGTCAGGGCCTGGGGATCCCAGTTGACCATCCTCACGCCGCGGTAGATATAGCCTTTCTTGTAGAAATATACGAAAGTATTGATAACCGCCTCGCTCAGGGCAGGATCCATGGTGAACCTGGTGCGGTCCCAGTCGCAGGAGGCTCCGAGCTTCTTGAGCTGCTCGAGGATGATGCCGCCGTGCTTCTCCTTCCACTCCCAGGCGTGTTTCATGAACTCCTCCCGGGTCAGGGACGACTTGTCGATGCCCTGCTCCTTGAGCTTGGCGACCACCTTGGCCTCGGTGGCTATCGATGCGTGGTCGGTACCGGGCACCCAGCAGGCGTTCTTGCCCTGCATACGGGCGCGGCGCACGAGCACGTCCTGTATAGTATTGTTGAGCATGTGGCCCATGTGCAGCACTCCCGTCACATTGGGGGGCGGAATGACCACGGTATACGGCTCCCGGCTGTCGGGTTCAGAATGGAAAAACTTGTTTTTCAACCAGTAAGAATACCACTTCTCCTCTACATCGGAGGGATTGTACTTCGCTGACAATTCCATATTTCTTTCAAATTAACCCGCAAATATAATTCTTTTTATGTAGATTTGCGGGACGTTTAACCACTAATTATTACAGAATATGGACAATCAGCCCCAGAAGAAAGAAATAGGCATCGAAATCACCAAGGAGACCGCTGCCGGCAACTATTCCAACCTAGCCCTCATCACCCACTCCAACAGCGAGTTCATCTTCGACTTCGCCCGCGTCCTGCCGGGATATCCCAAGGCACAGGTAGTAAGCCGCGTCATCATGACCCCCGAGCATGCCAAGAGACTCCTGCTCGCCCTCAAGGACAATATCGGCAAATACGAAGCCCAGAACGGCGAAATCCGGCTCGGTACTCCCGGCCTGCCCAAGAATACCATCCCCTTCGGATTCAACCCCAACAACACTCCGGAGGCCTAGCCGATGAAACCGGACATAGCTTTCGCAGGTGCCGGGAACGTGGCCTTCCGTTTCGCTCTTGCCATGCAGGAGAAGGGGTACAATATCAGCGCTGTCTACAGCCGCACCGCCAAGAGCCGCGACCGGCTGATAAAGGCTCTCAGGGCCAACGGCTCTGGCACTCAGGCGGCGGAGAGCCTGCAGGAGCTCAGAACGGCATCCCTAGTGGTCATCGCCGTCACGGACGATGCCATCGAAGAGGTGACCGCAGCCCTCGCCGAGGCTTTCTCTCCCTTCAGGGACAATACTCTCCCGACCGTAGTCCACACCTCCGGAGCCACACCCCTCTCCGTCCTGCAGCCCCTCGCCGAGCTGGGCTGCTCCTGCGGAGTGCTGTATCCCCTGATGACCCTCAACCGCAACAAGAACGTGGAGTTCCGCGACGTACCCCTCCTCCTGGAGGCATCCTCCAATGAGCTCAGGTCCGTCCTCGACCGGATTGCCGACGACCTCGGCGGAGAGCACTACTTCTACTCATCCGAGGACCGGCTGAAAATGCATGTTGCCGCGGTATTCACCACCAATTTCGTCAACTACCTCCTCGGCCTGGCCTTCCCCATAGTCCAGCACGACCATCCGCTGCTGATACCCTGCACGATAGAGGCTGTGCGAAACGCATACCTGCATACCCCCGCCACCACTCTCACAGGCCCGGCCCGCAGAGGGGACATGGATACAATCCACAAGCACCTGGACCTGCTGCACCGCATGGGACTGACCGAGCAGGAGGAGATATACCGGCTGTTCACCGAAAAAATTCTGAAAAAATTCCATCCAGAAGACAAATAGAATATGCCCAACTACAATTATAAAGTCAACCTCCACCGCATCCGGGCCTTTGCATTCGATGTGGACGGGGTGTTCACCGACGGCTCGATCCTGTCCACGGCGGACGGGGACCTGCTGAGGACCTTCGACTCCAAGGACGGATTTGCGGTGAGGATGTGCACGATGAAAGGCTATCCCGTCGCCATCATCACCGGAGGGGTCTCTCAGAGCATCGTCCATCGCTTCAAGGGACTTGGTGTCAAGGAAGAGGACATCTACCAGAAATCTCGGGACAAGGTGCCCGACTTCATGGACTTCTGCACCCGCTACGGCCTTCAGCCGGAGGAGGTGGCCTTTGCCGGGGATGACATCCCCGACATTCCGGTGCTGAAAGTAGCCGGACTGTCCGCCGCTCCCGCCGATGCAGTGCCGGAGGTCAAGGACGTGTGCGACTATGTCTCCCTGCGGCCGGGCGGCAGGGCCTTTGCCCGCGACCTCATCGAGCAGGTGCTGAAAGTGCACGAGGACTGGTATCTGGACACAGAGGTATTTGCCAAAACTTTTTAACCGCAACTAGCCATGCTGCTCCAAGAAGCCCTCAGAGGCCGCCGCATAGTCCTCGGCTCAGCCTCCCCCCGCCGCAGGGAACTCCTGGCCGGACTAGGCCTGGAATTTACCGTAGAGGCCACCCCCGGCGCACCCGAAACATATTCCCCTGATTTACAACCCGAGGAGATACCTTCGGTCCTGGCCGTCTCGAAGTCCGAAGCATTCCACCGCCCCCTGGAGCCGGACGAAATACTGATCACCGCCGACACCGTCGTCATCTGCGGGGAGGACATCCTCGGCAAGCCCGCCGGAGAGGAGGACGCCGCGAGGATGCTCCGCGAACTCTCCGGCCGCACCCACCGCGTGGTAACCGGGGTCTGCCTACGCGACACTGAGCGGCGCCAGGTATTTTCCTGCACCTCCGAAGTGGAGTTTAAGCCCCTGACCGATGAGGAAATCGCCTACTACATCGACCGTTACCGCCCCTTCGACAAGGCCGGCAGCTACGGCATCCAGGAGTGGATCGGCTACATAGGAATAACCTCCATACGGGGCTCCTACTTCAATATCGTAGGACTCCCAGTACAGAGGCTGTACACCGCTCTGAGCGAATTTATCAACTCAAAATCTGAAGCTCAAGCCAAGTAGAACATTCAAAGGACGGATGGTACAGTATTGTACAAAAGACTGCAGCTGTACATTCCGTCATACCCTATCTTCATCCACCGCATAGGATTGCCGGTATAGGCCAGAACAGCATTTCCAGAATAATACTGGTAGTAAATCCGTTAAAATTTTTACCACTTGTATTTGTGCTGCCTGCTTTTTGGCCGGTACAAGTATCTTTGCCATCTACTCATGCGGGACTCCCGAAGAAGTCAATGCTGAATGCGCACTCTTCAATATAGACGAAGGTGCCTGATACACTTGCAAGGATGGTTCTAAGGCGTGTAATATTTCGACCGCCAGCGGTCCTGTCCACTGTCAAGGAAATTTGACTGTAGAGGTTATTTCACCCGCAGTTATCACTGGATAAAGTACTTAGTACCCTTTTGACGATCTAGCCCATCCGACACCGTATCTGGTATACGGCGCATCGGATGAATAATTCCTGTCAGGCCTGTTATTCAGACACAGAGATACACTGGTCTCTTTCGACGTGATAAAACAAAGAATAGCTGTCACCGATGTAGGACCCGCTACGGCAAACCCCTGTTATTATACTCCCGAAATCAAGAATATAAACTTCTCTTCCCAATTCTTCATACCGTTCAGAAACAGGCATCTATGCCTTAACCCGGACTGCTTTCCGGAGGCTGAGCATGAATTCAGAAAAGAAGGAAAACTATTACTTCATGTGCGGAGACAATATGCTGCACTCAACAGACAGCCGACAATGGGGATTCGTTCCTGAATCACTTCTGATTGCAAGAGCTTTCAGTTGACACAGATCATCTCGATGCTCTGCTGACGGACCTTGTCCAGCGGAGACACAGTATATTTCACCCTAGAGAAATCGATGGCCGCCAGGTCGATGCAGCGGATGGTGCTGTTCCAGCAGGTGCGCCAGTAGAACCTGAGACCCTTGGTATCGGTGGCAGTGGTCCACTGGGTGGCTCCGGCGATGTCGGTGGGGGCCTGGTCTTTCTGGCGCTCAACTCCGATGGGGATATCGAAATTGTTCAGAATCAGGAAGCAGGACATGACTGTCTCGGCTCCGGTCGCGTACTGGGGTGCGGTGACCTGGTAATAGGCCGCGCGGACAAAGCGCGAGGGAGGGGTCACGTCTCCCGGAATACCAATCATGCCGGTGCCGGCTCCGAAACGGTGGACATCGGGCCAGGCCGAGAAGGCATTGCCGTCAGCTTCGCCGAATGTCAGGTTGACGTAGTTGTTCAGATTCTTCACATGCCAGGGGAAATCCGGAGCGTTGGTCAGCACCCCTATCTTGTTCTCGTAGAAATTGGTCCTGCCGTCCACTATCTCGATGACTATCTGCCGTCCCGAAGGGTCCCCCACCCTCCAGTGCGAGGTCTGCGCCTCGGGGAAGAGCTTTGTAACGATAATCTCGTCGAAATGGTCGATGACCTCCTGCACGGTCGAGAAATTGGCCAGAATCCAGCTGACCACCTGCATGTCCGGCACCGTGCGGTCCACCTCCGTAGAGTCATACTGAGGATACTGTCCGTAGCCCGGGAAGAAGAACAGCCCGGCCGACAGTCCCTTCTCGTTCAGCCCCTCGAGGACAAACTGATCCTGACTCGAGGCCACTCCCACATAGCCATATTTACCGTTGAATACCAGTCCTGTACCTCCGGTAGAAGTCAGTGCCGCATGTCTGAATCCACGAGGAACTATGACATAGCGGCTCTGCAGGTCGGACCCGCCCCATTCCGCCGTCCGGGCCAGCACGTAGCTGCCGTCCTCGGCTGTAAAGGATATGCCGGTACAGGCCGATAGATGAAGAGAGAATGTGCAGACCAGGAGGGAGATAACTGCCGCTGCCCGGCCGAGTAAGGTTGAAATGTTCATAAGCATCTGATTTTCTTCCAAAGTTAGCGATTTTATTTTCTATATATTCGGGAAATTGTAAATTTGCATTGAAATAATGACACATATGGATAGCAGCAATAAATTCTCCAGGAGGGATTTCCTCAAGATAACAGGTGCTGCCGGCGCAGCTGCAGTGCTGACGGCCGGATGCGCATCCGACAACAACAATCAGTCCGCAACGGAAGTGCCCAAGGGCAAAATGACCTACCGCAACCTCAACGGAGACCGCATCTCCATCCTCGGCTACGGCTGCATGCGCTGGCCCATGAAGGGCTCCGCCGAGGGAGGCAACCGCGAGATCGACCAGGAGACGGTCAATGAGCTGGTAGCCTACGCCATCGAACACGGCATCAACTACTTCGACACGGCTCCGACCTACCTGCGCGGATTCTCCGAAGACGCCACAGGCATCGCCCTGAAGCCATATCCGAGGGACTCCTACTTCCTCGCCACCAAGCTCTCCAACTTCGGCGACCCCAGCCGTGAGGGATCCATGGCCATGTACCGCCAGTCGTTCATCGACCTGAACACCGACTACATCGACTACTATCTGCTGCACTCGATAGGCCGCAGCATGGAGGATTTCAACAGGAGGTATGTGGACAACGGCATGCTGGACTTCCTCGTCAAGGAGCGTGAGGCCGGCCGCATCCGTCACCTCGGCTGGTCCTTTCACGGAGAGCAGGAGGTCTTCGACACAGTGCTGGCCATGCATGAGAAGATTCACTGGGACTTCGTCCAGATCCAGCTCAACTATCTCGACTGGAACCACGCCACCCCTGGCAACGTCAATGCCCGGTACCTCTACGGCGAGCTGACCAAGCGCGGCATCCCCGTGGTTATCATGGAACCTCTGCTCGGCGGCCGTCTCTCCAATGTACCCGACCGCATCGCTGCCCGCCTCAAGGAGGAGGACCCGGAGAGCAGCGTTGCCTCCTGGGCATTCCGCTTCGCCGGCTCACCGGAGAATATCATGACCGTCCTCAGCGGCATGACCTACATGGAGCATCTGCAGGACAACATCCGCACCTACTCCCCCCTAGTTCCCCTGACCGACGGGGACAAGGACTTCCTCGAGGAGACAGCCCGCCAGATGCACGAGTACCCCACCATCCCCTGCAACGACTGTCAGTACTGCATGCCCTGCCCCTATGGCATCGACATTCCCGGAGTGCTGCTCCACTACAACAAATGCGTCAACGAAGGAAATCTCTCTGTCAGCAGCAACGACAGCAACTACAGGCAGGCCCGCCGCGCATTCTTGATTGGATACGACCGCAGCGTACCCAAGCTCCGTCAGGCGGACCACTGCATCGGCTGCGGACAGTGCAACGAGCATTGTCCTCAGGCTATCAACATTCCAAAGGAGATGCAGCGCATCAACGACTACGTGGAGAAGCTGAAACAGGGCACACTCTAAGAATTGCACCCACAAAATAAATTGCGGCGGGCCCCCAGAAGGAAGACCCGCCGCAACTTTTTCTACTCAACCCATATCTCGTCGATGAAGATGAAGCCCTCCCCGCCGGCTCCGAGATGCCACGAAGGAATGGTGCCGAAATTCTTGGCAAAGACTTTCACATACCGGGCCTCGACCGGAGCCGGAAGCTCAAGCACGAAATCCCGGGTCTGAATGGTGTAGTCCTGCTCGCCCACCGTATTGTCCACCCTGCCTACGGGAGTAAAATGTTCCCCGTCCGTCGAGACGCTGTACTCCACATAACGCGGCATCCATATCCACGAGCGGGCATCCTGGCAGTAGCCGGAGCCGAAGGTCCTGGCCTTCCGCACCCCGCGCATGTCCACCACCGCCGTGAAATCCGTGTCCTGATAGCCCTGCCAGCCGCCGGTTTTCCAGTTGACACTGCCGCGCAGACCATCGATGAGACCGCGGGGGCCCCGGGCATTGTACTGGGGATTGTACTCGCAGAAAGTCGTGATGTCCATATCGTCCTTCATCCGGTGGAAGACCGACGAAACTTCCGGGCTGTGGCTGCCGTCCGGAGCCTCGGAACAGATGCTAAGGCGGGTGGTGCGGTCGAGAGTCACCGGGCCGGTATATTCCCGGTAGCGGCCGTTCCCCACCTTTATAAATGTCCTGCAGTCCGGAGAGCCGCTGTTGACCGCCACCTCCATTGACCCCTCGAAAATGTCGGAGGGTGCCTCGAACCAGGGATTGCGCACGAAGCCGGACTTGTCCAGACGCGATACGGGCCTGTCCTCAGGGGCTGTTCCGAAATCAGGGTCCGGCTCAGGAACCAGCGTCAGCTCTATTTCCCCGCCCTCCCGGATATCGCTCCAGCGGATATAGCTGCGGGTCCATGGCTGGCCGTTGAGCCGCACCGAGGAGATGTACTTGCAGCTGCTGATGTTGCCTCCTTCACATATTGCTCTGATGGTCAACTGCTTGTCATCTCCAAGAGAGATAACCGTCCGTTCGGATACCGGAGCGCTCAGCACGTAGATGCCGCTGCCGGGGGTGACCGGATAGAGTCCGATGGCGCTCATCACATACCAGGCCGACATCTGGCCGCAATCGTCATTGCCGCAGAGGCCGTCCGGCTCGGAGGTGTAGAGTTCGTTGAGGATACGGCGGACCGTCGAGTAGGTCTTCCATGGCTGACCGGCGAAGGCATATAGGTAGGCTGTCTGGTGACTGGGCTCGTTACCGTGGGCGTACTGCCCTATCAGACCGGTGATGTCCACCTGGGTCCGTCCGGTGGTACGGGCTGGGGCCGAGAAGAGAGAGTCGAGCTTAGCGCAGAAGGCCCCGTCTCCGCCCATCAGATCTATGTGCCCGTTGACGTCGTGGGGTACGAAGAAGCTGTACTGCCATGAATTGGCCTCGGTGTAATGGTTGTTGACCTCGGTCGGCTCGAAGGGCGTGAGCCAGCGTCCGCTCATCATCGGTCGCATCAGGCCGGTCTCAGGATCCCAGACGTTGATATAGCTGGCCGAATATTTCAGGTAGCGGTCGCGGATATCCGCATAGCGCTGCTCTCCCGTCTGTCCGTAAAGCATGTCTGCCACCTGAGCTATGCACCAGTCGTCAAAGGCATATTCGAGGGTCTTGGAGACTGACTCGTGCTCCTCCTCCGCCGGCACTACATACCGCTGACGGTAGTGGCGGATACCGAACTCGTCCTTGCACGAGGACTCCACCATGGCATCAAGGAGTTCCGCCGCATATTCCGCTCCTAACCCGTGGCTCAGGGCCTCGGCTATCACGGGCATGGAGTTGTACCCTATCATGCAGTTGGTCTCCCAGCCGCTCAGTTCCCATACGGGCAGCTTGCCGCCCTCGCTGTAGATGGTCAGGAACGAGCGCAGGAAATCCTCCGTCCGCTCCGGTTCAATCAGGGTCAGCAGCGGATGCAGGGTCCGGAAAGTATCCCAGAGCGAAAATACCGTGTAACGGTCAAATCCCTCGGCCTTGTGCACCTGCCTGTCCATCCCGCGGTATTCTCCGTTCACGTCCGAGAAAAGATTGGGAGCGATGGCGGTATGGTACATCGCCGTATAGAATGTCCGCAGCCTGTCCCGGCCGGGTCCGCCCTCTCCGCGGATATCGACCTTGGACAGATACTCCTCCCACAGTTCCTCCGTATCGGCTCGGCGGGAATCAAAGTCAAAACTGCCCTCAGGCACATCGTTCAGGAGGTTCTCCCGGGCATTTTCCGAGGACACGGAGGAAATGCCGGTCTTGACGGTCACCTGCTCTACCCCGGGTGCAAAAGCAATCAGAGCACCCTTTTCTCCGAAAGGCCGGTATTCCGCTATCGGTTCGGAAAATTCCATGTAGAAATGAACCATCTGGTCCTCCGACCAGGACTTCGAGCGGCGGAATCCGGAAATGACGCGGTCACTCTCGTGACGGATCCCGGAACTCAGGAGGACATCCCTGTGTTTCAGGTCAATGATAATGGAGGGTGTGCCTCCGTCCGCATGCTCTTGGAAAGTATAGCGGTGCATCCCGGAGCGCGGCCCGGCGGTCAGCTCCGCCAGCACGTTCCAACGGTCGAGATGCACGGAGTAGTATCCGGCCGCAGCTTCCTCTTTCTTATGGGAGAATGCGGACTGATACAGTCTTCTGTCAAGCGAGTCAGCCTCATACCGTGTCACCGGCATCAGCAGCACATCCCCGTAATCCAGTACTCCAGTGCCGCTCAGGTGAGTATGACTGAATCCGATAATCGTGTCATCCGAGTAGTGGTATCCTGAACAGCCCTCCCAGGTATCCATCCTGGTGTCAGGACTGAGCTGCACCATTCCGAAAGGGGCCGCAGCCCCGGGAAATGTATGTCCGGTAAAATCCGTACCTACCATAGGACAGACATAGTCCACCAATCGGGTTTCCTTGCGAGCGCACGATGTAAATCCCAAAGAGACAGCGGCCAAGGCCAGGATAACAATCTTTTTTCTCATTTTTTATACAATTTTTATTAAATTTATTTTGGATTTTGAAACAAATCTTCTACATTTGCAGTCCCAAAACGAACGCTTCCTTAGCTCAGTTGGTAGAGCACGACACTCTTAATGTTGGGGTCCAGGGTTCGAGCCCCTGAGGGAGCACGGAAAAGCCTCTGAAGTCTTTCAGAGGTTTTTTTGTGTTTCCAAGGGAGCGCCTCTTGTCTACCAATCCCCCGACCCCTTCCCAGGAAGGGGTGATGTCGCTTCGCTCCGACACTCGATCTTGATGTGATGTTCCTTCTACTATTGTTTTCCATTATTGCTGCAGGCATTATAGTAAGTCATACTGAATAGAACCAGGTGAGGAGGAGCTGGGTGAGACGGCCGGGGAGAATGCGGGAAGCTCGGGCGAAGGCGGTCTGCAGGATGCTGCCGGTGAGGGTGCGGAACCTGGGCCTGCGGCGGGTGACCAGACCGCATAGGACCTTGCCCACTCTGGCTGGGTCGCAGCCGCGGGTCTCGTCCTTCTCCACTCCGGCCATGGTCCTTCGGAAAGAAGCCGAATAGTCCGGGTCGTCGAGGGTCGCCTGCGACATTTTCCTGGAAGAGGTGAAGCCAGTACGGAAATCCCCAGGCTCGACGAGGCACACGGAGATGCCGAAACGGCGGACTTCCACTGCGAGGGCCTCGCTGTACCCTTCTATCGCAAATTTCGATGCTGAGTAGAATCCCTGATAGGGCACCGCCACGACACCAGCAATGGAGCTGATGTTGATGATGCGTCCGCCGCGCTGCCGCCTCATATGCGGTAGAACGGACGAGCATAGGCGGGTCATGCCCATGAAATTAGTCTCCATCTGCCAGCGCCTCTCCTCCTCTGTAGCCAGTTCCAAAGCTCCGCCGATGCCTGCGCCGGCATTGTTCACAAGCACATCGATCCGTCCCTCCGCAGCGATGATTTTCCCTACGGCCTCCTCAATAGAAGAAAGGACCGTGACGTCAAGGCGCAGCATACGCACACCGTCATCACGTGTCCCTTCCTGTACCGAGCGGCCAGTACCGTAAACGGTATGACCTGCAGCAGAGAGCATTCCGGACGCGGTACGGCCGAATCCGGAAGTAGCTCCCGTTACCAGTATTACTTTTTGTGAAGCGCTCATCTAGAATCCACGGGCAAATCTGGTCCAGAATCTGGCGGCCATCTCCTCCCATGTCAGTATAGCCGCTCCGGCAAAATCAGCGGTATAGCCTGTCAGGAAAGCCAGCGCAGCCTCCTCCCCTTCCTCGGCGAGGATACGGGCATACTGGTCGCGGACAAATGTCTCTTCGCGGGCGCCCTTGTCCTTGAAATGAGCTACTGCATCCAGGACCTCATCCCTGACAGCACCCCAGCGGACTGTCGCAAGCTTATTGGCCTGGCGGAATTTCCATATCACAGCATTCCCGTCAAAGCCGTACTGACCGCAGATACCGAAACAGTCGGGAAGGGATGTCGTACCGCAGAAAATGGGAATACGGGGACTCTGGCCGGGATTGTCAAAGGCTATCCAAAGGACTCCGCCCACAGCATCGGGCTGGTCAGCATGAAGTTCGATGACAGTCGAATACGAACACTGAGGCACTGCCACAAGACGGTTGCCGTCCACTGAGCCCGGCTTGAGAGCGTTGAGCATATTGCGGGTGTCGGCTGTCATCCAGGGATTGGCTGCCGGAGATATGACTGTATCCACCTCACCGGTACTGCGGTCCTTGACTTCGACCTTGAGATTGCGTGTCACGTCATACTCCGTACCCTCGTAAGTCTCGGCCAGCAGTGCCATCACATCCTCGGCCGATACCGGATTGTCGGGCTTGACGCTTATGGGCAGCTCACGGGAATCAAAGGACAGATGCAGGGACGGAGCCAGCTTGTCGAGAATAAAGAACTCCCGGAGGTGGAATGACTTGTCCTCTCCGTAGTAGTTGCCGCCGGCATAGGCCTTCCAGAAGCAGAACGGTTCCTTGCCGTCCCAGAAACCCAAGCGCTCAGCCACCTCGAACACGTTGTCCGAAGCCATATAGAAATCAGGCCGGCTGAGGTCTATGGATGAGATGCGCGAGATATTTGCCGACACGCCCACATGGTCATCGGGGATACGGACCGCAGCCCACACCCCTCCGACACTGTCCTTACCCTCTCCGAAGACCTCGAAATGCCATACCTCGTTCTTGTCCGCGATGGTCAGGCACTCGCCCCAGTCGCCGTAGCCGTACTCCTCTATCAGTTCACCCATCAGACGGATGGCGTCACGGGCAGTGGAACATCTCTGGAGAGCAATCTTCTGAAGCTCCTCGATCATAAACATTCCATCAGGGTTGACCAGTTCCTTGCGGCCGGTGATAGTGGTCTCGCCCATGGCCAGCTGCTTCTCGTTAAGACAGGGATAGGCTGTGTCCACGAAGCGGAAGGTGGTACCGGCAGGCTGGAAAATAGAGCCTTTCAGGGTCATACGGTAGCTGCCCTTGGCCGATTCTGTATGAAGCCGGTTCTGGAAGACATTGACAACAGTGTCGTTCTGATAAGTGACGGAAGGGACGATATCTACCCACGTGCGGTAATTGCCGTCGCAGGTGTGGGAAGTAATGACTGCTCCGTCAGTTGAAGCCTTCTTGCCCACCATGATGCTTGTACAGCTGAACGGTTCCAGCTCGGGAAAGACTGTGGCGCCGGCATAGAATGTAACAGCTGCGGCAGCACACAGGACAGATAGAATTCTTTTCATATACAGTATTGCAGATGTTTATGGTTTAACCTTTCAAAGGTAGTAAAACTCTCATGTCGCGCTACCGCTCATGACAATTTTTCCGGAAAAAATGACAATATGTTCTGATGATACTCCAGAAGACAATACTGCACAATTGTTGATAGGTAATTTAAGTACTTTGTTAAACCAATTGTTAATTATTTGTTATTATGGAAAATCTGTTCAACAGAATGGCCGACAAGGCCTCCAGGACCGTCCGCCACTGGTGGCTGTACCTGATTACCGGTATCCTCTCCATCATTGCAGGCATCGTCGTATTCTGCAACCCCATAGAGAGCTATCTCACCCTCAGCATCATGTTCGGCATACTGATGCTTATCTCCGGCATAGTGGAGCTCGTAGTCAGCACCACCAGCCGTAACTACTTCACCACCCGCAGCTACAGCATCGTGGGCGGCATACTGGACCTGCTCATAGGCCTCTTCCTGTGCTGCTATCCGCGCATCACCCTGGTAGTGCTGCCGGTCATCCTCGGGGTCTGGATGATGTTCCACTGTTTCATGATCATCGGACTCGGTAGCGATATGGATTCCTTCCGCGTCCGCGGCAGCGGCTGGGTAATTGCTGGCGGCGTGGTACTCCTGCTACTCTCACTGGGCATCACATTCTTCCCCCTGACGCTCGGAACAGCCTCTGTGGTCATTCTCACCGGCTGCGCCCTGATCGTATTCGGCATCATGCTTATAGCCCTGAGCATACGTCTGCGCCGCATCCACGAGCACTTCCGCTTCCACGATGCCGAGATAGTAGACTGAGGCTATAGCCGGTAATTGCTAGCAATAAGTTGGTATTTCAAATCCGGGAATAATCTTTTTCATTTGCAGTGTGAAATTCAAAATACACAACAGATGAAAAAGATTGTTATTATTTACGGTTCGTCCACGGGGACGACACAGGCAGTGGCAGAAGCCATAGCCTCCAGACTGGATGTCAAAGATGTTTTCGACGTGGCTACGATAACCAAGGGACAGGTAGAGCCATACGATGTCCTTATCCTCGGAACCTCGACTTGGGGTGACGGAGAGCTCCAGGATGACTGGAATGACGGAATCAACGTTATCAAATCAGTCAATCTGGCCGGGAAGGACGTGGCCCTGTTCGGCTGCGGAGACTCCATGGCATACTCCGACACTTTCTGCAACGGCATGCACCTGCTCAAGGAAGAGCTGGAAGGCACCGGCTGCAATTTCATTGGCGGCATCCCGGCCGACGGCTATTCCTACTCCGACTCCACTGCCGTCGAAGAAGGAGAATTCATCGGTGCGGCCATAGACGACAACAATGAGCCGGAAAAGACCGGTGAGCGGATAGACACCTGGCTCGCCTCTTTCAAGGACAGGCTGTAAACTGCTGCGTCTAAAGTAGGATAAAAAATAAAAGTCCCGGAAGACTAGCCGCCCTCGGCTCTAGAGGGAGGGGCCCGCCGCAAAGCGGTGGGAGGGCCTGGTCTTCCGGGACTTTTATTTTTCTCCGCTTATCGCGAAATCTCCAAGGACTACATGAATACGACCTCGAGATCAGGGGCAGGCATATCGGGATCGAGCGGGAAGATGGGACGCTCAAGGCGCTTGTAGGGCAGCTGGAGCAGATCCTGGTCCACACCTCCGCGGGTCTGGGCCATCATCCAGTCCCCGGCATGGCTGATCTCGTAGAGTTCCTCTGTCAGATAGCCGAGCTTGACTACGATGATGTCCACGTCATAGGGATCGATACCCAATCGCTCGAAGTCCCCTTTGTAGTGGTAAGGGCTGCGGTCCTCACCCACAATGACGAGCATCGAGCCTGTCTTGATTACCACCTGGTCATTGCGCTCGCGGTCCAGAATCTTGACCACTGTACCGTCAAGCATTACGGGAGGTGCATAACGGTCATCGACAGCAGCCCCTACCTTGCAGCGCACATGACCGCCCTCGCCAGCTTCCTTGGCCTGTGCCACCATCTCAGGTCCGGGTATAGCGGCATATACGAGTGTCTTGCCGCCGGCCTTCTTGAACTCGGGACGTGCCAGCAGCTTCTGGAGAGTCCAGGTCACGTCACCGGCCCCTCCTGCTGTCGGGTTATCACCCATATCACTTATAAAATACGGCTTCTTGTCGCTCTTTATGGCCTTGGCCAGAACCTCCTCGAGGGAAGCCGTAGGAGCCACGAACTCGAAATCATTGCGCACAGACCAGAAATGCTCCGCCAGGGACTTGGCACCGGCGGCCACCTGAGCGCTGTCGTCACCGGTAACCATCACCACACCATGATTGCGCGGCTCGTCGGCCCAGGGATAGGACATCCAGATGGCGGCATCGATTACTCCGTCCTGAGCCTCGATTGGCTCGATGGCAGCATAGAGGGACTTGCCGGGATCTACACGGGTAGATGTCTTCTCGCCGGGCAACAGGATGGGTACCTTCACCCAGGCCTTGTAGGCGGGCTTGCCCTTGCCGCTTTCCAGACGGTCCAGCAGATTGACGATAGCCCGCTCACGGCTGATATAGCGGTCGGTATGAGGAGCCATACGGTAAGAGGTTATAAGGTCTGTATTCTGAGCCAGACGGGGAGACACACATCCATGAGGGTCCATCGAAGTGGATATCAGGACATCGTCCCCCACTACCTCACGGATCCTGGTAATGTAATCGCCTTCGGGGTCATCCAGTCCCTCGACGCTCATCGCGCCGTGTATGTCGAGGAATATACCATCATAGGGCATATTCTCCCGGAGCAGACGGAGCGACTGATTGAGCAGCGTGTCATAGCACTCGCGGGTCACCATTCCGCCGGGAGTAGCCCAGGCCACGATGGTCGGCACCCAGTCGGCACGTGCGAGCAGCTCATTGTTCTCTCCCTCAAAAAATGGATAGGACTTGATGATTTCATCCCCGTACAAAGGACGGAACATATCCAGGGTAGTACGGGCGGGCGAGAACGTACTGCACTCGATGCCCACTCCGACGATAGCCACGCGCGGCTTCTTCTCGGTGCAGCCGCATACTGCAGCCACGGTCATGACAGCCGCGGCAAATATCTTGAAAAAGGACTTCATAAGAGATTTGTACAATTAAAGTTCTACGGATGTCTCACTGTCAAGCAGCTCCCTTATGGAAGCGAGGACAGAGGCGAAATGCTCCTCATCAAAGCCAGTCGCAGCATCAACCACAACTCCGTCACGGTCAATCAGATAGGCTCTAGGAATGGTCTCGGAGGCAAAAAGGGAATACACCTCCCGGTCAGGGTCGGGATAGAGGGCGAATGTGAAATTCTTGGTCTTGTTGTACTCCGTCAGGTCAGCGTCGGTATGCTCGCGGCCCACCACGACGAGACGGAAGTCCTCCTCGTCCTGGAACATAGGCAGAAGGGTATCCTGTACCGCGGCCAGCTCGAGTTGACAGGGAGGGCACCATGTGGCGAAAAAACAGAGGTAGGTCACCTTGCCCTTGAGGTCGGCAGAGGAAAGGTCGCCGTAGACCTCTGAGCTCAGGGAGAATTCAGGGAGAGTATCCCCGGCTTTTATCTTATCGGGATCCACGCCCTTGCAGGAGGCGGTCAGCAGCAGGGTTGCCGCCGTTATCATCAACAGTATGCGTCTCATATGTATCGATTGCTATTTTTTGCTGGACATTTTAAGTTCTCTGGCCCTGAATGTGTTCTTCATCAAGGAAATAATGGTCATAGGCCCCACTCCTCCAGGTACGGGAGTGATGTAGGAGCACTTTGGAGCCACGGTATCGAACTCCACGTCTCCCACAATCCGGTAGCCTTTGGGATTGTCTGCTGGTACACGGGTGATTCCCACGTCGATGACCACCGCGCCATCCTTGACCATGTCTCCCTTGAGAAACTCCGGCACGCCGAGAGCAGCCACAATGATATCGGCGCTGCGCGTATATGAGGCAATGTCCTTGGTGCGGCTGTGACACATGGTCACGGTGCAGTCGCCGGGATAAGCCTTGCGCGAGAGCAGGTTGGCCACGGGACGCCCGACAATGTTGCTGCGGCCGAGAACCACGCAGTGCCTGCCCGATGTCTCTATGCCGTAATGCTCCATGAGCAGGAGGATACCGTAGGGCGTGGCGGGCAGGAACGCCTCTTCTCCGAGTGCCATGCGCCCCACATTCACAGGATGGAAACCGTCCACATCCTTAAGGGGGGAAATGGCGTTGATCACCTTGTTCTCATCGATATGTCCGGGAAGGGGCAGCTGGACGATGAAGCCGTCCACATCGTCATCCTCATTGAGTTTCTGAATCTGAGCGAGGAGATCATCCTCGGACACCGTTTCGGGGAAAGTCAGAAGAGTAGACTTGAATCCCACTTCAGCACAAGCCTTTTCCTTATTGGCCACGTAGGTCTTGCTGGCTCCGTTCTCCCCTACCAGCACAGCCACAAGATGGGGAGGTCTCTCCCCCCGGGAGGTCATCTCGGCGACCTTGGCGGCTATCTCTTTTTTCACGGCCGCCGCCGTTTCCTTACCATTTAAAAGAATCATTGGATACTGCTTTTATATTGTCCTAAAATTATCTGCGCTTCATGTTCCTGGCAGTCCTCACAGCATTACGTACTCCGCCGGAGGCTACTGTCTTCATTATTTTGCGCGTGCCTTCGAACTGCTTGAGCAGACGGTTGACATCGGCGATGGTCGTGCCGCTGCCGTCGGCTATCCTGCGGCGGCGGGAGCCGTTGATAACAGCGGGATTCTCCCTCTCGTACGGTGTCATGGACAGGATGATGGCCTCGACGCTCTTAAAGGAGTTGTTGTCGATGTCCACGTCCTTGATTGCCTTGCCGACGCCGGGAATCATGGATGCAAGGTCCTTGATGTTGCCCATCTTCTTGATCTGCTGGATCTGCAGATAGAAATCCCAGAGATTGAACTGGTTCTTGGCCAGCTTCTTGGCCAGCTTGCGGGCCTCCTGCTCATCGTACTGCTCCTGCGCCTTTTCTACGAGAGAGACCACATCGCCCATGCCAAGAATACGGTCCGCGATACGGTCGGGATGGAAGACATCCAGGGCCTCCATCTTCTCGCCGGAGCTGATGAACTTGATCGGCTTGTTGACCACCGCCTTGACTGAAAGAGCCGCACCGCCGCGGGTGTCACCGTCCATCTTGGTGAGCACCACTCCGCTGAAGTCAAGCCTGTCGTTGAATGCCCTGGCTGTCTCCACGGCATCCTGACCGGTCATGGCATCCACAACAAAGAGGGTCTCGGTAGGCTTTATGGCCTCTTTGATGGCGGCTATCTCGTCCATCATCTCCTCGTCCACAGCCAGACGGCCGGCTGTGTCGACGATAACAAGCGAATAATTTTCCTTTGCAGCGTATGCTATCGCGTTCTTTGCAATCCTCACAGGATCCTTCACACCGTCCTCCGAATAGACGAAGACCTCAATCTGGCCTCCGAGCACCTTCAGCTGGTCTATGGCCGCCGGCCTGTACACGTCGCCGGCCACCAGCATCACCTTCAGACCGCGCTTACTCTTGCAGTTGAGCGCCAGCTTGCCGCAGAAGGTCGTCTTACCGGAACCCTGCAGACCCGCCACCAGGACGATGCCTGGCTTACCTTTTATATTAATGTCCGTCGCCGTGCTGCCCATCAGGGTCACCAGCTCGTCGTGGACTATCTTTATCATCATCTGGTCGGGACGGACTGCTGTAAGCACGTTCTGGCCCATAGCCTTGGCCTTCACATCGTTGCAGAAGTCCTTGGCAACGCGGTAGCTGACATCGGCGTCAAGCAGCGCCCTGCGCACTTCCTTGAGGGTCTCAGCCACGTTGATCTCTGTGATGCGGCCCTGTCCCTTAATTATCTTGAATGATCTTTCGAGTTTCTCGGTTAAATTCTCAAACATATCCGGATATCTTGTCTTTTGTTTAAATAATCTGCAAATTTATTAAAATTTTATAAATTTGCGGCACGATTAAAAAAACAAGAAAATGGAAAGAGGACCTATCTCAAAATTCATCACTCATCACTACCGTCATTTCAACTCGGCTACTCTCGTCGACGCCGCAAAGGCATACGACGACCTGATGAACCGGGGCGGCAAGATGATGCTGGCAATGGCGGGAGCCATGAGTACCGCCGAGCTCGGTATCTCTCTGGCAGAGATGATACGTCAGGGCAAATTCTCCATCGTATCATGCTCGGCCAACAACCTCGAGGAGGACATCATGAACCTCGTCGCACACTCCCATTACAAGAGGGTGCCCAACTACCGTGACCTCACTCCCGAGCAGGAGCATGAGCTTCTTGAGAACCACATGAACCGCGTGACCGACACCTGCATACCCGAGGAGGAGGCCTTCAGAAGACTGGAGCACCATCTCGTAGAGGTGTGGAACGACATGAAGGCCAAGGGTGAGAGACTCTTCCCCTGGGAGGTGATCTACCGTCTGCTGCGCAGTGGAGTGCTCGAGCAGTACTACGAGATCGACCCCAAGGACAGCTGGGTCCTCGCCGCCTGCGAGAAGAACATCCCCATCGTAGTGCCCGCATGGGAGGACTGCACCACCGCCAACATCTTCACCGCGCACTGCATCAGAGGTGAGTTCGACACCAACATGATCAAGAACGGTATCGAGACCATGATCTACCTGACCGAGTGGTACAGGGCCAATTCGGGCGGAGCCGGCGTAGGCTTCTTCCAGATCGGCGGCGGTACCGCCGGTGACTTCCCCATCTGCGTAGTGCCCATGATGGCCCAGGACCTCGAGTGGAAGGACGTGCCCCTGTGGTCGTACTTCTGCCAGATATCCGACTCCACCACATCCTACGGCTCATATTCAGGAGCCGTGCCCAACGAGAAGATCACCTGGGGCAAGCTCTCCAAGGACACTCCCCGCTTCATCGTAGAGTCCGATGCGACCATCGTGGCTCCTCTGATCTTCGCGTATGTCCTCGGCTGGTAAGAGATTATTCATAGTTTTCATTATATGCTGGGTCGCTGCGGACCTCCTTCAAGCTTTTCTGATGGAGGTCCACAGCGACGAAGCTTATTATTTCCTGTATGGACAAAACCCTGCCTGGGGATACTACGACCATCCGCCGATGGTGGGCTGGATGACGGCCCTCGGCACGGCAGTCTTCGGAGAATCAAACATAGGAATCCGCATATGCACAGTCCTGGCCCATGCCCTCACCCTCATCTTCCTCTGGAATCTCACCGGGCTCAGGAATCCGGACCGCAGACAGACGGCACTCTTTTTCATCACCGCCGCCTCCTGCATCATGTTCCAGGTCTACGGCTTCATGACCACCCCGGATCCTTATCTGCTGCTGTTCACGGCCGTCTTTCTCTGGGCCTACCGGCGGTTTCTCGAGCATGAGAACTGGGGCAACACCCTGTTGCTGGCACTCGCAATGGCAGGAATGCTCTACAGCAAGTACCACGGAGTCCTTGTGATACTCTTCACCGTCCTGTCATACCCCAAGCTGCTGGCCAAGTCCAAGGCATGGGCGGCAGTAGCTGTCACTGCCGTACTGATGCTGCCCCACATGTGGTGGCAAGCGGCCAATGATTTTCCGGCAGTGCGCTACCATCTGTCAGCCCGCAGCTCCGGCTTCAGCTTCGGGGACATGCTGGGCTATCTGCCGGTACAGCTTGTGGTCTTCAATCCTGTGACCGTCTATGCTTTTATCCGCATCATCATGGCCGCAAGACGTTCCCGGGAGCAGTTCGAGAAGACATGCCGGTTCCAGGCAGTCGGCTTCGTGGCTTTCTTCTTCCTGATGACCTTCAAGGGCCATGTCGAGCCGCAGTGGACCGTCGCCGCATCTGTACCGCTGATCCTCACCGTATACCGGTACTCTCTCGATTCGCTGAGACTCCAACGCCTGACCCTGCGGTGGATGCTGCCGACAGTGGGACTGACGGCAGTGGCCAGAATCCTGCTGCTGACTCCACTGCTGCCGGCAAGTCTCGGATTCCACGGCAAGCGGATGCAATACGAAGCCCTCGCCGACAAGACCGGAACCGACATTCCGGTGATCTTCTGCAGTTCATTCCAAAATCCGTCGCTATTCCGTTATTTCACCGGAGGAGAATCCACCGCCTTGAGTTCCGTAACCACCCGCACCACCCAGTTCGACATCTGGAAATGGGAGGAGCAGTGGATCGGACAGCCGGTATGGATGGTCAACCGGGAGATGGACCGGATAGAGCGCATCAGAAACTTCCAGTCGGCAAACAGGCTGGAGATAGAATACTCCCTCACCTCAGTGCCACAGGACTGGCCGCACATCCATCCTGGTGACAGCATCACCCTGGAATACGTCATATCCAACCGCAATCCGTACGCAGTAGACTTGCTGCATCCCGAGCTGCCTCTGGAACTCAAGGCCGTATTCACTGAGCACAGAAGGCTAGCGCTGCAGAGCGGCGTCTGCACGCGCTCGGCGACACTGCTCCCGCCGGCCACCGAAGAGGCTCCTGCAAAAATTTCGGGGACATTCTCCTTCACTGTCCCCGAAATGAACCTGCGGAAAAATGTAAGACTGGGCCTCGTCCTCGACAACGGAAGATGCGCCCCGCTGCTCTCAACCCAGACTAAGGCGAAATATCATGATAATAGATAAAATACTCATCCTCAAGTTCCTGAAATTCGGAGTAGTCGGCTGCTCGGGCATGGTCGTGGACTTCGGCGTGACCTGGCTGCTCAAGGAGAAAGCCAGGCTCAACAAATTCCTATCAAACTCCATAGGATTCATCCTGGCCGCCACCAACAACTATATCTGGAACCGTCTCTGGACCTTCCACAGCGAGAATCAGGACATTCCCACCGAATATCTCTCTTTCTTCATCATATCCCTCATCGGCCTCGGCATCAACAATCTCACTATTTACCTCCTCGCCAACCGCCTCAAGTGGAATTTCTACCTCTCAAAACTCTGCGCCACTGCCGTTGTCATGCTCTGGAACTTCACGATGAATCTCTTCTTCACATTCAGATAGCCTGATGCTCGGGACGCAGCAGGTCGAGCACTGTCTTCACGGGATTGAATGTGATCAGGGGCACCTCGACGAAGACAGTGTTCCAGTTGCTCATCGATCCGTTCCACAGACCGGGAAGCTCCTGGGCCTTGAGGGGACGGCCCTCGTAACTCTTATGGCTTATGAAGCCTGTCTCGGGATCGACGAAGCGCTGGAGATCGAATTTCTCGCCGAGGTAGTTGACCGTGCAGCATACCACATCCACAGGATTGAAGTGGGTCGAGCCCTTGAGCATGGCCACCGTAGCCGGATCGTTCATGTCGAGCTGGGCACCCTCGAGAATCTGCAGGGAAGTGGCTCCGTCGGCATCATAGACAATGTAGGGGCCTCCGCCCGGCTCGCCCTCGTTCTTCACCATACCGCAGACGCGGATGGGACGGTTGAGCTTGGCATGCAGGTAACGGGGGTAGATATCGGCCGGCACTTCGGGCAGGGTGACGCAGAACTCCTTCTCCAGAAATGCCCGGATCTCCGCCAGCAGAGCCGCATTCTCCGCACCGGAAGCCGTCATCTCATCCAGGGCCGTCAGATAGCCGTAGATTTTATCCCTGACCTCCAGCAGCTTGCCGGCCAGCACTTTCTTCCAGGTGACTGTCTCGTCCAGCAGCCTCTGATGCACGACATTGTCGATATTCTTCAGGAAGATGACATCTCCGTCGACGGCCGCAAGGTTGCCAAGCAGGGCTCCATGTCCGCCCGGCCGGTAGAGCGGCTTGCCGTCTGCCTTGAGGAAAGGAGTATTGTCCTCATTGACAGCAATAATATCCGTAGAAGGATCCTGTACACTGAAAGATATGTCATACTTGCAGCCGAAACGCTCCTCATACTTGGCCACTGTCTCCCCGAGTATCTTCTCGAAACCGGCCTGATGGGCGGGCGATACTGTAAAGTGGATCCTCACCCTGCCGGAAGCGCTGCGGGCGTAGAGGGCTCCCTCCACCAGATGCTCCTCGAAGGCAGTACGCACCTCTCCGTCATAACGGTGGAAAAGTACCTGCCCCTTCGGACGGTTGCCGTAGTCAAGACCCGGCCTTCCGCAGGCCGAAGGCCCCTCTCCTATCACATGGTCCAGGATACCGAAAGGAGCAAGACCGTCGAAATCCTCCTTGGTATAGAATGCGAACCTTCCGATATTGTCAACGAAATTCTGAGCCTTCGACGCCGGATCGAGAGCCTTGCCGGAAGAGAGCACGTCCCTGCCCTCAAAGAGGTCCTTGAACATACGGGATGCGGCGCCTGAGGCCGGGACAAACTTCACTGCCTCGCCCTGGAACCGACCATACCTGTCCACGGCTTCCTGCCGTGCTTTCTCGTCCATTACCTGAATACCTTTGGAGGGTGTGGCCGCAGCCACAAGCTTAAGGAAGGGGAATCCCTTCTTGAAATTTTCGATAAACCTGTCCATATTGTCGAGTTTTAGTAGATTGTCCGTTTAGCGCTACCAAAGGTACACATTTTATACGATATTTCAAAATGCTCAGTACAGCACTATTTTCCTCACAGGGGTGTCTCCTGCCAGGCGGTTGAGTTCATTCCGCACTCCCTCCAGATTATAGAACAGCATATTGCGTACAGTAGACGAGGACAGCTGACAGTACAGGACTCCATCCGAATATTTCAGGCTACGGGTAGCCGAAGCAGCTCTCTGCCCGGCCGCCTTCGGCCACAGGGCGCAGATTTCCAGACCGCGCATCCTCTCCCCCATGCCGGATTCCCGTACATAGTCCCTCAGGAGCTCTCCAAGCAGTTTTTCACCTTCTCTCAGCATAGTCAGGCATTTATCCCGGTTATCACCCCGGCCGACACATTGTAGAACCTGCCCTGGTCGGTAATGCCGCCAACTATCTTCCTTAGCCTTTCCTCATCCGTATCAGTTATGAATATCTGACCGAAATCCCCCTCCACCACCATCCTGATGAGAGCGGCCACGCGGCCCGCATCAAGCTTGTCGAAAAGATCGTCGAAAAGCAGTACGGGACGCCGTCCGAAACTCTGGCTCATGACCTGGTACTGCGCCATCTTCAAAGCAATCAGAAAGGATTTCTGCTGACCTTGTGACGCGCACCTGCGCATGGGATACCCGTCCATGGACAGGAGCAGGTCATCCCTCTGTATTCCGGAGGTGGTGTATCCCGCCGCACGGTCCTTACCCAAGGACGAGGAGAAAAGCCCTGCGGCGTCCGTCTTGTCCAGATCGGAGCGGTAGCCTATTTCCACACTCTCGCGTCCCCCGCAGATGAGGTTGTAGAACTCCCCTGTCCGGGCCGACAGCATCGACACGGCCTCACGGCGCTTCGCATGGATGTAGGACGCCGGAGCACACATCCTGCCGGATATGGTCTCCAGAAGCAGATCCGGAGTGTTCTCCTGCTTGAGGGCCGCATTGCGCTGTTTCAGCAGACTGTTGTACAGGACCGCGCAGCGGAGATACTCCCGGTCTATCTGGGATATCATCATATTCAGAAAACGCCTGCGTTCCTCTCCCGAGTCATGAATCAGGGAAATGTCCGACGGTGCGGTCATGACGACAGGAATACGGCCAATATGCTCCGACAGACGCTTGTAAGTCTTGCCGTTACGCTTTATTGTCTTGGCTCCGTCAGCACGCACCGATACAGCAATGTCCTCCTCCGCTCCTTCCACGTCGGAATAGGTGCCGTGAATGACCGCCCCGTCCTGTCCGTAGGTATACGTGTACCGGTCGCTGACCGACAGGAAACTCTTGGTCATCGAGAGATAGTAAACAGCATCCAGAAGGCTGGTCTTGCCTTCTCCGTTGTTGCCGCATATACAATTGATTTTGGGAGAAAAAGATATGTCCGCGCTGCGTATATTCTTGAAATCCCGTATGATTATCCTCCTTAGAAACATCATCCACCGTTTTACCTACAAAGATAGAATATTTATTGTGATTTTATCTTTGCGATTAAGCAAATTGTTGTATTTTTGCAACCATTATAAAAATTTCAGAACTTATTGCAAAATGGCAAAGAACGTAAACAATCCCAAGGAGGAGAAAATCGAGACAGTCGGTGAGGCCGTCTCCAGGACCGAGGTGTTTTTCAAGAAAAACGGCAAGACTATCGGCTATATCGGTGCCGGTCTTATCGTAGTTGCGGCAATAATTGTCCTTATCATCCAGTTCTATTCCAAACCGCTTAGAGAAGAGGCTGTAGGACAGACATTCACCGCAGAGCAGTACTTCAGGGCAGAAGACTATGACAAGGCTCTCAACGGCGACGGCAACTCACTCGGTTTCATCCAGATCATTGACGAATACGGAACAAAAGCCGGAAAGGCGGTCTACCTCTACGCCGGCATCTGCGAGCTTCAGCTCGGCAATCCCGCAGAGGCGATAGACTACCTGACCAAATACAACGGTAAGGACCCTGTCCTTAAGGCACGCGCCCTTTCGTGCATCGGTGACGCCTACTCGATGAGCGAGGACTACGAAAGCGCCCTGAGATACTACCTGCAGGCCGCAGATGTGGAGGACAACACTTTCGCCGCATCCTACCTGCTCAAGGCCGGTATCATCTGCGAGGAGCTCGGACGTCCTGACGAGGCTCTGGCCCACTACCGTGTCATCAAGGACAAATATCCCCAGAGCTATGAGGGATACGAGATTGACAAATACATCACACGCATAGAAGTTAAGAAGTAAGTATGGGAAGAGCATTCGAATTCAGAAAAGAGCGCAAGTTCAAGCGCTGGGGCAACATGGCCCGCGTATTTACCCGCATTGGAAAAGAGATTACGATAGCCGCCAAGGCCGGAGGTCCCGACCCTGACAACAATCCCCGTCTGAGGACACTGATTCAGACCGCCAGGAGCGAGAACATGCCCAAAGAAAACATCGAGAGGGCTATCAAGAGGGCTGTGGAGCACGACGCCGGCGACTACGAGGAAATCGTATACGAGGGTTTCGGCCCCCACGGCATCGCTTTCCTGATCGAGACTGCCACCGACAACAACATGAGGACCGTGGCAAACATCCGCAGCTACTTCACCAAGGTGGGCGGCGCGCTCGGCACCCAGGGCTGCGTAAGCTTCATGTTCGACCACAAGTGCGTATTCAAGGTCAGGAAGGACTCTCCCGTGGACATGGACGAACTTGAGCTTGAGCTCATCGACTACGGCGTGGATGACGTATACAAGGACGAGGATGAGGACACCATTTATATATATGGTGAGTTCGAGTCCTTCGGAGCCATCCAGAAATATCTCGAGGACAACGGATTCACCATCGTATCAGGAGGTTTTGAAAGAATCCCCAACGTACCTCTCAAGAAGCTTGCTCCCGAAGAGAAGGAAGGCATCCTGAAACTGATCGACAAGCTGGAGAACGATGACGACGTGCAGAACGTCTACCACACTATGGAACTGGCTGAAGAATAATAAATCAACTCAAAATAAATCTTATTATGGAACTGTCACATATCGAACACCTTGGAATCGCCGTCAAGTCTCTGGACGAGGCTATTCCTTATTATGAGAACATGTTGGGCCTCAAATGCTACTCTATCGAAGAGGTACCCGACCAGAAAGTAAGAACCGCTTTCTTCAAAATCGGACAGACCAAGCTCGAGCTGCTCGAGAGCACCTCTCCTGACGGAACCATCGCAGGCTTCATCGAGAAGAGGGGCGAAGGCATCCACCACCTCGCATTCAGCGTTAAGGACGGTGTGCAGAACGCCCTCAACGAGATGGAAGCCAAGGGCGTAAGACTCATCGACAAGGCTCCCCGCAAAGGCGCAGAGGGCCTCAATATCGCATTCCTCCATCCCAAGTCCACTCACGGTGTGCTCACCGAGCTGTGCGAGGATCCCAAGAACAAATAACCCAAAACACTAATTAATACAGAAAGATTAAGTTATGAGCCAACAGCTTGAACAAGTAAAAGCGCTGATAGAGCTTCGTGAGAAGGCCCGCCTCGGCGGTGGCCAGAAGAGAATCGACTCTCAGCACCAGAAGGGCAAATACACTGCCCGCGAAAGGATCGCCATGCTCCTCGACGAAGGCAGCTTCGAGGAATTCGACATGTTCGTGACACACCGCTGCACGAACTTCGGCATGGACAAGACTACATTCCTCGGCGACGGTGTCGTTACAGGTTACGGTACTATCGAAGGCCGTCTGGTCTATGTATTCGCCCAGGACTTCACTGTATTCGGCGGATCTCTTTCTGAGACTCTGGCCCTGAAGATCTGCAAGATCATGGACCAGGCCATGAAGATGGGCGCTCCCGTCATCGGTCTGAACGACTCCGGCGGAGCACGTATCCAGGAGGGTGTGAACGCTCTCGCAGGATACGCCGAGATTTTCCAGAGGAATATCCTCGCATCGGGTGTCATCCCTCAGATCTCCGCCATCCTCGGCCCCTGCGCCGGCGGTGCGGTTTACTCCCCCGCCCTCACCGACTTCAACATCATGGCAAAGGGTACCAGCTACATGTTCCTGACCGGCCCCGCAGTGGTTAAGTCAGTAACAGGCGAGGTGGTTACACAGGAGCAGCTCGGCGGTGCATCCGTACACGCTTCCAAGAGCGGTGTCGCACACTTCGCCGCAGACTCCGAGGAGGACGCTATCGCCATCATCCGCAAACTCCTCTCCTTCATTCCCCAGAACAACATGGAGGAACCTCCCTACAAACCCACGGCCGACCCTATCGAGAGACTTGAGGATTCACTCAACTCCATCATACCCGACAGTCCCAACGAGGCATATGACATGTACCATGTTATCGGCGGCATCGTGGATGACGGAGAATTCTTCGAGATTCACAAGGACTACGCCAAGAACATCATTATCGGCTTTGCTCACATGGGCGGTACATCCGTAGGTATCGTGGCCAACCAGCCCAAGTACCTCGCCGGTGTGCTCGACATCAACTCTTCAAGGAAAGCCGCACGTTTCGTACGTTTCTGCGACGCCTTCAACATTCCCATCGTAACCCTCGTGGACGTTCCCGGCTTCCTGCCCGGAACCCAGCAGGAGTACGGCGGAATCATCGTTCACGGAGCC
>CALUSM010000008.1 GCA_944323445.1 uncultured Bacteroidales bacterium
CCCTGCGCAGCCGACTTACTATACCACTTTGCAGCCTCTGCATAGTTCTGAGGCACGCCTTGACCGTTATAGTAGCACAAACCCAGATTACACTGGGCCAAGGCATTACCCTGCGCAGCCGACTTACTATACCACTTTGCAGCCTCTGCATAGTTCTGAGGCACGCCTTGACCGTTATAGTAGCAGAAACCCAGATTATATTGAGCACTGGCATTACCCTGCAACGCCGACTTGGTGAACCATTTAACAGCCTCCGAGTAGTCCTGGGATACACCACGACCATACTCATAGCAAAAGCCGAGACTATTTTGGGCACGAGCATTGCCCTGATTTGCAGACTTGGCATACCACTTAGCTGCCTCCGCATAATCTTGAGACACGCCACGACCATGCTCGTAACATTCACCAAGATTGCATTGAGCACGAGCATTGCCCTGTACTGCCGACTTGCTGTACCACTTCACCGCCTCAGCGTAGTCCTGTGAGACACCATGACCGTACTCATAATACAAGCCAAGGTTGTTTTGAGCATCAGCATCGCCCTGAGCGGCCGACTTGCCATACCACTTTGCTGCCTCGGCATAATCCTGCGGCACACCACGACCGCGCTCGTAATAAACAGCAAGCATGTATTGGGCACCAGAATCGCCCTGAGCGGCCGACTTGCCAAACCACTTTGCTGCCTCGGCATAATCCTGCGGCACACCACGACCGTCATCGTAAAAAAAGCCCAATTTGCATTGCGCTAAAACATTGCCCTGGATTGCCGACTCGCCATACCATTTCGCTGCTTCAGCATAGTCCTGCAACACACCATGGCCTCGTTCATAACACCAGCCAAGTTTGAATTGGGCATCAGCATTACCCTGAGCGGCCGACTTGCCATACCATTTCACAGCTTCGGTGTAATCCTGAGCCACACCATGACCGCTATAGTAGCATACGCCGAGATTACATTGTGCCGGAGCATAACCCTGCACAGCTGACTTATCGTACCATTTCACCGCCTCCGTGTAGTCCTGCGACACACCACGACCATGCTCGTAGCACCAGCCGAGATTGAACTGGGCATGAACATTGCCCTGCACAGCTGACTTGCTGTACCACTTCACAGCCTCCGTGTAGTCCTGTGACACACCACGACCATACTCGTAGCATAAACCGAGATTACATTGAGCATAATGATTTCCCTGGGCAGCCGACTTACTAAACCACTTCGCTGCCTCGACGTAATCCCGAGAAATACTTTCTCCATTATAGTAGCACACACCAAGCCTGCACTGGGCACCAGCATCTCCATTTATTGCAGCATCTTTATACCGCTGTACTGTTTCTCCTAAATTGTTTTCCATTATTATACGAATATTGAAAAAAATGCACCTAATATTGCTTTAAAGGGTATATATCCCCTGCTGAACTCTATTATCGAGGGGGCTAAATAAATCGCAAGTATAGACAATGGCAGCAAAACTCCCGGCACGCCCCATATACGATTATCTTCCCATAGAAACCAAGAAACAAAAGTCAGGGCAAACAACAGTATCGTCAACCAGACAGGCGGTCGCACCCTGGTAGGTGAGAAACTTTCAACAACTTCGTCCACATAACCGGAATCACCCTTTGGGTAAAAAGCACATATAATATACGCATACTTTCGAGAATAATACGTTTTAGTTACAGCTTCTTTCTCTTCACTCACATCATAAGTCCTTATTTTGACACCCATCCTTGACTGCTCGTCTTTGAGCACCCCCAAATTGAAAACAGCCGTGTCCAATGTCCGGATAAATTTCTTCTTCCACATATATTCCGCATCCTCATCCTTTTTATTATCATCGGCATTAATGCTAACGACATACACACTTGACTTTTGGTCTCCGGAAACAGCACGATAGCAAATATCATTGCTCTCATCCAGTTCCAAAACCGTCCCCTTGGGTGCTATAATACGGAATTTCTTGAAATACGCATCAACAACACGGTCAGTATCTACAAGATCATATGTTTCAGCTTGTCTTGCCGATCTCTGCTGAATCTTTCTAATATCCTGTTCATTGATACATGAAGTCAAAAATATCATTGCATGCATTACAGCTATGGGTAGTAATAAATATTTCATAAGATTGATAACAGATTTATCATTTTACAACCTAATAAGTTCGTCAAGACTGTACCATGAGAGTATCATTGCCTAACTGGCCGTCATTACCGAGACCGTCAAAGAACCCTTCCACAATATCAGGAATAGAGTTCAGAAAATCTCCGATATCTTTTATTGACGAATCTATACCCTTCTTTGCAAGCATGCCATTTATCCTGCCTATAGACTGATATATAGATTCTTTCTCTCTATCCGAATAACCGTCTCTTTCTTCCTTGAATTGTGCGGCAATCACTTTGTATTCCTCAACAAGTGAGGCCACATCCTCTTCCGACATTGAGTCAATGTTTTCAAAACGAGCCTCTAACTTATCCATTCTCTTCTTCATAAGTATCCCGTTTATTAAATCCATCGATTGACGGATACTTTTCCTTTCTTCCTCTGTAAACTTGCCATCTTCTTCTGCGAATTTGGAGACAGCATGATTATATTCCTCAATAAGTCTTGTCACTTCTTTCTCCGACAACGAATCTATCTGCTCAAAACGGGATTCCAAACTGCTGATTTTTTCAGTCATGGGTATATTCATACTGCATCCATACAACAATAGGATTAAAAAACACAAAGTAAGTCCTGTTTTCATATACAAAAGCTTAAAGTCTGATTTGCATGTGTTTATACCATAAAAAGCGTGGGTACTTACTTTGTCGCTCGTTCCACGCATTGAGGCCTTCGCTTGCCCGATATAGTAAAACGAGCAACGCAGAGGCCCACGCCGATATGCAAATCATATATCCACAGAACATGGACATAAATTATAAACGCATACCCATGAGCATCTACTGTTGCTTCGTCTTGACTATATCTGAAGTTTGCGAAGTTTCAATGCATCAAGACAAAGCGTCAATAAACGCTTAATTATGTATATGCCCCCTCCACCCTCTCAAATGAGAAATCGGCGTAGAAGGATCTGGCAGCAAATTTAGTATAAAAATATTAAGTTACAAAATTTGAGAGGGCGCTCTAAGCCGATTCCCCGCGCGGCTCTCTTCCACCCCGGTATCGCCGCAACCTCCATTCGAACTTACACTGCGACCTTGATTCCAGCTGACATTCCAAGCTCCTGTCCAGCCCTCATTCTCACGATGCTTTCTAGTTGCAACGCAATCTGCTTTAAATGAAGCAATTAAGCAATTAACAAAATCCAAAAATTCAACGTCAGGCGAAAATAGGCTTTTTCGTCGAAAAATGCTTGACCTGCGAAATCCGCAAAATGGTAAATAATTGGATATTAGCAACTTTTAACGCAACTAAAAAGCATCGTGAAAATTACGCCCATAGGGCCGCATGGCATCAGTTGTCTATGCCATGGCTGAATGTATTCTTCAGTCCTCTGATTCCCTGCAAGATTATTGGTTCTGCGGCACCTCATCCCATAGTAATATCCTACGGGATTAAACCTCACACATGGTCAGGCATGATACAGAACGGGATAATGCCGGACGACATGTTGCGTAGAGCCGGAACAAGTGTTTTACTAAAAATATTCGTAAAACTCCTAAAATTATTAGGAGTAACGAAAACTTTTATTATATTTGCACCGTAAAAGGAAAAACAATGAAACAGAGACTCACAGCAAAGGAAGAAGAAGTCATGAACATCCTCTGGAAGAACGGGGACATGTTCATCCGGGACATCGTGGCGGCAATTCCAGAGCCGCGGCCCAACTACAACACGGTGGCCACTCAGGTAAAATTTCTGGAGGAGAAGGGCTTCGTGGTGCGCCGGCCCATGGCCAACTCCTATCTCTACAGCGTCGCCGTAAGCGAACGCCAGTACAGGGGCAGGACCGTCGGGGAGATGGTGTCGAAATACTACGGCAACTCCTACAGCAGCCTCGTCTCCCAGTTCGTGGAGGAGGAGAAAATGGGGCTGGACGAGCTGAAGGCCCTCATCGCGGAAATCGAGAACAACAATAAGAGGAATAAAGGAAAATGACAGTCTGGATTCTGAAAAGCACGCTGCTGCTGACGGCATTCTACGCCTTCTTCATGCTCTTCATGAGGAAGACCACCTTCTTCCGCTTCAACAGGATAGTCCTGCTGGCGGGAACGGCGGCCTGTATGCTGCTGCCGCTTATCAAGTTCAATATCGGCAATGTGGCGGCAATGCTGGGTCTGCACGCTCCCGACGTGGTACTGCAGCTGCCCCAGATCGTCCTCGCGGAGGTGCCGGCGGCCGGAAGCCCGTCCAGAGAGGTGGAGACCGGCGGCAGTTTCAACTGGGGCCTGCTCCTGACGGCCATATACGTCACCGGGTTTGCGGCAGCCCTGACATTCTCAGCTTCATCCCTTCTCAGAATCCTCAGGCTTATAAGGAAAAATCCCGGGACGGCCTACAGGGAATGCAAGGTGCATACTCCCGCGTCCGCAACACACTCATTCAGCTTCATGAACCACATCGTGATGAGCCGCAGCGACTACGGGAACCATCCCGAGATACTGCTCCACGAATACATGCACACCAGGCTCCGCCACTCCATGGACGTACTTTTCATGTCGCTCGTCTGCGCCCTCTACTGGTTCAACCCCCTCGTGTGGATAATGCTCTCGGAGCTGCGGATGCTGCACGAGTACGAAACCGACGAGGCAGTCCTTAAACATGGCATCGATGCTACTCAATATCAACTCCTGCTTGTCAGAAAAGCTGTGGGAGACCGACGTTTCCTGATCGCGAACAGCTTTAACCACTGCAAGCTCAAAAACCGAATTACCATGATGCAGAAACTCAAAACCTCAAAATGGGCAAGACTGGCCTACATCGCCTGCCTGCCCCTGTTTGCCCTCATCCTGAGCAGCAGCTCAGCCGTAGACCTCCAAAGCACCCCTTCCGACACCGGTGTACCCGCCGCAAATGAACTCATCACGACTCCGGCAGACCAGCAGGAAGTGATCCGCTATGTCGACGTAGACATCAAACCCAAATTCAACGGCGGCAATTTGAAAGATTTTACGGAGTGGTGCCTAGGACAACTCAAGTACCCAGAGGAAGCCAAGAAAGCTGAAATTTCCGGCAGGGTAACAGTCCAATTCACCGTCGAGCCCGACGGCAGCCTGTCTGACATCCACGTTCTCAGAGGTATTGACGAATTGAACGACGAAGCCCTGAGGGTAATATCGCTGTCTCCCGCATGGACACCCGGCTACAAGAACGGAAAGTCTGTTCCCGTAACCATTAACCTACCTATATACTTCCAGCTCCCGGAAGAATAGGCATCCTCGGCTGAACCGCTGCACCGCAGAAACCGCTCCACATCCCTAAACGGAACAAGCCGTATTCCACGACGACTGGAATACGGCTTGTGATTCATTTTCACAGTTCCGGAAATACCGGACGGCTGCTATTTGATGTCGATGACCCTTTCCTTGGGTGCCTCGGGAGTCACCACGATCTTGGGCAGTACGATGTTCAGCACACCGTGCTCCATGCTGGCGCTGATCTCATCCTTGTTGATATCGTCGGGAAGGAGCAGTGCCTGCTCGAAGTGCGAGTAGGAGAATTCCCTTCTGAGGTATTTCTCGTCCTTCTTCTCCTCTTTCTGCTCATTCTTGTGCTCGAGGGTGACTACCAGAGCGTTGTCCTCGTTGACGCGGATCTTGAAATCGTTCTTGGACATACCGGGAGCGGCTATCTCCACTGTGTACTCCTTGTCATTCTCCTTTACGTTGATGGCAGGGGACGAAGTCCTCATCATACTGTTGAAATGACTGAAATCGTCATCGAAAAAGTCATTGAAAAAAGCGGGCAGCCAATTCTGCTGTGTTCTTCTGCTGGGTAACATAATCATATCCTCCATTTTTAATTATTATTCTTAAATTTTCTGAACGCCCTGCCGTTCCAGGAGAACTTCCACCCTTTTCAGGGTCTTCCGTTCCGCCCTCCCTTTCGGGCGTTCGAAAGGATATATCGCAAATTGCGGACCACCCGGCCACGGCACACCCGCAGCTGGACTTTCTGGCGCATTTTCGTGACAAATTGTCGTAATATCGCTGATTATCAACCATTTATATGTCATTTTGTCAGACATACCCATACCCGCTGAAAGAAGCACAAGATCTGAACTTGACTTTTGTTGCCAATAATACCGAATATTCACCAAAATATCGTATTTTTGTGGAAAAATTTATGGCACATCTGATTATTAAAAATATAGGACCGGTCAAGGATGTTGAATTGGACTTAAATCAAATCAATATCCTCATGGGTCCGCAAAGCTGCGGCAAAAGCACAATAGCCAAAATCATCAGTTACTGCTCCTGGTTTGAGAAAAATATGATTCTCAAAACCAAGTCCGAAAAAGACTTCTACAAGGAATTGATTGAATTCCATAATCTGGAAGACTCTTATTTCTCAGACAGTTCATACATCGAATATGCCACACCTTGCTTCCATATCACTTTCAAAGGAAACGAGAAAGAGAATCCGGTTATAGAAATCAAGGTGGACTACACTCACAAGTTTGAAAACCGCAAAATAGAATATATCCCCGCCGAACGTAATTTCGTGGCTCTGAAAGGATTGGGAAAATACACCGACAGCAGGGACAATATCCTGAATTTTCTTTATGACTGGTTTCAGGCCAAACAGGAGATAACCAAAGATTCCGGATTTGTATTGCCGCTGCCGTCATTAGGTGTTACTTATTTCTACGACAAGGAACAGGATGCGGACAATATATTAATGGAAGACGGCAAGTCAATCAACCTACGCCATTCGTCCAGCGGCCTGATGTCGGCAACTCCGTTATTGCTGGTTTTTGATTACGTAATGCGGAAAGTCTATAATCAAAAGCGCACAAAATCCCCCTTGGAGATTACCAACATCCAATCCTACCTGAAAGGCTTAGACGCAACGCAAGCTGAAAAACTTGACCTACTACAAAAAAGATTCTCAATACTCGAATCTGATTTTGAAAAAAGAGAAAAAGGCGAGACCACTATCAGTGTAAATACTCTAAGAGAACAACTGAATGAGCTTCAAGAAACTCTGATTAACTTAATAGGACTATACAGTGATTACTTCTATTCGCAGGTCATTATCGAAGAACCGGAATTAAATCTGTTCCCAAAGACGCAGCGTGATCTGGTTTATTACATGCTGCGCGTCCTGAACGAATCTGAGCGGAAGCATGTTCTGGTCCTGACTACCCACAGCCCTTATATTCTGTTCGCCCTGAACAATTGCATGATGGGCGGACTGGTAAAAGACAAAATCACCTCTGAAGAATCGGAATCGTTTCTTTCACACCGCTCATGGACAGATCCTCATCAAGTTTCTGTCTACGAAATTCACGATGGCTATTTGAAATGCATTCAGGATGAAGACGGAATCATCGAGGACAATTACTTAAATCATGCTTACAAGGAAAACTCGTCCGAATACATGGATCTGTTAAATTATTACGATGATGAAGAGTAAGATTAAGGGCATCTATCCAGACGCACAATTCATCACCACTTCTTCTGACTGCATTTATGTAGCGGACTTCTCAGAACGGACAAATGCTGCCCGCAAAGTAGAAGTTCACGAGCATATACCGGACTGCCCACTCAAAGAGAACAGAAAAATGGACTGTTTCCGATTAAGCAACCCCTATTCGTTGCCTGTTGATTTTCACATTTTTGCCGAGCATCAGCTTGTAAATGCGGAGGGCCATGATATGGAACATTGCGAATGCTGTTTCTTCCCGGACGGACATTCGGAGCATATCTGGATAGGATTTCTGGAGATTAAAGACTGCAAAGTAAAGAATCTCTCCAGATACAAGGACAAGACCAAGCAACAGATTATTTCTACCGTACGCATGTTCCGCAAAAAGGGTCTTCTTGACTCCTGCAGAGTTTACGGAATTATCTCTTTCCCCAGGCACAACAAAGTCGGCTTTGACCAAACACTTTTTGAAGACATCACGGAATATAAACGCCTATACAAAGCTGAGCACATCCGCTTCTTTGCAAGTAATGATGTCATAATAAACAGCATATCCACACTTTCACTCCCAAAGTAAAGTCAAGATTCACCAACATTCATAAAACATCAATGATGAGTAGAAATAATAATGCTGGAATAATCCAACTGCTTGCGACCGCCATGATGGTTCTGTGCTGCTTCGGGCAAAGGATACAGGCGCAGGATGGGAAGGGGTCTGCACATCTGGACTCGCTGCTGCACAGAATCTACCGGGAAGACCAGGCCGTGCGGCAGTATTCCCTCAATATGGAAGGAATGGATGAGGACAGTCTCATGGCATACATACAGCGCATGACAGAGACTGACCTCAGATGCCAGACGGCAGTATTTCCTATCCTAGACTCACTCGGCATTCCGGAAGGACTGTCCGACACTTCTTACAGCGCATTGTTCCTGGTCGTGCAGCATTCGGACCTGGAGCATCAGAGAAAATACTACCCGCTGTTCGAGGCAGGTGCGGAAAAAGGCCTGATCGAGCCTTCGGACGTTGCCACCATGCTGGACCGCATACTGATGCACGAGGGCAAGCCGCAGGTCTACGGCACCCAGACATTTTCGCAAATGAAGACAATTATCGTCAAAGCCGGGGAGGACGGAAAACCGGAAAACGGGACCGGGACGGCACATACAAGCGAATCTGTCAATTACCTCTGGCCGGTAGAGAATGCCGACAGCCTGGACATCCGCCGCGCAAGGGTCGGCCTGCCGCCGATCGGAACTTACATGGAGATATTCGGGGAAATGGGCATGACTCTCGTATGGGACAAGGATATGACCGTGGAGGATGCTTCGAGTATAAAAACAGGTCAAAAGCAGGAAAAGCCAATCCAGGAAAAATAAATATGGAATCAGTAAAGCAGCCTAAATACCGATGGGCGATAAAGACCGTTCTGGCCCTGCCGGTGGCATGCACAGTATGCACGGCCTGCGGGCAGGGAAGCGGCAGAACTGACGGACAGGACGGCGGGAACAGCGGAGGCAATGCCGCAAGGACCGGGCGCAAGCCGCTCAACATCATCTACATCATGAGTGACGACCACTCGTACCAGACCATCAGCGCCTACGGCCACGGGCTCATAGAGACCCCGAACATCGACCGCCTGGCCGATTCGGGCGTGATCTTCACGCAGAGTTTTGTGGCCAACTCCATCAGCGGTCCCAGCCGGGCCTGCCTGCTCACCGGCAAGCACAGCCACAAGAACGGATTCACCGACAACACCCGCACCTTCGACGGCAGCCAGCAGACCTTCCCCAAGCTCCTGCGCCAGGCCGGCTACGAGACCGCCGTCATCGGCAAGTGGCACCTGACCTCCGACCCCACCGGCTTCGACTACTGGAACATCCTCATCGGACAGGGCCAGTACTACAACCCTACCTTTATAGATAACGGCGAGCGCCGCGTCATCCCCGGCTACGCCACCGACATCACCACCGACCTGGCCCTCGACTGGCTCGAGAACAAGCGCGATCCCGAGAAACCGTTCTGCCTGCTGCTGCACCACAAGGCGCCCCACCGCACCTGGATGCCCGACCTGCAGGACCTCGGAGCCTTCGATGACGCCGAACTGCCCCTGCCTGACAACTTCTACGACGACTACGAGGGACGACCCGCCGCAGCCGCCCAGGAGATGGAGATCGACCGCCACATGGACCTAGTCTATGACTTGAAGATGGCCGACAAGGAGGGCGAGATACATACCGGCTCCGAACTGGAAGAATACGGACGGAACATGTACAGCAGCGGAGGTGACGGTAAAAACATCATCGCCGGGCACATGACCCCGGAGCAGAAAGCCGTCTGGGACGCCTACTACGACCCCATCATCGAGCAGTTCAAGGCCGACAGCCTCACCGGCAAGGCCCTCGCCGAATGGAAGTACCGCCGCTACATGAGCGACTACCTGAGCGTCATCCGCTCCGTGGACCGCAACATCGGCCGCGTCCTCGACTACCTGATGGAGAGCGGTCTGTGGGACAACACCCTCGTCATCTACACCTCCGACCAGGGCTTCTACATGGGCGAGCACGGCTGGTTCGACAAACGCTTCATGTACGAGGAATCCTTCCGCACTCCCCTGCTGGCCCACTATCCCGGCGGCTTCCACGGTCAGGTCGACGCCTTCGTCCAGAACATCGACCACGCCCCCACCTTCCTCGAGATGGCCGGAGTACCCGTGCCCGACGACATCCAGGGCGAGTCCTACCTCTCCTTCCTGCGCACCGGCAAGGTCGAGAAAGGCAAGCACTGGCGCAAGTCCCTCTACTACCACTTCTACGAATATCCCGGTGAGCACGCTGCCCGCCGCCACTACGGAGTCCGCACCGACCGCTATAAACTCATTCATTTCTACGGCCACGACATCGACTCCTGGGAGCTCTACGACCTCGAGAATGACCCCACCGAGATGCACAACCTCTACGGAGACCGCTCCTACCGCCGCATCCAGAAGAAGCTGCACAAGGAGCTCCTGCGGCTGCAGGAACTCTACGATGATCCCGTAGAGCAGGAACTGGCCCAGAAGAATTAGGACAATGGAAGAGGAAATCAGGTATTTTCTCGAATGCGCACACAAGACCGCTGCTGCCGGACTGCTGTCCTGCAGCAGCGGTAATCTTTCCCTGCGGTGCAAGGGTCAGGACAATGAGGACTGCGCCCTCCTCTCTGCGACCGGCTCTTGGCTCGGGGAGCTGCGGGAGGACCAGGTCGCTCTCTGCCGCATCAGCGACGGCACCTCTCTGAACGGAGTGCATCCCACGATGGAGGCCGGATTCCACCTCGGGACAATGCGGAAAAGGCCGGAAGTCGGCTGCGTCCTGCACTTCCAGTCCCCTTACGCCACGGTCGTGGCCTGCATGAAGGACAAGCCGGCAGACTTCAACGTCACCCTCGAGGGACCGCTCTACGTCGGCCGTGAAGTGCCGGTGGTGCCGTTCCTCCCGCCCGGCAGTCCGGAACTCGCCGCTGCGGTCGTGGAAGCCCTCACCGCCCACGACATTGTCCTGATGTCCAACCACGGACAGGTCGCCTGCGGCCCCGACTTCCCCGACACCTTCCGCCGCGCCGTATTTTTCGAGATGGCCTGCCGCATCATCGTCCTCTCCCGCGGCAACTACACCACCATCTGATCATTCTTCCGGGAAAAATTCCTTCTGAGGATTCATCAGCCGCTGCAGGAACATTCTCAGAAGAATATCCGGGACATAATACACTCCGTCCCTGACTGCCAGCAGTTCCATACTTGTCAGCTTGGCCGCCGCAGTCTGCACTGCACTGCTGGAGGCGAGAGAGTGACGGCGGAGGAAATCCACCCCCATTATCTTTTGGGCACGGACATCCTCGGCTACGGCATACAACAGTTCCTTCTGCCTTAACGGAATATCCGAGAGCATCATACGATAGCCCACAGAAGCCTCCTCTATGATGGAGTCCACAGTCTCCCTCAATATCGCCACTGTACATTCCCCACCCTCGGGCACGGTCGCATATGCCTCGTGAAAAGTCTTCTGCATACAGTACGTATTTCCTTCGAAAAGCCCGTACACCTTGCTGACTGCCTCCGGGGCAATTTTTTTCTTTCCTTTCTCAAAATGTCTTATGACGAATTCTGAATATTTCTCGGGATCAATCGGTTTCAGTTCCAGCATCGAAGCACTGTGATAAAACGGCCTGGCCGATGACATGAACATCTGCGACAGCATGTGGGTCTCACTGCCGGAGAATATAAAATTCACATTGCCAAGATGCTGTATATGCGAACGGAGAAGGGCCTCGATATTTTTCTCAGGATACTTGCCTATCTGCTGGAACTCGTCGAAAGTCACGATGCACGGACGGTCAGCCTGCTCAAGACACTGGAATATCTCCGTCAGCGTATATTCAGGACGGGATATGTCTCCAAGCCCTAAGCTGAATGTCGGAAGGCCGCTGACCGGGTCAAAGCCGAATTCCGCATTGATGGATTTAAGACCATGGACAAAGTTCTGCAGCATCTTACGGCTCCTGGAGCGCAGACGGTTGAAGACAGCCTGACCGAATTCGTATGTAAATTCCTGAAAACATGCAGTATGCAGAATATCCACATAGAATGTGTAGTATCTCTCAGATATCTCCTCCCTGTCATAGCAGAAACGGATGAGTTTGGATTTGCCCAACCGCCTCTCAGAGATAAGGCACATATTTGCACCTCCGGTAACACTTCGGATTATGCGGTCTGATTCTGCTACCCGGTCACAGAAGTATTCTTTCGGAACGTCTCCGACAATAATAAAAGGATTCATATCGCGCCTGTATTTACTATGGTTTACAGGCACAAATGTAATTATGAATTTTTCATTATGCAAATTTCATAATGAATTTCTCATAATGAAAACTGCATAATTTACGGAATGAGGGCAATGACGATGTAGTAGAGCATCACTCCGGAGGCGGCGAGCTTGAGACCGGTACCGAGCAGGAAGCCGAGGAAGGAGCCTGTCGCGGCCTTGAGACCCTGTCCCATCTTCTTCTCACCCCAGTAGAGTTCGGCGACGAGGGCACCGATAAAGGCTCCGGCAATCATGCCCCAGGGTGGGAAGAACAGAATGCCTACGAGCATGCCGGCCGTCGCTCCGCGCGAGGCATACTTCGTGCCGCCGGTCACCCGGGTCAGCCAACCCGGCACCACATAGTCCAGGACCGTCACCACCACCGTAACTATCAGCATGATGATCAGCAGACGCCATGTAATGTCGTCCAATGCGCAGGGCGAGCCCCAGAGAAAGAGCAGAAACATGCCTGCCAGACTGCACGGAGGGCCGGGCAGCACGGGCAGAATACAGCCGAGAAGGCCTACGATGCCGAGTATCACGGCTACTATGTCGATGAAAATTTCCATATTGTGCGTCAGTCTGAACTTTCAGTACGCAAATGTAACATATTTGGCAATCTGAGCAAAACTTACGGTCGGTACTGACGCGGGGTAGTTTTGTAATCACTCAATAATCAGAGGCTTATGAAAGGTACATGTGCTTGCCGCCAGTCCGGAGCATGCCGAAAAGCACACCGCCTCATCATAAAGCCTTATACACCAGATTTTTACATTTTAGGGTGATGCACTACTTACCGTTTGTCCGTCATCACTCACAACTGCCCTTAAACCGCACACGAGATATTCTCTCACCAAACTTTTACATTTTTGAGGTGGCACACTACTTACTGTTACTGTTTGCCGTTTATCCGCCCTTACCTCATTCACAGAACCCCTGCGACTTCAGTACTTCCCGCATCTTGGCGGACATCTCCAGGCACTCCTGCCGCGTGAAACGGAAGCGGGTGAATACTTGGGCGAGGTTCTCCGTGCCGTTGAGCTCCACGAAATAACTGCTCTCTGGAAGTGCCTCCTTATCAGCGTATATGCGGTCGATATCCTCCGCGGTGTAGTCGCGATAATGACCGGCGTGCAGGATGGCCTCCACCGGCAGGCGGTCAGTCTGCTCCGGAGCCTCGTCCGGCCAGCCGAGAGTGACGGTCAGCACGGGCACCACCAGGGGCGGCAGATGCAGGGCCTCTATGATCTTATCGGGATTATAGACCGTCGTACCAAGGATGCAGGTACCCAGACCGCACTCCTCCGCCAGAGTGATGAACGCCTGGGCAAACAGCAGAGTGTCCGTAGCAGCGTTGATAAAGGACACAAAGTTGCCGTAGCCCGGCGCAGCGTCCCGTTCCTCACACCACCGGCTGAACCTGTGAAAGTCCGCGCAGAACGTCAGCACCGCCGGAGCCTCCAGAACCATCGGCTGATGATGGTGCGCCGCTGCCAGAGCCTCCCTTTCCGGCCCATCCTCAGTGACCACCAGAGAATACAGCTGCATATTGCCCATGGTCGCTGCCCTCGAAGCCTCCCCGGCCAGAGCCTCGATCAGTTCCTCCGGAATCCCGCGCCGCGAGTATTTCCGGATGCTTCTTCTATCCTTGAATCTTGCCATTGTACCGAAATTTTTCCTGAAAAGTTCCCCAAAGATACAAAATTTCCTGTCTCCCATCCTCCATGGAGAATATGCACATTCCATACATAACTCCGTACATCCTGCCGTCCAAAAAATGGAATTATGGTATCACCTGCTGAATAATTAATATCTTTGCCTTAAGAAAAACACCACTGAAATGAAACAACTCATTGCACTAATGCTGATTCTATTCTGCAGCTCAACTTGCATAAGTTCTTACGCCACGGACAAACAGACCGCCGGAAGCGAGACATATGTCCACCGGGTAAAGGGATACCGGGGAAGTATAGCCATAACTGACCAATATCTGGTCTGGATAGGATTCGACACCTCGCACGGATATATGTTCAACGAACACCACTATCTGGGCGCAGGCGCGGGTTTTTTTATAGCCCCGACAGGGTTCTTTCCTCTGTTCGGCCATGCCTTTGTTGATTACAACGCCTACATCCTCAAAAGAGCAAGCTCTCCGATTGCCGGCATTAAAATAGGATACATGACCTTCCTTGGGGAACTGAACGGCGTGGACGGCTCGGTTCCCTGGCATGCTGAAAACTCCATTGAACTGGAACCTAATATCGGATGGAGCTGGGCTTTCAACGAAAATCTTGGAATAAGACTGTCCCTCGGTGCGGCTGTCTTCATCATGCCACAGCCGAAAGACGTACTGGCAATGCCGAAACTTGCCATTGCCTTTGATTTTTAGACCAATGACGATAGTTGAAGGAAGAGGGAAACAGACTACTTGAGCGGCGCAACCATCAGCACGTCATTGTCCTCCTCCGAGAGCACCGAGAGGATTTCCGAGATACGGGCACGGGCGGCATCGCTGAGACTGCCTGACTCGAGAGCGGTGCGGCCGGCCTCCATGAAACTCGCCGCATCGTATTGACAGACCGCATAGCCGTCGACAAAATCCCCGATACCGACCCTTTCACCGTCCATCAAATCATTGACCACCCCGCCGAGATGAACATCCCCGGTCCTGCGGTCCATGATTACTCCTGGCAGCGGTTCCGTACTGACATGCAGGACTCCCTCCTTCATTACCGATTTGCCCTGCTTCCTGACACTCATCACAATATGACCGGGCAGGACCGTCGTAGAATAAATGTAATTGCCGTCCGTATAGCCGGCAGCCTCAGACTGCTCCATCTGTCCGAAACTGACCGTCAGAAGTGGATGAGCCTCCCCGCCTCCGTAAAGCCAGACCGTATCCTGCATCGTATTAGTAGAGCGGTATGACACATCCAGCATCCCCTGCACATTGCGGTCCGTGTCCATCATGGCGCGGTTATCTTCCGGGAACGAATACGTCCTGGGTATCTCCCAGAGCACCTCGCCTTCATAGTCCTGACACCAGGCCAGAGCCGGACAGCCATTGTCCTCAGGCTTTACTGCCACCGTGATATTCCGATCACGTCCGTCTACCCTGAAACTGTAGTCCAGCCACGACCCGTCATCCGTGCTGTAGGCCAGCGGTACATCCTCCATCTTTCCCGTCGCGATATCGTACACATGCAGCTTATTGATATCCGGATAAGTCATCATCCAGATCTTCCCTCCCGCCTCGTCTATCTGCACGGACGATATCTGCAGGAACTCCCCGGGGCCGCGGCCTATCCCCCCGTAGGTTTTCAGGTATTTTCCGGTAGAACGGTCAAATAACTTAAGCGGTGTACGCGATGCAATCGAAAAAATGGAGATGTAAGTGTCAGATACGTTCACCGTGGCAAAAGGCGTATAGGCCACCGCAGTGTCGCTGTCCAGGACAATGAACTCCGGCTCGCCGACCAGCTCCGACAGCATCAGGTCCTCCCCCTGCGGCAGCTGCGAATACTTCACGGAGACCAGCCCCGTACCATTGTCCTTCTGTCCGCACGAAACCGCCGCCAGCATCAGGAATCCGGTCATGGCTGCACTCAGGCAGCGCGTTGAAAGAAATGCATTTGTTTTCATGGCTCAGTAGATTTTGGGTTTCTGTCTCAAAGTTAAAAATAATTTTTTTCTTTATCGGTTCTGGTGCCGATTATTTTTTGCTCCGACGTCCGGTTTTCCACAACGGCACCGAATCGCGGGATCTGCTGCCGTTGCGGAAGAGGAGTCGAAGGACAATGCCGCTCAGAAAGGCCACAGCGAAGGTAACGGCGACATGCGGCTGCCACAACGGCACCGATTCGCGGGATTTGCTGCCGCTGCGGAAGGATTGAGTATATTTGCGGACGAATATGGCACAGAAAGACGTGACACAAGAGAATATGACACAGCTTAATGCGGCAGAGCATTCAGCGGCATACACCGCGCAGGACCGCTGGCTGAAAATGCCGATGGCCGAATACATCGTCAGCTACCGGGATTCCGCAAGAGTGCGGGGATACTGCCGTGAATGTGGCCGCTACGGCAACTGCTGGGCCTGCCCTCCATACGATTTTGACGAGACGGCTCTTCTGGAACAATACACCACCATCTCACTGCTGGCCACCGTGATAACTCCTTCGGAAGGAGTCACGCTCACCCCGGAGACAGCTGACCGCATCATCCGCCGGGAGCGGCAACGGCTCGACCGGATGCTGGTGAAAATGGAATGTGACGCTTCAGTGCCGGCACACACCGCCCGCGCCTTCTTCGCCGGAACCTGCCTGCTCTGCCCGCCGGAGCATTGCACCCGCCGTAAATGCCTGCCCTGCCGCCACCCCGAAAGCATCCGCCCCTCCCTCGAGGCTCTTGGCTTCGACGTAGCCCGCACCACCTCCGGACTCTTCGGCATTGACCTCCAGTGGGGCAGACCCGATGCACCCCCCGCCTGCCTCACACTTCTCAGCGCCCTCGCCTGCAGCAGACAACATTGACTTCCGGAGCCTGTAGACTCCCGATATCTGCAACTCCTGACGTGAGGTGCACACCCCCTCAGTCTGTAAACCATCCATGGCAATAACAATTTTATGGCACATCTGACTTGCAGTATGCTGTTACCGCGCTCAAGGCATACTATAGGCCCGATGAGCAAGCCGGCATGACAAGGCACTGCTTCCAGTCTGTTATCTACCATTTTGAATAGCGCAGTGATACTCAGACAATTTTCATCGTGCACACTTTACAGACACAAGGAGGCAGGGCGCAGTCTGTTATCCGAAGAAATCAGAAAAAGCTCCGATGATCACTAAGTTACAGTCAGCAGCTCAAAACAGACACAACTAAGCAACGGTCAATTCAGTCCTACATTCAGACGGTCCACCCGCGTTTAAGGGCATTCTATGGGCAGTTCTTAGGTAGCGACATCCTCTCCACCTCCGTGAGTCTGTTTTCCACATTTTACGCCATGTTTCTGCAAATGTGCGACTTAACAGCCTCTGCGCTTTACAGACACAAGGGGGCAGGGCGCAGTCTGTTATCCGAAGAAATCAGAAAAACCACCGATAATCACCAAGTTACAGCCAGCAGCTCAAAACAGACACAACTAAGCAACGGGCAATTCAGTCCCATAGGCATAGGCACAGATACTGACACATGCACAGCAGCTTTCGACGAATTATCTTTCATTTCTCAGCACTTTTTTCCATCTTCGCACCCAGAAAACCTACGGATATGACAGACGGAACAACTATCGAACAGCAGCTCCAGGCCCACGGCATCCACCCGACCGCGGCCCGCATCCTCGTACTCCAGAAACTCTCAGAGCTCACCCATCCCGTATCCATGACCGAGCTGGAGACCGAGCTGGAGACCATGGACAAGTCCACGATATTCCGCACCCTCAACGTCCTGCTCGAACATCACGCGATTCATTCGTTCGAGGACGGCAGCGGATCCACAAAATACGAGATATGCCGCTGCGAATCCACCGTCTGCCGGGTCGAAAACCGCCACATCCATTTCTACTGCGAGGAGTGCCGCCGGACATTCTGCATCGAGGACGTCAAGATACCCATAGTCGCTCTGCCGGAAGGTTATCACATCGAGACCATCAACTACACCGTCAAGGGTCTCTGCCCCGAGTGTTCCAGACGTCAGGCATAACCGCACGCCACAATACCGCACATGCAACCCGGTTGCAAACTGACATCCGGCCCGCCCTCTGAAACTTAGTTGCATCCCGGCATCCGTAATTTCGCACCATAAACAAAATGAAAGTTTATGAGAGAACAGCAACAGCGTGCGATACCTCAGGGAAATGAGCTGCAGGCACAGCCGATACAAAGCGAAAACCAGCTGAAATCCGACGGCAAGGCTCACGGCAGCCACATCTGTCACCCCCATGAAGACACAGAAGGGCACAACAACCACGAGCACAAGCACAAGCACGAGCATCACCGCCACGCCCACAGCAGCACGAAGCGGCAGATAACCCTCATCGCCGTCACAGCCGTCCTGCTCGCCGCAGCCGTCCTCATCGAGAGATACTGCGCCCTGCAGACCTGGCAGCTGCTCCTAGTCTACCTCGTCCCCTACCTACTCATCGGCACCGGCACCCTGAAAGAAGCGGCAGAAGGCATTGCCAGCGGGAATATCTTCAACGAGCACTTCCTCATGTCCCTGGCCACCATCGGTGCCCTCTGCATCGGCTTCCTGCCCGGAGCGGAGACCGAATTCCCGGAAGCGGTCTTCGTCATGCTGTTCTTCGCAGTGGGCGAACTGTTCGAGAGTTACGCCGAGGGCCGGAGCCGCGACAGCATCTCGCACCTGATGGAAATCCGCCCGGACACAGCCGAGGTGGAGCGCGGCGGGCAGACCCGGACCGTCACTCCCGAAGAGGTCAGCATCGGAGAGGTCATCGTAGTCCGGCCCGGCGGGAAAATACCCCTCGACGGCACCGTCATCGAAGGCTCCTCCTCCCTCAACACCGTGGCCCTCACCGGCGAGAGCCTGCCCCGGGATGTCGAAAAAGGCGACGACGTGGCCTCCGGCTGCATCAACCTCTCCGGTGTCCTCCGCATCAGGACTACGAAAACCTTCGGCGAGAGCACCGTCTCGAAGATCATCCGGCTCGTGGAAAACGCCGACTCCCGCAAGTCCCGCAGCGAATCCTTCATCACCCGCTTCGCCCGCATCTACACCCCGATTGTGGTCTCCGCCGCCCTCCTGCTGGCATTCGTACCGCCGCTGCTGTCCGGAAACGGCTTCTCCGGCTTCTCAGCCTCCTTCGCCACCTGGCTCCACCGCGCCCTCATTTTCCTGGTGGTATCCTGCCCCTGCGCCCTGGTAATCAGCGTTCCCCTCACCTTCTTCGGCGGTCTGGGCGGCGCCTCCCGCAGAGGCATCCTCATCAAAGGCAGCAGCTTCATGGACTCCCTGGCAAATGTAGGGACAGTGGTATTCGACAAGACCGGCACCCTCACCCGAGGAGAATTCGCAGTGGAGGCCGTGCATCCGGAAAATCTCACGGAGCACGAGCTCCTGCATCTGGCCGCCCACGTGGAGCATTTCTCCACCCATCCGATAGGCGAGGCCCTCAGGGCGGCATTCCCCAACGAGGCGACCGACGGCTGCTCAGTCACGGACGTGGAGGAAATCGCCGGTCAGGGCATCAGGGCCAATGTGGAAGGCCGCACGGTCTGCGTAGGCAACGCCAGGATGATGGAGGCTGTCGGAGCGGCATGGCACGACTGTCACCGCACCGGCACCATCATCCACGTAGCGGTGGAGGGACAATACGCCGGGCACATCGTCATCAATGACAGGGTGAAGGAGGACAGCGCGGAGGCAATAGCGGCCCTCCGGCGGCTCGGGGTCGGAGATACCGTCATGCTGACCGGGGACAGGGAGGAAACGGCCCGCGACGTGGCCTCCAGGCTCGGAATCGGCTCCTACCGCGCCGGCCTGCTGCCAGCCGACAAGGTCCGGTGCCTGGAAGAACTGCTGGCCGCCAAGCCCCGCGGGACCAGCCTCGCCTTCGTCGGGGACGGCATCAACGACGCCCCGGTACTAAAGCGGGCCGATGTGGGCATCGCCATGGGCGGACTCGGCAGCGACGCCGCCATAGAGGCCGCCGACGTGGTGCTGATGGACGACCGTCCCACCAAGATCGCAACGGCCGTCTCCACCTCCCGCCGCACCCTCCGCATCGCCCGCCAGAACGTCTGGCTGGCCATCGGCATCAAGGCCGCCATCCTGCTCCTCGCAGCCATCGGCCTCGGCACTCTGTGGCTCGCCGTCTTCGCCGACGTCGGCGTCACCGTCCTGGCCGTCCTCAACGCCATGCGGGCCCTCCGCGTCCCGACACACTGACAGACCGGCACTGTACTCCGCATCCCGGCATACCGACAGACCGGCGCAGCACTCAACGTCCAGGCACACCGACGGACCTACGCAGTTCCAACGTCCCGACACACCGATGGACCAGCGCAGCACCTCGCCGCAATTCCCGAGACCGCCACAACCGCGTCCCTCCTATTGTCACTATACATTTTCGTCATATTGTACATCCCTGTCTATCAGCCTTTTGCCAACATTCCAAAATGTTAGAACACCCCCAAATAGCCCATTTAACCCGAATTTTTCCCCTTCTAACATTTTCTCATTTTCTCAAATTCCTAAATATCAACCACATTCATTTCAACTAAAATGTAAAGTGACAATTTGTTCTTGCTTTTCTCAACCCTTTCACCTTACTTTGTAAAAAATACTAGAAGCGTATGATAGAGGCGAGCGATAAACTTTACCACATTGTCCTACATTCCAAAGAGAATGAAGTCATCTGCAGAAACGATCAGGACTACACAGCTCTCGAGAACTGCTTTGCACTGGCAATAATCAAATCCAAGGACATTCTTCCCGGATACTCCGTCATGTCCACCCATGCGCACACAGCCATGGTCAGCACAGACCCGCGAAAGAGCATCAAGAGGATAAAGCTGGCCTACACCCGTTACTTCAACAGCAAATACGGCAGATCCGGCCCCCTGTTCGAGGACGACACCTACTGCGAACAAGTCAACGGTTACCTCAGACAGAGGATGCTGCTCAACTACATTCTGAGAAATCCGATACACCACGGTATCTGCGAGACCGCCTTCAGATACATGCATTCCTCCATCGGTGCATACTTCCAGCATGACAATACGGACTATTGCCAGGACAGCGGAAAAGTCCTTCTGATCAGAAAAGGTACGAAAAACGAGAGATACCCCGTGGACAGGCATGGCCGCATCCCGCTTAAATACTTTGTCAACGCAGGATGGACAGAGCATCTTTACCGGACCGAGAGAAGTTTTCTGAACAGCATGAACCGCTGGAATACTGAAGACTGGGAAAAAGAGCAGAAGAAAAAGTACCCTGAGGAAAGCCCTGTAACACTGCAATCCACAGAGCCAGGGTTCGCCAGATACCTCGATGAGATGAAAGCCTATGAACGCGGTTCATTCCAACCTCGCGTCACAGACCTGGAGATATGCAGACACATCGACCAGGTTATCCTGCCAGGAATGGGCATTACATCATATACATGCCTGGACAACCGACAAAAATACCAAGTTCTCGCATCTGTCACTCAACACTTCGGAGCACCGGATGCCCAGATACGCCGCTGCCTCAGATTGCCGGTCAAATTCTGATTTCGCCAGCAGCCCGCACACACGGTATCTATAGCATCTCCACACTCGCAGCACCATCAGCATCATTGCCGGCTTTGCAAATGACATCTCCGTCGACATCACGTCTGGCAACACTAGGCATCTCCCAAGCGCGACACCACATCTGGCAAGGCGCTCAAGACACGACATGACATCAAGGCCTTCAGCTCCTAAACACCTTATTGTCACTATACATTTTAGTCATGCACTAAACCACACATTTTCCAGCTATTAGCATTTTCAGAAAATGTTAGAAGAGCCAAAATACAGCATTTCGGGCAGGATTTGACCCCTTCTTACATTTCTCGATTTATGGAAAATCAAGGGAATCAAGCATTTGAAACACAACTAAAATGTATAGTGGCAGTCACGTAGCGGCAGTCGAGCCAATGGAGACGTCTACACCGATAGAAACGTTCATACCTACATAGACCGGAATGGTTCTGATGCGTCGGAAGCGGGTTCTCTGCGTACTGCAAATAGAGACGGTTCTGCAGAGAATGGAAGGAGTATCGGAAACGCAGCCCGTATCAGCGGACGACTATCTCGTCGGTGAAGACCCAGCCGCCGAACTGACCGGAGCGGGCCTGGACGCGGATGTAGCGGGCGGAGACAGAGGCACCGGATACGTCGTGGATACCGGATGCAGCAGTGGATTCAGAGGAAACGGGGGAGACATCGCCGTCTGCACCGGCATCCGCATACCAGCCGTCAGTAACGAAGGTTACGCGGTCATCGCGGACCACCTCGCGGGTGATGCGCCGAAGCTCCACAAAACCAACCCCGTCCGAAGATGCGGAAATCACCACCTCTGCGGGCAGGAAGACCTCCGGACCGCATACCTGCATGAAGTCCAGCTCCACCGAGCGCACGTCCTGCTCCCGGCCTAAGTCCACGGTCACATCGAGCCGCCCCCGGGAGATGAAGCCCTGCCACCGGCCGTCCCCGTAGGTCCAGCCCCCGTGCAGCCCGTCTGTAAGAGCCGTATCCCCTCCTGCGGCATACGTGGAATTATAAGGTGCATTGTAGATGACCTTGCAGCCCCGGGCCAGATGCTCCACCGGGGACTGAGCGGCGGGACGGTCCCCCACCTCGCGGGCCAGGTCGAAGACATTGTACCCCTCGGCCTCCATCTGAGCACACAGGGAGAGCGCCCGCCGGTGGAAATCCTCATAGTCCCGGCCTGACGCAGGACTCCAGGCCACTTCGGAGAGGGCATAAAGCCTGGGGTAGATCATCAGCTCCGCGTGCTCCTCCGTCGGAATATACTCGCACCAGAGATTGGCCTGCACACCTATTATATTAGCCGCTTCGTCGGAAGACAGACCGGAGGGCACCGGTTCGAAAGAGTAGACCTTCGAAAGCGGAAGATAGCCGCCCATGGCTGCAGGCAAAGTGGACGGATCGTCCTGATAAGTATCGAAATAGCAGTATGCTCCCGGGGTCATGACTGTACGGTTGCCTCCTCCGGCTGCCCGCGCCCCCTCGTCCACGCTCCTCCACGCCATCACGACGGCAGCGGAATCAGCCCCTCCCTGCAGTATCTCATCCCATCCTACCGGGATCCGGCCGTGATCCTCTAAGAAACGTCCTATCCGTCTGATCATATAACTTTGAAGTTCGTCCACTCCGGCCAGTCCTTCCGCCTCCATGCGGGCCCGGCACAACGGACACTCCTCCCAGGATTTTTTGGAGGCTTCATCCCCTCCTATATGAATGTACCGCGACGGGAATATTTCCATTATCTCCGTGAGAACGGCTTCGAGAAACTCAAATGTTTCCTCCTTTCCAATGCAGAAATCCGAGTGACGGTACGGCTCCCCAGTGCACGAAAGCTCCGGATAGGCGGCCAGCACCTCCTCCGAATGTGAGGGCATCTCTATCTCCGGGACAATGGTAATAAAGCGTTCAGCCGCATATTCGACCAGCTCCCGCAGCTCTTCCTTGGTATAATATCCCCCGTAGGCTCCGGGTGTCCCCTCGGGCAGATACTTCCTCTCCCCGAACCACCAGTCCTTCCACAGCGCGCCGTCCCTCCAGGCGGCCAGGGACGTCAGGCGCGGATAGCTGTCAGTCTCCACCCTCCAGCCGGCGGCATCCGTAAGATGGAGGTGCAGGACATTGAGCTTGAGGCGGGCCATCGCGTCTATCTGCCGCTTAAGGTAATCAATGCTGAAAAAATGCCTGGACACATCCTGCATATAGCCTCTCCACTGAAAACGGGGCCAGTCCTCTATCTCCACGCAGGGGACAGTACCCGTCTTCGGGTCCCGCAGCGCCCCGAGGGTCTGCATGGCGTAGAAGGCCCCGGCGCTGTCAACCGCCTCGACCCGCACTCCGGCAGGGGTCACATGAAGGCTGTAGGAGCCCGGTACGGCACCGGAACGGGGACATATCTGCACGTCAGGAGCGGTAGGAGAATCGGCAGGAGGGTCGTAAACGCCTGAAGTAAAATGAATTGAAACAGGGCGGGGAATAATGCGGTGTTCTCCGGCCTCCCAGGCGGCAAGACTGAAGGAACCGACGGCCAATACGGACAAAATGACTGAATAAAAGCGGGGAAGAATATTTCTATGACTCATGGGCTCAGATAATGTTACGGTTCAAACCTCTAAGATATAACATATTGCCGTAACTGCTGCAACATCATTGAAACTTCTATTACATTTCGGTAACACTGAGTAACATGAATTTAATCCGCCCGTATCATGGCTGAAACACCCTGGGCATACTTTTGCCGCCGTAAAACAGGAAAGCATATGAATAAATTTCTTCTAAAAGCAGTTTTCATCATCTCTACTTTCATTTTGTTAAGCAGCGCGACGGCGCTGGCCCAGACTGTCAAGGGCGTAGTCCGCGACAGTGAGACGGGAGAGCCGCTCGCAGGCGTAGTTGTCATGCTCGAAAGGGTTGCAGATGACCCTACCGCAAACATGACAGGCACGCAGACCGAGGCCGACGGGAGCTACATCCTCCAGATACCCGAAGGGATCGAGGGTGTCCTGGGCCTCTATTTTATTAGTTACAACGACCTGAAGTCGCAGGTCATAAAGCTTGGAAAAGGCGATGAGCTCACCCTTGACTTCAACATGGTGTTTCAGTCGGAGACACTCGAGACAGCAGTCATCGTGGCGCGCAAGGACCCCGAGTCCGTCGGCGCCCTGATCAACGACCGCAAGGTGTCTGCCCAGGCCGTTGAGAACATAGGCGCCGCAGAGATATCGGCGAAAGGTCTGTCCAACGTGGCCGAGGCCGTGGAGACCATGAGCGGCGTATCGTTCAACAGCTCCGGCCAGCTCTTCGTCCGCGGACTCGGCGACCGCTACAGCCTTACTACCCTCAACGGACTGCCGGTAGCCTCCCCGAACCCGGACAACAAGCTCATCCCCCTGGACATCTTCTCCAGTTCGGTACTCCAGAACATCACCGTAACCAAAGTCTACACCGCCACGAGCTTCGCCGATTACTCCGGAGCACATATCGACATAGCTACCAAGGAAAGCGTGGGAGAAAGCTTCGTATCAGTGGCTTTCGGTCTGGGCGGCGTCATCGGAACCACATTCGCCGACACCTATCGTCCCGACCGCAAGGGATGGCTGCTGAAGGACAACAATCTTCCCAACAGCGTAAGGAGCATGAGCCTGCCCGATTTCCGCGAGTACATCAAGAACAACGACCCGTTCGGCACCTCGTTCGACATCCGCAAGTCGATGGCCCTGCCCGACATCTCCGGCTCGGTATCCGGAGGACGCACTTTCGGCCTCAGGAACGGAGACGAGCTCAGCCTCCTGGCCTCCGCCTCCATATCCTCCGGCAGCCAGAACATCTACGACGCCTACATCACCAACATCAATACCCAGGGCCAGCACATGGACGAGTTCACCTACAACGGCTACGAGCACAGACTCGACCTAACAGGCCTGCTGAGCCTCAACTATCTCTTCAAGAACAACGACAAGATAGGCTTCACCATGCTCTACGCCAAGAACGCCATGGAAGACTACAAGCTCCGCGACGGATATGATGCCGAGGACAACATGCTCCTTGGAAGCAACTCGATAGCCCATTCCTACTCCCTGTGGAACACACAGCTCGGCGGCTCGCACACCCTGCACCGCAGCTGGAACCTCGACTGGAAGGTATCCTACGGCATGACCGACAGCAACGAGCCTGACCGCCGCCAGGTGATGTACCGCAAGGGCGAGGACGGCAGCCTGTCCCTCTTCAAGCTCAACCGCCAGGAGACCATGCGCTACTTCGGAGAGCTCTCCGAGCAGGAAATCGTAGGCGAGATCAAGCCCACCTTCCATTTCGGCGAGCAGAGCCGCCTCATCTTCGGAGCCGCCTACAAGGACAAGACCCGCGACTACAACTCGATGAGGTTCTACTACAACCTGACCGGCATCAACCCCGTCATCAGCGACATCTACACCCCCTCCTCCTTCCTCAACTCCCAGAGCATAGCCGACGGCCTCATCACCATCGACAGGGATGCCCAGCCCAAGAACAACTACTACGCCGGGCACCGTATCCTGGCCGGCTTCGCAGAGGTGGAGTACTACCCTCTGACCGACCTGATGCTGGGCCTCGGAGTCCGCTACGAGTACTCGCAGCAGTGGGTGCAGTACTGGAACGATGCCTCCAGGGAAAGCATCTCCCGCCTCAACAAGGGCGACTTCTTCCCCGCCCTGAACGTGAAGTACACCTTGAAGAACAAGCATACCTTCCGCTTCGCCTCCTCCATCACCGTGACCCGTCCCTCGTTCATCGAGATGGCCCCCTTCCTCTACAAAGAGTCCTACGGAAGCGCCGAACTCCGCGGTAACGACCAACTGACCAACGGCTACAACTACAACTTCGACCTCAAGTACGAGTACTTCTCCACCAACAACAAGCACATGTTCTCGGTAGGTGTCTACTACAAGATCCTGAAAGACCCCATCGAGCGCGTGCAGGAGACCTCCGGCGGAGCTATCGTACACACCTTCAGGAACGCCGAGCAGGGTATGGCCGCCGGTCTCGAGGCCGAGTTCCGCACCCAGCCCTTCAGATACTTCACCGTGGGCGGCAACATCTCCCTGATGTATACCGACGTAACCCTCCTGGCCAACGGCGGCATCTACACCGACAGCCGCAGGGCGCTCCAGGGAGCCTCTCCCTACCTCGGCAACGCCTTCATCACCTACGCCCCCGAGTTCGGCGAGGAATCATCCCTGTCCGTCTCCCTGCTCTACAACGTCCAGGGCCCCCGCATCCAGGCAGTAGGTATCTACGGACTCGGCAACATCATGCAGGCCCCCATCCACACCATTGACGCCAACATCGCTTACCAGATCACTAAGATCTGGAGCGTGGAGCTCTCCCTGACCAACCTGCTCGACTCCGAATACCGCTTCACCCAGAACGTACCCGACCTCGGCTCTGACATGCTGACCGAGAGCTACAGGCTCGGCAGAGGCATAGGACTGGGAGTTAAACTTGATTTTTAAAAAAATTAAAATTTATAAACATTTCTAAATCTTTTAAAAATGAACAAAAAACTTTTCATTCTCGCCCTCGGAGCAGCTATGGTGGCTGTATCCTGCGAAAAGAAGAACCCTGAAGTTATTGATCCCGAGGTAGACCTCATCGGCGACATCACCGAAAACAGAACCCTCGAAGCCGGAAACACCTACACACTCACCGGAGGCCTGCACGTAAAGGCAGGGGCCACCCTGACCATAGAGCCCGGCGTGACCATCATTGCCCAGGATGACGACCAGGTAGACTACATCCTCATAGAGCAGGGCGCAATGATTGACGCCCGCGGCACAGCCGATGATCCCATCGTGATGACCTCAACACGTAAAGAGGCCGGTGCATGGGGCGGTCTCCACATCTGCGGCAAGGCTCCCATCAACGCCGGTACCGGTGCCAAGTCCGAGATCGGTGACGCCTCCTACGGCGGAAACGATGCCCACGACAACTCCGGTACTCTCCAGTACGTCCGCGTAGAGTACGGCGGATATGCCTTCTCCGAGGAGAAAGAGGCCAACGGCTTCACCTTCTACGGCGTGGGTGACGGCACCACAGTGGACCATCTCCAGGCCTACGGCGGTTCTGACGACGGCTTCGAGTGGTTCGGCGGCACAGTGAACGTGAAATACCTCGTATCCACCGACAACACCGACGACTCCTTCGACTGGACCGAGGGATGGAGCGGAAAGGGCCAGTTCATGGTAGCCCATCAGATCTCCGCTGAGTGCGACGCCCTCATGGAGTGCGACAACAACGACAACGACAACGTGGCCGCACCTATCTCCCACCCCGTTCTTGCAAACGTAACCCTCGTAGGCAACAACTCCGATGAGAACAAACGCGGTATCCGTCTCCGCGCCGGCACAGAGGTCGAGCTCTACAATGCTATCGTAACCGGAAAACCCCGCGCCCTGACAACAGAGACCACCCACACTGAGGAAGCTCTCGTTGACGGCACCTCCGTACTCAAGCACGTATACCTCTCCAACGGCGTATCCAGCGACAGCGACGATGTCCTCTACACCCAGGACATGTTCCTCGCCGAGGCCAACCACAACCAGGTGAACTACACCTTCAGCCTGACCGACAACTTCTTCGGAACCATTGCCGGAGACCTTGACGCCAGCACCATCGACTCATTCTTCGAGTCTGCCTCCTTCGCCGGAGCCATCTCCGCCGACAGCAACTGGATGGCAGGCTGGACCAGATAAACTGCTTTTCGAAGCTGTCATACCTGTTTTTCACGGGGAGGCTGCGGAGTGATTCGCCGGCCTCCCTTCTTTTTTGTCCGCAGTGGGGTGAAAATACCTAACAGTTGGTATTGTCTCTGTCAGGAAAGAGTGGTATTTTTGCCCGGATTTAGAGACCATTTGCAGCATGAAACTTTCGGAACTGAAAACAGGTGAAAGAGGTATTATCGTCAAGGTGAGCGGACACGGATCCTTCCGCAAGAGAATCACCGAGATGGGATTCATCAAGGGGAAGGAGGTCAGGGTGGTGCTCAATGCCCCTCTCAGGGACCCCATAGAATACGAGATCATAGGATACAAGATATCGCTCCGCAGGGACGAGGCCCGCGAGATAGAGGTCATCAGCGAGAGTGAGGCCAAGGCCCAGACGGTTCAGGACAATGCCTTAGAGCCGGGAACCTCCGGAAACTCCGCCGGCACCCCAAGGCTGAGCAGCCGCGAACCGGACTGCTCCGACGCGGAGGAACTCGAACGCAGGATGCGGCAGCTAGCGGAGGAGCGCCGCCACACCGTACGGGTCGCCCTCGTGGGCAATCCCAACTGCGGCAAGACCTCCCTGTTCAACATTGCCTCCGGCTCCCACGAGAGGGTCGGCAACTACAGCGGAGTGACCGTCGATGCCAAGGAAGGGCGGTTCGAATACAAGGGCTACCACTTTGTCCTCGTCGACTTGCCCGGCACCTACTCCCTCTCAGCCTACAGCCCTGAGGAGCTGTACGTCCGCAAGAACCTGATCGACAATATTCCCGACGTGGTCATCAACGTGGTGGATGCCTCCAACCTCGAGCGCAACCTCTACCTGACCGCCCAGATCATCGACATGAACCTCCGCGTGGTCATGGCCATGAACATGTACGACGAGCTGGAGGCCCGCGGGGACAGGCTCGACACCGTCACCCTCGGACATCTGCTCGGCATGCCGGTGGTGCCCACCGTCAGCCGCAGCGGACAGGGCATCGACAGGCTGTTTGACACAGTTATCCAGATTTACGAGCACAACGAGCCTACTCTGTCCCGCCACATCCACATCAACCACGGACAGGAGCTCGAAAGCAGCATCGACCGCATCAAGCTGTTGATTCAGAAAAATGAGGATATCCGCACCCATTATTCCACCCGCTGGCTGGCCATCAAGTACCTCGAGAACGACTCCGACGTGGAGACCATAGTAGAGGCCCTGCCCAACCACGACGAGATCATCGCCGCCCGCTTCGAGGAGAACAGGCGCATAGAGGGACTGCTCGGAGGCACCAGTGCCGAGGCCGCCATCGTAGACGCCAAATACGCCTTCGTCCAGGGCGCCCTCAAGGAGACCTACACTCCCGGACAGGTACGGAAAAAGCATACCATAACCGACAAGATAGACGCCGTGGTCACCAACCGCTGGGCCGCCTTCCCGATATTCATCCTCCTGCTGTACATCATCTTCGAGGCCACCTTCCGCCTGGGAGAATACCCGATGACCTGGATTGAATGGCTGGTGGAGAAATTCGGGGCCTTCGTGGCCACCACCATGCCGGAGGGCATGCTGAAGGACCTGGTAGTGGACGGCATCATCGGAGGAGTGGGCAGCGTGCTGGTATTCCTACCCAACATCCTGATACTCTATCTGTTCATCTCCCTTTTAGAGGACTCCGGATACATGGCCCGCGCCGCCTTCATCATGGACAAGCTCATGCACAAGATAGGCCTGCACGGCAAGTCGTTCATACCCATGATCATGGGCTTCGGCTGCAACGTACCCGCCATTATGGCCACCCGTACTATCGAGAACCACAAGAGCCGCCTGGTCACCATGCTCATCATCCCCATGATGTCCTGCGCCGGCCGCCTGCCCGTGTACATCCTCGTGGCCGGGGCCTTCTTCCCCCGCAACGGCTCGCTCGTACTCCTCGGCCTCTACGCCCTCGGCATCATCATGGCCATCATCTCGGCCAAGGTGATGAGCCGCTTCATCAAGGACGACAACCTGCCCTTCGTCATGGAGCTCCCGCCCTACCGCGTCCCGACCTCCAAGTCCGTCTTCCGCCACACCTGGGAGAAGGGCAAGCAGTACCTGCACAAGATGGCCGGCATCATCCTCGTAGCCTCGATCATCATCTGGTTCCTCGGCTACTTCCCCCATCACGACCGCTATGCCACCCCCGCCGAGCAACAGGAGAACTCCTACATCGGCATGATCGGCAAGGCCATCGAGCCCGTCCTGGAGCCCCTCGGCTTCGACTGGAAGATGGGCGTTGGCATCATCTCCGGTGTAGCCGCGAAAGAACTTGTGGTCAGCACCATGGGCGTACTCTACAGCGGTGAGCAGGAGCGCTTCCCCTCAGCCGCAGGCGATCCCGGAACAGCATCTGCCGGTACCGTATCATCCCAAACCACCGACGCGACTGCTCCTGTGAAAGCCGGGTCTGAAACCGAAAATGTCTCCGGCGACACCATGCTGCAGAACGCCCTCGCCCGGACAACCACCCCCGCCGCGGCCCTCGCCTTCATGGTCTTCGTCCTGCTCTATTTCCCCTGCATCGCCACCTTCGTCGCCATCAAGAACGAGAGCGGCGGCTGGAAATGGGCCGTCATCTCCGCCGTCTACACCATCGTCCTCGCCTGGATTGTCGCCTTCATCGTCTACCGCACCGCCCTCCTGCTGCTCTGACACCGGAGCAGCACCGCACGACCTACACCACGACCGGGGTCACCGTCCGGCGCTGCATGGCTTTCCTGCATTGCAGCATTACAGCATGGCCCTCAAGGCCCTTCAAGGCCCCTAATGATGGATGTCCCAATTCCACGTTGCTTTTTAGTTACATCGTACATTCTTGATTACAAAGCATTTACTATTTTGCAAGAATTTTAAGTGAGCCGTTTTTTGCCCTAAACCGCCCCTTTTCACCTCATGTAGAATTTTTGCATTATTGCAACATCTTAATTTTAAGCAATTTGCATTTCAACTAAAAGGTAACGTGAAGTTTAGCCTCCCTTTGCCTCCTTTTCTCCGTCTTTCCTTTCCTCACCCGTCACTTACTTCCAAGTATTCCCAACCTTATTTTGCCACTGCGGTAAATTAATTTACCCCGCCTCTTGATTATCTCGGATTGATTTCCGTAATTCGCAGCACAAACATCAAAATGAAGCAGTATGAAAGAGGCGAGCGAAAAGATGTACCATCTGGTCCTGTCTTCCGGTACTCCGGATGTGATATGCAGGGACGATCATGACTACACGGCATTGGAGAACAGCATTGCGTTGACCGTTCTCAAGACATGCATAACATTGCTGGCCTACGCGGTAATGTCCACACACTGCCACATCGCGCTGGTCTGCACCTGTCCCGATGACTTTATCAAGATTCTCAAGATCACTTACACCAAGCATTTCAACTCGAAATACAGACGCCGAGGTATCCTGTTCGAAAACGATACATATTGCCGGCCTGTAACGGGATACCTCCGCCAGCGTGTACTTCTCAGCTACATTCTACGGAATCCTGTCCACCATGGAGTTGCTGAAACCGCCTTCAGATACCCGCACTCCTCTATCGCCTCATACTTCAGAGACGGAGACAATGGAATTCTGCTGCCTGGAATCAGCAACTCCTGCTCAGGACACGGCAGGCTCAAAATAAAGAAAGGCACCGGATACGTCTACTACGACCTGGATGAAAACGGCAGGATACCGCTCAGATATTTCGTCAATGCAGGAAGGACTGAGTATCTGTATAGGACGGAGAGAAGTTTCATTCATCAGCTGAACCGCTGGAACACTGAGGATTGGGAACGCGAACAGATAAAGAAGTACCCTCAGGGCGAGATTATCACCCTGACAGAAGCCGAGCCCGGCTTCGAGTCTGAAATCGAGGATATGAGAGCCTATGAAAGAGGAGCCTGGCGGCTGCGTATCACCGACATGGAAGTGTGCGGATATATAGACCGCGTCCTGCTTCCGGAAATAGGCATACCGTCCTACACAATGCTTGACTCCGGACAACTGCCGTCAGTAATAAATGCAGTGCAGCGGAAATTCCATGTACGGGACGAGCAGATACTGCGCTGCCTCGGACTGCATGCTATGCCCAACGTCATCCGCTGACCCGATGGCACTACAGCTCCATGTCAGGAGGGGCCGGAAAACCCGCTGCCCATCAGGCTTCTCTCTCAGCGTCCATGCTCAGCAACACATCTCAGCCACCATTGCGCCGGCTCATCAGCAACCATCGGCCGGCCATTCTCTTCTGTCACCCTTGCACCAACCATTCCCACGTTGCTTTTTAGTTGCGACACAACTTGCTCTTACTATGAGATTTAGCAAATAAAAGACTTTTTAAATGGCGCTAAAATAAGCGATTTTGGGCAAAAAACAGGACACTTAACAAATCGCCTCTTTTAGATATTGCTGATAATCAAACATATACATCACAACTAAAAAGCAACGTGAGAATAAGCGCACGGGGAAGGGAGAGGGGGGCAGAAGAATCGAGAAGGTGGAGCAAGGGGAGTCAGGGCCCTGAACTCCCGAATACCTACAATGTGGGAAGGCCGGTAAGGCAAATACCTACTTATGAGGATTGACGGGCAAAGGGAGGGACAGTACCTTTGCACCCGTTATATCCATAATGTAGTGTTGTTATTTCAATCTTTGCTTAATTACTCATAAGTTTGGAAAGTCACGGACCCCTGCACCTGCGACAGGCCCCGGGGTCCGTTCTCTTTTAGGATGAAATGAAATCACTATATTTGTGGAAAATACTGAAAAATGAGAAAGAATATGAAAATGGCCGACCTCATCGGCGCCGACTACCGACTGCTGACCGTCATCTACCGCCTGGGCATCAAGCTGGGCTTCGGGGAGAAGACCGTCGAGGAGACCTGCCGCGAGAGCGGGGTCAACTGCGACACCTTCCTCCTCATAGCCAACGTGTATGCCACCGAGGGCTACGTCCCCACGACTGAGATGATGACCGCCGCCTCGGCCATTGACCTGGTCAGATACCTCCACGCCTCGCACTCCTACTACCTCGACCATGAGATTCAGGACCTGAGCCGCATCTTCGAGGACCTGCTCCGCCCCTGCGCACCGATGCAGAGGGACGTGATCATGCGCTTCTTCGACGGATACCGGGAGGAGGTGGAGAACCATTTCGCCTACGAGGAGGACATCGTCTTCCCCTACGTGCGCTCGGTGGCCGGCGGACAGAGGGTCGAGGGCTACAGCATGGAGACATTCGAAGAGAACCACAACAACATAGATGAGAAGCTCAACGACCTGAGGAACATCGTCATGAAGTACCTCCCCCCGGTGTGCGACACGGTCACCGCCATCAAGGCCCTCTCGAGGCTCTGCACCTTAGAAGCCGACCTGGAGAAGCATACCCTGATCGAGAACTCAATCCTCATCCCTATGGTTAACAGACTGGAAGGAAAATGTCAGTGACAAAAAAGAAAATACTGCTCATAACCCCGTCGCGGATCATCGCCCGCGGCATCACCTCCATACTCGAGGAGCACGGAGGCTTCACCGTCGAGACCGTGCTGACCGACCTCTCCCGCGAGAACGAGGCAACGGTCCGGGACAGCATGGCGGACATCGTGATCGTAGACCCCATAATCTTCGACTTCGCCTCCCGCCCGGCAGGCCGCAGCCGCATCTCCGACCTGACCGACGCCGCGGTGATAGCCGCCCCGACAGCCGTCACGGACGACGAGACCATAAAGAGCTACGACGAGACCATCAGCATCTACGACACCCCGGCGGCCGTCATCAGCAAGCTCCGGAACTCACTGGCGCAGTCAGCCGGCGGACCCCGGACCGAGAACCGTGAGGAGTTGTCCGCCCGCGAGAAAGAAATCCTGGTATCCGTGGCCCAGGGCATGCTCAACAAGGAGATAGCCGACCGCTTCCACATCTCGATCTACACCGTCATCACCCACCGCAAGAACATCACCCGCAAGACCGGCATCAAGACCGTCGCCGGCCTCACGGTCTACGCCCTCCTGAACAACCTGATTGACCCGGCCTCGGTAGAATAGGGAATTTTGCTATCTTTGCGGCAAATTTTCCGTATGAAGACGAGACCACTGCTGACCGCCGCACTTACTGCAGTCCTCCTGCTGACCGCATCTTTGAGCGCCATTGCCTCGGGCCGGACCGAGAGCACTGAATTCCGTTTCCGCGGCTACATCGGCGGCATGATGCTGCACAGCGGCTACATCTTCAGCCGTCCGTTCGGGATTTACTCCACAGCTGCCCTGCCATTAGGCACAATGCAGATCAGAGGCGCCGCATTCGGAATCGGAGGGCACGTCAAATTCGCCTTCGGGACTCCCACCGACATGCTCCGCATCGGGGCCGAGGGGCACAGTTCCAATGTCAATTACACCCCCTCTCCCTCCTATGCCCACACCGGCTGGGGAGGCATACTGGTGGACTACATCCGCCGTACCAAGGGCCGGGTGCACCCATTCGTAGGCTGTGTCATAGGCGGCGGAGGTGTCAAGAACCATATTATCGCAGAGGGCCGTACCGACGACTTCGTCACAGAGCCTCAGGCCGCCATGCACAAATACGCCTTCATGGCCATTGCCCCTTTCCTCGGCATTGAAGTCTCCCTCACTCCCAAACTCAGTCTCGTACTGAAAACGGACTGGCTCCTCAACGCCACCGGTCCTCAGAACGACTTCTCAAACGGTCCCCGCCTCTATGTCGGCATCCTCTTCAACCGCCTTCAGCACTGAGGTCATCCGGACTCACGAACTCTTGCCAAAACCAACTTTTTTAACTACTTTTGGCAAGCTTTAATATACGAACTCTTGCCAAAACCAACTTTTTTAACTACTTTTGGCAAACTTAATTTGATATTATGACGGAAATAATAGGAAGAGATCTTGAGCAGTCGGCTCTTAATAGCTTGTACTACAGTGGAAAAAGTGAATTTATCGCGGTCTATGGAAGACGACGGATCGGGAAGACTTTCCTAATAAGAGAAATGTTCAAGGACAGATTCGCATTCTACCATACAGGACTTTCGCCTTTTGAGCTAAACGGCAAGAAACTGCTATCCGAACAATTACGCAACTTCACATTGTCACTGGCGCGTTACGGTTCAGGAAACACCACTGCTCCTTCCAGCTGGATGGAAGCATTCAATCTACTGATTGAATTACTGGAAAGCAAGGGAAAAGAAACCAGACAGGTTGTTTTCCTGGACGAAGTACCGTGGATGGATACTCATCGCTCAGGCTTTATAACCGCTTTGGAACATTTCTGGAACGGATGGGGTGCAGGACAGGACAATCTTATGCTGATTGTATGCGGCTCTGCCACCTCATGGATCAACGACAATCTGATAAACAATACAGGAGGACTTTACGGACGTCTCACCAAGCAGATTTGCCTGTCTCCGATGACATTGGCAGAGACTGAAAAACTGTTTCGACTCAATCAGGTCAGAATAGACCGATACGATATCGTACAAAGCTGGATGATATTCGGGGGCATCCCTTATTACCTGAACTCCTTGACAAAGGAACGGAGCCTGGCCCAGAATGTGGATTATCTTTTATTCAGACACGGCTCTGAATTATCAAATGAGTTTGACAGGCTGTTCAACTCACTGTTTGTAAATCCGGAAGACTACAAACACATCGTACGGTTCCTCTCAACCTCCAGCAACGGTTATACCAGGGAGGAAATAGCGGCAAAGGCCCCGTCATCAGGCGGAGGTCTCACTAAAATACTCAGAGTCCTGAGAGAGAACGGTTTCATATCCGCGTTCCAGGACTTTTCCGGACGCTCAAGGGATCTGCGGTACAGACTGACAGACCCTTTCTGCCTGTTTTATCTCAAATTCATAGACGGTCACAAGACCAACGATGAAGCGTTCTGGGAAAACAGTCTGTTTTCCCCGGGCATCAACGCCTGGAGAGGTCTTGCTTTTGAAAATGTCTGTTTCGCACATATCCGTCAGATCAAATCGGCACTTGGAATATCCGGAGTACACACAGAAACATTTTCCTGGACATTCAAAGGGGATGAGACACACGACGGCACACAGATTGACATGCTGATAGACAGGGCAGACAGAATCATAAACCTGTGCGAAATCAAATTCAGTCTGTCTGAATATACTGTCACAAAAGACTACGACCGTAAGTTGAGAGACCGCCTTCAGACATTCCTTGATGTTGCCCGCCCTAAAAAGGCCATTCATCAGACATTCATCACAACGTATGGTCTACGGAGCAACGAATACGCCGGAAAGATTCAGAGTATCATAACAATGGAAGATCTCTTCCGATAGGTGCACGGCATATACGGCACAAAGTTTTTTTATATTTTATGTACTTTGTGATACAAGGTAATAAAAATTTTACATATATTTGCACTGCAGAATAATCAACACACCACAATAGTAAAGTTATGAAACAAGTTCTCAATGTAGGTATCGGAGGCCGCAGCTTCGTCATCGACGAGGACGCCTTCGACCGTCTCAGCGCCTATCTCGACGCCTTCCGCAGCCGCACCGGCATGGGTTATCAGACCAAGGAGGTCATGGATGACCTGGAAATGCGTATCGCTGAGATCTTCTCCGAATCCCTGTCCTCCCGCCAGGAGGTAGTGGACATCTCCCTCGTAGAGCGGGTCATCGCCCAGCTAGGTATGCCCGACGGCTCGACACCTCCCGGAGGCACTGGCTCCGCAGGCGGCGCCAACACCGGCGAGTACTGGCACTCCAGCCGCGAAAGCCGCCCCGTCCGGAAACTCTACCGCGACAAGGACCACAACGTCCTCGGCGGAGTCGCCTCCGGCCTGGCCTGCTACTTCGACGTGGATGTGCTGGTCATCCGCATCCTCTTCGTCTGTCTCTTCCTCTTCGGCTCCTTCGGGGGCTGGGTGTACATCATCCTCTGGATAGCCGTCCCGGCCGCCCGCACCAGCGCGGAGAAATGCCGGATGCACGGTCTCCCGGTCACGGCCGAGAATATGCGCAGATTCTACAATTCAACAAATTAGGGAGGAACAGTCATGGACATCTACACCAACGCAGAGAACGTAAGAACCCAGATGCGCCGCGGCGTCCTCGAGTACTGCATACTCTGCATACTCAGCAAGAAGGACTCCTACGCCACCTCCATCCTCTCCGAGCTCAAGGCGGCCCGGATGATAGTGGTCGAGGGCACCATCTACCCGCTCCTGATCCGTCAGAAGAACCAGGGTCTGCTCACCTACCGCTGGGAGGAGTCTCCCCAGGGTCCCCCGCGGAAATATTATCAGATAACGGACAAGGGCCGTCAGGCTCTCGCCGAGATGGACTCCGCATGGCAGGAGCTGGTGGAGTCAATAGAAACCATTAAAAACATTCAGCCATGCAACAGGTAGTAAAAGTAAGCATAGGAAACATAGCGTTCACCCTGGACAAGGACGCCCACGGACTGATGGAGGACTATCTTGACAGTCTCAAGTCCCACTACAGGGGCAGCGCCAACTGCGGGGAGATTCTCTCCGAGATAGAGTCCCGCATAGCCGAGCTGCTGACCGACAGGGGATACAGGGACAAAGTCGTACCCGCCGAAGCGGTCCAGGAGATCATCAACATCCTAGGCCGCCCTGAGGACTTCGACTCAGAAGCCGAAAGCGGAGACCAGCCCCGGAACAAGAAGAGAGTGTTCCGCGACCCGGACAATAAAATACTGGGAGGTGTATGCGGAGGCCTCGGAGCCTATTTTTCCGTAGATCCCCTGATATTCCGTATCGCCTTCGCAGTCTGGGTATTCTTCTTTTTCTGGCTGGAGATTTTCGAGGACTGGGGCTGGGGCATGTCGGTACTGGGCATGTTTGCATACGTCATTCTGTGGATTTCAATGCCAGAGGCCCGCACGGTCGAGCAGCGCTACAGCATGAAGGGCGGCTCTGTATCCCTGAAAAATATCCAGAAAACAGTGGAGCGCGAGGCGAGGGAAGTCAGCAGCCGCGTCGGGAAAGGCGTCCGCGAGGGGGTCAGAAGCACCGGAGGTTTTTGGAAAGCCCTCGGCCGCGGAATAGAGATGTGCATGGGCATCTTACTGCTGCTCATAGGCATGGCCGGCACAGCTGCGACCGTACTGGCGGCATTCGGACTGGGTATCTGGAACGGGCTGTACGCCTTCGGCACATCCTGGTTCCTATCCCTCATCTCCGACACTCCGGTATGGGCCACTACCCTTATCTCCATACTGGTGTGCATCGTGGCCATACTTCCGTTCATCGGCATGCTATACGGAGGCATTATGCTGCTTTTCCGGCTCAAGGCACCCAGGTGGAGACCAGGGCTGATCATCTTCATCCTATGGGTGGTGTCCCTGCTGGGTCTCATAGGCGTCTCGTTGGGCAGCCTGTCCACCATCCGCAGCATGGATACCCAGGTAAAGAGGGCACAGCTGCCGGCTGCCGATACCTTGTACATTGAGTTCACAGGCGCATCGCAGTGGAAGGACTACGACGTGCTCATCGACGCCAACCACGTCAGCTACGACCTCCTGTACATGGGCAAGGACAGCGGAGAACCGTTTCTGGTGGTATATCCGGACATCCACCTCAACCGGCACGATGACGACGGCATGCTCCGTTCCTACGCCAGGTACATCACCGAGGGTATGAGGCTGGAACAGATGGCCAGGAAGGACTCCACGACCTTCTGGACTCTGGACGGGCAGACCCTTCGCCTGGATCCGATTATATTCTCATCCGACGCTCACGTCACCGATATCGAGCGCAGAGTATCCCTCAATATCGGCAAGTACACCAAGGTTATCGTACGGGAACCGGTGCATCATGAATTCGAAGGATATTTCGATTTCTGCTCCAACCGTTTTCTCCGGATAATCGACGGACTCGACTGAACCCGCCCGGGAAATACAAATAAAAAACAGTCTGCCTCACACTCACAGGTGCGGGGCAGACTGTTTTTCTGCTTATCAAGACAGGAGTGCCTACTCAGCGGGGGTCTCCACAGGCTCCACAGGAGCAGCATCACCTCCCGGCAGGGTTGTGGGGAACTCAGGAACTCCGGTATTGGTGGTACCGGTCTGCTCGAGACGGTCGAGGACAGCATTGTTGCTCTGTTTTCTGGAAGGCGTGAACGCCGTAGCCAGAATACAGAGGGCAAGTATTATGATAGCCAGAGTCCAGGTGGCCTTCTCAAGGAAGTCAGCTGTCTGACGTACACCGAATGTCTGGTTGCCGGCCGCGAAGTTGGCGGCGAGTCCGCCTCCCTTGGAGTTCTGAATCAGTACTACGAAGGTGAGCAGGAGGCTCGCGATAATTATCAAAATTAAAATTGCTATGAACATAACTTTACAAATGTTTCTTTATATCGTTTTTAAGGGCTGCAAAGTAAGCACTTTTTTCCGGATATAGCAAAATAAGTTTCTCATAAACCTCGTTTGCCCTGTCATATAACTCCTGCTCGGCGTATATCCTGGCCAGAGTTTCCGTATAATAAGCCTCGTCCGTAAACTCAGAGCTGTCCTCCGCATCAGAGGCGGCATGAGCAGTACCTAGCGAAGAAATGTCCTTATTCTGAACATTTTTAAGTTCCTCAGGCATGAAGTAGTCCCCACCGACGACATAAATCTGCCGATGCTGTCCGTCAACCTGCTCCGGAACCGCCCCGCCGTTTTCTCCGGCATCCTCGGACACATAGAATCCGTCCTCGGAATCCGCCGCCGCATCAGACTCACGGCCCGTCCTGTCCTGCGCCTCCGAGAAATCCAGCTCATACACCTGCTCCTGTACAGGCTCCGGCTCACCGGCGGCAGACGCACAGGACAGGACATATCCTTCCCTGAACACACTGTAATCAGGATACAGATACAGAACAGTCCTCCGAAGAGCCTCCCGCCTGTACTCCTCCCCCATCGCCGACATCTTCAGAAACAACTCCTTCCGGGCTATGGAGAACCAGGGGGAAACCTCCAGCAGCTTCTCAAGCTCGCTTATCTGATACCCTTTGAGACTATAGACTTCCATGACACTACCAGTTGGCTACCGTAGCATTGAAAATATTCTCTACCAGAATGTCTATGATCTCGTCACAGAGCGACGCCTCGACCGCGTCCAGCAGCTGGTTGGAATCATAGTCGGCATACGCGGAGAATGACTTCTCGAAATCCTCCTCCGGATGCAGGCGGTTTGTGAAATAAATCTTGACAGTCACCGTCAGACGGTTCTGCGAGGCCACCTCGTCGGCAGTCACAGCCATAGGCCGCGTATCATAGGAGGTTATCTCCCCGGAGACATTCATATCACCGTTTTCAGGCAGAATATCCAGACTGGTCAGCCGGCGGTACTGGTCTATCAGGGCATCCGACAGATTGGCCGCCAGGGTAGGATTGACCTTAAGTGCATTGTTCTTAAAATACTCTACAGCTATGCTCTTGACGTCAGGCTGAATGGAAGTCCCGGAGAAAGAGTAGATTCCACATCCGGAGACAGCAGCCATTACTGCTGCAAGCAGCAATACCGTTTTAACTTTTCTCATCATTTGTCGTTTATTTTCAATTCTTTAATCTTGCGGTACAATGTCCGCTCTGAAATTCCCAGCTCGGCTGCAGCCGCCTTCCTGCGTCCCTCATGCTTCTCCAGGGCGCGCCGGATCATGTCATCGCTGACATCCTGAATGGTGCGGGGAGTCTCTTCCTTCTCCTCCCCTGGGCTGACCTCAGCAGCCGGAACGACTATGGAATAGTCAGGGTTGAACTTATGTGGAAATTCCGGCATGTCCGAGACTCTCACGGGCAGGGCCCTCACCGCATGTCCGTCTTCCTCTGTCCTGACATCCGCCGCACGGCTTACGACTCCCCCCGAGAGCATGCCCTTCAGCTCGTCCACCTCCTCGCGAAGCTGGAACAGCATCTTGAAAATGATGTCCCGGTCCTGAATATTGCCGGCCGTACCGCTGTCACAGCCCCTTACAGGAAGCTGACTGGGATCGTCCGCGGGAAGGTAGCGGGTCAGGACCTCCGGGGTTATCTGGCGGTTGTTCTCCAGAATCGATATCTGCTCGGCTACATTCTTGAGCTGGCGGATATTGCCGGGCCAGCGGTAGGACTCGAGCAGTGCCCTGGCCTCCGGGGTGAGCCGGACCGCCGGCATCTTGTACTTGTCCGCGAAATCAAGGGCAAACTTCATGAACAGCAGATGAATGTCTCCCTTGCGCTCCCGCAGCGGCGGAATATAGACAGGCACGGCGTTGAGACGGTAATACAGGTCCTCACGGAAACGTCCTGTACGGATGGCGTGCATGAAGTTGACATTGGACGCCGCAATGACGCGCACATCCGTCTTCTGGGCCTTGGAAGAGCCCACACGGATAAACTCCCCGTTCTCAAGCACCCTGAGCAGACGGGCCTGGGTTGCCAGCGGCAGCTCGCCCACCTCATCCAGAAAGATCGTTCCCTTGTCGGCCACCTCGAAATATCCCTTGCGGGCCTCATTGGCACCGGTGAAAGAACCTTTCTCGTGTCCGAAAAGCTCCGACTCTATAGTGCCCTCGGGAATAGCTCCGCAGTTGATTGCGATGTAGTTGTTGTGTTTTCTGGGACTGAAGGCATGTATTATTTTAGGTATTACCTCCTTTCCCACCCCGCTCTCTCCGGTGATGAGCACGGACAGGTTTGTGCCGGCGATCTGAATCGCAGTGTCTATGGCACTGTTGAGTCTCGGGTCATTGCCGATGATGCCGAAGCGGTTTTTGATTTCACTGAGTTCCATGTCTGCAAAGTTATGATTTTTTAACATCAAAAAATAAAATTATGCTATATTTGCGACTACTTTAGAAATAAAGGACGATTACATTTTTAAAATTATCCGAGATGAAAAAGATTTTTAACGTACTTATGATTGCCGCAGCCGGACTGTTCGTCGCCACTTCCTGCGGTAGCCCCAAGAAAATGGCAGAAAGCGCCGAAGAGGTTTCTGTCACATGCAATCCTCAGGTTCTCGAAGTGATCGCCGGAAACATCAGAGCAGAAGTAACTGTCACATTTCCCGAAGACTTTTTCCACCCGAAATCCATAGTAGAGGTAGTGCCTGTGCTCGTATACAATGGAGGAGAAACCGCCCTTGACCCGATAATGCTGCAGGGCGAGGACGTAACCGAGAACTACGAGACAGTCTCTTCGCTCGGCGGAACGATCAGCAAGACCCTCGAATTCGAATATGCAGAAGGCATGGAGAATTCCCACCTTGAGCTCAGGATGACCGCCATCCACAAGGACAAGAGATTCCCCTTCACCGCTCCCTACAAAGTGGCTGACGGCGCCAACACTACATACATGCTCGTGAAGACAGACGGCAGTCTTGCCTATGCTCCCGATGCATATCAGGCTGTAATCTCCGAGCAGAATGAAGCCCAGATCCTCTATCTGATCAACAGTGCAACAGTCCGTCCTTCCCAGCTGAAGTCGGATGAGATCAAGGCTTTCCAGGAATTCCTCGCAGCCATCAAGGCCGATGAGCGCAGGGAGCTCGTAAGCACTGAGATTGTCGCCTACGCATCTCCTGACGGAAAAGAGGAGTTCAACGCAGAGCTGTCAGAAAGGCGCGCCAAGACAGCCAGCGATGCATTCAACAAGAAAATCAACAATAAGGACATCGCCGTCGAGACCAGCGTCAGCACCACCAGCGTGGATGAGGACTGGGACGGATTCAAGGCTCTCGTGGCCAACTCCAGCATAGAGGACAGAGACTTGATTCTCCGCGTTCTGGATATGTACAGCGACCCCGCCGTACGTGAGAGGGAAATCAAGAACATGTCAGCCGTCTACACCGTTCTCAAGGAAGACATCCTTCCCGAGCTGCGCCGCGCAAGGTTCATCGCAAACGTTGAGTTCACCAACTACTCCAATGATGAGCTCGTAGCCCTGGTCAATGACAATATCGAGATTCTCGACGAGGAGGCTCTTCTCCGCGCAGGGTCTCTCCTGAGCGACCCTGCACAGAAAGTCACAGTATACACGAAAGCCGTTGAGAAATTCAACAGCGACCGTGCCAAAATCAACCTCGGCGTGGCATACCTCGCCCTCGGCAACGATGCTGAGGCTGCCGGAGCCCTCGCCGGTGTTTCCGACAAGAGCAGCGCCTACTACTCCAATGCAGCAGGTGTCGTAGAACTCCGCAAGGGCAACAACGACGCGGCTGTCGCTCTCTTCAGGAAGTCTTCCCTGAAAGAGGCCCAGTACAACCTCGCAGTCGTAGACATCCTCAACGGGGACTACACTGAAGCAGCCTCCAAGCTCAACGGATCAGCCTCCTTCAACGAGGCCCTCTCGGACATCCTTACAGGAGACCTCAGTTCAGCTTCCAGGATTCTCGCCGACGCAAAATGCCAGTGCAAGAATTATCTGAAAGCCATTATCGCAGCCCGTCAGGGCAACGCTGACGCCGCAAAGGCAGCGCTTGAGACAGCATCCAAGGACGAGGCTCTCGCAAAACGCGCTGAGAACGACATAGAGTTCGCAACTATCCGCTAACGTACAACAGACAGAGTCAACAAAACCAAAATGAAAAGTTCAATCCTACGGACATTGTCTGCAATGACGGCTGCTGTTGCTGTCTTCTCTTGCCAGGAACCTGCGAAGGATCCCGTGGCTCTCGGAACTCCGGTTCCCGTCGTAGATCAGGCATCTCTGTCAGAGACTTCTTTCACTGTAACATGATGGGAGGCAGTTGAGAATGCCGTATCCTATGCCTACACTCTCAACAACGGAACAGAAGAGACAGCCGGCTCCACGACCGTCACATTCTCAGACCTCACAGCCAGTACGCAGTATACTTTCAAGGTAAAGGCAGTCGCTGCCGAGGACGGCGGATACACCGATTCCGAGTGGGCCTCACTCACAGTCACGACACTTGGAATTCCGACAGTTGCGGAGATTACACTGGATACGGCCGCCATTGATCTCAAAATCGGTGAAACATATTTGTTAACAGCCGAGATTTCACCCGCTGAGGCCGTTGACGCCTCTATCACATGGAGCAGCAGCAATCCTGAGACAGCCTCTGTCGACGGGGACGGACTCGTAACAGCTGTAGCCCTCGGTGAAACGGTCATCACTGCTACCGCCGGAGACAAAAGCGCCACATGCACTGTGAACGTCGTGGAAGACATCTACGGAATCAACATGGAGGACATGACTGCCGATGAAGTTAGGGCGGCTATTCAGGACGCTATCGCCGACGGCATTGTCAACATCAAGCTCATCGGAGAGTTCGAGAAGATCGGAATACCCACGGATGCATCCGTATACAATCCCAACTACGACCAGAATCCTTTCTACAACACCGCAATAGAGCTTATCGACATGACTGAGGTCACAGGATGGCCCGAGGTGGATGTGGACGGCCAGCTATCCCGCTCTGAGAGAGGTGAGACTCCCCGAAGAAGTAAAAGCCATCGGTGCGCAGGGATTCTGGCAGTGCTCTGCCCTTGAGACTGTAATTGCACCCGGAGCCACCCATATCGGTTCCAGTGCATTCAACTTTAACGGAAGCCTGACCGACGTTGAGTTTCCTATGGCTGAAAACGTATACACCTTCGCATTCTCCGGTTCCGCAGTCCAGTCCGTATCCCTCCCTAACGCACACTACATAGATTACGGAGCATTCGACAAATGTGAACAGCTTACAAGCCTGACCCTCACTGCTGAAGGAGACATCACCCTGATATCCTACCCCATGATGGGATACTATCCCTTCAACTTCAATACCTCCGCGTGCGACCTCGTCCTCAACGCAGACAAGCACTACGAAAGCGGTACGGCAAGTCCTAAAGCCGCTTCGGAGAACCAGTGGGCCACAGACAAAAGCAACTCTCCCCTGACATGGAAGAGCATAACATTCGAATAGACCCGAAGTAAAGAAGGCGGTCCTGTCTGCAGGATCGCCTTCTCTGTTTTATACTTATCCGTTATTTGCCAAGAACTTCCAAATGTTTGGTGTACAGGCCGTCTATGATGCCGTCCGAGAGTCCAATGACGGGCACATAGATATAAGGTGCACCGGTTATGGCCGCTATAGTCAGGAATATCTCACCTGCAGGAACAATCACATCCGCCCTGTCAGCCTTCAGCTCGTATTCCTCCATCCTCTGCCTGACACTCATAGCCTTGAGCCTGTCATGGAGAACCTGCAGGGATGATGTGCTCATACGGGGATAGCGCTTGTCACGGCGCTCGACCATCCTGTAAAGTTTGTTTATGTTGCCGCCGGAGCCCACGATGTTGATGCCAGGATACGAGGCAGTCAGGTCCTCCAGGTCGGAACGGAATCTCTTCCACTCCCCGTCAGACACAGCCTTGTTGAGCATGCGCACGGTACCGATATTGTAGGATTTGGAACAAATCAGCTCTCCGTCTGTCATAAGGTTGATTTCCGTACTGCCGCCGCCAACATCGACATACATGTAGTTGCCGCGCCGACCGCGCATACTCTCGATATGGTTGTTGTATATCATGCGGGCTTCCTGCTGTCCGTCGATAATCTCAATGTCGATGCCTGTCTTTCTGCGCACTTCCTTGATAATCTCATGGCCGTTGGCGGCATCACGCATGGCAGAAGTGGCACAGGCGCGGTAATCCGCGACATTGTAGATTTTCATAAGCTGCTTGTATGACTTCATGAGACGCACCAGGTCCTTGCGCTTTCGCTCGGATATGCTTCCCCCGTTGGAAAACACGTCGAATCCCAGACGGAGAGGCACGCGAAGCAGCAGCACCTTTGTAAAACGAGGCTGGAAATCGTCCTCAAGCTGCTTGATGAGCAGGCGGACAGCGTTGGAACCTATGTCTATGGCAGCGTATGTCACCGCATGATCCTTTAATTCTACTGTTTCGTTATCCATTATATCCTTGTTTTTACTGTTTTCAGGACATGCCTGCATCATACTCACTTTCCTTGGCCTCAAGCTCCTGGTAATGAAGGTATAAGGCTTGCTGAGAGCCTGTATCCAGAGGCTCGGCGCAACTCCAGGGCCGGTTGGCTCCGGTACCGTCTACCGTCCTCCCCTGCCTGGTGTCCCTAAGGGCATAATCCACTATACGCTTCATTTCCTGCTTGATAGTCGGATCATAAACCGGGACGATGACCTCTATGCGGTTGTCCAGGTTGCGCGGCATCCAGTCGGCAGAGCCCATGAAGACCTTCTCCTCACCTCCGGCTGCGAATACAAAGATACGGGAATGTTCCAGATACCGGTCGATAATTCCGTTAATCCTTATCCGGCAGTTCTCCGGCAGACCATCGGTGACTATGGAACAGTTGCCCCTGACAGACATCGCGATATCCACTCCGGCATACGCGGCGTCGTATATCTTCTCCACCATCACAGGATCCGTAACATGATTGAGCTTCATCCGGATATATGCAGGCTTTCCGTTCTTCTTATTGCGAATCTCGGCATTGATAAGGGATATGAATCTGCTTTTCATATCATTGGGAGACACCAACAGCTCCTTGAAGCGGACCTGGGCATAGGGTTTCTCGATAAAATCGAAGACCTGCTCCACCTCTTTCACGATCCTGCGGGACGATGTCATCAGGATGCAGTCGGTATAGGCCCTGGCGTTGCCCTCGTGGAAGTTGCCGGTGCTGATGCAGGACAGGTCACCGCCCCTTTTCATTCCGATGTGCAGGACCTTGGAGTGCACCTTGAGCCCCTCGACACCGAAGATGACCTTGACTCCGGCATCCTCCAGCTTCTGAGACCATTTCATATTGGACTCCTCGTCAAAACGGGCCAGCAGCTCGATGACCACAGTCACCTTCTTGCCGTTGCGGGCGGCGGCAATCAGGGCACGGATTACCTTGGAGTCCTTGGCCAGACGGTACAGCGTTATCTTGATGCTGCTGACATTACGGCTGGTAGCCGCCTCATGGAGCACCCGGATAAATGTGTCAAAGCTGTGGTACGGCACATGCAGGAAACGGTCCTGCCGGCTGATACGCTCCAGAATGCTGCCTGGACCTTCCAGGGATGAACGGCGTATGGCGGGCATAGTTGGATATTTCAGAAGACTTCCGGGGAAAGAGGGAAATTTCATCAAGTCCTTGTGGTTCTGGTAGCGGCCACCGCGCAGAACGGTATCCCGCTCTCCCAGATCCAGCTTGCCCAGGACCCTCCGCAGCAGGTCCTCCGGCATATTCTCATCGTAGATGAACCGCAGGGGCTCGCCCTTCTTCCTGCTCTTGAGACCTTTGGATATCTTCTGGAGAATGCCGCTGCGCTGGTCGTTGTCAATCTCCATCTCTGCGTCGCGGGTAAACTTGAAAGTAAAGGCGCTGAAAGAAGTGAAGCCGTTGCCCTCGAAGACCTTGGGCAGGCAGCAGCGCACCGCATCATCGATGTACATGATGTAGCTTTTGCCGTCCTTGTCCGGCAGAAGGACGAAACGGCCGCAGCTGTCCACAGGAAGACTGAAATAGGCGTAGTCGTAAACGTGCTTGCCTGTCCCGGTTACTCTGCAGGCCTTGACTGCCAGGTATATCTTCTCGTCAGTCTCGTAGTCCAGATGACGCACGGCGCTCAGCCATATAGGCACGATATAGCCGTCTATGCGCTCCTGATAGTACCTGCGGATGTAGGAGACCTGCTCCTCATCAGCCTGGGAGTCGGAAATGATGCAGATATTTCTGTCAGCCAAGGCCTTGTTGACCTGTTTGACGGCCAACTCGAAATCTTTCACATAGCGGTTGTTGAGCTTGTTTATCTGCTTCACCACCTCTACGGCAGTCCTGGCCTCCCGAAGACCTGTCTTGCCGTCCCACTCGGCCACACGGTTCTGAGAGGCCACGCGGACACGGAAAAACTCGTCCAGATTGTTGGAGTAAATACCCAGGAAGTTCAGCCTTTCTAGGAGCGGAACTTCCTCTTTACAAGCCTCTTGCAGCACACGCCGATTGAAGTACATCCAGCTGATGTCCCTCTCGAGATACGGCTTCATTGTCTTTTTCTTTCCCATAATTGACAAATTTGCCGCAAGTTAGGGATAAATTGTAAAATGAATTGTTAAAATTCCATTACAAATCAGTCAAGTTTCAGCACGGCCATGAAGGCGCTCTGGGGCACCTCCACGTTGCCGATCTGCCGCATGCGCTTCTTGCCCTTCTTCTGTTTCTCGAGGAGCTTGCGCTTACGGGTGATGTCACCGCCGTAGCACTTGGCCAGCACGTCCTTGCGCACTGCCTTTACGGTCTCGCGGGCAATGATCTTCGCCCCGATGGCGGCCTGTATCGCTATCTCGAACTGCTGACGCGGAATCAGTTCCTTGAGCTTCTCGCAGATGCGGCGGCCGAAGTCGTAGGCCCGCTCGCGGTGTATCAGGGAGGACAGGGCGTCGACCGACTCGCCGTTGAGCAGGATGTCCAGCTTGACCAGGTCGGCCTTCTGATAGCCGATGATGTGGTAGTCGAAGGAGGCATAGCCGCGGGAGATGGACTTGAGTTTGTCGTAGAAGTCGAAGACTATCTCGGCCAGGGGCATGTCGTAGGTGAGCTCCACGCGGTCGGCGGTCAGGAAATGCTGTCCCTTGAGCACCCCGCGCTTGTCCAGGCAGAGCTTCATGATCTGACCGAAGTACTCGCTCTTGGATATGATCTGGGCCCTGATGTAGGGTTCCTCGATGTAGTCAATCAATGTCGGCGCCGGAAGACCGGAGGGGTTGTGTACGTCCACCACCTCGCCCTGGGTCGTGTACACCTTGTAGGACACGTTCGGCACGGTGGTGATCACGTCCATGTCGAACTCCCTGTACAGCCTCTCCTGCATGATCTCCAGATGGAGCAGGCCGAGGAAGCCGCAGCGGAAGCCGAAGCCCAGGGCCAGGGACGACTCGGGCTCGAAGACCAGGGAGGCATCATTGAGCTGGAGCTTCTCGAGGGAGGCGCGGAGATTCTCGTACTCGTCGGTCTCGACCGGATAGACTCCGGCGAAAAGCATGGGCTTGACCTCCTCGAAACCGGCTATCGACTCGGAGCAGGGCCGGTCCACATGAGTGATGGTATCACCGACCTTCACCTCCACCGCCGTCTTGATACCGGAGATGATGTAGCCCACGTTGCCGGTAGTAACCTCGTCCGTAGGGCACATCCGCAGCCGGAGGTAGCCCACCTCGTCGGCCTCGTATTCCTTACCGGTGTTAAAGAACTTCACCTTGTCACCCTTGCGTATCACGCCGTTGACCACCTTGAAGTAGGCTATCACACCCCGGAAAGGATTGAACACCGAGTCGAAGATCAGGGCCTGGAGCGGAGCCTCAGGGTCGCCCTTGGGAGCGGGGAAACGCTCTACCACCGCATCCAGGATGGCCGGCACGCCCTCGCCCGTCTTTGCGCTGCACAGCAGGATGTCCTCCCTGTCGCAGCCTATCAGGTCCACTATCTGGTCGCTGACCATGTCCACCATGGCCGCGTCCATGTCTATCTTGTTCAGCACCGGGATAATCTCCAGGTCATGGTTGATGGCCAGGTAGAGGTTCGATATCGTCTGGGCCTGTATGCCCTGGGTGGCGTCCACCACCAGGAGCGCTCCCTCGCAGGAGGCTATGGCGCGGGACACCTCGTAGGAGAAGTCCACGTGGCCCGGAGTATCGATGAGGTTGAGGATGTATTTCTCCCCTTTATAGTTGTACACCATCTGTATCGCGTGGCTCTTGATCGTGATGCCCTTCTCCCTCTCGAGGTCCATGGAGTCCAGCACCTGGTCCTCCATCTCCCTCTCGGTCAGGGTATGGGTGTGTTCGAGCAGACGGTCCGCCAGGGTGCTCTTGCCGTGGTCTATGTGCGCTATAATGCAGAAATTCCGGATATTTTTCATTTTCTTCAGATAATCGCTGCAAATATACTATCTTAGCGGGATAAACACAAACTGATATGACTGACATACAAAAGCTGACCGACACAGCGTCCCAAGTCCGCAGGGACATACTCCGAATGGTCACCCAGGCCGGGTGCGGACATCCCGGCGGCTCGATGAGCAGCACTGACTTCATCACAGCCCTGTACCTCAACGTAATGAAACACTCCCCCGAGGGCTGGAGCCGCAGCGGCAAGGGTCAGGACATGTTCATCCTCTCCACGGGACACATGTCTCCCCTGCTCTACAGCATCCTCGCCCGCACCGGGTATTTCCCCACCTCCGAGCTCGGCACTTTCCGTCATCTCGGATCCAGACTGCAGGGACATCCCTCAACCGACTTCAACCTCCCCGGCGTCTACATGCCCTCCGGCTCCCTCGGCCAGGGTCTCTCCGTAGCCTGCGGCGCAGCCCTCGGCAAGAGGCTCGACGGCGAGGACAACACCGTCTACGTCCTCTGCGGTGACGGCGAGAGCGAGGAAGGCCAGATCTGGGAGGCAGCCATGTTCGCCGCCCACCACAAGGTTGACAATCTCATCGCCATGACCGACTGGAACCACCAGCAGATCGACGGCACCGTGGATTCGGTCATCGGACTCGGAGACCTCGAGGCCAAATGGAAGGCATTCGGCTGGGAGTGCATCCAGGCTGACGGCCACGACATGCAGGCCATCCTGGAGGCATTTGCCAAGGCAAAGGCCCTCTCCCGTCACGGCAAACCCGTGATGATCCTCTTCCACACCGCCATGGGCAAGGGCGTGGACTTCATGGAGGGCACCAACGAATGGCACGGCAAGGCTCCCTCGCCGGAACTCTGCGAGAAGGCCCTCGCACAAGTAAGGGAAACCCTCGGAGATTATTAATTCTAAAGGTACAGGACAATGATGGAAAAATTCATAAATACAGGAAACAAGGACACACGCTCGGGCTTCGGTGCAGGACTCACGGAGCTGGGCAGGACAAACGACAAGGTGGTAGCGCTCTGCGCTGACCTCACCGGCTCGCTGAAGATGAACACATTCGCCAAGGAGCACCCCGACCGCTTCTTCCAGTGCGGCATAGCCGAGGCCGACATGATAGACGTGGCCGCCGGACTGTCGCTCAGCGGCAGGATTCCCTTCGCCGGCTCCTTCGCCAACTTCGTGACCTCCCGCGTCTACGACCAGGTCCGTCAGGGCATCTGCTATGCCAGTACCAACGTCAAGATAGCCGCCTCCCACGCCGGCATCACCCTCGGTGAGGACGGCGCCACCCATCAGGTGATGGAGGACATCGGCATGATGAGGATGCTCCCGCGCATGACCGTCATCAACCCCTGCGACTACAATCAGACCAAGGCCGCTACCATCGCGGCAGCCTCCTACGACGGACCGGTATACCTCAGGTTCGGCCGTCCCTCCGTGCCTAATTTCACTCCCGAAGACCAGGTATTCGAGATAGGAAAGGCCCTGAAACTGGTCGAAGGAAAGGATGTGACGGTCTTCGCCACCGGTCACCTGGTATGGGAGGCCCTCCTTGCTGCCGAGGAACTGGAGAAGCAGGGAATCTCCGCTGAAGTTATTGACATACACACCATCAAGCCCCTGGATACGGAGGCTGTGCTCGCTTCCGCCGCCAAGACCGGAGCGGTGGTGACTGCCGAGGAACACCTGATCGCCGGAGGCCTGGGAGAGCTGATCGCCGGAGTACTGGCCCGCCACACCCCCTGCCCCGTCGAGATAGTGGCCGTGGACGACCTCTTCGGTCAGAGCGGAAAGCCCGCCGAGCTGATGAAAGCCTACGGGCTCGATGAAGAACATATCGTATCCGCCGCACTGAAAGCCATTTCAAGGAAGAAATAAATGACAGAGGACAAGGAAATACTGGACGCATTCCGCCAGGAGGGGAAGGAGGACTACGCCTTCAACCTCCTGGTGCGCCGGTATTCCCGCGACCTCTACTGGCAGATCCGCAGGATGGTCTTTGACCATGATGACGCTGACGATCTGCTGCAGAACACACTCATCAAGGCCTGGAAATACCTGCCGGACTTCCGCGAGGACTGCAGGCTCTACACCTGGCTCTACAGGATAGCCGTAAACGAGACTATCAACTTCCTGAAAAGCAAGCGGCTCAGGACAATGTTCTCCCTGACCGGAAAAGAAAGGACGCTCGCCGAAAAGTTCACCGCCGACCCCTATTTTTCCGGAGATGAGATCACCAGGAGACTGTACGCCGGGATGGAGAAACTGCCGCCCAGACAGAAGGTGATATTCACGATGAGGTATTTCGACCAGATGAAATTCGACGACATAGCCAAGGTTCTCAAAAGGACCGTAGGCTCCGTCAAGGCCTCCTATCACCACGCATTCGTAAAGATGAAACGATATTTGGGAGAGGAGGATTAATCCTATGACTGTTCAAGATGTCTAATCTACGTATGAGCGAGATAAAAGAAGATATAACCCGGAATCCATTCACCGTTCCTGACGGCTATTTCGAGTCGCTGGAGGACAGGGTCCGCGAAAGGATACACCGCCCGGCCACGCCTTTCGCCACATTCGTCATGAAGGCCAAGCCGGCCTTTATGATGGCGCTCATGTTCGCAGTCATCGCCGGCTTCGGATGGCTGGCGTCGAAAGTCACTCCGCTGATCTATGACGGCCCGGCTGCCCCGGATGACCCCATCATGGCTATGATAGAGGAAGGATATCTGGAAAGCAGCTTCATCTACGCCTACTTCGAAGAGATAGACGTTGACGAGGCATTTACCTACTCCCTTGAGAACACCATCACCATAGACGGAGAGATCGAGGAGGACCTGGAGTCCACCCTGACTGAGGATGACATGTGGGAGCACCTTGATAGTCAAGACACTCTGGACTGGACCGAAACCGGAGCAGACAGATAAACATTGTAGACAGATTATATATGAGAAGTATCAAGAGACTTGTTATCACACTCGCAGGAGTCATCCTGCTTTCCGTACCGTCGATGGCACAGCCCGCCGCGCAGGAGCACCCGGTACAGCCCGACCCCGAGAATAAAGAAAAGCTGGAAAGCGCCAGAATAGCATATCTCACTACCTGCATGGACCTTACCCCGGAAGAGGCCACAAAATTCTGGCCGGTGTACAACGAATACTGTAAGGTCATCAGCGAGGCCAGGAAAGTCAGCCGCAAACAGTTTCACGAGATACAAAGGATGACTGACGGGAAGAACACCTCCGAAGCGGCCATGAAAAAACAGCTCATGGACTACATCGACGGACTGAAGAAGGATGACGAGCTGGAACGCCTTTATCTGGACGAGTTCCTCAAGATACTTCCTGTGGAAAAAGTAGCGCTGATGTATGTAGCAGAAGAGGATTTCCGCATCAAGATGATCAAGATGTGGAAGAAACCCGGCATGGAGAAAGGCACTCCAGGTCCCGGTAAACACAACTCCAAGCCTGCGGCCAAATGATACAGGCCACCAACATAACCAAGAGCTTCGGTCAAGTGAAAGTACTGCGCGGCATAGACTTTCAAGCCGCCGACCGCGAGGTCATCTCCATAGTGGGTGCCAGCGGTGCCGGCAAATCCACCCTCCTGCAGATACTCGGTTCACTGTCCAGGCCTGACTCAGGCAAGGTGCTGATTGACGGCACCGACATATTCTCGCTCTCCTCCGATGCATTGGCGGACTTCCGCAACAGGAAGATAGGTTTCGTATTCCAGTTCCACCACCTGCTGCCCGAGTTCACGGCCCTTGAGAACGTCATGATACCGGCACTGATAGCCCGCACGCCGACTGCCAAAGCCAGATCCAACGCAGCGGACCTGCTGACATCCCTCGGTCTTGGAGAAAGAACTGATCACAAGCCCTCCGAGCTCTCCGGCGGAGAACAGCAGAGAGTGGCCATCGCCAGGGCAGTCATCAACCGTCCAAGCGTCATCTTCGCAGACGAGCCCTCCGGCAACCTCGACAGCAACACCAAGCGCGGCATCCATCAGCTGTTCTTCGACCTGCGCGACCGCTTCGGCCAGACGGTCGTAATCGTCACTCACGACCGCAGCCTGGCATCCATGTCCGACAGGATGCTGGAAATGCGGGACGGACTTTTTTGCAATTAGGTTATAGTATTTTTGCATTTGTCTCACAGATTCTCTAAATTTGTGAGATATTGACAAAATTTACTAACTACTAATATTAATCTTTTGATAAAATGAAAACCTACCAGACCGGAAACATCAGAAATGTCGTGCTTCTGGGAAGCTCTAAATCTGGGAAGACCACATTGTCGGAAGCCATGATGTTTGAAGGCAAAGTGATTGACCGCAGAGGAACCGTAGAAGCCAAGAACACCATCAGTGACAACACCGAAATCGAGCAGATCAACCAGCGCTCCATCTATTCGACTCCCCTCTACACGGAATTCATGGACAACAAGCTGAACATAATGGATACTCCAGGAGCCGATGACTTCATCGGCGGAGTGATCTCCTCTTTCAAGGTATGCGACTCCGGTATCCTCGTAGTCAATGCCCAGCAGGGTGTGGAGGTAGGAACGGAAATTTTCGGCAGGTATGCCGAGAGCTATAAAAAGCCCCTCGTAGTGGCAGTCAATCAGCTTGACGCAGACAAGGCCAACTGGGAGACCACCATCGACTCACTTAAAGAGGCATTCGGCAGCAAAATCGTCCTCGTACAGTTCCCCGTAGCCGTAGGTGCCGGATTCAACGGATTCATCGACGTGCTCACCATGAAGATGTACACTTTCAAGGACGAGAACGGCACCCGTGAGGAGCATGATATTCCCGCAGACCTCAAGGATCAGGCCGATGAAGTGCTCTCCGCCCTCACAGAGATGGCAGCAGAGAGCGACGAGGCCCTGATGGAGAAATACTTCGACGCCGGCGAGCTCACCCGCGAGGAGATTGAGAAAGGACTCAACCTCGGCTTCCTCCAGGGTTCCATCATGCCTACTTTCTGTATCTCCGCCAGGAAGGACATCGGTGTCAAGAAGCTCATGGAGTTCATGATCAACGTGGCCCCCTCTCCCGCAGGAGACAACGAGCCTACCAAGGACGGCAAAAGTGTTCCCTGCAGCGCCGACGGTCCCACATCCATCTTCGTATTCAAGAACGCTCTTGAGCAGCACCTCGGTGATGTGGCTTACTTCAAGGTAATGTCCGGCAAACTGACAGAGGGCATGGACCTCGTCAATGCAGAGAACGGCAACAAGGAGCGTATCTCCCAGATCTTCGCCGTAGCCGGCAAGAAGAGGGAGAAAGTCAGCGAGATGGTGGCCGGAGACATAGGCTGCACTGTGAAGCTGAAGACCGTCAAGTCCAACCAGACACTCTGCGCTCCCGGCCAGGAGATCGTCTACGAACCCATCGTATATCCTCAGGCCAAATACCGCACAGCCATCAAGGCAGTGGACGAGAAGGACGAGGAGAAGCTCGGCGAGATCCTCAACAAGGCCGCAGCCGAGGACCCCACCTACATCGTACAGTACGCCAAGGAGCTCAAGCAGACCATCCTCAGCGGACAGGGCGAGCAGCACATCAACATCCTCAAGTGGCAGATCAACAACATCAACAAGATGGAGATCGAGTTCATGGCACCCCGCATCTCCTACCGCGAGACCATCACCAAGGTCGCCGCAGCCAACTACCGCCACAAGAAACAGTCCGGCGGTGCCGGTCAGTTCGGTGAGGTTCACCTCCTCCTGGAGCCCTACGTGGAGGGCGCTCCCCAGAACAACCGCTTCAAGGTGGACGGCAAGGAAATGGTGCTCAACATCAAGTCCAAGGAAGAATACACCATGGACTGGGGCGGTAAGCTCGAGTTCTACAACTGTATCGTCGGCGGCGCCATCGACGCCCGCTTCATGCCCGCCATCCTCAAGGGTATCATGGAGAAGATGGAGGAAGGTCCTCTGACAGGTTCCTACGCCCGCGACATCCGCGTCTATGTGTACGACGGAAAGATGCACCCGGTGGACTCCAACGAGATATCCTTCAAGCTGGCAGCCCGCAACGCCTTCAAGGAGGCATTCCGCAACGCCGGTCCTAAGATCATGGAGCCTATCTGCAACATCGAGATCATGGTGCCCGGCGAGTACATGGGTGACGTGATGTCCGACCTCCAGGGCCGCAGGGCCATGATCGAGGGAATGAGCAGCGTCAAGGGCTTCGAGGTGCTCAAGGCACGCGTGCCTCTGGCAGAGCTCTACAAGTACTCCACCACCCTCAGCTCGCTGACTTCCGGACGCGCTTCCTTCACTATGGAGATGTCTGAGTACCAGCAGGTACCCGCTGACGTTCAGGAGAAGCTGCTGAAGGCTTACCAGGAGGAAGAAAAAGACGAGTAATCCGGCGCGTCATAACGGGCGAACTGCTGCGTTATTTTCGGTATCAGAATCCGGTCATTCTAGCCACAGTTCACAGTTAACGCTGTGATTGAAAAAGGAAGCCGCATCGGTTGGGTCCGGTGCGGCTTTTGTTTTAGGGCGGGGTTTAGAGGGGTTTAGAAGAGGGAGTTCCAGGCTTTTTCCATCTGACGCCGGGAGGAGAAGCCGGCAAGGGCCCATATACAGCTGTAAGGAACTCCGTGCTCCACCATTAGATCCCGTGCGAAGAGGAGACGGGCCATTGTGATTTTCCCATCGTGCCTGCAAGAGCAGCGCAGCAAAGCATCTCTGATCATAACAATATTATTTTATAGATTATAAACCACAACTCAAAGTTATTAATTGAAGAGACCCGTATTTCCATTTGTTAAAAAACATGTGCGTTTTTACATGTTTTTTTAGACCGTATCACTCTATATAATAACTTTTGGTTGTATTCTATAACTTTCAATTTATTTTTAAATTCCTATTTCGGGTATACTTTTGTTCAAATGAACGACAAGGATATCAAAAATAGGATTGCCCGTTACCGCAGGGAACACAACCTCTCGCAAGCCGAGATTGCGGAACGCCTGTCGATATCCCAGACCGCATACTATAAAATCGAAAGAGGCAAGACCTCACTGATAAGCGAGCATCTTCCGAAGATAGCGGACGCGCTCGACCTATCGGAAGAGGCACTGGTACTCGGCTACGAACCGGGGGAAAAGGAGAAATACGAAAGCATCATTGCCGAGAAAGACCGCAGGATAGCGGAACTCGAGGCCGCTCTGGCCGACAAGAACAGAATAATCGAACTTCAGGACCGGCTTTTGCGAAAAATTTAGTTGCTTTGCAGCATGTTGAACGCCTACGATATCGCCGGCGCCATAGAGGCCGGCACTGACGAGGCGGGACGGGGCTGCATAGCAGGGCCCGTCTACGCCGCAGCAGTCATCCTGCCCGGGGACTTCGAGGATCCGGGCCTGAACGATTCCAAGCAGCTCTCGCGGAAGGCCCGCGAGAGACTACGCGACTACATACAGGACAAGGCCCTGGCCTGGGCCGTAGCCTCCGCCTCCCCGGAGGAGATAGATGAAATCAACATCCTTCAGGCATCTATACTGTCCATGCACCGGGCCCTGGACGCCCTGAAAGTGCGCCCGCAGCATATCATTGTGGACGGCAACCGCTTCCGGCCCTACGGGGACATTCCCTTCCGGTGCTATGTCAAAGGGGACGGCCGCTATGCATCGATTGCCGCCGCCTCCATTCTGGCGAAGACTTACAGGGACGACTATATGAGGAAGGCCGCAGAGCGGTATCCGCAGTACGGATGGGAGCGCAACTTCGGATATCCTACGGCAGAACACCGCAGCGCCGTAGCGCAATACGGCATCACGCCCCTGCACCGCAGGAGCTTCCAGATACTGCCCGATCCGACATTGTTCTGATTGTCCTTTCTATGATTCCTTGGCGAGGGTGAACTCGAAGCGCAGGCCGGAAGGAGTGACGGGGACGGCCTTTATAGTGCCGCCGTGGAGACATACCGCGTTCCGGACTATGGAGAGGCCCAGACCCGTGCCGCCTATCTTGCGGCTGCGGCCCTTGTCTATGCGGTAAAACCGTTCGAAGATGCGGGGCAGGTGCATGCTGTCTATCCCCACTCCGTCATCCTGGATGGATATTCGGTATTCCCGGTCATTTTCCTCCAGGAGCCTTACCGTTACCTTCGTGCCCTTGGAGTAGAAAATCGCGTTCTCCAGGAGATTGCGGAAGATGGAGTAGAGGAGAGAATGATTGCCCTGAATCTCCTTTCCCTCCGGGAAATCGTTGATTATCTGCATTGTCCCCCTGTCCTCAGGGCCTATCTTGGCCATGGGGCTGTCCTTGCCGTCGAATTTGCCGGCGATGGGCTCCATATCGGAGACAGCCTCCGCCACCACATCCGAGAGGGAGATGAGCTCCTTTTCGATCTTATCCCCGGCCTCGTCCATGCGGGTGATGGTCGAGAGGTCGAGCAGGAGACTGGAGAGCCGCTGGGACTGCTCGTAGCACTTGCGGAGGAAGATATCCCGTTGCTGGGGACTCATGGACGGGTTGTTGACGAGGGTTTCCAGATAACCGTTGATGCTGCTGACAGGGGTCTTCAGCTCGTGGCTGATGTTCTGGGTGAGCTGCTTTTTCTGACGGATATTGTCCTGGGACTCGCGGGCAACCATCTCGCGGGCGGCGGAGAGGGTGTCGCGGTCGTTCATGTCACGGCGGTAGGTGTTCACCAGGCGGTTGAGCAGACGGCCGCACTTGCTGTCGGGAAAAGGCGGGAAAGAGTCGTCGAGAGGGTTGCCCTTCTCGGCCATATAGACAAACTCCTCGAGTCTGGAGAGAAGTTCCTTCCTATGTATTATTTCCTTGAGCATAACCTTTATACACTCTATACATCGAAGCCGTAGCCGTAGCCCTGACGGGTGACGATATACTTGCCGTACTCGCCTATCTTCTTGCGCAGGCGGGTGATATTGACATCGATGGTACGGTCCAGGACCACCACCTCGTCGCTCCAGACATTGTGCAGGATCTCCTCCCTGGAGAGGACGCGGCCGGAGTTGCGCAGGAAGAGAATCATTATCTCCATCTCCTTCTTGGTCAACTGTACTTCCTGGTCATTGATATAACACTTGTGCTTGAGCAGGTCGAGCCGCAGGCCGTTGTAGGTGATGCTGTCTCCGCTCATTTCCGTACGGGATACCGGGACATCCGGCTGAGACTTCTCCGGAAACTGCTGCGCCTGGGGAGCACAGCGGCGGAGTACGCTCTTGACCCTTGCGACCACCTCCCTGACTGAAAACGGCTTGGAGATGTAGTCGTCGGCACCGAGGGTAAGGCCGGCTATCTTATTGTCCTCAGTATCCTTGGCTGTGCAGAAGATAATGGGGATAGACGCCGTGGCCGGATCCTTCTTGAGCATCTGGGCCATCTTGAATCCGCTCATCCCGCCCATCATGATGTCCAGCAGGATGAGGGAAAAACTTTTAATATCCTTGCCGAGAGCCTCTTCCGCGCTGTAGGCCACTTCTACCTCGTAGCCCTCGACCTCCAGATTGAACTGGAGAATCTCACAGATGGACTCCTCGTCATCGACTATAAGAATTCTTTGCATACGCAAATATAGTATATTTTACTTACCCTTCACAGTAGAAAGGTAGGTGTAGGCGCGGATCAGGTGCTTCAGGTTGTCGGCCATCTGCTGGGTCTCCTGCAGGATGGTCTGATAGAGGATGTAGATGTTGAAGTTGGAGGTGTCGGACTCGGAGTTGAAGCGCTCGAGGTTGTTCTTGCGCAGCACGGCCACTTCCTTCTTGTAGGCGGAGATGTCCTTGATCAGCTCCTTGGACTGCTGCTCGGCCGCGGGGTTGAAGTCGTCCACGTAGGCGCGGGTCTTGTTGAGCAGGACGAGGAATGCCTCGCTGGCGGGAGCGAACTCCTCGGCGCAGTCTTTGGGCAGAGGGTTGAAGTTGTTCTCCAGGTGCTCCTTGCAGGGCTCGGACATACGCTTGAGGCTGTACAGGAGCTGGGAGGTGTTGTTGGCCTCGAGGTGGAACCAGGTGCTGGCCTGCACGGACACGGTCGGGTCAGTGCGCTTGAGGGCCAGAATCTCCTTGCGGCGGACGGACTTGTAGCCGTCTATCTCGGCGTGCATGGTGCTGTACTGACGGCGCAGGCACTTGAGGTTCTCGCTGACGAAGCAGTCGATGAAGTTGGAGTAGTAGTTGGAGACATAGTCCAGTTCCTTGACCGTACTGTCCTTTACCTGGTTCTTGAGCAGGCTCCATACCTCGTCGGGGTCGTTGGAGGACATCATCTGGTCGAAGACGGTCTTGTTCTTCTCCTTCTCGTGGGCTTTCTTATTGAACTTGATATTGCTGCGGATGATGATGAACAGGGCTACAAGGCTGAGGAGTATCATTGCGATGAAACTGCCGTAGTGCATCACGAGGGCTATCGCGAAGCAGACGGCGAAGGCTATCACCGCTGTCAGCAGCCAGCCGCCCATCACGGACATCATGCCGGTCACCCTGCCTACGGCGCTCTCGCGGTCCCAGGCGCGGTCCATCAGGGAGGTACCCATGGCCACGGTAAATGTCACGAAGGTGGTGGAAAGGGGCAGCTTGAGGGAGGTACCGAGGGCAATCAGGAGGGAGGATACCACCAGGTTGACGGCGGCCCTCATCTGGTCAAATGCGGCACCCTTGACGAGGATGGCCTCGTCCTTGTTGAAACGGCTGTCGATCCAGTTGCGGACTCTCAAGGGGGTCACCTTCTCCAGCCATGTGGCGAAGGAATTGGCTATCTGCACGAGACGGCGGCCGGTGGCGGAGGTGCCGAAGGAAGCCTCGGACTCGTTCTGGTTGGTCAGGTTGACCTCGGTGTTAATCACGTTGCGGGCCTTCCGGGAAGTGGCTAAGGCAAATACCATGGTGGCACCGGAGAGTATCAGGAATATCATCGGGGTGTGGGCCGGCTCGAGCAGGCTGCCCATCAGGTAGTTGTCGGCACCCACGCCCATTCCGTTGGCGGAGTAGTCCTGCCATGCGGAAAATCCTGCGAGAGGCACGCCGACGAAGTTCACCAGGTCGTTGCCGGCGAAGGCCATGGCAAGTGAAAGAGTACCCATCAGCACGATTATCTTCAGGATATTGACCTTGCACCAGTGCAGTATCTGCATGATGACGCTGCTGCCGACGAAGAGGCAGAGCACCAGCATGCCGGTGTGCTCCTTAATCCAGGCATTGGCATCGGCTGTCATGAAGGAGGAGTCCTTCAGACCCTTGATCAGCAGGAAGTACACGATGGCGGTCACGGCTATGCCGCCGAAAACTCCGGCCAGGTATTTCATCCTGGGCTTATAGTTGAATGTAAATATCGTACGGACTATCCACTGTATTATCATACCGAAGACGAAGGCAATCGCTATCGAAAGGAAGATACCAAGGACCACCGAGAGGGCCTTGTCTGTATTGATCATCTGGGCGAATGTCAGGGCGCCGTCGGTCTGGATGTTCTTAATCATGGCGAGGGCCACCGTACCGCCGAGCAGCTCGAAGACGAGGGAGACTGTGGTCGATGTGGGCAGGCCCCTGGAGTTGAATGCGTCGAGGAGTATCACGTCGGTCACCATTACAGCCAGCATGATGGTAATCAGCTCGGCAAAGCTGAAATACTGCGGCTGGAAGATGCCGTGGCGGGCGATGTCCATCATACCGTTGGACAGGGACGCCCCGAGGAAGACTCCGATGGAGGCGATGATGATTAGGTTGCGGAACTTGGCGGTCTTGGAACCTACCGCGGAGTTGAGAAAGTTTACAGCGTCGTTGCTCACGCCGACAATAATGTCCGAAATGGCGAGGCAGAAAAGGAAAATGATGATTCCTATATACAAAAACTCCATAACTGTGTATAAATTTCGGTTGCAAAAGTATGGCTGTTATGTTACAAAAGTATTACAAAATTGTAACAAGAATATGAAATGGAAAAATGGCTATCTGTAAAAATACCTTTAAAGCAGCTTACCGCTACGGTGTTCCGGCAAGGCCTGCAGGAGATGTTGCTGAGGCTGGTCGGCTTCCAATGCTGCCAAGAAGGTGCCGACGAACGTAGTTTTTCACCGTCACCTTCCGGAGGGGAAAACGGAGCAGGGCCGACGAGAGGTGCTTCGGAGGCAGGTCGACTCATAACGAAATCGAGAAGGTGGTGGAGAAAGGCCGCTTTCCCCGGCACCTGCCAGTCAACTAAGGGGCAAGTTTGCGGATAATCATAAAATTTTGCTAACTTTGAAAGACATTAACACATGAAAACATGAAAACTTTACTGATTTACGCAGCACGCTGCTCCAGCGCCGTCCTGCTGTCAGCGGCCGTCCTGCTGGGCACCGTGTCATGCGGTCCGAAAAGCACTACTCACCGCAACCCGGAAGGACTCGTCTCAGTCAACTATGCCGACCTGAAACAGGGAGAGGACATCCTCATATCGGAGTGGGTCGGCGAGCCGGAGTTCATAGCCCTGGAAAGCCGGCCTGAGGCTCTGGTTACCGGCGGGCAGTTCACCATCTCCGACCACTACATAGGCGTTTACCGCAAGAACAGCGAGACTCCATTCAAACTCTTCGACCGTGCCACAGGTAAATATCTGCGGGACATCGGCGGCATCGGACGCGGTCCGGGGGAGTACAACAGCATCTCCTCGGCACAACTGGACGAAGCCGGCGGAAAGGTCTGGATCAGCACTATAGACAGGCACAATATCTACGGTTACGATATCGCCTCCGGCAGGCTCGTTGCGGACATCAAGCTGCCCTACAAGGCCGACAACAATACCAACAACGGCTTCAACTTCTTAGTGGACAGCCTTTCCAGCACTATCACCATCGTACCGCTGCCCTTTAAGGATAAATGTCCCGCAGCCGCATGGTGCCAGGACATGGATGGCAACATCCTGTGGGAGATCCCCAAGACCTACACTATGGAGGAGAATGTCTTACTGACGATGCGTACCGGACGCAACACACCGGGCACCATGGACCTGTGCTTCGAGAGCAACAACACCAGGCAGGACACATTGTACATATTGGAGGACCGGGAGATCAAGCCCATTCTTACTGTCCAGTTCGAAGGCATCACCGAGCCTAACTACATCGATCTCAGTGAAGACAGGCTCTTCCGCAGCTCCAGCCTCCTCCCGGGATACGCTGTCATCGGAATATCCCGGTCAGCAGGAATGACCAGCAGAGGCGCGGAATTCTTCATCGAATATGAGTATCTGCCCAGCGTGGTCATGGACAGGCAGACAGAGGAAGTATCCCTGCGCAACATCGTGGACGACATCATGACATGGAACGACAATAATTTCCGATTCTCAGACGGTTACCTCGCAAACAGATATGACGCCCTGACATTCCAGGAAGCCGGAGCCAAGGCCCTGACCGACGGCAGCCTCAGCGAAGCCGCCCGCACCAGGATATCCTCCATCCTCGACGGCCTGACCGAGAATGACAACATCATACTCATGATAGCACCACTTAAATAAAGTATATGGAAAGAAAAATCGCACTTATCACCGGTGCCACAAGCGGTATCGGCGAGGCCTGCGCGAAAAAGTTCGCAGCAGGCGGCTATGACATCATCATCAACTGCCGCAAGCCCGAGAAGGGAGAGGCCCTGAAGGCCGAACTGGCCGGATTGGGAGCCGACGCCCTCGTCCTGCCCTTCGACGTCCGCTACCGGGACCAGATCATCGCGGCCCTCGGTTCCCTTGAAGGCAAATGGAAGAACATCGACGTGCTCATCAACAACGCCGGCCTCGTCTTCGGCGTGGACAAGGAGCATGAGGGCAACCTCGACGAATGGGACATCATGCTCGACACCAACATCCGCGGCCTGCTCTCGATGACCCGCCTCGTAGTACCCGGCATGGTCGAGCGCGGACGCGGCCACATCATCAACCTCGGCTCCATCGCCGGTGACGCCGCCTATCCCGGAGGCAGCGTGTACTGCGCTACCAAGGCTGCAGTGAAGGCCCTCTCCGACGGCCTCCGCATCGACCTCGTGGACACCCCGCTGAGAGTCACCAACATCAAGCCCGGCCTCGTGGAGACCAATTTCTCCGTCGTGCGCTTCCGCGGTGACAAGGCCAAGGCCGACAGCGTCTACAAGGGCATTCGCCCCCTGACCGGAGCCGACATCGCCGAAGTGGCATGGTTCGCCGCCAGCGCCCCCGAGTACATGCAGATCGCCGAGGTCCTCGTCATGCCCACCAACCAGGCCACCGGCACCATCACCTACAAGAAGGCCTGACAAGCCGGCACACCGCAAAACCGCAACAAGCTAATTATCAAACCACTACACTTCACATAGGTGCCACGTCGGCTTTCCAAAACTGAACGTGGCACCTTGCAAAATCAAAAGCAGCTCATTTACAAACAGTTACAAACCCTAACCTCGCCCGATATGATGAAGTCCAAAATATCCTTTATCTGCACAGCCGCCATAATTCTTATTGTTACCTCATGCGGACAGCAGCAGGCATGGGACGGAGGTCTCATATCAGTGCAATACGACAGATTGCCGCAAGGGGAGGACATCCTCCTTTCCGACTGGATAGGCGAGCCTGAGTTCATCGCCCTGGACAGCAGCGATCCCGAAGCACTTATCGACGGCGGAGAGATTACCGTCTCGGACCGCTACATCGGAATCTACTCGCCCAGGGAAACACTCTTCAAGCTCTTCGACAGAGCCACCGGCAAGTTCCTGCGCAATATCGGCAACATCGGACGCGGTCCGGGAGAGTACACCGGAATATCCTTCGCACAGATAGACGAGACCGGCGGGAAAATATGGATCAGCACCCTGTACACCAACAACATCTACTCCTACGACATCAGCACCGGACGCCTCTGCGAAGACCTTCCCCTGGCATACGAAGGCAACGGCAATCCCAACCAGGGCTACAACTTCGTGGTCGACAGCAAAGCCCGCACCGTCACCATAGCCGGAATACCCTACGACAACAGCTGTCCTGCAGCCTGGTGTCAGGACATGCTGGGCAATGTCATCTGGGAGATTCCGAAAACAGGCTCCACACCGGTAAACGCGATGCTCAGTCTCCACACCTCTCTCAACGTAGACGGAGCCCTGGACATCTGCCAGTGGTCGATGAACACCCAGCAGGACACCCTTTTCATCATACAGGACAGGGAACTCAGCCCGCTGCTGACGATGAAATTGGGAGAAACCACCGAACCCAACGCACTGACAATTGGCGATGGCGACTACATGCACGATCCTTATATCCTTCCGGACTATGCAGTGGTGAATATCAGCAAAATGAAGATGGTCCAGAGCAGAAACACCGGCTCAGGCGTAAGCATAAGTATGGAAATGGACCTCCAGCCGGCCATAATCCTGGACCGAAGGACCGGAGAAGTCTCACGCCGCACCATTATAAACGATATCCTTACCAATGACAGTACCAGTCCTACTTTCAAAAACGGATACCTCGTCACCAACCACAGCGCTGAAAATTTCATGGAAGCAGGGCCCGGATTCCTTGAAAACGGCAACCTCAGCAGCTCCGCCCGCAAGCGTATCTCCGACATCCTGAAAAACATAAGCGAGGACGACAACAATGTTATCATCCTCGCTCCGCTAAAATAAAATATATCTGCTTACTGCGCGAGCAGCTTCTTGACGATGGTGGAGATGAGGCGGCCGTCGGCCTGGCCGGCGAGCTTCTTGGTAGCTACGCCCATCACCTTGCCCATGTCGGCCATGGATGTGGCGCCGGTCTCGGCGATGATGACCTTGACGGCCTCCTCGACCTGAGCCTCGGAGAGGGCGGCCGGGAGGTATTTCTCCATTGCGGCGGCCTCGGCCAGCTCATTGTCCGCTAAGTCCTGACGGTTCTGCTGGGAGTAGATCTCCGCGCTTTCCTTACGCTGTTTCACGAGTTTCTGCACCAATTTCACCACCTCGGAATCCTCGAGGCTGTCCTTGGCTCCCCCCTCGGAGGTCTTGGCGAGGAGAATTGCGGCCTTCACCGCACGGGTGGCCGCGAGAGCCACCTTGTCCTTGGCGACCATCGCCGCCTTGATGTCGGACTGTATCTGTTGTTCGAGTGACATATTGTTCTTTTTTAATTATTATTCCTCCTTATAAGTACTCTGCAGGAAGAGCTCGTCCATCTGCACCTGGTCGATGCGGGAAGGAGCGTCGAGCATCATGTCGCGGCCCTGATTGTTCTTGGGGAATGCGATGAAGTCGCGGATGCTCTCCTGTCCACCGAAGAGGGCGCAGAAGCGGTCGAAGCCGAATGCAATGCCTCCGTGAGGGGGAGCGCCGTACTTAAAGGCGTTGATCAGGAAGCCGAAGCGGTAGTCGGCGTCCTCATGACTGAAGCCGAGGACCTCGAACATACGCTCCTGTATCTTGGAATCGTGGATACGGATGGAGCCGCCGCCCACCTCTGTGCCGTTGAGCACGAAGTCATAGGCATTGGCGCACACGCGCTCCAGGTCTTCCTTCCTGTCGCTGTAGAACCAGTCCAGATGCTCGGGCTTGGGAGCAGTGAAGGGGTGGTGCATGGCGTAGAAGCGGGAAGTCTCGTCATCCCACTCGAGCAGGGGAAAGTCCACCACCCACAGGGGGGCGAATACCTTCGGGTCGCGCAGGCCGAGACGGTTGCCCATCTCGATACGCAGGGAACCGAGGGCAGTGCGCATCTTGTTCCTGGCACCGGCGAGAATCAGAATCAGGTCGCCCTTCTGAGCCTCAACGGCTGCGGCCATAGCGGCCAGGTCATCGGGAGTGAGGAACTTGTCGGCCGAGGACTTGTAGGTGCCGTCCTCATTGCACTTGATGTAGACCAGGCCCTTGGCGCCTATCTGGGGACGCTTTACCCACTCGGTCAGCTCGTCGGTCTGCTTGCGGGAGTATCCGGCGCAGCCGGGCACCGCGATACCGCCCACGTACTCGGCTGAGTCGAAGACAGGGAAGTTATGTCCCTTGGCCAGGGATGTAATCTCATGCAGCTTCATGCCGAAGCGGATATCGGGCTTGTCCGAGCCGTATGAGTCCATGGCCTCGGAGTAGGGCATCTTATAGAACGGCTCGGTGAAGTCTTTGCCCAGCACGTTGTGGAAGAGGGTCTTGATCATGCCCTCGAACATTTCCAGCACGTCGTCACGCTCCACGAAGGACATCTCGCAGTCTATCTGGGTGAACTCCGGCTGACGGTCGGCCCTGAGGTCCTCGTCCCTGAAGCAGCGCACGATCTGGAAGTAGCGGTCGTATCCGGCCACCATGAGGAGCTGCTTCTGCTGCTGGGGGCTCTGGGGCAGGGCGTAGAACTGGCCGGGATTCATGCGCGAAGGCACCACGAAGTCGCGGGCACCCTCGGGAGTGGACTTGATCAGATAAGGGGTCTCTATCTCCATGAAGCCCTTGCTGTCGAGGTAGTTGCGCACCTCGTGAGCCATACGGTGACGCAGCATGAGATTATTCTTCAGCGGGTTGCGGCGCAGGTCGAGGTAGCGGTACTTCATGCGGAGGTCATCTCCGCCGTTGGACTCATCCTCGATGGTAAAGGGAGGTGTGACGGCCGGATTGAGCACATTGAGGGACTCCAGGCGCACCTCTATGTCGCCGGTGTCTATCCTGGAGTTCTTGCTCTGACGCTCCAGAACTGTACCAGAAACCTGTATTACGTATTCGCGGCCCAGTTTCTCCACCTGAGCATTGAGCTCCGCAGAGGCCGACTCGTCGATTACAACCTGTGTTATACCGTAACGGTCCCTCAGGTCGATGAAGCTCATACCGCCCATCTTCCTTACTCTCTGGACCCATCCGGCCAGAGTGACCCTCTGTCCGGCATTGTCAAGGCGAAGCTCGCCGCATGTGTGTGTCCTATACATGATGTTCAGAATTTTCTTTTCCAACCTGCAAAGTTAGAAAAAAGTGTACATTTGCGGCCGATTTATTGAGGAATATGGAAAAAATCAGCTGGAAAGGCCACGGCGCAATGCTGGCGGCCAACTGCATCTGGGGACTTATGGCCCCGGTGGCGAAAATAGTCATGGCGGGAAGCATCATCACCCCGCTGGTGCTTACGGACCTGCGGGTATTCGGAGCAATGGTGCTCTTCTGGGCCGCCTCCCTCTTCCGGAAGCCGGAGAAGGTCGAGCCGAAGGACATGGTCAGACTTTTCGTGGCCTCTCTCCTGGCAATAGTGTTCAATCAGGGCCTGTACGTCTTCGGAGTGAGCCTCACCTCCCCTGCCGACGCCTCCATCATAGCCACCAGTATGCCGCTGTGGGCAATGATCCTGGCGGCATTCTTCCTCAAGGAGCCTATCACCGGCAAGAAGGTCGGCGGCATCGCCTTCGGAGCCGGCGGCGCACTGCTGCTCATCCTCGGCGGAAGCCATGCAGCGGCGGCAGCGTCCGGAAGCACCACCAATGTCGGCGGAGACCTGCTGATACTCTTCGCTCAGCTCAGCTACGCCTCCTACCTCGTCCTTTTCAAGAATTTTGTAAGCAAATACTCCATCTTCACCATCATGAAGTGGATGTTCACCTACGCCTTCATCTGCCTGCTGCCCTTCTCCTACCACGACCTGATCGCCACCGACTGGGCCGGCCTGACCTGGGGCAATATAGGCGGCATCCTCTACGTTGTGGTCCTCGCCACCTTCCTCTGCTATGTCCTGGTAGTCGTAGGGCAGAAGGCCCTGCGGCCCACTGTCGCCGGCATGTACAACTACATTCAGCCCATAGTCTCGGTCACAGCCTCCATCTACCTCGGCCTCGACACCTTCAGTTTCGTGAAAGTCCTCGCCGTCCTGCTCATCTTCACAGGCGTCTGGCTCGTCACCGCCAGCAAGAGCCGCGCGCAGATGGAGCGGGAGAAAGCCGTATGAGTCCATTATTCAAAATGAATTATTTAATTTAAATTATTCGATTTGCATAATTTAATTTGAATAATTACATTTGTGGTAAAATAAACTGAATATGGAAACTGTTGAGAATCCTTTTATCGTCTCCGGCAGCATAGAGCCGGAGTACTTCTGTGACCGTCGCGATGAGTCCGCCAGGCTGATCAAGTCGCTGACGAACGGCAACAACGTGGTACTCATGTCTCCTAGGCGCATGGGCAAGACCGGACTGATACAGTTCTGCTACAGCAGGAGTAAACTGAGCGGATATCATAAGTTCTTCATCGATATCCTCCACACTACCGGGCTCAAAGAACTGACATACCTTCTGGGAAAGGAAGTCTTCAACCGCCTGGCGTCCTCGGACCGCAAAATGGTCAGTCTGCTGATCCGTACCCTGAAATCCATCAGCGGCAAACTGGGTTTCGACCCTGTCAGCGGACTTCCGACATTCTCCTTGGAACTGGGCGACATAGACCGGCCGGAGTACACTTTGGAAGAGATTTTTACATGTCTGCAGGAGGCAGGAAAGCCGTGCATAGTGGCGATAGACGAATTTCAACAAGTAGCCAAGTATCCTGAAAAGAACATAGAGGCTCTGCTCCGCTCACACATCCAGCGGATAAGCAACGTCAAATTCATTTTTGCAGGCAGCGAGCGGCACCTCATGCAGGAGATGTTCACCTCCTCGGCCAGGCCCTTCTACCAAAGTGCGGACATGCTGGAGCTCGGACCCATCGAGCGCAGCATCTATGTTGACTTTGTCACCGGACATTTCAGCAGCAGGAACCGCACCATAGAGAAGGAAACTGCCGGAGAGGTATACGACCTGTTCGAGGGCAACACCTACTGTATGCAGCGGACATTCAACGAATCCTTCGCCGATACACCGGACGGCGGGACCTGCACACCCGAGACCACCGCCCAAGCCATCCGCAGCATAATCACCCTGCTCGAACCCACCTACCGCGAGATATTGTCCAACATCCCGGAGAAGCAGAAAGAACTACTCTACTCCATTGCCATAGACGGCAAGGCGGAAAGCATCACATCCGCCGCATTCATCCGCAGGCACGGCCTCGCCTCCGCCAGTTCCGTCCAGGCCGCATCCAAGAAACTGCTTGAGAAAGGTCTCGTCACTGCCATCGATGGCACCTGGTCACTTAACGACCGCTTCTTCGCAATGTGGATACGGGAAATCTATGGCACAACATAATATCTTCTGAAGCAGAATCAGTCACAATAACATGTCATCATAGTGATGATATCAGCCCGGCAGTACTCAATTAGTCAGTATGCCGAATTTTTTCTCGGGAATAACCTGAAATAGAATCTGCGATGCAACTAAAACAGCCACGGCGTCTTGTTGCATCATAATTATAGCCGAATTATAGCCGAATTATAGCCGAATTATAGCCGAAGTTTCGATAAACCGGCTTCGGTTATGTTCCAGGTTCTACCATCCACTTGAAGTAGAAGTGAAGCGCCCATCTTTCCAAGCAATCTTCCCAAATATCTTTTCTTGGACGTTGTGCTCATGGAAGCAGGTAAATTTTTATGCAAAGCCTCATAAACATCGCTCAACTTGAAGCCTTCCCTTCCTGCATCTTTAGCCAATTGAAGGACAGTTTGTTCAAGTAGCTTCTTTTCCAGCCCTTTCTCTTTGGTATAATGACCTATTTGATGTGTCAACTTGGCTACTGTCAGCGAAATGATATAATTGGGTGAACGTCCTTCTATCAGTCCTTTTTCTTTCAGATGCTTGATGGCATCCTTCGTAACAGGTCGATGCTTTTGGACGGCATCCAACCAAAAACATTCCTTCAATGTCAAATCTGTATTCGATTTCAAGATCGAGCTGTACTTTTCATCAATCATCTTCCCATAGATGGTGACACCAACCGTACGGCTCTCGTTATCTATCTCATAATCAGGCATGGGGAAAAAACGGCTGCGTTGCTCAGCAAATATCTTTTTAATGCCTCGTCCTACGGTGTCAATCATATTGAAATTCACCATCCCTGAGCAAAGACACTCGTTTCGATAATGGCGTTGAGGTCCCTTATGTTCTAGAACATTCTCAATTGTGCCAGGAATAAAACTTCCGCCATTACCATAATACAATTTATCTTCACCTTCTACAAACGAGATACGCTCTTGAAGCGTATAGTCCTGATGAGCTATGCAATTGTGCATGGCTTCGCGTATGGTATAATCATCGTATTGTTTCATGGTATCTGGGAAGAGTGTGCCGCCAGGCAATTCACGCATCGTTTTATTACGAATCTTCGCGAGTACCTTATCTACCGTGAGAATAAAAGGAATAGTGAAATGCTCATAATCAATAACCGTAGCATCTTTATCCTCCCACGTCCACGTAATCTGTGCCACTGCAGGGTGAATCTTTTGCAACGACAGCGGTTTGCCAAGCAGCAAGATGGCAGCACGTGTAAGTTGCCCCTCGCGCATTATTCCACTATGCGAAAGCAACTCTTCCACCGTCCACCCATCGACTTCTTCTGCAGAAATCTTCGATTTGTGCACCTTCTTAAACATGATACGAGCTGTAGCAATAGCTAACTCATCAAGATCCTCAATGGTTGCATTCGGAACCAGTTGGGCAGTCCAATCAGGTACCGGCTCCTGCTGACGTATTTCATCCTGTTTGGCTTGATTCAGCGGCTTCAAGCTTTCACCATCGCGTCCATATGCAACGCCCTTCCACTTCATAACGATATTTCGAGGAGTAGCCGGCACCTTAAAAAGCAACACTCGCTTTCCTTCTACCGTAACAGGAATGATTTCACGAAAAATCAGTCCGTCGGTAGTATGCTGCGACATATCTTGTTTCAGCTTATTGAGTGCCGTTTCCCCATCCTTAAACGATGTACCTACAACCTGACGCTTTTTGTCCCATACACCAAACACAATCCAACCAAACTCACGATTGTGCAGGTTGGCTTCATTGCTGAGGGCAGAGAAATATTTACCCAACTCATCAACATCAAAGTTAGTTTCAGCCTTTTTGAATTCTACCACTTCATTTTCAGAGTGTTTCCAAAGGTGGTAGAAAATTTCTAAATTCTCGTCCATATTAATTCTCCTTTCTTACGCTCCAATAGTCTATTTCATGCTCAACTATAGAGATGGCCTTTTCTCCCATGCAAAATGCCCGATTAGTACAATACTTCTATCACTAAACCATATTTAACAGATAACCGCTTGCGTATAGGTTGTCTATGCATTTTATCCTTATAATATCGGACTCTTGTGACAAACTTGATTTAAAACAAATGCAAAGATAGCATTTACTTGTCAATTAAGACAAGTTATTACCTGAGTAATAGTCTTTAAAATGAGGACGTGTTGTTTCGGCACCTTCAGTTTCGTGAAAGTCCTCACCGTCCTGCTCATCTTCACAGGCGTCTGGCTCGTCACCGCCAGCAAGAGCCGCGCCCAGATGGAGCGGGAGAAAGCCAATTAATACGAAATCAACTGTACCACAATTCCATGCAGGTGATAATCCCGTTCTCGTCGTAATAGAATCTGGGGCATACGATCCATTCTATGGGACCGCTGTGGTCGTCCGCTACGCGGGCCCAGGTCAGGCAGCCGCCTCCGTTTTTATTCTTTCTATCCAGGAACTGGCCGCCTTCGGCCTTTACTTTTGAGATAGGATCTCCCACCCAGAACATGTTGTTGAAGGAGAATCTCTTTGTATTGATTATGTAGTTGGCAAAATGCAGTCCTTCTTTCCCTTGCCATTTATCAAATCCGATATAATCTATTGATTCATTGTTAGTAAGCTCCACTTTGTCTCCGATAGGCACAGATATATTCTGCTGAGTTTCTTTTTCCTCTTGATATCTGAAATAAATGTAGCCTTCTATAGCATAAGCAATGCTGTCCGGAGTACCTAGTATTTCAATAATCTCCTCTTCCGTGTAAAATTCATTCATGATCAGACCATTTATACTAATCTGTGCGTGAAGGGCCGCACTGAAAAGTGAAAAGGTTACTGCCGCCAAAATAATCTTAAAGTACTTCATAAACTCTGATTTTATAAGTTAATAACATGGATTGGTCTGTTTGCCTGCCGAGTCAAAGACAGTGTGGATAAATTCCTCCGGATCCACCCTTTCCCAGTTGCTGTCCTGAACCTGATAGTGCAGGTGGGGTCCGGCGCAACCGACATGCGAGGCATTGCCGGTCCTCCCGCTGGTGCCGATAATGCTTCCTACCTCAACGACATCTCGCACCTCAACAAAGACATCCGTCAGGTGCCAGAAAACCGTGGTGTAGGTCCTGCCATTGATAGTTCCCTGGATATAAACGCTGTTGCCAGCGCTGAAAGTCGGTTTTTCCGCTTTACCACCTCTAATTTGATATTCATCCCATGTCTCTCCATTCTTGAATTCTGTCCTGATGGCTACAACTTTGCCTGAGATGGTGGCAAATACAGGTGTGCCAACAGGACACGACAAGTCTATTCCACTATGCTCTTTTGGGTTTCCATATTTATCCTTTCTTACATCCTTGCCGAATCTTCCGCCATTTATTCGCTGCCGGAACTCCCAAGTATCTCCATCTCCAGCAGAGGGTCCCGCTTCTCCCCGGTAGCGCAGGGACTGTAGTTGTGGAATGTGGCGGTAAGGCTGACCTCACGGCTGAGGAACGTCGGCTGAAGCACGAACGTGATGGTCGGGGACGAGGAATTTATGTGGCCGCTCCAGCCGACGAACTCCGAGGTCTGCGTGTCACCGTAATACAGGGGAGATGCCGTACAGCTGATGACCTGCCCGAACCGGTAAGTGCCGGTGCCGGTTATTATGCCGCGGCCCACGACATGGATCCTTACTGTTGTAGTCAGCGCGGCTTCGTCGTCATTCCCGTCATTGCCTCCGCCATGGCCGGAACCTCCGCCCTCATTGGGCCACTGCGTCTCACCCAGCCAGGGGTACTGTACGCCGCCGTCATCATCCCAGCCGTCATCGGAGTTGTCCGGACCGTCGGCTACGACATATATGGCGTTAAGCCATTCCGAGAGACGGACTGGTGAGGCGAGTGTATCCTGACTTACATCCTTTTCTTCTGGGACGACGGAGATTAGTGCCGAGGAATCCGCAGGTATTCCGGATATGCAGCCGAGCCGGTAAGGAATGCCGCGGACATAGGTCTCCACCTTTGTAATGCGCCCGTCCAGGTCCGAGTATAGGAACACGGCATTGAAATACCCCTTGTAAAAGAAGTCCAGACTGTCCAGCTCACCCTCCCGCATGTGATTGGGATGGGGTATTATGGTGACAAGGCTTATCCGGCTGTCCGATACTGAGTCCCTTGCTGTCTGCGTTATCAGGTATGCCCTGCTGTCAGCAGCCCAGGCTCCGTCGCTGCCGTCGGTGAATCTGTGGAATCTTACGGTGGCGCGGGACAACGGGGTAGAGGCGCGCACCGGTATCTGGATGTAGTCATATTCCCCGACAGACAGGAATGATGCATGCCCGTAATCCAGGTTTCTACTGCTGACCGATACAGGCTCTCCGGAACCACCCCTGCTGCCTACTGGAAAATACTCCGCCGGATCATACACACATATCGTCTCCGGAAGACTCTGCTTCAGATTCTCCAGGGAACGCCGCTCTGTCCTGCTCTGCGGTCCGTTCCAGTCTTCTCCGCGGGTGCAGGAAAGCAGGGCGGAGCATATTGCCCCATCAGAAGTGTGGTGAGTGCTGTTCGGCGGGGAGTATTCATAGGCTATTATTTTAGTACAATCAAAGATATGGATAATTGTTGTATCTGCAAAATATGAGAATTTAATTATCCGATCTGAATAATTGGGAGGCTTTTCGGCTGATAAATAAAAATGGGTCCGGTGTCTGCGGTTCACCGGGCCCATTATCGTAACACAAAAAGTTATTTAGAAATTCAGAAAGTTCAGGAATTCCTCCTCGGAGCAGCTTCCGACGGGGCCGGAGAGGGTGCTGCCCTCAGCGTCCACCACCGCGTAGAGCGGCTGCGA
>CALUSM010000009.1 GCA_944323445.1 uncultured Bacteroidales bacterium
TCATCCGGAAGGTGCCGGGGCAAACGTCCTTTCTCCGGCACCTTCTCGAATTCGTTATAAGCCGACCTGCCTCGGAGACCTCTCTCGCCGGCCCTGCCCGGGAACCCCATCCGGAAGGTGCCGGGGCAAACGTCCTTTCTCCGGCACCTTCTCGAATTCGTTATAAGCGGACCAGCCTCAGAAGCGTCTCTCGCCGGCCCTGCCCTGGAAACCTATCCGGAAGGTGCAGGCGAAAGTGCCGTTTGCCCGGCACCTTCTCGTTTTGGTACGTGGAGTCACCTCACTCCTTCGGAAGGAGTGGAGATGTTTACCCGTTTACCTGTAGATAACCTTGTCAGGATCCCATTTGTCCTTGGGTTCCGGATTGTCAGCCGGCCAGCCGATGGGAATGACGCAGAGCGGCACATGGTTCTCATCCATCTCCAGGATGCGGGAGACATCGGCGATGCGGTCCCGGACAGGGTAGACCCCGGTCCATACGGCCCCGAGTCCCATGGCGTGAGCCGCCAGCAGGATGTTCTCGGTAGCGGCGGACACGTCCTGTACCCAGTAGGTCATGCCCTCTCCGGTCAGGAACCGCTCCCGGTCTCCGCAGGGCACGATGAGCACGGCTGCATCGGCTGCCATCTTGGCGTACGGCAGCACCTCGGCCAGCGACTTCATAAGCTCCCGGTCGCGTACCACGTAGAAAAACCAGGGCTGTGTGTTCATGGCCGTGGGAGCTGCCATGCCGGCCTTGAGCAGGGCCGTTACGGTCTCCTCGTCCACAGGTTCGGAGGTATAGGCACGGATGCTGGTCCGCGTGGCGATATTCTCCAGGACATCGGAGGATGTGCCGCTGCTGCTGTCGCCGTCAGAAGTGCCGACCCACAGGGCCACGGCCAGAATCGCGCAGCTCAGGGCAACGAGTATAAGAGGGATGTAAAGTCTCGATTTCATGATAACAGTCACTAAGGTGTTAAAGTTAAATTATTTTCTATCAATGATGATGGCGAATCCTCCGCCCGGCGCAGCCTCTATGCTGAGTTCCTGTCCCGCAGTCCACACCAGGGTCTCTATCCGGTAGTCCTCTCCGCGTGAAGCGGCATTGACACCGTCGCGGAATACCCTGAAGGTATAGCTGCCCTCGGGAAGGTCGGGGGTGAAGGTCAGTGTACGGGCCTCAGTGCCGGTGATGCCGCCGATGTACCAGCGGTCACCCGAGCGGCGCTGAGTGATGATGTATCTGCCGATCTCTCCGGCCAGGACGCGGGTCTCGTCGTAGACCGTGGGAATGGCCGTGATGAACTCTGTGGTCTCCTGCTCCCGCACGTATGCCGTGGGAGAGTCGCAGAGCATGGTCAGGGGGGAGTCGAAGATGACGTAGAGGGCCACCTGATGCGCCCTGGTGCCCTGACTCATGGGGTCGCTGTAGACGGCCGCGAAATTCCTCATCTGAGCATTGCGCAGGGCTCCCTGGGTGTAGTCCACTGGTCCGGCGGCCATGCGGATGTAGGGGAAAGTCACGTCGTAAGTGAGCATGTCCTCATCCGACCACTTCATCTGCTCGAGGCCCCAGACGCCCTCGTAGTTGAGCAGGTTGGGCCAGGTACGTTTCAGTCCGGTGGGCTTGTACATGCCGTGCAGGTCCACTACCAGGTGATACCTGGCGGCGGTCTCGAGGATACGGTAGTTCATCTCCACCACCTCCTGGTCGTCGCGGTCCATGAAGTCCACCTTGAAGCCGGCGATGCCCATCTCCGAATATGTGCTGCAGGCCTCCTCCAGCTTGTCATCCAGAACGTAGGCCACGGCCCAGAGAATTACGCCCACGCCCCTGGACTTGCCGTAGCGGGCCACTTTCTCCACGTCGAATCCTGGAATCGTCTTCATGATGTCGCCTCCTGTGCGGGGAGACCAGCCCTCGTCCACCACTACGTAGTGGATACCGCGCTCAGCCGCGAAATCGATCATGTATTTATAGGTGTCGGTGTTGATGCCGGCCTCGAAGTCCACTCCGGTGAAGCCCCAGTCGTTCCACCATTCCCAGGCGGCCTGTCCCGGACGGATCCACGAGAGATCCTCAATCCGGCTGGGAGAGCCGAGCAGCCATACGAGATCATTCACCGGCAGCTCGGTGTCGTCGGAGGCCACGGAGACTATTCTCCAGGGATAGGTCCGTGTACCGGCCGTAATGGCCAGAGTGTCGGAGTTGCGCACGATCCTCTCCTGGCATCTGTAGCCGTCCACGTAGGTGGTAGGCCGGCCGGCGAAGGCTCCGCGGAGGGTGCTGCCGCCCTCACTGCCCAGGAACATGCCGGGATATGACTCCAGGTCGGACTCGGTGATGAGCACCTTCTCGCCCGAGTCCAGGGCGACGAGCAGCGGAGTGATGGACAGCCGTCCGCTCTTAAAACCGCTCAGGGGCGAGACGGTGTACTGGCTCTCGAAGGAGGTCTGGAACGGGTTCTTGGTATTGGAACTGTAGGGTATGTATGCCTGGTAATCCTTGTCAAAACGGAATGTGGCCTCCTCGCCGACAACAGTGACGCTGTCTTTCAGGGATGTGGAGAAGCGGTAGGCGATGCCTTCGTCGTAGGCCCTGAACTCGAGGGCAAAACCGGCCCGCAGAAACGTTATGGCGAGAGAGTTGTAGCTCTCCTCTATGCGGCTCTGGCGGTAGAGCGGTGTGTCTACGGAGTCCCGTACCGATGCAGTTCTGAACCGTACGGAGGAAAGATTCTCACGTCCAAGAACTTTTCCGTCAGCTAGAGTCATGGATACAGCTGAGGGAAGGATGAACGTGTGTCCGTCGTATGCGATGCTGTAGGCAATGGAGTCGCTGACCTCCACTGTAACGGCAAGTCTGCCGTCCGGGGACTGAAGTGTGTGGGTCTTGGGTGCGGCAAAAAGCACCTGAGCCGAGACGAGGACTGTCACGGTTGATATAAAAAATCTTATGTTCATGGCTGGGAGTTTAAAGGGTGGAGCCTCTCATGGGACTCGAACCCACGACCTGCTCATTACGAATGAGCTGCTCTACCAGCTGAGCTAAAGAGGCTTGATTTGAGGACGCAAATATAGAAAATAATTCTAATTTTGCGAAAATAAAAATAAGAACGGTATGTGTATTATGGAATACGATGTGGTCATAATAGGAGGCGGGGCCGCGGGGATGATGGCGGCGGCACTGGCATCGGAGAGCAGTCTCAGAGTTGCGTTGATAGAGAAGAACAGTCAGTGCGGTAGAAAATTGCTGCTTACAGGCAAGGGACGCTGCAATATAACCAACACTCGTCCGTGGGATGAGTTCAAGGAGCATGTCCATCCCGATTCCGGATTTCTGCGTCCGGCGTTCATGGCGTTTTCCAATGCGGATACTGTGGCATTTTTCCGGAAGCTGGGTCTACCGGTGACGGAGGAGCGGGGGATGAGGATATTTCCGAGCTCGGGCAAGAGTTCGGACGTGAGGGACGTGCTGGTTTCGCGTATCTCGGCGGCCACCAACGTGGACATCCGCTGTGACAGCGAAGCGGTCTCTGTACTTCGTTCTTCCTCAAGCCATTTTGTCGTGGAGGTCCTTCATTCGGGAGACAGGATGAATATGCTGGAGCTGGTGACGGACTCGGTAATCGTAGCGACAGGCGGCCTTTCCTATCCTGCCACCGGGTCTACCGGAGACGGATACCGGTTCGCGCGGGAGATGGGGCATACCGTTGTTGACACGTCTCCGTCGCTGACGGCTCTTGTTCCGACGAGGTACAATTTTGCCCTTGCCGGCCTGACGCTCCGTAATGTCAGCCTGCAGCTCCTGGTGGACGGAGGAGTGGTGCAGGACGAGTTCGGGGAGCTGACTTTCACCAATGACGGACTGGAAGGCGCACTGGGATTCAGGGTCAGCCGCAGGGCGGTGAAGGCTCTGGATGAGGGCAAGAAGGTGGAGGTGCTCATGGACCTGAAGCCAGCGGTGACCCGGGCTGAGCTTAAGGCAAGGATTGAACGGGAGTACCGTCCGGGACTGAGCCTGCAGCGTTTTCTTGAAAAATTCCTGCCTGTCCAGGCCGTCAGGCCGTTCATGGACTCCGATCCTTCACTGACTGTGCAGAATCTTCCAGTCAGGCTCAAGAGCTGGAAATTTCTGATTAAAGGATATGTCGACTACCGGCGGGCTGTCGTTACCGCCGGAGGAGTTTCACTCAGGGAGGTGTCCCGCAAGACGATGGAGTCGAAGTTGGTCCCCGGTCTCTATTTTGCCGGGGAAGTGCTGGACCTTGACGCCGATACCGGAGGGTACAACCTCCAGATTGCCTTCTCCACGGCTGCCGCGGCGGTCCGCAGCATAGTGAGCCGCTCTATCTTACGATGACGCTGATAAGACCGCTTGTCCCGAACGTGGCGGTAAGATGTTCCCGGCGGCCTGTCCTGACGGGGGCGGCCAGCTCGAATGCCAGCATGTCCCCGGTCCTTACGGAGCAATACCGGCTCATGGCCGTGAACCGTCCGCATATTTCCCTGAGCGTGGGACACCGTTCTATACGACAGCGTTCCAGTCCGTTTGTCTTCAGTACAAAAGGTTTGGTCTCAGAGATATATCCTGGGTATCTGTCCAGGGGAATCAGTCCGTAGGGTATGACAGTCGAGTAGTCGAGGGCATTCTCTACGAAAATGCGGTCAGCCTCAGGAACCGCTTCCGGGACGAGGGACGCCTTGAGCAGTATTCCGCATGAGAACGGACCGAGATACCGTCCGGCGAACTGTTCCTGTACGGCTTTGCCGGAGCGTTCGGACCTGAAGCACAGTATGGGAACAGCCGCCACTTCCGAGACATAGTCCGGAATATAGAAATCCGTAAGCGCGCGTATCAGAGTCGAGTCGGAGCGGAAGTAGAAGCTCCCTTCGCTCAGAGGGGAGATCAGGATATTCACTTTGAGGATTTTATCTTAATCTCTGTCAGGACTTTCTTGGTGTCGAGGGTGAAGTCTCCATTCATCATCCACGAGTAGTAGCTGGGTTCGCGGCGGAGGACTTCCTCCACCGGTTTGCCTTTGTGCTTGCCGAAGTTGAACACGGGGACATCCTGGTCGTTGTATATGATGCGGCCGGCATAGTCGGCAAACTTGGTCTTGGATGAGAAATCGGCCAGAAAGTTGATGTCGTTCTGGAGGGTGTCGGAGTATTTGTCAAGCTGTGCCTGCAGTATCTCATAAGTGGCCACGGTGTCGGCCTCGGCGGAGTGGGCGTGCTCCAGGTCCTTGTGGCAGTAGAACTTATAGGCTGCTGAGAGAGTCCTCTGCTCCATCTTGTGGAAGATGTTCTGCACGTCCACCAGTTTCCTCTTGCGGAAGTCGAAGTCCACTCCGGCACGGAGGAACTCCTCGTAGAGGACGGGTATGTCGAACTTGTTGGAGTTGTAGCCGGCTATGTCGCAGCCTTCCATCCAGCGGGCCAGGGATTTGGCTATCTGGTTGAAGGTCGGGCAGTCCTTTACGTCTTCGTCATGTATGCCGTGGATGCGGGTGGCTTCCTCCGAGATGTGTATGGTGGGGTTGATGCGGCGGGTCTTGACTTCAGTGCTGCCGTCCGGCATGACTTTGACCATGGATATCTCCACTATGCGGTCTGTGGCCACGTTGAGGCCGGTGCTTTCGATGTCGAAGAATATAATCGGATTTTTGAGATTGAGCTTCATTGCTTGCTGGGGTTAGTTGGGGATACGGATGGGCATAAGCAGGGAGCATATATCCTCGTCCGGATTGTGGTCCTCGGCGGCTACGATGAGGGCGGCGCGGGCGGGGTCGGCCAGTTCGAAGCAGACTTCCTCGTACGGCAGGTTGGACAGTATCTCTATGAGGAAGGTGGACTTGAAACCGATGTCCATGGGTTCTCCGTCATACTGGCAGGGAAGGGTCTCGTGTGCTGAGATGGAGAATCCGGTGTCCTGGGCTGATATGACCAGGGTGTTGAACGACAAGGAGAACTTCATGCTGGAAGTGGCCTGGTTGGAGCAAACTGACACGCGTTTGGCAGCGTTGAGCAGGGTGGTGCGGCTGATGAACATCTTGTTCTGGTTGTTCTTCGGAATGACAGTCCTGTATGCAGGGTAAGTGCCGTCCACCAGACGTCCGACGAGCAGGCATCCGTCAAATTCGAAATGGGCGTTCTTTCCGTCGAAAGTCACGGTCACGTCACTGTCCGACTTGGAAAGGAGGCCGCGGAGGATGGCCGCAGGTTTCTTGGGAAGGATGAATGATGATTTCTGTTCCGAGCGTATGTCGATGCGTGTGTAGCATACCAGCTTGTGGGAGTCGGAGGCCACCAGGGATGTGGACTCGGGGGTGAGGTCGAAGAGCACGCCGTTCATCACGGGTCTCAGCACTTCGTCTGCCGTAGCATAGAGCGTGTAGCCCAGGCCGGCGGAAAGTGTCTCGGCGGGTATGTTCACGGTCACCGCCAGCTCATCCATTGCCGGAAGCTCGGGATAGTAGTCGGCGGGAAAGAAAGGTATCTTCTGCGCTCCTGTGGACCAGCTGATCTGGAGGGTGCTGTTGTCCTCGAGGGTCTTGAACTCTATTGGCATGTCCGGAAACTCCTTGAGGGAGTCGGTGAGAATCTTGGCGGGTACTGCCGCAGCTCCGTCTTCCATCACCTCGTCTACGGGGATGACGGTCCGCAGGGTGGTCTCTGAGTCGGAGGCGGTCACTTCCAGGGAGTTCCCCCTGAGGACAAAGAGAAAGTTGTCCAGGATGGGGGTTGTGGTCTTGTTTGAAATCACTCTGAGCCCGGAGAGCAGCCCGCGTAGAAGCTCAGTGCTCGATACTGTAAAATTCATCTTCAGGTATTTTTAGCTTTAGGGTGACAAAAGTACAAAAATTTTGGCATATATTTTGAGTTATTTATCCACAAAACCGAAAAAATAATGAATATGAGAAAGAAGACTTGGTTAGTAGTCCTGGCGGCCGTCCTGGCTGGCGGTCTCGCAGGATATCTCACGGTCAGACTGACAGTGGGAAATGACAATGAGACTTATGTGTACCGTGACAGTGATTCGGGTGCGGTGGTCCGCAATGTCAGCATATCCGGGGAGTATCCCGACTTCACCTATGCCGCGGAGACATCGGTGAAGGCGGTGGTATATGTAAAGGTAGTCAAGAGAAGTGAGCAGCCCCAGGGGCCTTCATCCCTCTTCGAGTACTTCTTCGGCTTCGGCAACTCCATTCCCCGCGAGCAGGTGGGCACCGGCTCCGGAGTGATTATATCGGAGGACGGGTTCATAGTGACGAACAACCATGTCGTCTCCGGCGCCACGGAGATAGAGGTGACGGTAGGGGACAACAAGACGTTCCAGGCAGATATCGTGGGTACTGATCCCGCTACGGACGTTGCTCTGCTGAAAATAGACGCGAAAGGCCTTCCTACTATCCCCATGGGAGACTCCGACCAGCTCCGTCTGGGCGAGTGGGTGCTGGCCATCGGCAGCCCCTATGGTCTGACCTCGACCATCACTGCAGGTATAGTCAGCGCCAAGGGCCGTTCCATGCCCAGCAGCAACCGGGATTTCAAGATCGAGTCCTTCATCCAGACCGATGCGGCGGTCAACCCGGGCAACAGTGGCGGAGCCCTGGTCAATATCAAGGGTGAGCTTGTGGGTATCAATACGGCAATTATCTCCCAGACAGGTTCTTATGCCGGGTATTCTTTTGCCATCCCCGTGAATATGGTCAAGAAGATAGCCGCCGATTTCCGGGAGTACGGCTCAGTGCAGAGGGCCATGCTGGGAATAACGATGCTCAATAATTCAGAAGATTTGAAGGAAGAAATGAAACTTTCCACCTCCGACGGCGTATATATATCCGAGGTAGTCAAAGGCGGTGCTGCCGAGGCGGCCGGTGTCAAGGAGGGTGATATCCTCCTGGCCATCGACGGAACGAAGATATCCAAGGGTACGGCAGTGCAGGAGCTCATCAGTCAGCACAGTCCCGGCGACAAGGTCGAGCTGGAAATCTCCCGCGACGGAAAGATTCTCAGGCTCAAGACAACGCTGATAGGCGAGGAGACGCAGGCAATGAACGCCTACAACCAGCAGGGTAATGTCAATCTCTTCGGTGCTCAGCTTGTCCCGGCACCCCGGGCGGAACTGGAGAAACTGGGACTGAAGGCCGGTGTGAAGGTGGCTTCTGTAGATAAGGGTAAGGTCCGCGACGCAGGCATTAAGGCAGGGTTCATAATAACTTATGTCAACAACAATCCTGTCGCATCGCCTCAGGACGTGGCCGCCGAGGTGAAGAAGGCCCGCAGGTCCCTGCTCATCGAAGGCTTCGATCCGGACGGCAACCTCTATTACTACGGAATAGGTTTATAATAGAGATAATGAGACAACTTAAGATTACAAAATCAATCACCAACCGCGAGAGCGCCTCTCTGGACAAGTACCTTCAGGAGATCGGCAGGGAGGAGCTCATCGGGGTGGATGAGGAAGTGGAATTGGCGCAGAGAATCCGCAAAGGGGACCAGGCGGCCCTCGAGAAGCTGACCAAAGCCAATCTCCGCTTCGTCGTTTCTGTTGCGAAACAGTACCAGAACCAGGGACTTAGCCTTCCTGACCTTATCAATGAGGGCAACCTGGGACTTATAAAGGCCGCGGAGAAGTTCGACGAAACCCGTGGGTTCAAGTTCATATCCTACGCCGTGTGGTGGATACGCCAGTCGATTCTTCAGGCCCTGGCCGAGCAGTCCAGGATAGTGCGCCTGCCACTGAACCAAGTTGGTTCCCTGAACAAGATCAACAAGGCGCTGTCCAAGTTCGAGCAGGACAACGAGAGGATGCCCTCTCCCGACGAGCTGGCCGAGATGCTGGACATTCCGCGGGATAAGATCGCGGATACTCTCAGGGTTTCCGGCCGTCATGTGTCCGTGGACGCTCCTTTTGTGGACGGAGAGGACAACAGCCTCCTCGACGTGCTTGTGAACAATGACTCTCCCAACGCCGACAAGGGACTGGTCAACGAGTCGCTCAACAAGGAGATCGAGCGCGCCCTCTCGACCCTTACGGAGAGGGAGAGGGATATCGTCAAGGACTTTTTCGGCATAGGTACCCAGGAGATGACCCTGGAGGAGATAGGCGAGAAGTTCGGCCTCACCCGCGAGAGAGTGCGCCAGATCAAGGAGAAGGCCATCCGCCGTCTGAGGCACAGCAACCGCAGCAAGCTGCTCAAGAGCTATCTCGGATAAGCCGTACATGACAAAACGGACGACAAACCTTAATTTCACCAGATATGAGAAAATTTTTAATTTCCACAGTTATCCTGACACTTGCACTTATGATGACATCATGTGACAATAAAAAGAATCCGCTTCTGGAAGAGTGGGATACCCCGTTCGGAATCCCTCCTTTCGAAGAGGTGGAGACCGGAGACTATAAGCCTGCCGTTCTGGCAGCTATCGAGGAGCACAACAGGGAGATAGATGCTATCATCAACAATCCAGAGGTTCCTGATTTCGAGAACACAATCGTGGCACTGGACAACTCAGGCAGTCTTTTCAGCCGTGTCTACGGTGTATTCGGCAACGAGACATCCATCAATTCCACTCCGGAACTGATGGCCGTCGAGACCGAGCTTGCCCCCGTAGTCAGTGCCCACTTCAATGAGATATCCCTCAACGAGAAACTCTACGAGAGGGTGAAGGCTGTCTATGACAAGCGTGAGAGCCTCGGCCTGGAACCCGACCAGATGAGGCTTCTTACCGAGACGTACAAGGATTACGAGAGGGCAGGAGCTACCCTCCCCGCCGACAAGAAAGAGGAGCTCAAGAAGATAAACTCCCGCATATCCGAGCTGCAGCTCAAGTTTGAGCAGAACCTGCTCAGGGAGACTGCCGCTTTTACCCTGGTGGTGGACAACAGGGACGGCCTGTCAGGTCTGCCCCAGGCAGCGGTGGATGCAGCCGCCCGGCGTGCCGAGGAGAAAGGCATGGGAGGCTGGTGGGTGTTCGGCCTGGACAACGCCAGTGTGATGCCCTTCCTCCAGTTCGCCGACAGCAGGGAGCTCCGCACGAAGCTTCTGGACGGTTACCTCAACCGCGGCAACAACGGCAATGAGAACGACAACAAGGCCATTATCATCGAGATGGTGAACCTCTACAACCGTAAAGCCAAGATTCTGGGCTGCGACAACTACGCCGAGTTTGTCCTCCAGGACCGCATGGCCAAGACCCCCGAGGCAGTGTACACCCTCCTCGACCAGCTTTGGACACCTGCCTTGAAGTCCGCAAAACGCGAGCTCGCCGACATGTACCCTATAGCCAAGGCTCAGGGTGTGAGCGATGAACTGACAGCCGCCGACTGGAGGTATTACTTCGAGAAGGCCAAGGCTGAGAAATTCAACCTCTCCGAGGACGAGCTGAAGCCCTACTTCCAGTTCGACAACGTGCGCGAGGGTATCTTCTACGTGGCCAACCGTCTGTACGGCATAACCTTCACTCCGCTGAGCGGAGTACCCGTGCCCCATCCCGAGGCACAGGCTTTCGAGTGCAGGGATGCTGACGGCACCACCCTCGGCGTGATATTCATGGACATGTTCGCGCGTCCGGGCTACAAGAGGGGCGGAGCATGGTGCAGCAGTTACCGCGAACAGTACTACAAGAACGGGGAGAGGGTAATACCCCTCGTCACCATCGTGGGCAACTTTACCCGCAGTACCGGTGATGCACCGGCCCTGCTGACACCCGATGAGACCGAGACTTTCTTCCATGAGTTCGGACATGCGCTCCAGTCCCTCCTCCAGGATGTAAGGTATCAGGGCAATGCCTCCATGACCCGCGACTTTGTGGAACTGCCCTCCCAGATCAACGAGCACTGGGCATTCGAGCCTGAGGTGCTGAAGGTGTACGCAAAGCATTACAAGACAGGTGAGGTGATTCCTCAGGAGCTGGTGGACAAGCTCGACCGTTCCGGCAAGTACGGACAGGGCTTCGCCACTACCGAGTATCTGGCGGCATCCCTGCTCGACATGGACTACTTCATCATGGACGAGATACCCGCCGACCTGGATGTGAACAAGTTCGAGGCTAAGGTGCTGGGTGACCGCGGACTGCTGTCCCAGATACCTCCCCGCTACCGTTCGACCTACTTCTCCCATGTCTTCGGAGGCGGCTATACAGTCGGTTATTACAGCTATATCTGGGCCGAAGTCCTGGATGCCGACGCCTATGAGGCATTCAAGGAGACCGGAGACATCTTTAACCAGGAGGTGGCCCGCAAGTTCCGCGAGGAAGTCCTCGAGCGTGGCGGTGAGGACGACGCCATGACCCTTTATGTCAACTTCCGCGGCAAGGAGCCCGGCATCGATCCCCTCCTCGCCAACAGAGGTCTCAAATAGTATCCACACTCAAAACCTTATATGAATCAGGAACAGTTTATTCAAGACAAGGTAAAATATGCGCTGGAAGCCCTTTACGGGGCTTCTGGCGTTAATTTGCCCATACAGGTCCAGGCGACCAGAAAAGAGTTCGAGGGCGATGCGACCCTCGTCACTTTCCCCTTGCTCAAGATATCCCGCAAGTCTCCCGAGGCCACGGGCCAGGAGATAGGAGAGTGGCTGAAGGCCAATACTCCCGAGATAGAGAGTTTCAATGTGGTGAAGGGTTTCCTCAATATCAAGTTCGCACCCTCTTTCTGGAAGGAGGTCTACGGCTCCATCGCCGCTGACGGCAGCTTCGGACATCTGCCCTCCACCGGAAAGACAGTGATGGTCGAGTATTCCTCCCCCAACACGAACAAGCCCCTGCACCTGGGACACATCCGCAACATCCTGCTGGGCTGGTCTGTATCCCGCCTACTGGAGGAAAACGGCCACAAGGTCATCAAGACCAATATCGTCAATGACCGCGGCATCCACATCTGCAAGTCCATGGTCGCATGGAAGAAGGCCGGCAACGGCGTGACTCCGGAGTCCTCCGGCAAGAAGGGCGACCATCTGGTAGGAGACTTCTACGTGAAGTTCAATGACCTCTACAAGGCCGAGGTAGCACAGCTCGAGGCTCAGGGCATGAGCAAGGAGGAGGCCGAGGAGAAGGCTCCCATCCTGCAGGAGGCCCGTCAGATGCTCGTGAAGTGGGAGCAGGGCGACCCTGAGACAGTGGAGCTCTGGAAGATGATGAACTCCTGGGTCTATGCCGGCTTCGACGAGACCTACGCGGCTCTCGGAGTGGGCTTCGACCGGATTTACTACGAGTCCCAGACCTACCTGCACGGCAAGTCGCTGGTGGAGGAGGGACTGCGCAAGGGCGTCTTCGAGCGGATGGAGGACGGCTCGGTGTGGTGCGACCTGACCGCCGACGGACTGGACCGCAAGCTGCTCCTGAGAAAGGACGGCACCTCGGTGTACATCACCCAGGACCTGGGCACTGCCGTAGAGAGATTTACCGAATACAGTCTGGACGAGCACGTCTACGTGGTGGGCAACGAGCAGAACTACCACTTTCAGGTGCTCAAGCTCATACTCAAGAAACTGGGCTTCGCCTGGGCCGACAGCATCTACCACCTCTCCTACGGTATGGTGGAGCTGCCTGAGGGCAAGATGAAGTCCCGCGAGGGTACGGTAGTCGATGCCGATGATCTGCTGGAGAAGATGTACAACACCGCCAGGGAGACTTCACTGGAGCTCGGCAAGCTGGCCGACATGAGCGGGGAGGAGCAGGAAGAGCTCTTCCGCACGCTCAGCCTCGGTGCCCTGAAGTACTTCATCATCAAGGTGGATCCCAAGAAGACCATGCTCTTCGACCCGAAGGAGTCCATAGACTTCAACGGCAACACCGGCCCCTTCATCCAGTACACCCACGCCCGTATCCGTTCCATCCTGCGCAAGGCCGCCGGAGCCGGATATACCCCTGTGCTGGCTGAGGACGCTGCCTTCAACGACAAGGAGATCAGCATCATCAAGCTCCTCAACCAGTATCCCCAGAAGGTGGCCGAGGCCGGAGCTGCCCTGTCCCCGGCCCTCATCGCCAACTACGCCTACGACCTGGCCAAGGAGTTCAACCAGTACTATCACGACGTTCCGATCCTCAAGGAGGACAGCGCGGCCCTGCGCGATGCCCGCCTGATGCTGTTGGGCACCATCGCGTCCGTGCTGGTCAAGGCCATGGATATCCTCGGAATCCGTCTGCCCGAGAGGATGTAGGCCATGACGGAGCAGATACAGTCCGCCTATATGTTTCCCACCTCTGTCAAGGAGGTGGAGAGACTCGGGTGGGACTACATCGACATCATACTGTTTTCAGGCGACGCCTTCATCGACCACCCTTCGTCGGGTACGGCGATGATTGCCCGCGTCCTGCAGCGGGAAGGCTGGAGAGTGGCCGTAGTGCCCCAGCCGGACTGGCAGGACGACCTGCGGGACTTCCGGAAACTGGGAGTCCCGCGCCTGTTCTTCGGGGTCAACTCCGGGGCCATGGACTCCATGGTCAACCACTATACCGCCGCCAAGCGTCTGCGCAGCAACGACGCCTATACCCCCGGCGGCCAGGCCGGACACCGCCCCGACTATGCAGTTACCGTCTACACCCGTATTCTCAAACGGCTCTTTCCCGATGTGCCGGTGGTCATAGGAGGCATCGAGGCCTCCCTGCGCCGCCTGACGCACTACGACTATTGGGCGGACCGCCTGTTCCCTTCGGTCCTGGTGGACAGCGGGGCCGACCTCCTCATCTATGGGATGGGGGAGAGGCCTGTGACAGCCGTCGCCCGTGCCATTGCCGCCGGGGAGGACATGAGAGACATCCCGCAGACCGCATTTTTCTCTGAGGGGCCATGTCCCCGGGCCGGGGAGGGGATGCTCCTGCTGCACGGCTATGAGCGGGTATGCCGCGACAAGGACGCATTTATCGAGGACTTCAATGTGGAGGAGCGGGAGGCCAACCGCTTGCATGCCGCCACCCTCATTGAACCATATCCGGGAGGATATGTGCAGGTCAATCCGCCATTTCCCCCGGAAACGACGGAAGAACTTGATTCGTATTACGCCCTGCCCTTTACCAAGCAGCCGCATCCCCGCTACCGCGGCAAGGACATTCCTGCCTGGGAGATGATCAAGAACTCCCTGACGATTCACCGCGGATGCTTCGGAGGCTGCTCCTTCTGCACCATTGCCGCCCATCAGGGGAAATTTATCCGCAGCCGCAGTCCTGAATCCATCGTAGGGGAGGTGGAGCGTTTGACGCTCATGCCGCATTTTAAAGGGATAATCTCCGATGTGGGGGCGCCGACGGCCAATATGTACGGCCTCCGCGGACGGGATGCCTCGCGCTGTGCCCGCTGCAGCCGGCCTTCGTGCCTCTTTCCCTCGCGCTGCCCCAACATGGAGCATTCGCACAGGGTGCTGCTGGAGCTTTACAGCCGTATCACGGCCGTTCCGGGGGTTAGGAAGGCATTTATAGGCAGCGGTATACGCTACGACCTTTTCCTGGACAAGGACGGCTTTCTCGACGAGTATTCGGAGAAATACCTGAGGGAGGTGGTGACCAACCACACTTCCGGGTGGTTCAAGGTGGCCCCGGAGCATACGGAGGACCATGTGCTGAGGCTGATGTCCAAGCCGCCGTTCGCCCTTTTCTCCGTGCTGAGGCGGGAATTTTCGAGGATTGCGGCCAGGGAGCGGCTGCCCTACCGGATTGTCCCTTATTTCATATCCTCGCATCCCGGATGCACCCTGCAGGACATGAAGGCTCTGGCCAGGAACAAGGAACTCAGGGGGATACAGCTGGAGCAGGTACAGGATTTCACCCCTACGCCCATGACTGCCTCCTCGGTGATGTTCTACACTGGAAAAGACTTGTCGAAGCATCCTGTTTTCGTGGAACGCAATATCGGGGGAAAGAAAATCCAAAAATCTCTTTTTTTTAGAAAAAATGCATTATAATTGCAGCCGTTTTTGGAAACAAGAAAAATAGATATGGAACAGAAAGGAAAATCATCTGCGGCTCCCCGCCCCAGGAAGAGAGCCGTTATCAGCTACGACAATATGTCTCCTGAGCTTCAGGCTGCGTTCAAGGAGAAATACCCCAGAGGCTATGCCGATTATATGGGAGACCTCTTCAAGGTGGACAAGCCTGACGGCTCCAGTTTCTATGCTGTGGAGGTGGATATTCCGGATGCGGTGTATCTGGTAAAGATTGACGTGGACATCGATGACTATGAGAAGGCTGAGGACGATCTTTTCGACGATGAAGTAGATGACGGCGTGTCTGAGATGGATGGTGAGGTGTTCCCTGACAATGGAGACGAGATGCAGGGCGAGGATGACCAGATGGACGATTAGGCCGCTGATATGGCTCAAGCACCAGCCGGAGCAGAGGATGCTGATGATCCTCGCCGTAGTGGTCGGGCTGGGAAGCGGAGCCGCGGCAGTAGTGCTCAAGACCCTTATTGAGTTTATCGGGGAGTTGCTGACAGGGTGGTTCGATGCCTCCTGGAACAACTTCCTGTTGCTTTTGTACCCTGGTGCGGGCATGCTGCTGTCCCTGCTTTTCGTAAAGTACGTTGTCCGCGACGACATAGGCCACGGGGTTACGAAGGTTCTCTTCGCCATATCCCGCAACAATTCAAGGATCCGGAGCCACAACATGTGGACCTCCCTACTCTCCAGTTCGGTGACCATAGGGGCCGGAGGCTCTGTCGGAGCCGAGGCTCCAATCGTATATACAGGTGCTGCCATAGGCTCCAACGTGGCGCGTACGCTGGGACTCTCATACAGGAACATGACTATACTCCTGTGCTGCGGTGCCGCCGGTGCCGTGGCCGGTATCTTCAAGGCCCCGATGGCAGGTATCCTTTTCTGTCTGGAGATACTGCTGTTCAATATATCGATGTCCTCCATCCTGCCGCTGCTGCTGTCTTCCGTGACTGCGACGACTGTGTCCTATCTGTTCCTGGGACGGGAGGTGCCTTTCACCAGCACCGTAGATGCTTTCGCCATGGGCAATCTGCCGTACTATGTCCTGCTAGGAGTCTTCTGTGGCCTGGTGTCGCTGTATTTCCTGCGTACGACGCTTTCGTTGGAGGACCGGATCAAGAAGATAGCCAATCCTTTCAAGCGCTGGGCTTTCTGTGCCGGGATGCTGGGCCTGCTCATATTCATTTTCCCGCCTCTTTTCGGGGAAGGGTACTCGTCCCTCGGCCACATGCTTCAGGGCAATCCGGACACCATTCTGGACAACTCCCTTTTCTCCGGGATTTTCGAACACAGGTGGGTGATACCGGTGTATTTTGCGCTTGTGCTGGTATTTAAGGTGTTCGCCATGTCATTTACCAATGCCGGAGGTGGGGTCGGAGGTACTTTCGGTCCTACGCTGATTGTGGGCGGCATTGCCGGTTTTATCCTGGCGCGGACGATAAACCTCATGGGTTTCCATTCTGTTCCCGAGGCCAATTTCGCCCTGGTCGGCATGGCGGGACTCATGGCCGGGGTGATGCAGGCGCCGATGACGGCCATTTTCCTCATTGCCGAGATTACGGGAGGCTATGTCCTGCTGCTGCCGCTCATCATCGTATCGACTATCTCGTTCGCCACCATGAGGGCCTTCGAGCCTTTCTCCATATATTCCAAGCGTCTGGCCAAGAGCGGTGACCTGATTACCCACAACAGCGACAGGGCCGTGCTGACCCTCCTGCAGACCTCCGACATGATAGAGACGGACTTCACTTCTGTCCGCCTGGATGACACTCTGGGCGACCTGGTCAAGGCAGTGGCCCGCTCTACCCGCAATCTCTATCCCGTCCTGGACGATGCCGGCATCTACCGCGGTTACATCGGTCTGGACGATATCCGCAAGATAATGTTCGACAAGGACAAATATGAGACAACCAAGGTATATACCCTGATGAAGAATGCTCCCGCCACTGTGCTGTCGACCGACCGTATGGACAGCGTCATGGACAAGTTTGACAAGACCGGGGCCTGGAACCTTCCGGTGGTGGACGAGGACGGGCGGTATGTCGGGTATGTCTCGAAATCCAAGATATTCTCATCGTATCGCAAGCGTCTGCAGGACGTCTCCTGCGATTAAATATGCATTCTACCCATTCTAACGCATATTTTGGTTCGGGAAAATTTCTTATATTCGTGAAAATATTGACTGTATGGAAAGTTTGTATGTGAATCATATTGCGGAACTTATGTCCGTGGCGCCCTGGAGGGTGGAGCATTGTATCGAACTGATAGCAGAGGGGGCGACAGTGCCGTTTATCTCGCGTTACCGCAAGGAGCGCACCGGGGGGCTGGACGAGGCCCAGGTGGCGGAGATCAGGCATTATAATGAGAAGTTCGAGGAACTGGCCAAGCGCAAGGAGTCGGTGCTGGAAAGCATTGCCTCGCAGGAGAAGCTGACTCCGGAACTGGAGAAGCAGATCCGGGAGTGCCTGGACCCGGTGGTGCTGGAGGACCTGTACCTGCCTTACCGTCCCAAGCGCCGTACGCGGGCGTCGGTGGCCAAGGAGAAGGGGCTGGAGCCTCTGGCAGAGGCGATATTTTCCTGCAAATCCAGGAGTCCTGAGAAGGAAGCCGCTTCGTATGTCTCGGAGCAGGTGCCCGATGCGGAGACTGCGCTGTCCGGAGCCCGGGACATCATGGCCGAATGGATATCCGAATCGGTGCCGGTGAGGGAGATGATGCGGCGCTCGTACTCGAAATACGGGCGGCTGACGGCCCGTGTGGCTTCCGGAGTGGACGAGGAAAGCGAGGAGGCTTCGAAGTACCGCAATTATTTCAAGTTCTCGGAGGATATCTCCCGTGCGCCTTCCCACAGGGTACTTGCGGTGCTGCGCGGGGCGCGGGAAGGGGTGCTGAGCGTGAAGGTGGACGTGGACAGGGACCGGACTCTGGACCGGATATATTCGTCGGTGCTGCGTGGCAAACCCTCGCCTTCAGAGGCGGCTGCTTTGGAAATAGACTATGCCGTGGAGGATTCATTCAAGCGGCTGCTGCATCCGTCGATTGAGAATGAGACGCTGCGTGCGGCCAAGGAGAGGGCGGACATCGAGTCTATCCGCGTGTTCGGGGACAATCTGCGGCAGCTCCTGATGGCCCCTCCCCTTGGACAGAAGCGGGTGCTGGCCATCGACCCGGGCTTCCGCACCGGCTGCAAGGTGGTCTGCCTGGATGCTCAGGGCGCACTGCTGCACAATGATACGATTTTTCCTCACCCGCCGCGTAATGAGCGCACCATGGCGATGAAGAAGATATCCAATATGGTGGAGACCTACAAGATAGAGGTCATCGCTATCGGTAACGGCACTGCCGGCCGCGAGACCGAGGCCTTTATCAAGAAGATAGCCCTGCCCGAGGGTGTACGTGTGTATTCAGTGAGCGAGGACGGGGCGTCGGTGTATTCGGCTTCGCCGGTCGGTCGGGAAGAGTTTCCCGAGTACGATGTGACTGTGCGCGGCGCTGTGTCTATCGGGCGGCGCATCATGGACCCGCTGGCTGAGCTGGTTAAGATAGACCCCAAGTCGATAGGTGTAGGTCAGTACCAGCATGATGTGGACCAGGGGCTGCTGAAGGAGCGTCTGGACGAGGTAGTGGAGAACTGCGTCAACAGTGTCGGGGTCAATCTCAATACTGCCTCACGGCATCTGCTGGCGTATGTCTCGGGTGTCGGTCCGGCCATGGCCCGCAACATAGTGGAGTATCGGGACGAGCACGGGGCCTTCGCCTCCCGACGCGACCTGCTCCATGTCAAGAGGCTGGGAGAGAAGGCTTTCGAGCAGTGTGCCGGATTCCTGCGTATACCAGGGGCTGCAGATCCTCTGGACAATACAGCAGTGCATCCCGAGCGCTATCCGCTGGTCGAGAGGATGGCGGCCGATGCCGGGGTGAGCGTGGCCGAGCTTATTGCACGCAAGGACCTGCGTGATGCCGTTGATTTGCAAGCTTATGTCTCCGACGAGGTGGGTATGCCGACCCTTACCGACATCATGCAGGAACTGGACAAGCCCGGACGTGACCCGCGTGCCTCCTACAAGGTGCTGGAGTTCGCCGAGGACATCCACACCATCGAGGACCTGCAGGCCGGCATGGAACTGCCCGGAATCGTGACCAATGTGACCGACTTCGGAGCCTTCGTGGATTTCGGCATCAAGCAGAACGGCCTGATCCACGTCTCCCGCATGGGTGCCGCCGGCCCCGACGGCCGCCGCCGCAGGGTCGCCCGTCCCTCCGATGTCCTCAAGGTCCACCAGCACGTCCGCGTCCGCGTCATCGAAGTCGACCTGCGCCGCGGCCGCATCGCCCTCGAGCTCATCGGCTGACCTGTTTCGTTCTGCCTTTCGTCCCGTTTCGCCTTTACTTTCGGTAGGCGGGGTTGTTGAAAGAGCGGTGCCTGGAATGCTCTATCAGTGCGATGTTCTTCAGCATTTTTGAAAATTCCCTGCTGTATTCGTCGGCCATGTAGAAAATTTAAATAATTTTGCCATCTGTAATCATAACGGTGCTTATATTTAACTTTATTTCGAACTCACGTTAAATTAATTTTATTTAAGAGATATGAAAAAGCTATCCCTTTTGTTTATTCCCGTGGCGGCTGCGTTCTCAGCCGCACTGTTTGTTTCCTCATGCGTAGAGCCGGTTGACAATGGCAATAATGAAGAGGAAGAGATAGAGATTGAGAAGACCAGGCTTCCCGCTCCTGTGCTTGAGGTGACGGACATGACGCCCGGTTCCTTTACAGTGTCATGGACAGCGGTCGAAGGTGCCGATTCCTATGATTATCAGTGTGGCTGGCAGGACGGAGAAATCCTGTCCACCGTCGGTACAGAGCTGACTTTCGACGGTCTTGAGGTTGGTGCCGAATATTCCCTTTTCGTGAAATCCATGCCTTCCGACACCATGGTGTTCTCCGAGTCGGATTGGGCGGAGGTGTCGGTCACCATCGGGAATATGTACAGCGACGAGAATATGTTCTCGATAGATATGGTCGATATGGCGGATGTGAGGACAGTGGTCTACAAGATTACTCCAAAGGAGCCGGAGATGCTCTTTTTCAGAGAGGCTTTCGAAGACATAGCCTGGGAAGAGCTCGGTGCTGAGCCCGAAGCCGTGTGGACTGCTGCCTTGGAAAACTATAAGAATATCTTCGGATCGTCTACCCTTGATATGATTGCGGAGAAAGGTGTGGTCGAGTCCCAGTTTGAATATGTCTACAACCAGCACACCTATATTCTGGTGGCCGGCATTGACGAGGAACTCAACAGGATCACCAGCGTGGTGGACACTGTATTTTATTCAGGGGAGGTACCCCCTTCAGACATCACTTTCACCGTGGAGGTCCCGGAGATCGGAACCTCCAGCGCCGTGGTCAAGGTCATTCCTTCCAACAACGATCCCTACTCGATGCTGTTGATGGAGAGCAGCGCTCTGGAGGACTATACGATGGAGGAGATAGAGGAATATGTCATCAAGCAGAGCTACGGAGAATATATCAATAGCGGTCATGTCTACAACGGTGAGCTGACGATGACCTATCATGAGGGCCAGCTCGACCCCGACACCGAGTACACGATTCTTGTGTTCGGTTGGAATACTACCCTCAATACGGACGTCACCGTCGAGACCTTCAGGACCGAGGATGCAACCAGCAGCAGCGGTCTGACATTCGAATGGCTGGTAGAGATACTTGGTCCCACCCAGCTCCATGTGGTGGTGACGCCTTCCGATCCCGATGCCCTCTACATTGTCATTCCCATGCCTGAGTATGACTACGTAGAGTTTGTGGATGAGAACGGAGTCGTGGCCATCGACGAGTATATCGACTATGTCTGCATGGGCATGATCAGTCCTGTGGAGTATGCTATGATGTTTGCCAAGACCGGTGTAACCGACAGAATATTCGATGACTGGAACGACGGCCTGTATCCCGGAGAGTCCTACATGCTGATGGCTGTGGGAGTTGATCTGGACGAGACCGCCTGGACGGTGGAATTCTACGACGCTCAGCTCTATGAGGAGATGATCACAATGCCCGAAGAGTAGAAGGTACGCTGTACAACGACGCAGGACTCTGTTACAGCAGTGCGCGCATCCGGGAGGCCATCTCAGAGGCATTGGCAGCTGCCGCGGAAGCGAAGTCCTCTCCTGAAGAGGCATAGATGATGCCGCGGGAGGAGTTGACCAGCAAGCCGCAGCGGGAGTTGAGGCCGCAGCGGGCCACTTCGGTCAGAGAGCCTCCCTGGGCGCCTACTCCGGGTACGAGCAGGAAGTGGTCGGGGCAGTACCGGCGTATCTCCGCGAGTTTTTCGGGACGTGTGGCTCCGACAACGAACATCAGACGGTCGCGGGAGTCTCCGAACTCGGTATCGACGCTGCGTACGGTGTCGCGGATTACGCGTTCGTAGAGAGGCATTGAGCCGGCAACAGCATTGTCGCTGACAGTCAGGGTCTCGAACTCCTCTGCCGATTTGTTGGATGTCATGGCCAGTACTATCCCCCAGCGTCCTTCACGTTTCAGGAACGGCCGGATGGAGTCGCTGCCCATGTAGGGCGCGAGGGTCACCGCATCGAAATCCATGGTCTCGAAGAAGGCCCTGGCATAGCGGTCGGCGGTGTTGCCGATGTCTCCGCGCTTGGCGTCGGCGATGATTAGGATACCGGGGTAGTTCGAGCGTATGTAGCGGACGGTCTCGGTGAGCTGCTGCCAGCCGGAGACACCCTCTGCCTCGTAGAAGGCGATATTGGGTTTGAAGGCCACGGCGTAAGGAGCCGTAGCATCGATTATGGCCTTGTTGAATGCCAGCATGGAAGCGTCTCCATGACGCTCTCGGACACATGCCGGTATTTTTTCCGGGTCCGTGTCCAGTCCGACGCAGAGGAATGAGCCTTTGCGGCGGATATTCTCGTAAAGTTCAGTGTAGTTCATATCCTGATATGGTATTAAGGACGGGTGCCGGAAGTCCCTTGAACTCTCCGGCACCCGTCGCCGTTTTCAATAGTCTTTAGAAATATTTGTAGAACAGGGCTATTGACTCCATTCCTTTCTCAAATTGCGACAGCAGGTAGCTCTCGTTGGGCGAATGGATCGTGTCCCTCTCCAGTCCGAAGCCAATCAGCAGGGGATCTGCCTTGAGTATCTGCTGCATCTCGGCAAGGATGGGTATCGAGCCGCCGCCGCGGCTGGGCACGGGTTCTATTCCGTACACCTCGTAGATGGCCCTGGAAGCAGCCTGGTAGGCAGGGGAGGAGATGGGAATCAGGAATCCGTTGCCGCCGTGGTGGGTTGTAACCTTCACGCGCACACCCTTGGGTACGTGGCTCTCGATGTGCTTGGCGAAGAGCTCAGCGATACGTCTCCAGTCCTGATTGGGCACCAGGCGCATGGATATCTTGGCGTGAGCGGTGGTAGCGATGACGGTCTTGGCACCCTCTCCGGTGAAGCCGCCCCAGATGCCGTTGACGTCCAGGCAGGGACGGATGCCGGTGCGCTCGGGAGTGGTGTAGCCCTTCTCTCCGTCCACCTCGGGGATGTCCAGGAACCGCTTGTATTCGTCCAGGTCGAAGGGTGCGCGTCCCAGCAGCTCGCGGTCAGCCTTGGAAAGCTCTACCACGTCGTCATAGAAGCCGTCGATGGTGATGCGTCCGTCGGCGTCGATGAGGCCGTCCACTATCTTGCAGAGAGCGTTGAGCGGGTTGACCACAGCTCCGCCGTAGTGGCCCGAGTGCAGGTCCTTGTTCGGGCCTGTCACCTCTATCTCCATGTAGGTCAGGCCGCGCATACCGCAGTTGATGGAAGGCACGTCCTCACCGATCATCGTGGTGTCGGATACGAGCATGATGTCGCAGGCGAGCAGGTCCTTGTGCTCCTCGGCCCATGATGCCAGGGAAGGAGATCCGATCTCCTCCTCACCTTCGAGGATGAACTTGATGTTGTGCCTCTGGAGTCCGTTGCGCACCAGATACTCGAATGCCTTGATGTGCATGAAGGACTGGCCCTTGTCATCGTTGGCACCGCGGGCGTAGATGGCACCGTCGCGGATTTCGGGCTCGAAGGGTGCGGACTTCCACAGCTCGATCGGATCCACAGGCTGCACGTCGTAGTGGCCGTAGACCAGAATCGTCTTCAGGGACGGGTCGATGATCTTCTCGGCGTAGACTACGGGATGTCCGGTAGTCTCATATACCTCGGCCCTGTCCGCTCCGGCCTCCTTCAGCAGGGAGGTGAGCTTGCGGGCGCAGGCGTACATATCGTCCTTGTGTGCGGGGTCGGAGCTGATGGAGGGTATCCTCAGCAGCTCGAACAGCTCGGAGAGAAATCTCTCGCGGTTGGCTTGGTAGTAATTTTTCATGGGCTTATGATGTTATTTGTTGATATTCTTGTCCTTGTCCGGACCGACCGCGGTGTCAGGGGCATTCAGCTCGGCTATTACAGTTTCGGCTCCGGTAACCTTGTCTCCCACGGATACATTGACCTTGGTCCCGAGGGGCAGGAAGACATCGGCCCTGGAGCCGAACTTGATGAATCCTATCTGCTGTCCGGCCTTGAACGGCTTGTCGTATTCGGCGTAGCAGACCACCCTGCGGGCGAAGAGCCCGGCTATCTGGCGGCAGAGCACCTCTGTCCCGTCCTCGTTCCTGAAGACTATGGTCGTCCTTTCATTCTTGGTGGAGGACTTGGAATGCCAGGCGGCCAGGTATGAGCCGCGGTGATAACGGTAGAAGGATACGGTGCCCGAGACCGGGGCCCAGTTGATGTGGACGTCGAAAAATGACATGAAGACCGAAATCTGGAGCCGTCGGCCGTGGAAGTACTCCGGCTCCTCGACTTCCTGAACGATGACCACCGTGCCGTCTGCAGGAGCTGTAATCCTGCGGCCGTCTCCGGTCGGTCTGCGTTTCGGCTCCCTGAAAAAACAGATGAAGAACACGGCAAATCCCATGGGAATGCTGAAAAGTATCCAGTACAGGACCGCCGGGGCTCCGAAATACCAGGATGATCCGCCCAGAAGTACGGCGAAGACAAGTGCCATAAGTATCGTTACCGCTCCTTCCTTGTGTATCTTCATGACAAATTAAGTTTTACAATCCGAACAGCTCAATGTACAGGACAGTCACCGGAAATGCCAGCAGCGCCCCGTCGAATCTGTCCAGCAGTCCTCCGTGCCCGGGCATGATGCGTCCGGCGTCCTTGACCCCAAAGTTACGCTTTAATTGGGACTCCGCCAAATCTCCGACGGTAGATGTCACGTTTATCAGCACAGCCAGGACCAGGCAGTGGTACCAGGGAAAGTTCACCAGGGAGAAATATCCGATGCACCATCCGGCGGCCAGGGCCAGGATCAGCCCTCCGAAATAGCCCTCCCAGCTCTTTTTCGGGGAGATGGAGGGAAATAGCCTGTGCCCGTTTTTCTGCCCGAAGGCCATGCCGGAGAGATAGGCTCCCACATCGGAGCTCCAGATGATGATCATCACGGCCAGCAGCACCCTTCCGTCAAAGTCTCCTTCGGGGGAGAACACGATGAGGTTGGTCAGTGCGAAAGGCAAGGCAATGTACAGCAGGGAGGTCAGTATGAAAGGAGTGGTGCGGTAGGCGTCCCCCTCACGGGTGTACAGCACGGCTACGAATATCAGGGAAACCAGCACGGGCAGCACCAGCAGCCATTTCCAGTCCAGACCGAACCCGGAGCACAGGTAGAACAGCAGGAAGGTCAGGATGCCGGTGACAGTGGCGATGACCCTGGCTGCCTCTTCGTGCGGACCCACTGTAATCCTGAGGTATTCGGTCATCATGATGAGCACTGCCGCGATGAACAGCACTGCGTAGGCAGCGGGGTGCCATAGCAGGGCTGTCAGGAACAGGACCAGGAAAACGGCCCCGCTAAGCGTTCTGGTCAGCAGGTTTTTCATGGGACTCTGCGATATCTGCTGTGGAGGATGTGGCGGACTCGTCGGCTGCTGCTATGCTCTGCGGCTTCTGTCCGCCCGGGCGCTCTCCGAATATCCTGACCAGGTCATCGGTGAAGATGACCTCGCGCTCGAGCAGCATCTCGGCCAGCTTGACGAAGCCGTCCATGTGCTCGCGCAGTACTTTCAGTGCAGTGGTGTGGGCCGAGTCGATGAAGCCCTTGGCCTCGGCGTCGATGAGCTCGGCGGTCTTCTCGCTGTAGGGCTTGCTCAGGTTGTAGCCGGAGTTGCCCGATGAGTCGTAGAAGGAGATGTTGCCGACCTTGTCGCTCATGCCGAAGTAGGTGACCATGGCGTAGGCCTGCTTGGTGACTTTCTCGAGGTCGTTCATGGCTCCGGTGGAGATCTTGCCGTTGATGATCTCCTCTGCGGCGCGGCCTCCGAGGGTGGCGGCCATCTCATCCATCATCTGCTCGGTGGTGGTTATCTGCCTCTCCTCGGGCAGGTACCACGCGGCGCCGAGGGCGTTGCCGCGGGGGATGATGGTGACTTTCAGCAGAGGATTGGCGTTGGGCAGCCACCAGCTTACTGTGGCGTGGCCGGCCTCGTGGTATGCTATGGTCCGCTTCTCGGCGGGCGAAATGATCTTGCTGCGGCGCTCCAGACCTCCAACGATGCGGTCGATGGCGTCGAGGAAGTCCTGACGGTCCACGGCTTTCTTGTTCTTGCGGGCGGCTATCAGCGCGGCCTCGTTGCAGACGTTGGCAATGTCGGCTCCGGAGAAGCCGGGGGTCTGTTTGGCCAGGAACTCCATGTCGAAGTCAGGCACGAGCTTGACCTTGCGCAGGTGTACCTTGAATATCTCCAGGCGCTCGTTCTGCTCGGGCAGGTCCACATGTATCTGACGGTCGAAGCGGCCGGCACGCATGAGGGCCTTGTCGAGGATGTCGGCGCGGTTGGTGGCGGCGAGGATGATGACTCCGGAGTTGGTGCCGAAGCCGTCCATTTCGGTGAGCAGCTGGTTGAGGGTGTTCTCGCGCTCGTCATTGGAGGAGAAGCCCACGTTCTTGCTCCTGGCCCGGCCTACGGCGTCTATCTCGTCGATGAAGACGATGCAGGGGGCCTTCTCCTTGGCCTGACGGAAGAGGTCGCGTACGCGGGAGGCTCCCACGCCGACGAACATCTCCACGAAGTCGGAGCCGCTGATGGAAAAGAAGGGTACGTTGGCCTCGCCTGCGACGGCCTTGGCCAGCAGGGTCTTGCCGGTGCCCGGAGGGCCTACCAGCAGTGCGCCCTTGGGTATCTTGCCTCCCAGGGCGGTATATTTCTGGGGATTCTTCAGGAAGTCGACTATCTCCATCACCTCGACCTTGGCCTCCTCGAGACCGGCGACGTCCTTGAACGTCACCTTGACATTGTTCTCCTTCTCATAGAGCTTGGCCTGGGACTTGCCGACGTTGAAGATGCCGCCGCCGGGCCCTCCGCCCATATTTTTCTGCATCGGCCGGAACATGATGAACCACAGCAGTCCGAAGAGCAGCAGGGGGAAGATGATCCAGTCGAAGATCTGGCCGAAGTAGTTGTTGCGCTCCTCAGTGGAGATGGTGAAGCGCTGGGCTGCGGGAAGCTCCTGACGGGCCTCCTCGAAATTCTCCTCGGCGTTGAAGTTGGAGGATACTATGAAATAGAAATGGGGACCGGCCGCGGGGGTCTGTCCTCCGAAGTAGCGGTTGACGTACTTCGAAAGGGAGTCCTTGCGGATGTAGACCTCGGCCCGGTGCAGGTTGGTGACGTAGGTGATCTTCTCCACGTCTCCGTGCGGGATCATGGATTCCTTGACGGTGAGCCATTCGGTCTTGACGGGGTCGGAGCCGGAGTAGTTCCTCACTATCCAGATCATCGCAACTCCGAAGATGACGTACAGGGCCCACATCAGTCCGCGCATGGGGCGGACTGGCCCGGGAGCGCCTCCCGGCCTGCGGTTGTTGTTGCCTGTATTGTTGGTGTTCTTGTTCTGAGGGGTGTCCATATTGTCTTTACTGTTCGTCCTTATAGTCTTTTCGGTCCGCATCGGCCCAGAGGTCCTCCAGGCGGTAGAAGTTGCGGTATTCTGTCTGGAACACATGCACAACTATATTGAGATAGTCGAGGATTACCCAGAAGCCGTTCTCCTTGCCCTGGGCCCGGACGACCTTGCGTCCGCATTTCTCGATCATTCTCTCTTCGATATTGTCGGCGATTGCCGCCACCTGGGTGGTGGAGTCGGCGTTGCAGATTACGAACCAGTCAGTGATGGCTGTTCCTATCTTCTTCAGGTCGAGGGCGCACACATTCTTGGCCTTCTTCTCCAGCATGGCCTCGGCGATGATGTCTGTTTCTATCATAAATTGTTTTAAATTTGCAGTGCAAATATAGTGATTCTATTTACTATTATAAAAATTGTGCCATGAACATTCATTGGAAAAAAACAACGGATTCCACGAACCTCGATGCATGGCGGGAGAAGGATGCCGCGGAGGACTGTACGGTGTGGTGCGCGGACTACCAGACGGCCGGACGCGGGCAGAGGGGTAGCCGCTGGGAGAGTTCTCCGGGCGAGAACCTGATGTTCTCAGTTCTCTTCAAGCCCCTGGGTCTCAGAGCAGCGGATCAGTTTGTCCTCTCACAGGCCTGTGCAGTGGGTATCGCCCGCTATCTGCGCGGAAAGGGCGTTGGCGGAGTCATGATAAAATGGCCCAATGACATTTATATCCGCGGCCGCAAGGTATGCGGCATGCTTCTGGAGAATACCCTTAAAGGTGACATATTGGCAGTGTGCATAGCCGGAATCGGCCTCAATATCAGCCAGAGGACCTTCCCGTCTGAGCTGCCGAATCCCACTTCGCTGCTTCTCGCACTGGAGGAGGCTGCGGGAGGAAGGCCTGTCCCGCCGCCCGATCCCCGTGCCGAGCTGCCGCAGGTGCTGGAAGAGATATTCTCCCTTTACAGGAGGATAGGGGAGGACGGCCGGGTTCCCGGACTTGACGGGGAGTATGAGGCCCTGCTCTACCGCAGGGGAGAACTTTCGGAGTTCGAGGAGACGGAATATTTTACGCACGGGGCACCCGTACGCTTCCGCGGGACTATTCTGGGGGTGGACAGAAAAACCGCCCGCCTCATTGTTAAGCATGAGGACGGGCGGGTGGCTAAGTATTATTTTAAGGAAATTAGGTTCGTGTTATAGGGACTTGAACAGTTCGATGGTCGCCGCGGGGTCTTCCGAGGCGAATACTGCGTTGCCGGTGACCACCACGTCGGCTCCGGCGTCACGCAGAGTCCTGGCATTGGTCAGATTGACGCCGCCGTCTATCTCTATGAGGGCGTGCGAGCCGATGCGGAGCAGCAGCTCCTTGGTCTCGGCGACCTTGCGGTAGGTGCTTTCAATGAAGGACTGGCCTCCGAATCCGGGATTGACCGACATCAGTACCACCATGTCGCAGAACTCGGCGATGTATTCCAGGGACGAGACCGGAGTGTGGGGATTGAGCACCACGCCGGCCTTCATGCCGTTGGCCCGGATGTTCTGGAGGCTGCGGTGCAGGTGGGTGCAGGCCTCGTAGTGGACGGTGACGTACTCGGGGGCGGCGTCGCGCAGCGCTCCGATGTAGCGGTCGGGGTCGACTATCATCAGGTGGACGTCCAGGGGCTTGGCGGTCTTCTTCGCGATGTTGCGGATGACTGGGAATCCGAAGGATATGTTGGGTACGAAGACTCCGTCCATCACGTCCAGGTGGATGTAGTCGCATTGGGAAGAGTTCAGCATCTCCAGTGTCCCGCCCAGACAGGTGAAGTCCGAGGTGAGGATGGAGGGGGCTATCTGCAGATGACGTTTTCCGTTCATGTCTTATTTGCATTCTTTGATTACATCCTCGAGCAGCAGGACGAAACGGTCCAGGCTGGCCAGGTCGAGCCTCTCGCCGGGAGCGTGCACTCCGCGGAGGGTCGGTCCGAAGGATATCATATCCAGATGGGGATATTTGTCCAGAAAGAGTCCGCATTCCAGTCCGGCGTGGATGGCCCGCACTATGGGGTCCTTGCCGAAGAGGCGGCGGTAGGATGCCTTGCAGACCTCGAGGATATGGGACTTGAGGCTGGGCTTCCAGCCGGGATACTCGGATTCGTGGGTGACTTCGGCTCCGGCAACGGTGAACGCTGCCTCAATGCGGGATGCAGCGTTGCGACGGGCAGAGTTGGTCGAGCTGCGCTGGCTGGTGCCTATGCGTATGATGTTGTCCTCCTGCATCTTTACGGATGCCAGGTTGGAGGATGTCTCCACCAGGCCCTTTACCTCAGCACTCATGGCCATCACTCCGTGGGGTACGGAGTGCAGGGCGCAGATGAGGTTGAAGGCAGTCCTTTCGTCTATGGCGTGTGCGGGTGCCGTGACGTTTTCTTCCCATACAGCTGCAATATCCGGGTCTGTGACCGAGTATTCGTCCCGCAGCTCAGCAAGTACTTCCTGCTGTATGTTCTTGACGGTGAGTGCATCACCGGGAGCAACAGCTATTATGGCCGAGGCCTCGCGGGCAATGGCGTTGCGCTTGTTGCCTCCGTCTATTGAGCAGAGGGTGGCGGATGTCACGTCCCATACGCGGAAGAGCAGTCTTGCGAGGGACTGTACTGCGTTGGAGCGGCCCTTGTCGATGTCGTCTCCGCTGTGGCCTCCGATGCCGCCGCAGAATCCGACTTTGAGGCAGACTTTCCCTGCGGGTACTGGCACAGGGTCATATCGGAATTTAGCCGTGGTGTCGATGCCTCCGGCGCAGCCGATAAACAGCTCGCCCTCGTCCTCGGAGTCGAGGTTGAGCAGGATGCTGCCGGTGAGGAAGTCGGGCTTGAGGGCAAAGGCTCCGTCGAGTCCGGTCTCTTCCGAGGTGGTGAAGAGGCACTCTATCTTACCGTGAGGCAGGTCCTTGTCCTCCAGTACAGCCAGCTGGGCGGCTATACCTATGCCGCAGTCGGCGCCCAGGGTGGTATCCTTAGCTATCAGCCACCCGTCCTCAATCACTGCCTTGATGGGGTCCTTGGAAAAATCATGCTCCACACCGCTGTTCTTCTCACAGACCATGTCCGAGTGGCTCTGGAGGATGACGGTGGGAGCGTTCTCGCGGCCGGGTGTGGCCGGGATGGTGATAAGGACATTGCCGGCCTCGTCGGTCCTGCAGTCCATGCCCCTGTCGGCGGCGAATTTCTGAAGCCAGGCGATGATGTGCTCCTCATGGCCCGATTCACGCGGAATAGTCAGTATTTCGCGGAAGTAGGAGAGAACTTGTGCTGAAGTCATGGCGTATTATGTTTAGATGTTGGATTTGAGTCGTTTCTCAATGTCTGTCACGTACTGCCTGAAAGTGCGGTCGGTGGCCATCAAGTCGTTTACGGTCTCGCAGGCATGCAGCACTGTGGCGTGGTTCTTTCCGCCGAGTTCGGCCCCGATGGTGGTGAGGGACTTTCCGGTCATGCTGCGGCACAGGTACATGGCTATCTGGCGGGCCTGGACTATCTCCCTCTTGCGGGTGTTGGACAGCATCAGCTCGTTGGATATGCCGAAGTATCCGCTTACAGTGTTACGTATCTTGGTGATGGACACTTCGTTGTGGTTGACAGTGACTATTTTCTCCAGGACTTCCTGAGCCAGCTGGAGGGTTATCTTCTTCTTAGTCAGGGTGGCATGCGCCATCAGTGACGCCAGGGTGCCTTCCAGCTCGCGGACGTTGTCTGTGACCTTGGATGCTATGTAGCGGATGATGTCGTCATCCAGGAGGATGCCCTCCTTGAAGCTCTTGGCCTTGAGTATGGCCGTCCTGGTCACCATGTCGGGAGGCAGCAGTTCCGTGGTCAGTCCCCACTTGAAGCGGGACAAGAGTCTCTGCTCAAGCCCCTGCAGGTCTACCGGCGCTCTGTCGGAGGTGAAGATGAGCTGCTTTCCGAGCTGGTGCAGGTAGTTGAATATCTGGAAGAATGCATTCTGGGTGCCGGGCTTGTCGGCAAACTCCTGCACGTCATCTATGACAAGCACATCCATCGACTGGTAGAAATGCAGGAAATCGGTGACGGCGTTCTTGATGACGGCGTCCATGTAGTGGGTCTGGAAATGGTTGGCTGTTACGTACAGCACCACTTTGTCGGGGAATTTCTCCTTGATGTCGATTCCGATGGCCTGGGCGAGGTGGGTTTTGCCTAGGCCGGGGCCTCCGTATACAAAAAAAGGATTGTAGGCAGTATTGCCGGGGTTCTCTGCTATGGCCATGCCGGCGGCGCGGCCGAGGCGGTTGCAGTCACCCTCGACGAGGTTCTCGAAGGAGTAATTGGGATTCAGGTTGGGATTGACAGTGATGCCCTTGATGCCGGGGATAATGTAGGGGTCCTCGATTTTCTGGATTTTCTCCTTGGGGAGGGAAATGTCCGGATTGCTGATTCCGGATGCCGGCTTGGCGGCGGGATATCTCACTGTGGCGTCTTTTACGACAGGTACCTCGTATACCAGCTTGGCGTCTGGTCCGAAGACTCTCTTAAGGGTCTTGCTGAGGATGTCGATGAAGTGGGCTTCGATGTATTCTGGGAAATAGCCGGAAGGAACTTGTATAGTGAGTGTACTGCCCTCCATCTTGACCGGCCTTATGGGCTCGAACCAAGTCCTGAAACTGCTCTCTGGAATGTTGTCCTTTATGATTTCCAGGCAGTTATCCCATGCTTCACTATAACTCATTCCTTGAAAAGTGTAAATTGATAATGGTTAATTTTAGTACTCTTTCCCGTTTTCGGGAAGGCAAAAGTGAGTAAAAAAATCGAATAAAAAAAATAAAAATTCCTGCAGAAATTTAAACATCTTGTTTATCAAGATGAAAAAATTTAAAAAATTTTCAATATCAAAATTTGTTAAATTTTTATTTCAAAATACAGAAATTTTTATGTATTTTTTAGGGTCTTTTTTTATTCCGCGCACCAGTGAGTCCAGATCATTGGACAGCCGTGTAAGAGAGTTGTATAGCGAGTCACTGGTGATCAGCATGCCTATGCTGCCGCGCGGATCCTGCAGTTTCTCGACGAGGCTCCGTATGGAGTCGACAGCGGCGCCCGGCTCCGCGTCCAGGAGCGAGGCTGTGACGGCCTCTGTGTTACGGACGGTGCCGACTGCGGCTGCGGCTGCCGAGTCAAGGCTGGCGGAGACAGAGTGAAGGCGGGTGATGATTCCGCTGATCTCGGGCCCCCTGTCCTCGACTGCCTCGGCCACTTCCTCAAGGCCTCCGGCCGCTGCGTCGAGCTTGTCCAGGATGGATGCAATACGGCTGCGGTTGGTCTCATCCAGGATGAGGTTGACTGATGCAACTGTCCGATTGAGGTTCAGGATCAAAGAGTCCAGATTCTCCGCCATAGGCCCGATGCTGCCGGCCAGGGATGATAGCATGTCCGCCTCAATCCTGCCTTCGAGAGTGTCCCCTGGTGCAGCCATTACACTGGAGGTGCCGGCGGTCACCCTTATCTTCTTTGTGCCCATGATATCGGAGCTGTACACCTCCATCCGGCTGTCCTCAGGTATGAGGAAGTCCCGGGAAACAGACACCGCTACAGTGTAGTCCATGGTTCCGGGATTGTACGTTATCTCCGACACCCGGCCCGCGCCGTAGCCTCCGACGGTGACGGCGGTGGATACTTCTACACCGTCCACTGCCGGATAGTTTATATAATAGGTGGATGTCTTCGAGAAAACGTCCTTGCCTTTCAGGTACTCAACTGTAAAGAGTGCGGCGGCCAGCACTATGACTGCGAACAGACCTGTTTTGATTTCCTTTTTCATGTCTATTGTCCTGTCTTGATTATGAAGGCTTCCGGAAAGCTGTTCCGGACTCTAGGGAGGTCTTTGAGGGCCTCTTCCCGTGTATTGTAACGGCCGACATAGTATTTGTAGTTCCTGCCGGACCTGATGTACCTGCAGCTCCATCCCCTGAACTCCTTTGCGTCTGCCGGGAGAAGATGCTGCGATGCCATGATCTGGATGCCGAACTTGCCCGGTCCGGAAGGTGACGCGGCCGGTTCCGGAGCCGTGCTGCCATGGCTGCTCTGCTCAGATGAGGCGGAAGGCAGGTAGATGTCCGTGTCGTAGCTCTTTTTATAGGACTGGAATGCCTTGAATATGTTGGATGCTATGCGCTGCTGGCTGTTCTTGTCGGTGAGGGTACGCATGTCGCTTGAGTTGGAGAGAAATCCCAGCTCGATGAGGACGGCGGGCATCGTGCATTTCCACAGGACAATGAAGTTGGCCTGCTTTACGCCCCTGTTGTTGGGGATGGGGCCGGCATCGGCGTGCTGCTGCACGAGGGTGGCGAAATCCAGGCTCTGCTCCAGATGGGCGTTCTGCAGCAGGGAGAAGATGATGTAGGATTCGGGATTGCCGGGATCAAAGCCCTGATAATTGGAGGTGTAGTCATCCTCCAGTACGATTACGCTGTTCTCCAGCTGACAGATTTCCAGATTCTCGCTGTTCTTGTCCTGACCCATGACAAATGTTTCGTGACCGCGGGCGGACCGGTCTCCGGCCGAGTTGACGTGGATGGAGATGAACAGGTCGGCGTTGTTCTTGTTGGCTATCTCGGCACGGCGGTAGAGCTCCACGAAGCTGTCATCATCGCGGGTGTAAATGACTTTTACAGACGGATAGTTGCGCTTTATGAGGTCTCCCAGGCGTTTTGCGACGGAGAGGGTAATGTTTTTCTCGTATGTTCTGCCGTTGACCGCTCCGGGATCCTCTCCGCCGTGTCCGGCATCGATAACGACAGTTTTCAGCTCTACAACTTGTTTGTTCTGAGCATGTAACCATGAACCGGACATCAGGACCGGCAGCACGGCCGACAGTATGACTATTATGACTGAAGCTCTCATTTCTGAAAGCAAAGGTAATAAAAGTTTGGAATGAGTTTTGCTGTAATTCAAAAAAAGCCTATATTTGTCGGCGATTATTACTCTAAAATTTAATCCGAATCCTCATTATTTTTAATGAAGTCCCATAAATTAACGATGAAACTCCTGGTAGTGCTGGTGGCGGTCATATTTACAGTATGGCAGGCCGTTTCCGTGAGCGCCCGTGATGTGCGTCCGGAGCCGGCCGGGATTCCTGGGGCTGCGGATACTCTCCGCGGCAGGACGCTCAGGGGAGCTGCTGCCGGTGCCTCGGCGTTCGTAAGGGACTCTGTACCTGCCGTGCCTGTATTCGGAGATACGGTGGCCCTCACTGTGCCGGATACACCGATGGCGATGGATACGCTTGCGGCTCCGGATTCCCTCATGGCTCCGGATTCGCTTGCAGTCACCGACAGTCTTGCGGCGGTGGATACGGTACGGGGGATGCTGGACATGCCCGCTTTCTCGACAGCTGTGGACTCGGTGATAGAGGATTTCTCGTCAGGGCGCAAGATGATATACTATTACGGTGATGTCAGCGTGACCTACGGCGACATGGTCCTGAAGGCGGAGTACATGGAGTATGACCTGGACCGCCAGGTGGTATACGCGGCAGGAGTGGCCGATACGGCAGGATTCATAACCGGCAAGCCTGAGATGACCCAGGGCGGCAAGACCTATGCGATGGACAATGTGTTCTACAATTTCAAGACCAGCAAGGCACGTATCAAGAACATGGTGACGCAGGAGGAGGACGGAATACTCCGCGGAGACAATCTCAACATGATGCCCGACCGCTCCGTGAATATATCGGGCGGCAAGTATTCGGTCTGCGACCTGGAGCATCCGCATTTCTATCTTAGGATGACCAAGGCCAAGATCGAGACTGAGCCGAAGCAGAAGACAGTGTTCGGCCCGGCCTACCTGGTGTTGGGCGATGTTCCGCTGTATCCGCTGATGCTGCCTTTCGGATTTGTACCCAAGCGTCCGGAGAGGGCCAGCGGCCTGCTCTTCCCGTCTTTCGGAGAAGAAGCGTCCAGGGGTCTGTTCATGAAGGACGGAGGTTTCTATATTGTGCTGGGAGATTATTTTGATGTGGCCCTGACCGGAAGTCTCTACTCCAAGGGCTCATGGAGCGCCAACATGTCCACGCGGTACAAGCTGCGCTACAAGTTCAGCGGCAACCTCGACATCTCCTATTCCAACGACCAGACCGGAGAGCGCGGAAGCACCGACTTCTTCCAGACCCGCAACTTCAGTGTCAAGTGGAGCCACGCGCAGGATCCGAAGGCGCGTCCCGGAACATCGTTCAGGGCATCCGTCAATTTCTCCAGCCCCTCGAACAACCAGTACAACTACCAGAACATCAACGACGCCCTGCAGAATCAGGTCTCCTCGTCCATTTCCTATTCCAAGACCTGGAGCGCTCTAAGCATATCGGTGAACGCCCTGCACAGCCAGAACTCGAGGGACAGCTCATACGCCATAACCCTGCCTAACATAACCCTGAACGTCAACCGTTTCTACCCGTTCCGCCGCAAGAACAGGGTGGGATCCGAGAAATGGTACGAACAGTTTGCACTCAGCTACAGCACCACGCTCCAGAACAAAATCAATTTCAAGGCCAGCGAGGTGCGCGACCCGGACTTCTGGGACAAGATGCAGACGGGCATGACCCACAACTTCTCCATAGGACTGCCTACATTTACTATCCTAAAATATTTTACGCTGTCGCCGTCGGTGTCATACGGCATGAACTGGTTCTTCAGCTCGCAGAACCAGTATTATAATCCGGAGACGGATAAGGTGGAGACCACCCGGACCGGCCTGTTCGAGGATTTCGGCGCCACGCATGATTTCTCGGCCAGCGCCTCGCTCAGCACCCGTCTATACGGTATGTTCAACTTCAAGCGGGGCAAGCTGCGGGCCGTGCGCCACATGGTGTCCCCCTCGCTGTCCGTGTCCTATGCGCCCGAGATGGGTACCGCTCTCAACGGTTACAGGGTCTACAACTACACCGACGTACATGGAGTGCCGCATACTCTGGAATACAACAAGTGGTCGGGAGGCCTGTACTCCCCTCCGTCACCCGGAGAGACTGCCTCCCTCAGTTTTCAGATAGGCAATAACCTGGAAGCCAAGGTTGAGGACCGTAAGGACACCACCGGTACAGGACTCAAGAAGATCAAGCTTATCGACAACCTCAACCTGTCCGGCAGCTACAACTTTCTGGCCGACTCCATGAAACTCTCCAATATCAATGTCAGCATGACGACCAATGTCCTGGAGAAGGTTAGCATATCCGCCGGCATGACCTTGGACCCGTATGCGGTGAACAATGAGGGACGGCGTTACAACCGCTACAACGTTACCGCCGTGCCCGGCTTCCGTCTGGTCCGTCTCACGAATGCCAATATATCCTTGGGATTCAGCCTGTCTGGAGAAGGCAAGGGTAAGGGAAACGACGGCTCGTCCGTTACCGGAGGAGGCGGTGGGGGAGGAGTGAAGATGACGGGAGAGTCACCGGCCTACACGAGGGTATACTATCATCCGGTGACGGGTGAGTATATACCCGGAGGCTGGATTTATTACCTCAATCCGGAGGTACCGTGGTCCGTCTCGTTCAACTACTCCTACAACTTCTCAAGATCGTACCAGAGCAGCAACGGCCAGCTCATCGTAAGGAACAACCATACGCAGACACTCAATATCAACGGTCAGGTGCGCATTACCAAGGCCCTGAACCTCAACCTCACCACTGGATTTGACATCACCCAGCTCCGTCTCACGACGACACAGGTGAGCGCCACCTACGACCTGCACTGCTTCCAGATATCCTTCTCGTGGGTGCCTGTGGGACAGTGGAAACAGTGGAGTTTCCGCATCAATGCCAAGGCAGCGGCCCTGGCGGACCTGCTGTCGTACCGCAAGGGTACCTCGCAATGGGATAATTAATTTATTAACTAAATATTTTATACACAATGAAAAAAGTAATCGCATCTCCTCTCGCTCCTGCAGCGGTAGGACCTTACAGCCAGGCAATCGAGGCTAACGGAACACTTTATGTATCGGGTCAGCTTCCTATCGACGCCGCTACCGGGAAGTTCCCCGAGGGCGGAGTGAAGGAACAGCTCCATCAGGTATTCAAGAATATCGGCTATGTGCTCTCTGAAGCCGGATACGGCTTCCAGGATGTAGTGAAGACTACAGTCTATCTGCAGGACATGGCTGATTTCGGCACTCTTAACGAAGTGTATGCCCAGTACTTCAGTGAACCTTTCCCTGCACGTGTCGCTTATCAGGTGGCGGCTCTTCCCAAGGGAGCACTTGCGGAGGCTGAAGTAATCGCTATAAAGTAGCCGGCCGATGTATACTCTCGCAGAATTGGAGAATAAGACGTTCGAGGAGCTTGTGGAGCTGTCCAGGGAGCTCGGAATCCGCAAGGCCGAGTCTATGGACAAGAACGACCTCAAGTACAGGATACTCGACGAACAGGCCCAGCAGAGCAAGGAGAGTCCTGCGAAGCTCAGGCGCCGCCGCCGCGTAACCGCAGCGCCTGAGAGTCAGGAGCAGCAGGGAGCAGCAGAGGGAACAGCGGCCCAGGAGGCTCCGAAGGAACAGTCCGCACCGGCGGAAGTGCCCCCGAAACGCAAGCGAGGACGTCCCAAGAAAAATCCGGTGGCTTCTCCCAAGGCGGAGGCAGCCCCGTCCGCATCTCTTTTCCCTGCCGGGGAGGACGGCCTGCAGGCAGCGCCGGCAGGTGAAGAAAAGCCTTCCGCGACCCAGGAACAGCAGACCCGTCCGGAGGAGACTTCTTCGGAGCCCCGTCAGAGTGCCGGCAGGCGCGGACGCAAGCGTGTGAGGGTGCCGGTGCAGTCTCAGGATGCGTCGGCAGTGCAGAAACCCGAGGATGCCGGTGAGCCCGTACAGCAGGAGAACCCGGTTTCAGAGCCTGCGGCCCAGGAGCAGCCCCGTCATCCAGTCCAGCAGCATCCCAGGCATCAGCACCAGACACAGTCCCAGACTCCTGCAATTGCGGAGCAGTCCCGCCCTGTCGAGTACGAGGGCATAGTGGAGGCGCAGGGAGTGCTGGAGATAATGCCGGACGGCTATGGGTTCCTCCGCTCATCGGACTACAACTACCTCAATTCCCCGGATGATATCTATGTCTCTCAGAATCAGATTAAGACGTATGCGCTCAAGACCGGTGACACAATCATAGGAGAGATTCGACCTCCCCGTGAAGGAGACAAGTATTTCCCTCTGGTCAAGATACATACAGTCAACGGAAGGACTCCAGAGTACATCCGCGACAGGGTGCCGTTCGATTTCCTGACTCCTCTTTTCCCGGATGAGAAGTTTACCCTCACCGGCAACGGACATAATGATCTGTCGTGCCGTGTAGTAGACCTTTTCACTCCGATAGGAAAGGGACAGAGGGGACTCATAGTAGCTCAGCCTAAGACAGGTAAGACCATACTGCTCAAGAATATAGCCAATGCTATCGCAGACAATCACCCCGAGGTGTACATGATCGTCCTCCTCATCGACGAGCGTCCCGAGGAAGTGACCGACATGGCCCGCAGCGTCAAGGCGGAGGTTGTGGCCTCCACTTTCGACGAGCCTGCGGAGAGGCATGTCAAGGTGGCAAGTATCGTTCTTGAAAAGGCCAAGCGTCTGGTGGAGTGCGGTCATGACGTGGTCATCTTCCTTGATTCCATCACCCGTCTGGCCAGGGCGTTCAATACGGTGCAGCCGGCATCCGGCAAGGTGCTCTCAGGCGGTGTGGACGCCAACGCCCTGCATAAGCCCAAGCGTTTCTTCGGAGCTGCCCGCAACATTGAGAACGGAGGCTCCCTCACCATACTGGCCACAGCACTGACAGACACCGGCTCCAAGATGGACGATGTGATCTTCGAGGAGTTCAAGGGTACCGGCAACATGGAGCTTCAGCTTGACCGCAAGCTGGCCAACAAGAGGATATTCCCGGCGGTGGACGTGACTCTCAGCAGCACCCGCCGCGATGACCTGCTTCTGGACAAGGACAAGATCAACCGTCTCTGGGTTCTCCGCAACTTCCTGGCCGACATGACCAGTGTAGAGGCGATGGAGTTCCTCAAGAAGAGGATGGAGGGGACGAGGAGCAATGAGGAGTTCCTCATCTCCATGAACGGAGAATAAAGCGTACGCTTTATTACAAATAAAAAAGGGGCCTCCGGAATGAGGTCCCTTCTTTTTTATCTTTGTTTAAAAGGTTATGCCGGTGAGATGGCTCCGTTGGGACAAGCGTCAACACATGTACCGCAATCGGCGCAAGTATCAGGATCAATCGAATAAACATCTCCGGCGGAGATTGCTCCAAGAGGACATTCGTCAATGCAGGAGCCGCATGCTACGCAAGCATCAGGATCAATTTTGTGTGCCATAAATAATGTAGTTGTGTTGTTAAAATATTCGGCAAATATAGTCAATTTTTTCTGAAAAGATTATCTTTGTGCTGTCAAAACATAAAACCCTTAGCCGAAGTAGAATGAATAGATTGATTCTCAGTGTGATGCTTTTGCTGTGCGTGAGTATTGCCGGGAATGTCCCGATGCGTGCGCAGAATGTTTTCGAGCATACGGTGTCGTTTGACAGGACAGTCCATGATTTCGGGGACATAATGCTCTCCGACGGTCCCCAGACCTGCGTGTTCAAGATGAAGAATGTGAGTGACAGGCCGGTGGTGATTCACCGGGTGGTCACTTCCTGCGGCTGCACCGAGCCTGCCTGGACCGAGGCTCCGGTACGTCCGGGAGAGACCGGTGAGATAAAAGTGGTCTTCTCCAATGACCAGGGGCCCTATCCTTTCAGCAAGTCTGTTACAGTCTATGTCTCGGGGCTGAGCAAACCTGTGGTGCTCAAGCTGCGCGGAGTGGTGCATGACAGGAAAAAGGGCCTGTCGGAGCTTTTCCCGATAGCTGCCGGCCCTCTTGGGTTCCGCGAGGCGTCGGTGTCCCTGGGACAGATAGAGCAGGGACTTGCCCGCAGTATCGAGGTGGAGGTGGCCAATACCTCCGGCAGGGATGTCGGGGTCCGGTTCACCGACATGACTCCCGGTCTGACCGTATCCATGTCCGGCACTGTCATTCCGGCCAAGTCTAAGGTCAGGATAACCTGCATGATAGACACCCGTCTCACGGACGGAGAAAAATGGGGAAAGACTCCATTTACTTTCTCGGCTGTGGTTGACGGCAGGAGATATGAGAAGGTCCTGACGGTGGAGGCCCTCATCAAGGAGAATTTCACATCCTTGACTGAGAACCAGAAGAGGGCGGGAGCGCTGCCGCAGTTCGAGACATCGTCCCTGGAGCTGGGCGTGGTGGAGGAGGGTAGTGTGCTCAGCGGCGAGTTCACGGTCAAGAACATCGGCAAGGCCGATTTCAGGATATACAAGGCGGATGCCAGCGAGAGCGGGGTGAGCGTGGAGATTCCCTCTCCGGTGCCTTTCGGGGAGAAAGGTACCCTGCGTGTCAAGGCCGATACCCGCGGGCAGAGCGGTGAGGTGCTCAATATCCTGACTCTCATCACCAACTCTCCCACGCGTCCTATCATCAATCTGTTTTTAATATACACGGTAAAGTAAATAGAATCAAGCCATGAACAATAAATCAGACAGACAAGGAGACTTTTTCGACGAGTACCGTCATGACGACTCGGCCCTGGTGATGAACGACGGGGTGGAGCAGCCCCCTATAGTGAATCCCTATCTCGGCAATATGGTCCGGCGCAGGCGCGCTTCCATGACCGTGGATGACTACATGAAAGGAATCCTGGAGGGCAACACCATCATACTCAGTCAGGCCATCACTCTGGTCGAGAGTTCCCTGCCGGAGCACCGCGACATGGCGCACGAGCTGATAGTGCGCTGCCTGGAGCATTCCAAGCGCAAGGAGTCCATGCGTATAGGCATTACCGGAGTGCCCGGGGCCGGCAAGAGTACTTTCATCGAGGCTTTCGGCAATCTGGTCACGGCCAAGGGCCACCGTCTGGCTGTCCTGGCCATCGATCCCAGCAGTGAGAAGACCAAGGGCAGCATCCTCGGAGACAAGACCCGCATGGAGACCCTCTGCAACAATCCCATGGCCTTTATCCGTCCCAGTCCGTCCGCAGGCTCTCTCGGAGGAGTGGCCCGAAAGACCCGTGAGACCATCCTGCTGTGCGAGGCAGCCGGCTACGACGTGGTATTCATAGAGACCGTGGGAGTAGGGCAGTCCGAGACGGCGGTGCACTCCATGAGCGACTTTTTCCTGCTGATTCTGATTTCCGGTGCGGGAGACGACCTCCAGGGTATCAAGCGGGGTGTTATGGAGATGTCCGACCTGATTACCGTGAACAAGGCCGACGGCAACAACATCGACAAGGCCAACATGGCCCGTGCCCTCTATTCCAACGCCCTGCATCTTTTCCCTCCCACGGAGTCAGGCTGGGCTCCCACCGCCCTTACCGCCTCATCGGTGGAGAAGACCGGTCTGGATGACATCTGGGCCATGATGGAGAAGTACTTCAGACTGGTCAAGGGCAACGGCTACTACTGGAAGAGACGCCTGGAGCAGGACCGCTACTGGATGTACGAGACAATCAACAACTCCCTCCGCGACATGTTCTACGAGGACAAGGCCGTTGCCGCTGCGCTTCCGGATTACGAGAGGGCGGTGCTGGACGGTAAGATAGACTCCTTCTCTGCCGCAGGCGAGCTTCTCAAACTCTACAGCAGGTAACGGATGTTCTGGCATATCGTCAAGGATGTAGTGCTCAATGCCTGGTTCATCACCTCCCTGGTGATGGTGATGATGATCATGATCGAGTATGTCAATGTGGCCTCCGCCGGACGCTGGTTCGGCAGGCTGAGCGGCTCGCCTGTGCGTCAGGTGGCGGCCGGAGCCCTTCTCGGCCTGATTCCAGGATGCATAGGCGGTTTTGCGGCCGTGTCGCTGTACTCTCACGGCATCATAAGCATGGGAGCACTGGTAGCAGCGATGATAGCCTCTTCCGGTGACGAGTCGTTCGTAATGCTGGCCATGATTCCAAGGCAGGCACTCGTGCTGTTCGCGGTGCTGGCCGTACTGGCTTTCGTCTGCGGACTTGTTACCGATGCGGTATTCCGCAGGCATCCTGTCCGCGTGAGCTGTGATCCGGGTTTTGAGATACATGATTCCAACAAAGGGGAGTTCCCCAGGATATTCCGTCTTTCCTCCTACCGGGGCATGCGCAGTGCCGGTTGGGAGAGGCTGGTGCTGATAGCCGCCATCCTCCTGTTTGCCGTTGCGGTATTCACCGGCCTGCTGGAGCATGAGCATCCCGGAGACGGGGGCGCTCCGGTGTCAGGAGTGTCTCTCAGTTTTCTGAACGAGAGGTGGATGAACATCCTGTTCGCCGTCCTGAGTATTTTCGTTGCCCTGCAGGTGGCCGCTTCTTCGGAGCATTTTGTGAAGGAACATCTGTGGCGTCATGTAGTGTGCAGGCATGCGGTCAGGACATTCCTGTGGACAGCCGGGGCACTGGCGGTCATAACGGTAGGCATGCACTATGTGGATATGGGCAACTGGCTGCGGGACAATACATATTACCTTCTGATTCTGGCAGCTCTGATCGGCATGATACCGGAGTCCGGTCCGCACATGGTCTTTATCTCCCTCTTTGCCGGTGGCTATGTCCCGTTCTCGGTTCTGCTCACCAGCTCCATGTCGCAGGACGGCCACACTTCCCTGCCCCTGCTGGCTTCCAGCACCCGCAGCTTCTTGGTGGCCAAGGTCGTCAATGCTGTTTTCGCCATACTGATCGGTTCAGTGTTCTATCTGTTCGGTTTATAGAGAGCCTGAAAGACATAGAAACACTGGAGTTGACCGAAGATATCTGCCTCTTCGCAGGTGTACCGAAATGTGGGGAGAATCAGTTAAATGATTATCCGCAAAGTGCTCCTAAGTGCAGTCTATGCGAAGGTATGCACTTTGGAGGACTGCTGGCGGTGTAAATAGAGCTACTGATAAATTTTGCGGATAATCACACTTTTAACTTGAAAGAATGTAAGAAGCTGTTTAAAATTTATTCAAAAATAATTTTATGGCAGCGATATGCAGCATGGCTTCGTGCGTGTCAGCCCTGTATTCATAATCAATGGTCAGTCTCCTGAAGTTTTCAAGCCAGGAGAAAGTGCGCTCGACAATCCATCTTTTTGGCATGGGAAGAAATCTGTCCGTCTGTTTGTCAGACCTGAGTACGACATCCAGGTCACAACGCAGCAGTCTCTTGACCGTGTTCCTGACTGCCTCGCCTCTGTAGCCTCCGTCCGCCAGAATCCGTTTCAGTCCGGGGAATTTGTATCTCATGGATTCGAACACATCTTCCGCTCCGACACTGTCATGGACGTTAGCCGGATGGACTCTAATTGACATGGGCAGCCCCAGGGTGTCAACCACTATGTGCTCCTTCCTTCCCTTTATCTTTTTGTTGCCGTCTATCCCCCTCTGACCGTCAATGTGATGGGAGGTCTTGACACTCCTTGAATCTATGATTCCAAGGCTGGGACTCTCGGTCCGGCCCGAAAGACGTCGCACTATGCCGCGGAGGGTGTCGAAGATCTCTTCAAGCAAGCCCTCGTTCTTCCACTTGCTGAAATAGTAATACACTGTCTGCCACGGAGCGAAATCCGAGGGAAGCATTCTCCACTGCACGCCGGTCTTCACGATGTACAGGATGCCGTCAAAAACTGAACGCAGCGAATATTTTCTGAATCTTTCTTTGGGGTCCAGCATATTTTTTATAACTTGCCACTGTTTATCAGTCAGGTTGGTTGGGTATTTGTGCATAACATTAATGTCTTGACAACCTTAAAGTTACGAAAAATATTCCGATTAACCTACTGATTTACAATTAATTATAAATAAATTTAAACAACTTCTTAGAATAATAACAAATATTAAATAATAATTATGAAAAAGGATTTGTTATACACAATTTTCAGTTTTGTGCTGTCTGTCTTCCTGATGTCGTGCCAAAAGTCAGAAGCACCTGTGCCGGGAGTCGGCGTGGAGAGGCAGAATTTTATAACACATTATTTCATGCCCGATACCCTTAAAGTGGATCCGGGAGTCCTTGATGAGGATGACCCCGCCTATCCTTATTCCAAGTACGAATATTTTGTTCGTCTTGTCTGTCTTAATTATATCCCTGGAGACGACACTGTTATGATGAGCAAATATTCAGACACGGCTTTTTGCGGGAGGTTCTGGACATCTGTGCCTGCCTTAGGCAAAGTTATAACGGATGTGACGCTTACTGCCATAGACGATTATAATGCCAATTATCCGGCCGGCTCCTGTCTGGATGACATAGCCTACGTCAGCTACTGTTCGTATTATCCTTATATCAGCAGGGGATATGTCAAGTATCCGAATCTATATGTCAACGGATATGAAGACTCCGCCAGAGCCTGCGACGTAGTGCCGGGACAGACTGGAGATGAGTTATATGACATGATTAACCGGAACGGCTTGCCTGGTGTAGGAAGTGTTTTTTACTGGGATATCCGTGTGTCTGAGCTGCAGGATGTACCGTTGGCTTATCCGTTGCCATGGTCCAGGACATTTTTCTATAGCGGGGAGCATGATCCCGATAATCTGTTTCCGGATACGTACCGTGGTCTGGATGCGACAGTGGCGATGTTGAGATTTTCGGAGAAGCCGTCGTCAGAGAATGTGAAGGTAGAGGTCACCATGACATTTGATGACGGTACATCCCTGAGCTGCGTGTTGGTACATGCATGATCACACAGCGGCTCTTAAGTACTGGAAACAGAAATTGCTATTGAAGTCGGCGGAAAAGCAGGCGGGACGGGCGGCGCTCCTGGGTGAGCCGTCCGTCTTTTACTGTATGCGCTCCGTTGACGAAGGTGTCGGTGACGGCCCAGTCGAAGCTCACTCCTTCGAGAGGAGACCAACCGCAGCGGTAGGCGATGTTGTCCTTGGATACGGTCCATCTGCGTCGGCGTACCATGACCAGGTCCGCCCAGTATCCTTCGCGGATGTAGCCGCGTCTGTCTATGCGGAACAGGTCGGCCGGAGAGTGGGACATCATCCTGACAACCTGCTCTATGGGGAAGCAGCCGCGGTCAGCGAGCTGGAGCATCATCACCAGGGAGTGCTGTACGGTAGGCAGACCGGAGGGGGCGTGCAGGTAGTCCTGCATTTTTTCGGGGTACAGGTGGGGTGCGTGATCGGTGGCGACAGCCTGTACCCGGCCATCGCGGACTGCTGCGGTGATGGCCTCCCGGTCTGCAGCGGTCTTTATGGCGGGGTTGCACTTGATCCGGGAACCGCAGCGGTCATAGTCTCTCTCGTCGAACCACATGTAGTGTACGCATACTTCGGCGCTTATGCCTGGGTGTGTCTTACGGGCCTCAGATACCATGTCCAGCTCGTCTGACGTGCTGACGTGAAGGATGTGCAGTCTGGTACCGTGTCTTTCGGCCATTTCTACGGCCTTGGAGGATGAGAGGATGCAGGCCTCGCGGCTGCGTATCATGGGATGGGCGCTGAAAGGGATGCTGTCGTCGCCGTATCGGGTGCGGGCGGCTGCCAGGTTGCTACGTATTGTGGCCTCGTCCTCGCAGTGGACAGCTATGATTCTGTCTTTAAGCGAGAATATCTTTTCGAGAGTTTCCTGCGAGTCTACGAGCATGTTTCCGGTGGAGGAACCCATGAATACCTTGATGCCGCAGATGCGGCTTGGATCGGTGCTGCGCAGTTCTTCTATATTGTCATTGGTGGCTCCTATATAGAAAGAGTAGTTGGCGAGGGAGTCCCTGGCAGCGGTGGTGTATTTCTCCTCGAGGGCGGAGAGGGTGGTGGCCGGAGGGGTGTTGTTGGGCATGTCCATAAATGAGGTGGTGCCTCCCAGGACTGCTGCCGCACTCTCGGATGCGATGCTTCCCTTGGCGGTGGCACCCGGCTCGCGGAAATGCACCTGGTCATCGATGACGCCCGGGAGGAGAAGAGCATCCTGACCTCCGTCGATGATCTCTTCTGCGGACAGCGCGGCATCCCGCACAGCCGTATCGTATCCGGATTCCCGGTGTATCATTACTTTGGATATGAGACCATTCCGTATCAGGACACTGCCTTCTATGGTGTGTCCTTCGTTGACTATGTGTATGTCCCTGATGAGTACCGATCCTGGTGTCATGACCTTCTGTCTGTTTCAGGTGCGGGGGTTATTTTTCTGAACCGGAGTGCGATGACTCCGCGGAACGCCTCTCCGAATATGGAACTGCTCATTTTGGACTTTCCTTCCTTGCGGTCAGTGAAGATGATGGGGACCTCGGTGATCTTGAATCCGAGCTTCCAGGCATTGTACTTCATCTCGATCTGGAATCCGTAGCCTTTCATCTCTATCCTGTCCAGATCGATGGTCCTGAGAACCTTGCTGCTGTAGCAGACAAACCCGGCCGTGGAGTCGTAGACCCGCATGCCGAGCACCGACCTCACGTAGAATGAGGCGCCGTAGGAGATGAGGATGCGGCTCAGGGGCCAGTCGCGCACGGCGATGCCCTTGACGTAGCGGGAACCGATTGAGAGGTCGGCACCGTCCTGTGCGCAGGCGTTGTAGAGACGGATGAGGTCGTCCGGGTTATGGGAGAAGTCGGCGTCCATCTCGAAGATGTAGTCGTAGCCGTGGTCGAGGCACCAGCGGAAGCCGGCCTTGTAGGCTGTGCCGAGGCCCTGCTTGCCGGAGCGCTCGATGATGAAGAGCGAATCCGGGAATGAGGCCTGCAGTCCCTTGACTATGGCTCCCGTGCCGTCCGGAGACCCGTCGTCGACCACCAGTATGTGGAAGTCTCCGTCCAGAGAGCGGACTTTGCGTATCATCTTCTCAATGTTCTCCTTTTCGTTGTAAGTAGGTATGATTACTATCTTGCGGTGTTCCATCGTACATTTTGATTACATCCCTACAAAGATAAAAAAATATTAGTATCTTCGGCCAAAATTCCTGAATCCACATTGTAAAATATATGAAACGTATCAAAATATCGCTACTGCTGAAGATTGTGATTGCGATTCTGCTGGGCATAGGCTGCTCCTATTTCTTCCCTGAGGCGCTTGTCCGCGTATTTGTGACCGTAAACTCACTCTTCGGCAACTTTCTCAACTTCATCATTCCACTGCTCATCCTCGGACTCGTGGCGCCGGGCATAGCGGAGCTGGGCCGCGGGGCAGGCCGTATGCTTGGAGTGACTGCCCTGCTGGCTTATTGCTCCACAGTGCTGTCCGGCTATTTCTCCTACGGGGTATGCAGCCTGGTCTATCCGCGGATTCTGGAGCGCGGCTCGTTTTCCTCCGATGAGACCCTTGCCGCTGCCCAGAGCCTGGAGCCGTACTTCGTCATAGACATGCCGCCGCTCTTCGGCGTGATGTCGGCCCTGATTCTCTCGTTTGTCCTCGGACTGGCCCTGGCTTCGGTCAAGGGCAGTGCCTTCCGCACGGTGTTGGGCGAGTTCAGGGAGGTGATCATGTTGGTAATCAGGCGGGTCATCATCCCGCTGCTGCCTCTTTATATTTTCGGTATTTTCCTCAAAATGGGTGCCGAGGGTACGGTGATGACGATTGTGGGGCTTTTCATAAAGGTAATACTCGTGATTTTCATACTTCATGTGGTCCTGCTCCTGCTGCAGTTCTGCATAGCAGGAGCCGTGGCGGGGAAGAATCCTCTGCGCAGTCTCAGGAATATGCTTCCGGCCTATATGACGGCCCTGGGCACCCAGTCCTCTGCCGCCACTATCCCAGTGACTCTGGCCCAGGCCAAGAAGAACGGGGTGAGGGCCGAGGTGGCCGACTTCGTGATACCACTCTGCGGCACCATCCATCTTTCCGGAAGCACCCTGAAAATAGTGGCCTGCACCCTGGCCATCGCGTATATGACCGGCATGCCTGCTGATATAGGAACCTATACAGAGTTTATCTTCATGCTGGGCATAGCGATGGTGGCTGCGCCGGGAGTGCCTGGAGGCGCGATCATGGCCTCTGTCGGCATCATAGGCTCCATTCTGGGGTTCGACGAGGACATGCAGGGACTCATGATTGCACTGTATATCGCCATGGACAGCTTCGGTACGGCCTGCAATGTAACGGGTGACGGAGCTATAGCGCTGATTGTAGACCGCATATTCAGAAAATCTCCCGCACTATGAAGGATCTCCTCAATGTAACCGTATGCCAGTGCGGGGTGATCTGGGAGTCTCCGGACAGGAACATGAGCCGTTTGGACGGCTTTATCAGCGGCTATCTGGACAGGTGCCGTGAGGGCGTGCGTCCGGACCTGATAGTCCTGCCCGAGTTCTTTGCTGTCGGTTTTACTTCCAACACTGCCCTGGCTGAGGAGGAAGACGGACCCACCCTGCGGTGGATGCGCGCCCTGGCAGCGTCCTCCGGTGCGGCGGTAACGGGCTCTGTTCCGACCGCTGTCTCGGGAAAGGTGTTCAACCGTATGTATTTCGTCTGTCCCGACGGGAGGACCGGAATCTATGACAAGCGGCATTTGTTCCGTATGAGCGGGGAGAATGAAGTGTTCGCTCCGGGAGATTCGCATACAGTGACAGAGTATCTCGGATGGAGGATAGGGCTGAACGTGTGCTACGACCTGCGTTTTCCGGTGTGGAGCCGCCGTACTGCCGGCAATGACTACGACCTGATGCTCAATGTGGCGTCGTGGCCGTCTTCCCGCATGGAGGCGGCCTCGGTACTGGCCCGTGCGAGGGCGGTGGAGAACCAGTGCTGGTTCGTCTTCTGCAACAGGACGGGAGAGAGTCCGGAGGGGAGCTATAGCGGAGGGTCCATGATTGTCGACTACAAGGGACATCCCGTAGGGGACTTCTGTCCTGACGGCGGGACCGGTCCTGACGGAGGATTCCTGAGTGCGTCGCTGGATATCAAGGAGCTGCACCGGTTCAGGGAGAAGTTCCCGGCGTGGATGGATGCGGATAATTTTTTACTTATTTAATATTATGGACAGAAACATCATTTTATCACTGTTCGCGGCCGTTTTGTGCCTGCTGCCCGTCTCTTGCGGGGAGGAGGAGACGGTGCGCGTGGAGATAGCCGCTACCAATGATACCCACGGCGCTCTTTTCCCTCGGGGGTATACTGAGGATGCCCCCGAGCGCTCTTCCCTGGCATCTGTCTGCGCCTATGTCGACAGCCTCCGCGGAGCTGTCGGCGGAGATCGGGTGATACTGCTCGACTGCGGAGACCATCTGCAGGGGGACAATGCGGTCTATTATTTCAATTATGTGGACTCAGCCGGGAAGGGCCACCTGGTGAGCCGTATTTTCAACTTCATGGATTATGACGCCGTGGTGGTGGGAAATCACGACCTGGAGGCCGGACATTCGGTGTATGACCGTATTGCGGAAGAGCTGGACTGTCCGTATCTTGCGGCCAATGCCGTGAGGCTTGCGGACCGCGAGGCCTATTTCGACAGGTATGCGGTGATAGAGCGGGGAGGGCTGCGCGTGGCGGTGGTAGGCTTTACCAATCCCAATGTAAAGTCGTGGATATCCCCTGACAAGTATGAGGGACTGGATTTTGTGCCGGTGGACTCGATGGCTGCCCGGCTTGTCACTGAGGTGAGGCGGCGGGAGAAGCCGGATGTGGTGATACTGGCGGTGCACTGCGGGCTGGGAGAGGTGGATGTGCCGGGCCTTGAGAACAATGCGCTGTATCTGGCGGCCCATGTTCCCGGTATCGATGCGGTGATATCCTCGCATGACCACAAGCGTGCGGCTGTCAAGGTCGCGGGGGCAGACGGGGACAGCGTCTGCGTGGTCGAGTCCGGTTCCAGGGCGGAGGCTGTCTCCCGTCTGAGCATCACGGCAGTCAGGAGAGGCGGCAGGACAGTGTCGGTCGACATCACCCCGTCCGTGGCGGATGTATCGCATCTGGAGCCCTCGGAGCGCTACATGGAGGAGTTCCGGGATGACTGGCAGACTGTCTACGACTTTTCCAACAGGGTGATAGGCAGGCTGGCGTCTCCTCTGGATCTGAGCTGGAAACCGGACCGCCGTTCGGATTATCTTGCGCTGATACATTACGTGCAGCTGTCGTGTCCCGGGGTGGAGATTTCGTTCACAGCCCCGCTGGTGTCGGAGGGCGTGATGCCGGCCGGAGACTTGAGATTCAACGACCTGTTTACCCTCTACCGTTTCGAGAACCTGCTCTATGTCGTGGAGATGACCGGACAGGAAGTGCTCGATTACCTCGAAGGGGCATACGACAAGCGTATTACCGGCTCGGATTACCTCTACAACTACGATTCTGCGGGAGGACTGATATATACCGTGGACCCTTATGCGGATAAAGGGTCGCGCATCAGTATCATTTCGATGTGGGACGGGAAGCCGTTCGTCCTTACGCGCAGGTATCGCGTAGCCATGACCTCCTACAGGGCCAGCGGGGCCGGAGGACTGCTCGCCGAGGCAGGACTGGACAGGGAGGAAATGGCATCACGCATAGTGGAGATACATCCTGAAATACGCATGATGCTGCGTGATTTTATTGAAAATCAGGGAAATATAGATCCGCGTGAAATTGCCCGCTCGAAAAAAACGGGGACATGGCGTTTTATTGAATAATTTTTGTAACTTTGTGCCCGCTGCACGCTTTTATTTATGGACGAAAGTTACAAGATAGTACTCGATGCTCATAAAAAGAAAATAGAGCTTCTGATTTCCAGGTACGAGACACTCCTTGTCAGGAACAGGGAACTGGCAGAGGCTCTGGGGCAGAAAGATGCTGAGATAGAGGTCTGCAGACAGAATTTGGACAACAGTAACGAAAAGATTAAGGAACTAGAACAGAAGATAGACAGACTGCAGGTGGCCGGAGCCTTCGAGGCCTCGGCGGCTGATGTGAAAGAAGCAAGGCAGAATATCGCCAGACTGGTGCGGGAGATAGACAAATGTATCACATTGCTGAACGACTGATATGGACGACGGAAAGTTTTTGTGCAATTTTACGATATTGGACCGGAAGTTCACCTACAGGGTGTCTCCGGATGAGGAGAGCATGATGCGCAATGCCGTGAAGAATATATCTGACAAGCTCGCCGAGCTCAAGCAGAGACACAGCATGAGGGATAATCAGGAGGCACTCACAGTAGTGCTGATACAGTTCGCGGTGTTGCTCGAGAAGATGAGGATGGAGGATGTGCCGGGGCGGATGATAAAAGATATTCAGCAGCTGGACAGACAGTTGGACGAGTACATTGAAAATGATGTAAAATAGCTTGTTAGCCGTTAGATCGCTCTTTGCGAAAATCAACATTTTTAACAATACTGAGCCAACTCGATGGATGAAGACAGGCCTGGGTGACCCGCAAGGGGATTCGGTTTTTACCGGACGTTGGAAGTCTGAGTCCGTAATCGGAGCTCAAATCCTATATTTTTAGGTTTTTTGATAAACAGTGTTCTAACGGCTTTTTTCTTATATCTTCATGTTGCAGTTCTTTATATGATTGGGATAATTTAAACTCAATATATAAACAGACACGATATGATGAACATTATTCTAGCAGTTATCTTAATGGTCGCCGTAGCCGTAGTGGCTGTGGTTGCGACGGTTCTGGTCGTGAACGCAGCTCGCAGGAAGCAGGCGGACAAGATCATAAAAGACGCCGAAATCGAAGGAGAGAACATCAAGAAAGAAAAAATCTTCCAGGCGAAGGAGAAGTTCCTCCAGCTCAAGGGTGAGCACGAACGTTATATCAACGAAAAGAATCAGCAGATTCAGCAGACAGAGAACAAGCTGAAGCAGAGAGAAATGCAGATGAAACAGCAGTTTTCCGAACTTCAGCGCAGGCAGGCTGAGAACGAGACTGTCCGGGAAAACCTCAAAGCCCAGACCGATGTGCTTAACCGCAAGGCCGAGGAGTACGACAAGCTGCACAAGGAGGCTGTCGAGAAAATAGAGAGCATCGCAGGCATGTCTGCCGCGGAGGCGAAGGACATGCTGATAGAGACCATGAAGGAGGAAGCCAAGACTCAGGCTATGTCCTATATCAACGACGTGATGGACGAAGCCCGCATGAATGCCAGCAAGGAAGCCAAGAGGATTGTCATCAATACTATCCAGCGCATTGCGCCCGAGACTGCCATCGAGAATGCGGTCACTGTCTTCAACATCGAGAACGATGAGATGAAGGGACGTATCATCGGACGTGAGGGCCGCAATATCCGTGCTCTGGAGGCTGCCACCGGGGTCGAGATTGTGGTGGACGATACTCCCGAGGCCATTCTCCTCTCGGCCTTCGATCCCGTGCGCAGGGAGGTGGCACGTCTCGCCCTGCATCAGCTGGTGACCGACGGCCGTATCCATCCTGCCCGTATCGAGGAGGTGGTGGAGAAGGTTCGCAAGCAGCTGGACGATGAGATCATGGAGACAGGAAAGCGTACCTGCATCGACCTGGGCATTCACGGACTGCATGCCGAGCTGGTCAAGCTGGTCGGCAGGATGAAGTACCGCTCGTCTTATGGACAGAATCTGCTGCAGCACTCCCGCGAGGTGGCCAATATCTGCGCCACCATGGCTGCCGAGCTGGGACTCAATCCCAAGCTGGCCAAGCGTGCAGGTCTGCTGCATGACATCGGCAAGGTGTCCGAGGAGGACTCTGAGCTGCCCCACGCTATCCTGGGTATGAAACTCGCTGAAAAGTATAAGGAGAAACCCGAGGTGTGCAACGCTATCGGAGCGCATCACGAGGAGGTGGAGATGCTCTCGCTCATCTCTCCCATCGTACTGGTCGGAGACGCTATTTCCGGTGCCCGTCCCGGTGCCCGCCGCGAAGTCATCGAGTCATATATCAAGAGGCTGAAGGATATGGAGGCCATAGCCCTGTCCTATCCCGGCGTGACCAAGACCTACGCCATACAGGCCGGCCGTGAGCTGAGAGTCATCGTAGGTGCGGACCAGGTGTCCGATGCCGAGTCGGAGATGCTTTCCAACGAGATAGCCAGGAAGATTCAGAATGAGATGGTCTATCCCGGTCAGGTCAAGATTACAGTCATCCGCGAGACCCGTTCGGTGGCCTTCGCCAAATAAGTTTCCGGCCGTGAGAGTGTCCGCATTGCTGCCGGTCTTTCTGTTCCTGCTCTCCTCCTGCGCCTCGTCGTGGAGGGGGGACGGCCCTCCGGAGATTCTTTCCGGAACGGCCTGGACCGGTACCAATCAGGCCAGGGGAGAGGTTCTAGACATGTTCTTCGGCCTGTCGGGGGACTGCTTCATGGAGGAGTATGAAGACGGATCTACTTTCGAGACGGGGGATATGCGGATGATTTTCTCGTATCCTGCGGAGGAAGGCAGCGCTCTGCGGGACTCGATGCTGTACACAGGTACTTATACGTACTCCCGTACGCCGACCGGTGTCCTGCACGATGTATTTCACGGCAACGTGAGTTTTTATCTTGTCAATGTGGATACAGGAGACAGTGTCCACAACGGGATGAGCTATCACAATCAGAGATTCTACACTGTATTCGGAGACACTTCCTATCCTACCGACCCGGCGGAGGATTCGTGGATCAACAGTGTACGGTGATAATATCGTTCCAGTCAGTAGTGTAACAGGGAGACAGGTGCTCCCTGTTCATTTTTATACCCTCCAGGGACTGGGAGGCTACTCCTATGGTGTTGCGTCCTTCCTTCCGGTTGATACTGTCCATGACGCTCATCAGGCGGGAGTGCCGCTCGCGGTCCACGCTGTCGAAGAAGGAGAGCTGGACCTTGCCTGCGGGGATGATGTCTCCCAGCATGACTCCTGCCCGTTTGTAGCCGTATCCCTCCCTGTACATTTCCCGTGTGGTGCGCATGACGGCAGTATTGATTTCCAGAGTGCTGTCGGTCTCTGTGGGAAATTGGACGATGCGGCTTTCGAACTGTTCGCGCCCGCTGTCGCGGTGGAAGCGGTTGGTCATGATGAATACGGTGACGTTGCCGCAGCAGGAATTCTGTTTCCGCAGTTTTTCCACGGCCATGGAGCAGAACATGGATACCTGGGCGGAGAGTTCGTCCAGGTCTGTAATCTCCTTGGCGAATGTCCTGGAGATCATTATCTGTTTTTTCGCCTGGGCGGTGTCCTCGAAGCTGATGCAGGGTATGCCGTGGAGTTCCTGCCATGTCCTGACTCCGCCGATGCCCATCTCGGCATTGACCCATGACTCGTCCCGGGTGTAGAAGTCCCAGGCGGTGCTCATCCCGAAGTAGCCCTTGAACCGCTTGGTGTAGCGGCGGCCGATGCCCCAGATGTCCTCTATCGGGAATTTTTTCAGGACCTTCTCTACATCCTGCTGCCGGTGCATCCAGCATCCGCCTCTTGTGGCCGGGTATTGTTTGCAGAGCTTCGAGGCTATCTTCGCCAGGGTCTTGGTGGGGGAGACGCCTACGCTTACGGGGATTCCGGTACAGCGGCGGCATTCCCTTGATACGGTCTTGGCCCATAGGTCGAAGTCTGTGTCCGGACTCAGGCCGGTCAGGTCGATGAAGGACTCGTCTATGGAGTAGACCTCGATGGCCGGGGCGAAGCGGGAGAGGGTCTGCTGGACGCGGCGGGACATGTCGCCGTAGAGGGCGAAGTTGGAGGAAAATACGGTAACGGCTCCGGACTCTATGAGGGGGCGGAACTCGAACATCGGCTGGCCCATCTTGATGCCGAGGCGCTTGGCTTCGTTGGAGCGGGCTATGGCGCAGCCGTCGTTGTTGGAGAGTACGACTACGGGCCTGCCTTCGAGGTCGGGCCGGAAGACCCGCTCGCAGCTGACGAAGAAGTTGTTGCAGTCGGCCAGGGCGTACATGGCCGTCAGACTTTCTTGATGACGTACCGGACTATCCCCCAGACTGTCAGGTCGTCACCCTCGCGGATGGTGATGGCCCGGTATTTAGGGTTGGAGGGCAGCAGGGTGACGCTTCCGTCGTCATGGATGGAGAGCCGCTTGACGGTAAATTCTCCGTTGATGAAGCATACGGCGATGGCTCCGTCGCGCGGCTCCTCCGATTTGTCGATGACCAGGATGTCCCCGTCCCGGATGCCGTCGCCCTCCATGCTGTCTCCGCTGACGCGGGCAAAGAAGGTCGAGGCCGGGTTCTTGACGACCAGCCTGTTGATGTCCAGGGCCGTGCCGGGAATGTCCTCCGCTGGGGAGGGGAAGCCGGCGTGGATGGACTCGAAGAGCTTGATTTCCGGCTTATTGTCCATTATTGGAGTTTGGCCAGAAACTTGTCCACCTTGATGATGAAGCGCTCGTGGGTGCCGTTCGCTATCTCGCCCTTGGAGTCCCGGGCGGTCACGTCGAAGACCAGACGGCGGCCGTCGATCTCCTTGAGTGTGGCTGTTGCGGTGATGGTCTCTCCTATGGGGGATGCCTTGATGTGGGCGATGTCAATCCTGGTGCCTACGGTAGAGAGTCCCTCTTCGAGCAGCCCGTTGACCGCATAGCAGGCGGCCATCTCCATGTAGGCCACTACTGCCGGTGTTGCGAATACGTCCAGTGCGCCCGAACCCATGAGGGAGGCGCAGTTCTCCTTGCAGACCTTGGTGGTCGATGTCGCGGAAATTCCTACTTTGATATCTTCTGTTGCCATATACGTTTAATTTTAAAGTGTGCGCAAATTTATAAAAAAACATCACCCCCGATACCACAACGGCAGCAAAACCCGTGATTCCCTGCCGTTGCGGAAAGGAGGTAGAAGGGCAATGCCTCCCAGAGGACCTATAGACAGGGTGCAGCATAGACGGTGGTGCCACAACGGCACCTAATCGCGGAAAACACTGCCGTTGTGGAAAAAGAAAGATGCCGATAGAGCGAGATGTCCGGAGAGAGAGTTCCGTCAGCTTGCTATCAGAAGAGACGGAAGCGCAGAATGGAGAGGCGCGTCATATCGCTGTCAAGAGTGGTGGCGTATATGATACCTGGAGCCGCACTGCAGCTGATTTCTGAATATGAGGTGAGGCCGGCAGGTCTGAATGCCTTGATGAGATTGCCGTCCCAGTCCAGGACAAGCAGGAGAAGATTTTTGGACTCAGCATCGGGAACTGATGAGGTCATGCTGCCGTTGCTCCTGCGGATTTCTGTATTGTCATCAGGTATGCCGCTGTAAAGCAGGTAGATATATTCATCATTCGCGCAGCATGACTGGTAGGAAACCGCAGGAGGTATGTCTGCGAACATAATTTGGTTGTAGAACACTTTGTATTCGGGCATGAATTTGTCCGGTCCGCTCACAGAATGGAGCAGGCTAAGGTCGGATGCGTCATAAATTTCAATGAGAGGATACTGGTCCTCTACATATGCTATCCTGCCTGCCCTGGAACTGAAGAGCAGATCTCCCTGGACTGTGTTGTACGAGCAAGGCTTGCTGTCGTCGTATGGCTTCTGATCTCCGTCGGAGAAGAACAGTTTCGGCTCTCCGTTGCTGATTCTCATTTTCCTGTTTTCGAACCAGTAGGGGTTTAAGGCCACGAAACCATCCCCGAAAGGAATTGTCCTGGCAGATGTAAATCCGTATGACAGTTCCTGTATCTCAATATTTCCGTTCATGGCTCCAGCGCACGGTATTACATACATTTCAGGTTTCAGAAACTCATTGACCAGTACATTGCCATTTACGATGTTCACCCTTGGATGCAGCACTTCCTGAGGGCCGTTGCCGTAATGCAGAAACCTTGAGACCGGCGTCAATGTCTGAGTATCGTAAACTGTCAGCGAGAACGATCTCCGGTCATCCATGTGTAGTAAGGCATATCTGTCATCAAGCATCCAGGCCGTCGTGCTGAGGACTGAGTCAGGGAATGTACACACTGTTTCAGGAATGATTTCGACAGCATAATTTCTGATATTGTCATCAATTTTCTTCCCAATGGCAAAGGAACTGCTGATGTAAAAAAAGCATGTGAGCGCTGTTGAAAATCTGATAATCATGGTTCTAACTATAGTTTTTATGCAAATTTAAAAAAATATAAAATATAGAAACATGTAAAAGTTGTGGTGAAGTTTTAATTTTCCCAGATAATATAGTAAAGGAGATAAATTTGCGGTAAAATCAAAAGATATGGGAATACTGGAACAGCAGTCGGTGAAAGACAAGATTATTAGTCTGAGAGGACAGGATGTTATTCTGGACTTCGCAGTGGCGGAGATTTACGGAGTGGAAACAAAAGAAATCAATCAGGCGGTCAGAAACAATCCTAAGAAATTTCCTGAAGGATATTTACTGCAACTTGATATTGGTGAAAAGCAGGAGGTGGTCAAAATTTTTGACCACCTTGAAAGATTAAAATATTCACCCGTACAGCCGAAGGCATTTACAGAGAAAGGCTTGTATATGTTGGCCACTATTTTGAAGGGAGAACGGGCCGTGCAGGCGACAATCGCTATTATTGAAGCATTTGCAAAATTGAGGGAACTGTCGAGGACAATCGGTGAACTTTCGGCAAATCCCGATAAGTATGCGCAGAAGTCTTTGATGCAGAAAAGCGGGGACATCATGGCAGACCTGTTCGGTGAGGAATTGCATACCAGCGGGACTGAGACAGAGATAGAACTGAATTTTGCGGTGCTGAAACTGAGGCACTCGGTCAAAAGAGAGCGCGGTGAGAAATGAAAAATCCGGCGGAGAGCGGTGTCTCTGCCGGATTCTTCAATGTTTGCGCGGGAGGGCGGTTAGCGGACCTTAACGGCGGCTTCCATGCCGACCTTGATGGCCTGCTCGTTCATCGGGATGAGGTTGTGGTGACGGGGAGGAAGGGACTTTTTCAGTCCGGCTGTCACGTTCTCCATCTTGACGATGGGCTTAACCTTCAGGAAGGCTCCGAGGACGATCATGTTGTAGGCCTTGGCGTTGCCCATCTTGGCGGCCTCGTCGGCAGCGTCGATCCTGTAGATCTGGATGTCGGTACGGGTCGGGTGGTGGGTGATGCCGTTGGGGTCATAGACGAGCAGTCCGCCGGGCTTGATGCGCGACTCGAACTTGTCGAGGGACTGCTGGTTGAGGATGATGGCGGTGTCGAACTTGCTCAGGATAGGAGAGCTGATCTTCTTGTCGCTGAGGATGACGCTCACGTTGCAGGTACCGCCTCGCATTTCAGGGCCGTAGGAGGGCATCCATGCCACTTCCTGATCCTGCATGATACCGGAGTAGGCCAGAATCTTGCCCATGGAGAGGACTCCCTGTCCTCCGAATCCTGCTATGATGATTTCTTCTTTCATATTTCTGTCTAAATATTTAATCGATTATTACCTGTCTTTCATGTCGCCGAGCGGGTAGAACGGGAACATATTCTCCTCCATCCACTTATTGGCCTGAACGGGAGTAACCTTCCAACCGGAGTTGCAGGTGCTGACCACCTCTACGAAGGAGGTTCCCTTCTTCATCATGGAGTTCTCGAATGCCTTGCGGATGGCCTTCTTGGTCTTGCGCACTGCGGCGGGGTTCTGTACGGACTGACGGGTCACGTAGCAGGTACCTTCGAGCTGGGCGATGAGCTCGGTGATCTTGAGGGGATAACCGTTGAGCTCAGCCTTACGTCCGTAAGGAGTGGTGGCTGTTACCTGTCCGAGGAGGGTGGTGGGGGCCATCTGGCCTCCGGTCATACCGTAGATAGCGTTGTTGATGAAGATGATGACGATGTTCTCACCGCGGTTGCAGGCGTGCATTACCTCGGCTGTACCGATGGATGCGAGGTCGCCGTCACCCTGGTATGTGAAGACATATTTGTCGGGCATCAGCCTCTTGGTGGCTGTGGCGAGGGCGGGAGCACGTCCGTGGGCTGCCTGCTGCCAGTCGATGTCCAGATAGTTGTATGCGAATACGGAGCATCCTACAGGGGAGATACCGATGGTCTTGTCCTGGATGCCCATCTCCTCGATGACCTCGGCGATGATCTTGTGGACTACACCGTGGGAGCAGCCGGGGCAGTAATGGAGGATGTTGTCTTTGAGTATGGGGGTTTTCCCGTAAACCTTGTTCTCAGGTTTGATTATTTCGTTAATATCCATCATGATTGCCTTTTGTTACATAGTTTTTTTGAAGACTTCCAGGATCTCCTCGGGGTCAGGAATCATACCGCCCTGACGGCCGTAGAAGTTGACGGGTATGCGTCCGTTGACGATGAGTCTGATGTCCTCCACCATCTGGCCTGCGTTGAGCTCGAGGGAGAGGATGTTCTTGAGCTGGGGTACCAGGGCGTCGATCTCCTTCTTGGGGAAGGGATAGAGGGTGATGGGACGCAGCAGGCCGAGCCTGATGCCTTCCTCGCGTGCCAGCTCGACTACCTTCTCGCCGATACGGGACATACAGCCGAATGCTACGATGAGGTACTCGGCGTCATCGGTCATGTAGGTCGAGTAGCGGACCTCGTTGGCCTCGATCTCGGCGTACTTCTTCTGGAGCTTGATGTTGAAGTTCTCCTGTACCTGAGGGTCGAGGGCGAGGGATGTGATGGTGTTGCCGTGACGGCCCTTGTTGCCGATGGTTGCCCAGGAATCGCACAGGGCGCGGATCTCCTCCTCGGTGCGGCGGGGCTTGGCGGGACGCAGCTCCACTTTCTCCATCATCTGTCCGATGACACCGTCGCCGAGAATCATGGCAGGGTTGCGGTACTTGAACGCGAGCTCGAAGGCCTCGCCTACGAAGTCGTACATGTCCTGAGCCGATGCGGGAGCGAGTACGATGGGATGATAGTCACCGTGTCCGCCGCCCTTCACTGCCTGGAAGTAGTCTCCCTGGCTGGGCTGGATGGTTCCGAGTCCCGGACCGCCGCGCATTACGTTCACTACCACGCAGGGCAGCTCGGCGCCGGCGATGTAGCTGAGTCCCTCGCACATGAGGCTGATACCGGGGCTGGAGGAGGAGGTCATGACCTTCTTTCCGCAGCAGGCACCGCCGTATACCATGTTGATGGATGATGTTTCACTCTCGGCCTGGAGCACTACCATGCCGGTGGTCTCCCAGGGCTGTACTTTCATCAGGGTTTCCATCACCTCGGACTGAGGGGTGATAGGGTATCCGAAGTATCCGTCGCAGCCGCAGTCGATGGCTCCGTATGCGATGGCCTCGTTACCTTTCATAAGAATCTTTTCTGCCATATTCTCAAAATTTAGATTTTAACACGATAAACAGTAATAACTGAATCAGGACATACGGTCGCGCAGTTGGCGCAGCCGATGCATTTCTCGGGATTGACCAGAGAAAGGAAGTTGTAACCCTTGCCGTTGACCTCGTGGGACAGGGCAATGGCTTCGGTGGGGCAGTTTACGACGCATACGCCGCAACCCTTGCACCTTTCTTTGTCTACTACAATAGCTCCTTGTGTTGCCATAAAATTAGTGTTTGTTATTGGTTGAAGTTTAAAAATCCGAATGCAGCGACCACCTCCTTGCTGATATAGTCCCAGCGGATGATGATGCCGATGATGAGCAGCAGCCCTATCCAGATGAATCCCTTGGTGGTGGGAGTCTGTTCTGAATACCAGTTTCTGAGTTTTCTGAAGGGATTGTCCATCGCTGTCTCAGGAGTTCCTGTTATTTTGCTGCGTCAGCTTTTTCTATCCTTATGCGGGCGTCCACTGCCGTTATGGACTTGGAGTTGCCCAACAGAGGGTTGATGTCCATCTCGTAGATTTCCGGGGCTGCGGCGCAAAGGGCCGACACACGGCGGATGACTTCGTTGAAGAGGACCAGGTTGACCCCCTCCTTGCCGCGGACTCCCTCAAGCAGCTTGATGGCTCTCAGTCCGTGAATCATCTCGTCTGCCTCGATCTTCGAGACAGGGGAGAGGGAGTAGTTGATGTCGTGGAGGGCCTCCACATAGATGCCTCCCAGACCGCAGAGGATCAGGTGGCCGAACTTCTCCTCCCTCTTGGCGCCTACGAACACCTCGGTGCCGCTGAGCATGGGCTGCAGCAGGACCCCTGTGGCATCCTTGATGCGCATCATGCGGTAAAATTCGGAGGACAGGGTGGTGTCATCCGTGATGTTGAGCGACACTCCTCCTACATCGGACTTGTGGATGGGGCCTACAACTTTCATCACCACGGGATATTTTATTTCCTTGGCGGCCTCGAGGGCGTCACCGAGCTCGCTTACCACATACTCCCTGGAACGGTTGATGCCGGCGGCGTCAAGCAGCAGCTGCACTTGGTCGGGAGCCAGGTATCCGTTGCCGTTGGACTCGATCACCTCGCGGATCATCTTCTTGTCCACGGGAGGCAGGGTGCTGTCCTCGATAGGACGGGGGCGGTTCATTATCTTGACTATGGCTGAGCCGAGGGCCACTTCGTCGGGGAAGCTGATGCCTCCCTTGTCGTGGAAGGCCTGTATCTCGTCATGGGCGTTTACCACTGAGGGAAGGACGGGGTAGATGGGTTTGCTGGAAGTCTTGATTTTCTCGTTGATGAGGTCGTAGACATCGTATACTGTCGTCAGTCCGGGATTGCCGAATATGATGGTGATGGCATCCACGTCAAAGTCGTTCTCGCAGGCGTCCAGGATATAGCCCAGTTGCTCGGCGGTGCCGGTTGCCAGGAAGTCTATCGGGTTGGCCGTGGACGAGCCGATGTAGAGCTTCTTGAGCAGTTCCTCGGCCTTGGGGCCTGAGAGACGGGGTATCTCGATGCCGTTGGACGAGAGGATGTCGGTCTGCATGACGGCAGGACCGCCGGCATGGGTGACGATACCGACCTTGCGTCCCTTGGGCTCGGGACACATCATGGCGGCCGCTACGGTTACCAGCTCGTTTCGGCTGTAACACCTGATGATGCCGGTCTTGCGGAAGAGCGCGCTGACGGCCTTGTCGGGGGATGCGAGGGCACCGGTGTGGGATGAGGCGGCGCGGCTGCCAGCCTCGCTGTATCCGGCCTTGATGGCGGCAATCTTGGCTCCTTTTGCTATCAGGGAACGGGCATGTCTGGCCAGTTTGGCGGGATTGTTCATGCTTTCGATGTATAGCATGATTACAGGGGAACTCTTGCCGTGCACGTAGTTCTCGTCCATGTATTCGAGCGCGTCCTCCACTCCTATCTGGGCGCAGTTGCCCACTGAGAATACCTGACTGAAGTGCAGGCCGAGCTGCATGGCGGCCTCAAGGATGAATACGATGGTGGCTCCGGAACCGGAGATGAGGGTGGCTCCCAGAGGATTGATCTTGGGCACGGGTTGGATGAAGGCTCCGATATAGTGATGGGTCATCACTCCTACGCAGTTGGGGCCGATGAGCGCGGTGTTGGTGGAGTTGCAGACTTCGGTGATCTTTCTTTCCCACTCAGCGCCCTCCTTGCTGTCCTCCTTGAATCCTGCGGAGAGGATGATGATGGCCTTGCAGGCTTTCTTGTTGCAGAGGGTCTCGACGGTGGACAGACACATCTTCGCCGGGATGGCGAGAATAGCGCAGTCTACGGAGGGAAGCAGCTCTATGTCCCTGTAGGACTTGACTCCCTGGGCTGTGTCGCACTTGGGGTTGACGACGTACAGTTCTCCGGAATAGTGAGTGTTCAGAAGATTCTTGAGGGTGGCTCCACCCGGTTTGTGGACATCGTCCGAACCCCCGACGACCACGATGCTCTTAGGTGTGATTAACTCTTTTGTTATCATTGCTCCAGATTTTCTACATATATTCTGCAAATATACGAAATATATACTAAAAATATCCAAACGGCTTATAATTTTAATTAACAATGCCGCAGTTTCTTAAAGTTTTAAATTCTTTACAAAAAATTCCGTATTTCCGCCGCTTATTCCTATATTTGCTTTTTATGAACCGTGATCTTCTAATCCGGAATGTCCTTCTTGAAGGCCGTTCCTGCGATATTTATATAAAGAAAGGAGTGATATCCGGCATAGGTTCCGCACCGCAGTGCAGGGACGGTGTCCGGACACTCGACGGCCGCGGCATGAATGTGCTGCCGGCCTTTGTCAATATGCACACCCATGCCGGCATGACCCTGTTCCGCGGCATCTGCGAGGACATGCCCCTGAAGTCCTGGCTCGATGCGGTCTGGAAGGCCGAGACAGCCCTGGATGACGATCTGGTCTACTGGGGCACCAGGCTGGCCTGTCTGGAGATGATCCGCACTGGCACTGCGGTGTTCAACGATATGTACTGGCGGATTGACCGGGCTGCCCGTGCGGTGGAGGACAGTGGAATGAGGGCTCATCTGACCTACTGCTTCCTTGACGGCGGTGATCCGGAAAAACAGCGCCGTCAGAGGGATGAATGCAGGGCCATGTACGAGGCGTCCCGCAACTGGTCTCCCAATGTACACTTCGGAGTATCCATCCACGCCCATTATACGGTCTGTGACGACAATATGCTATGGGCCGTTGAGTTTGCCCACAGCCACAATCTTCTGCTGCATACGCATCTCTCCGAGACGCAGTCTGAGAATGAGGACCACGGGGCCCGCTACGGCATCTCCCCGACCCGCCGCTTGGCGGACATGGGGCTGCTCGGCCGCGACCTGACCGCAGCCCACACTCTCTGGCTCAGCGACGAGGATGTCCGTCTGCTGGGGGAGTCCGGTACTACGGTGGTGCACAACATCAATTCCAACCTCAAGCTGGCTTCAGGCTGCCGGTTCAGGTACAATGAACTGAGGGATGCCGGAGCGAACGTGACCATGGGTACGGACGGGGCAGGCTCGTCTAACAATCTGGATCTGCGCGAGGCCCTCAAGACCGCCGCTCTGACGCAGAAGGCGTGGAGGAAGGACCCGGCGGCCCTGCCGTTGGACGAGCTGCTTGCGGCAGGTACTGTCAACGGTGCACGCGCTCTTGGCCTGAATTCCGGAAGGGTGGAGGAGGGAGCCCTCGCGGACCTGATTCTGGTGGACACGGATTCGCCCTTCTTCGTCCCGGCACACAATTTTAAGGCCAATTTCATCTATTCGGCCAATTCCTCCTGCATCGATACCCTCATCTGCGGCGGCCGCATCCTGATGCAGGGCGGCAGGGTGGATGGACAGGAGGAGGTCCTTGCCCGGGCCAGAGAGGAGATTGCAAGATTTTTAAGAAAAATAAACGCATAAATGATATGGATAATAGAATGACAGCAATAACGGAGGCTGCGCAGTACCTCGAAAGCCGCCTCGGAGGCCTGAAGCCTCAGGTCGGCATCATCCTGGGCAGCGGTCTGGGCAAGCTGGCGGACAGGATAGAGGCTCAGCTCACGATACCCTATACAGACGTGCCCCACTTCGTGAAGTCCACGGCCATCGGCCACAAGGGCAATTTCATCGTCGGAACCCTCGGCGGGAAGACCGTCATGGCCATGCAGGGCCGCTTTCACTACTACGAGGGCTATCCCATGGACAAGGTGACCCTCCCCGTGCGGGTGATGGTCCGCCTGGGCATCAAGGCCCTCTTCGTCTCCAACGCCGCCGGAGGAGTGAACTTTGACTTTCACGTGGGCGACCTCATGATTATCCGCGACCACATCAACAAGCTGCCCAATCCCCTCATTGGCCCCAATCTCGATGAGTTCGGCCCCCGTTTCCCCGACATGACCCGTCCCTACGACCCCAGGCTGATAGCCCTGGCCGAGGAGATAGGCCGGGAGAAGGGCATTGAGCTCAAGAAGGGCGTCTATCTCGCCGGTACGGGTCCGAGCTACGAGACTCCCTCGGAGTACAAGTATTTCCGTCTGATAGGAGCGGACGCGATAGGCATGTCCACCATCCCCGAGGTGATAGTGGCCCGCCACAGCTCCGTACCGGTCTTCGGTATGTCCGTCATCACCAACGAGGCTCATGACGACTACGCCGAGGACTTCGAGAACAACGGGGATGACGTGGTACGCGCAGCGGATGCCGCCGCCGACCGTATGACCGTGATATTCACCGAGCTTATATCGAGGCTCTGACGGGAGGGAGGACAAGGCCGTGCAGCTGGACGATCTTTTCGCATACGACAGTGTGGACCTCACGCCCGCGGGTGACGGGGTGGTGATAGTGGACCAGACTCTGCTTCCCTGGGAGGAGAAATTTCTCACGCTCAGGGACGAGGCTCAGGTCTACGGGGCCATCGCGAAACTGCGGGTCAGGGGAGCGCCGGCAATAGGGATAGCGGCGGCTTACGGGCTGTACGTGGCGTTCCGGAGGGAGGTGACAGTACCCGGGTTCGACTTCCGGCATGCCGCGGAGGAATTTTCCCGTATCAGCCGTTACCTCTGCTCGGCCAGACCTACCGCAGTCAATCTCTCCGCGGCCCTGAGCAGGATGGAGAGAAGGTACGCGGCCTGTGCCGGCATGAGGCTGCCTCAGTTGCTGGAGGCTCTCAGGAGCGAGGCGGAGGCGATAAAGGCCGAGGACGTGGCCATGTGCCGTGCGATAGCCGGGTATGGCGCCGGACTCATCGACCGTCCCGGCATGGGAATCCTGACCCACTGCAATGCCGGGCACTATGCCGTCTCCCGCTATGGTACGGCCCTGGCTCCCATCTACCTGGCGCACAGCCGGGGACTGGCGCCGAGAGTCTATGCCGACGAAACCCGTCCGCTGATGCAGGGAGCGCGGATCACCGCCTTCGAACTGCAGAAAGCCGGGGTGGACGTGACCCTGGAATGTGACAGCATGGCCTCTTCCTTGATGGCCTCCGGCCGGGTGGACCTGGTCTTCACCGGATGTGACCGGGTGGCCTGCAACGGGGACACTGCCAACAAGATAGGAACGAGTGCCCTGGCCATCCTGGCCCGGTACTACGGCATACCTTTTTATATATTGGGACCGACATCCTCCATTGATCCTGAGGCTGCCTCCGGAGCCGATATTCCGGTGGAGCAGCGGCAGGGGGACGAGGTGACGGACCTGTATTTTTCCAGGAGGATTGCCCCAGAAGGGGTGAAGGTCTACAATCCGGCCTTCGACGTGACTCCTGCCGGCCTGATAGCCGGTATCGTCACCGAAAAGGGGATATTCCGGCCTCCGTACGATTTTACTTTCCTGAAACTTAATGAGAAGACAGTATGATAAAGAATTTGGTTTTCGATCTGGGCGGGGTGATAGTGCCCCTTAACCGCGTGGCCTGTATAAGGGCGTTCAACGAAGTGGTCGGTTATAAGGATTTCGGGGACGTGCTGCGTTCCTACCGGCAGGTGGGGTATTTCGAGAAGTTCGAGACCGGCCGGATAACGGCACCGCAGTTCCGCGACATCATACGCTCGCGGGCTGTCATGACTACGGCGGACGGTCAGCCCAGGGTGGTGACGGACGAGCAGATCGACTATTCGCTGAACTGTTTTCTCTGCGGCATTCCCCAGGACAGGATAGACGCGCTCCTGCGCTTCAGGAAGGAGTACCGGATGCTGCTGCTCAGCAACACCAATCCTATCGGCATGAACTACTGCCGCAAGCTCTTCAGGGCCCGCGGCTACGATGTCAAGGAGATATTCGAGCGGCTGTATCTGTCCTATCAGATGCGGGTGGCCAAGCCGGATCCGGCTATCTTCCGGAAGATGATCGCGGATTCCGGAATAATCCCCGAAGAGACACTGTACATAGATGATTCTCCGGCCAATGTGGAGGCCGGTCGGGCAGCGGGTCTGCATTCGCTGCTCTTCAGTTCCAAGGAAGACCTTTATGGCAAGATTTCTGAGTATCTCCAGCGGGAGCAACGGTAACTGTTACTACATAGGGGATGAGCGCACGGCTCTGATAGTGGACGCCGGGGTGGGCTTCCGGACTGTCAAGTCCAGGCTTGCCGGTGCCGGTGTGGATATCGCGTCGGTGGAGATGATCTTCGTCACCCACGATCATGTGGACCATATCCGCGGACTGGCTTCCGTGGCCCAGCGGCTGTCGGTGCCGGTGTACGCTACGGCGCGGCTGCACGATGCCCTCTCGCGGCATAAGGCTGTCGGACCGGAGATAGGCGGGTCGCGCAGGGTGCTCCGACCCGGATTCGAGACGGAGATGCGGGGTGTCAGGTGCCTGGCTTTCGAGGTGCCGCACGACGCCACGCAGACGCTCGGATACCGGCTGGACTTCTTCGGAACCAGTTTCGTGTTCATGACTGACCTCGGGAAAGTTCCGGAGTATGCATACGATATGTGCGCCGGGGCGGATTATCTGGTCATAGAGTCCAACTACGACCTGGACATGCTCATGGGCGGCAGCTATCCTCCCGACCTCAAGGCCCGCATCGTCAGCGACTGCGGGCACCTCAGCAACCAGGCCTGCGCCGCCGCCGTCCGCCGTCTCTGGCATCCCGGCCTGCGCGGCATATTCCTCTGCCATCTCAGCAAGGACAACAACACTCCGGACCTAGCCTACGCCTCCACTCACCGCACCCTAGAGTCCATGGGCCTCTCTGTGCCCGAGGACCTGCAGCTCGTCTGTCTGCCCCGCTCGGAAGTATTCTCGCTGGAATTTTAGGAACTATAGCCGGCAGCGGAGCAATACGGGCTGATGGTCGGAGAACCTGTAGTTCAGGTCAATGGTACGGACGCAGTCTGTCCGGACGTCAGGGGAGATGTAAAAATAATCGGTGACAGTGAGGACGGATTCCGGGCCGTAGGGAACGTTGAGGTGGCGCAGGGTCCTGGCCGAGGGGTCCCAGGCGATGCGGCCGGTGCCCTGGAGGAGGGCAGTGTCGAGAGCGACGGTGGTAAAATGCGGGTTATCGGTCTCGGCCGCCGAGGGGGTGTAGTCGGGCGGAAACTGGTTCCAGTCGCCGCCGATGATGAAGGGGGTGCCCTCCGAGGCGAGGCGGGCGGTCAGTCCGCCCAGCCAGCGGGTCTCGGCGGTGCGCATGCCTCCGGTGTCGTAGGCGGTATTGTGGGTGTTGCCGATGACTATGCTGCTGCCGTCAGCGAGGCGGAAGGTGGCCGTGAGCAGGCAGCGCTTGAGATTGAACATGCTGACTGGCCAGGGGAAGCGGGAGGGGTACTGCCACCTGAGCACTTCTTCCGGGGCAATGCGGGACATCAGGACCACTCCGCTGGCGACCCGTCCCATCGGGGCTTTCAGGGGGATGGGGACTAGGAAGGATTTGTAATTGTACCCCAGGAAAATGTGATAGTCGGGGAAGGCCCCGCGCAGCATCTCCACCTCGTTGATGCGGTAGGTCCGCCTCGAGCATTCGTCCACCTCCTGGAGGAGGATGATGTCGGGGCTGTGGCGGCGTATCTCTGCGATGATGCCGTCGATATTGGCCTGAGTCCGCTCCCTGGACGTGCGTACCTGCGTGCCGCCGTCGTAGAAGAAGTCCATATCGTCCCCGAGGCCTCCGTAGCCGATGTTCCAGCAGAGGATGGAGAGGGAGTCGGGGAGTACTCCTGCCGCAGTTCCGGAACGATCTCCGGCCCCGGAGCCTGAAAGCCCGGATAAGTCCTGCAGCACCTCCCTTTCGGCCGGCCGGTAATCAGTGATGACAGCAGTCAGCAGGAATATCAGGAATGCGGCCGCCACCGCAGCCAGAACATAAAGTACGATATGCATAGCTCGTCTCATTTTTCATAAAATTAAAAAGGCTGTGCCGGGAATCACTCAGCACAGCCTCTATTTATTCTGTCAGAAATTTACAACTTAGGGCCTGCAGCTACGAGAGCCTTACCTGCCTCATTGCCGGTGAACTTCTCGAAGTTCTTCACGAAGCGTCCGGCGAGATCCTTGGCCTTAACCTCCCACTCCTCAGGAGTAGCGTAGGTGTTGCGGGGATCGAGGATGTTGGTGTCCACCTGGTCGAGCTTGGTAGGGATGGCAAGGTTGAAGTAAGGGATGGTTGTGGTCTCAGCCTTGTCCATGCTGCCGTCGAGGATGCGGTCGATGATGGCGCGGGTATCCTTGATGGAGATACGCTTGCCGGTACCGTTCCAGCCGGTGTTCACGAGGTAAGCGGTGGCGCCTACTTTCTCCATTCTCTTCACGAGCTCCTCACCGTACTTGGTGGGATGCAGGGAGAGGAATGCAGCTCCGAAGCAAGCGGAGAAGGTGGGGGTAGGCTCGGTGATACCGCGCTCTGTTCCGGCGAGCTTGGCGGTGAAGCCGCTCAGGAAGTAGTATTTGGTCTGCTTGGGGGTCAGCTTGGAAACGGGAGGAAGTACTCCGAATGCGTCGGCGGTCAGGAAGATGACCTTCGAAGCGTGGCCGGCCTTCGATACGGGCTTAACGATGTTGTTGATATGGTAGATAGGGTAGGATACGCGGGTGTTCTCGGTTACGCTCTTGTCGGCGAAGTCAATCTTGCCGTTGGCGTCCACAGTCACGTTCTCGAGGAGAGCGTCGCGGCGGATGGCGTTGTAGATGTCGGGCTCGTTCTCCTTGGAGAGGTTGATTACCTTGGCGTAGCAGCCGCCCTCGAAGTTGAAGATACCGTCATCGTCCCAGCCGTGCTCGTCGTCACCGATCAGGCGGCGCTTGGGATCTGTGGAGAGGGTGGTCTTACCTGTACCGGAGAGACCGAAGAAGATGGCTGTGTCGCCGTCCTCGCCGCAGTTGGCGGAGCAGTGCATGGAAGCGATGCCGCGCAGAGGGAGGAGGTAGTTCATGTAGGAGAACATACCCTTCTTCATCTCACCGCCGTACCAGGTGTTCAGGATAACCTGCATCTTCTCGGTGAGGTTGAAGACTACTGCTGTCTCGGAGTTCAGACCGAGCTCCTTGTAGTTCTCTACCTTGGCCTTGGAGGCTGTGAGCACTACGAAGTCAGGCTCACCGTAGTTGGCCAGCTCCTCGTCGGTGGGGCGGATGAACATGTTCTTTACGAAATGTGCCTGCCATGCCACCTCCATGATGAAGCGGATCTTCTGACGGGTGTTCTCGTTGGCACCGCAGAATGTGTCCATCACATAGAGCTTCTTGTTGGAAAGCTCCTTGGAAGCGAGGTCCTTGAGGACTTTCCAGGTCTCCTTGGTCACGGGCTTGTTGTCATTCTTGTATGCGTCCGAAGTCCACCATACGGTGTCCTTGGAGGTCTCGTCCATTACGAAAAATTTATCTTTAGGCGAGCGTCCGGTGTAGATACCGGTCATTACGTTTACGGCACCGAGCTCAGTCAGCTGACCTCTCTCATAACCTGTGAGAGAGGGATCCATCTCAGCCTTGTAGAGATCATCGTAAGAGGGGTTGTAGATGATTTCGGGAGTTCCGGTGATACCGTACTTGGTTAAATCGATTTTAGCCATTGTGTTGCTTCTTAAATTATTAATTCTTTTCTTAGGTTCACACGCACGTATGCAAATATTCTGCCAAAATTTACATATCTTTGCAAAAGTGAAGGAAATATTGAAAAAATATTGGGGATACACGTCGTTCCGTCCTAAGCAGGAGGAGATCATTTCTTCAGCACTGGCCGGGGAGGACGTGCTGGCTATCCTGCCTACCGGAGGCGGCAAGTCACTGTGCTTTCAGCTCCCGGCCATGATGCGGGAGGGTCTGGCCGTTGTTGTGTCTCCGCTCATCTCTCTCATAAGGGATCAGGTGCAGAATCTCCGCGCCCGGGGCATCAAGGCCCTCGCTGTTCATTCCGGGATGACACGCAGGGAGATAGACGTTGCTCTGGACAATGCCGTCTACGGCGACTACAAGTTTCTCTACCTCTCGCCCGAGCGGCTGCGGACCGATATTTTCCGCAAGAGGGTTCAGAAGATGCAGGTGTGTTTTCTCGTGGTTGACGAGGCGCATTGTATATCCCAGTGGGGCTATGACTTCCGGCCGGACTACCTTCAGATAGCCGACATACGGGAACTGCTGCCCGGAGTGCCTGTCATCGCCCTGACCGCTACCGCTACTCCCGCTGTAGCCAAGGATATAGAGGAGAATCTGCATTTCCCTAAGGACAATATCATCTGCTCCGGCTTTGAGCGGCCTAACCTTTCTTATATAGTGCGGAAGACCGAGGATAAGTTCGGAGCGCTGCTGTCGGTCTGCCGGGCGGTGCACGGTACGGGGATAGTCTATGTCAGGGAGAGGAAGGCGGCGCGGGATGTCGCTGCATTCCTGCACTCGCAGGGGGTGGAGTCCGGTTTCTACCACGCTGGACTGAGTAAGGAAGAGCGCGGTGCCGTCCAGGAACGCTGGATGAGGGGAGAGCTCCGGGTCATCGCCGCCACAAATGCATTCGGCATGGGCATCGACAAGCCGGACGTACGCTTTGTTTGCCATTTTGACGTGCCCGAGGCGGTGGAGTCCTACTACCAGGAGGCCGGGCGTGCCGGACGCGACGGGCTGCGGTCATGGGCCGTGCTGCTGTGGAACAAGTCGGACATCAAGCGTCTCGAGGCTATCTACCAGACGACTTTCCCCGGGCTGGATTATATCGCGGACATCTATCAGAAGATGTACAAGTTCTTCGATATAGCTTACGAGGACGGGGCTGGAGCTGTCTATAAGTTCAACCTCATGGAGTTCGTGCGCCGCTACCGGCTCAACGCTGCGATGGCATACAACGCCATCAAGTATATCGGGACAGCCGGTTACTGGAGCGTTACCGACGAGATAGACAACCCGACCCGCATTACCTTCACTGTCAGCCGCGACGACCTCTACCGTATCCAGCTCACTGACCGTTCTCTGGACACCTTCGTCAAGGCCCTCATGCGCATCTATCCCGGTCTTTTCTCTCACATGGTGTCCATCGACGAGGATTACGTTGCCCGTGTCATCCAGCAGCCCGTCCGTGTGGTCAAGCTCAAGCTCCTGCAGCTCTCCCGCTCCGGAGTCCTCCGCTACATCCCCCGGGCCCGTTCCCCCCTCATCTGCTTTGCCGGTGAGCGCCTCACTCCGCAGAACCTCTACCTCTCCGAGAAGAACTACGAGCAGCGCAAACGCCTCTTCAAGGAGCGTCTGGACGCCATGTACACCTACCTCTCTCCAGTCAGCGACCGCTCTGCTGCCCAGTCCGCCTGCCGTTCCCGCCGCCTATCTACCTATTTCGGTCAGGAGCAGTGCCGGCCCTGCGGCATCTGCGACCTCTGTGCGCCCGAGCAGATCTCGTTTATTCTTTGATGATTTCCAGCAAGTCCGGAGTGACCTCCGCCATGGCAACGCCGATGAGGCCTTTGAGCATGACGACGACGCGTCGGTTGCGGTGGCCGTGGATTTTGATGAAGGTGCCTTCGATGCCGTTGAATGGGCCGCCGAGGATACGGATGGGGGTGCCTTTCTTGAGGTCTATCTCATCGGGACGGAGGTAAATGAGATTCTCGTTGCCGTCCTGAGTCACCTTGATGAAGTGCTCCATGTCCTTGTCGGGAACGATTATGGGGATGTTCCGGCCCTCATGCGGCCGTGTGAGCCATTGGATGTACGGGATGTCGTTCTTGACTTCCTGGATGTCCTCCTGCCTGGCCCTTGCGAAGATGAGGTTGTGCACGGCAGGGACGAGTTCCCTGACCCTGCGTCCGTTCCGCTTTGTGACCGGCATGTATCTCATGGGAATGAAGCATTCTATCCCGGCGTCTTCCAGGATGGACTTGGCCTTGAGTTCCCTGCGGAAAGTGGCGCTCATTGCAAACCATTGCAGGGGGGCCTCTGAAGCGGTATGGGATGTTGATGAATTCATAGTACAGTGCTGCAAAGCTAACCAAATATTTGTGTTTCATGTAAAATTTCTATGCAAAATTGACTGATGCTATTCGGTAAGGCTGTTCAGCGGGGCCAGAATATTGCGGTTTGCGCGGTCTATGACCGACTCGTCGAGGGCGGCCAGATAGATGCTGGTGGTCTTTTCCGAAGTGTGGCCCATGCTGGAGCTGATTACAGCCAGAGGGGTATTGCGGTTGCGGGCTGTGGTGGCCCAGGTATGACGGGCAGTGTACGACGAGATGGGGGTCTCCAGTTTCAGGAGACAGCTAAGGCGCTTGAGTTTCCGGTTGTAGTAGCCGAGGGCGGTCTGGTACTGGCGGTAGGCCTCGTTGCGGTCATCGGTATGGATAACGGGGAATATGTAGGAGCTGCTTTTACATTTCCTGGAGTATTTCTTGAGAATGAAAGAAGTGCACGGCTCTATCCGGACGCAGAGCCGCTGTCCTGTTTTTTTCCTGCTGTAGGCTATGGTGCTGCCGCTTATGTCGCTCTTGCGCAGGAATGCCATGTCTACGAACGACATGCCCCGTGTGCAGTAGCTGAAAATAAACATGTCCCTGGCCAGGTCCAGCGCCGGTGTGGCTTCCAGGTCGAGCTGCATGAGCCTCAGCATGACGGATTCGCCGACGGCTCTTTTACGGGTGCGGTCGATGCCGGTGTATACGTCCTGGAACGGATGGCTCTGGGGCACAAGCCCCTCCTTTACGGCCTTGTTGTACACGGTCCGGAGGTTCCGCATGTAGAATGAGACCGTGTTTTTGCACAGAGACCGTCCGCGCAGCCACTTCGCGTATCCGCAGATGACGGTGCGGTCCAGCTCGGACAGCAGGATGTCCTTGCCTTCCAGATAGGCGGTGAAGCTGCTGAGTGTGCGGCGGCGGTTGCGGGCTGTGCCGAGTTTTCCGTCATGGACGAGATTCTGGAGTTCTTCTTCCATGTAGGCGAGCGAGTAGGTGCCGGAGCATTTGACGCGGAACTCCCAGGCGATGTCGTTCAGGCTGTAGTCTTTGCCGAAGGCGTCCATCCTGTCGACAATCTCATGCAGGATGCCCATGTCCCGGTTGATTATCTGCTGATAGTGCAGCAGTATTCCGCGGTTGTCCGCCTCAGGGGAAAGCCTGCCTTCAGATGCGTCCCACTGTCTGGGATAGATATGCATTCTGGTGTTGATCCGTTTGGTTGTCCTGCGGCGGCAGAGTTGATAGTAAAGTGTTCCCGGTCTGCCTTCTACGGAAGAGGCTCTGAATTTTAATTTGATGGTAGTCATGGTAATTTGTAATTAAATTATCACGAATTTTATCAATGTTTAATAAAACGTATTATCTTTGTATGATTGTATAAGCAAACACATAAGAAGAAATGCCTTCAAAGAATTTCGCGCTCATAGGAGTCGGAGGCTACATCGCGCCGCGGCACCTCAGAGCGATAAAGGATACAGGAAATATCTTACAGGCGGCTTACGACCGCTTCGACAGTGTCGGGATCATGGACAGTTTCTTCCCCGATGCTGCTTTTTTTACTGAGCA
>CALUSM010000010.1 GCA_944323445.1 uncultured Bacteroidales bacterium
TCTTCTCCCCCTGCACCTTCCCCACCTTCGGACGGTGTGCAGAATTCCCGCGTTTCCTCCTCACCTTCGGAAGGTGGAAGGTATCGCTAATCTGTTGGGGAATATCTTGGTGTAATATTCTGAGAATCATATTTTTAAGTGAATGTGCGAAATACAGACAGAAGAATGGGGTAGAATGGGGTTCGGGCAATATGGCGTTTATTTCCAGGGATTGAGGACATAGCGGCGTCCGTCGTACTCGAAGTAGACGAGGCCGTGCCTGCGGTTGCGGAGGTAGATGTAGACCGGGGCCTTGTCGCGGGTGCTGCGGAAGGTGCCGGAGTAGATGCCGAAGATGTTCAGGCATCCGTGGTTGATGACCGAGAGGTGCTCCATGAGGCCTTCGGGCATGTCCTTGATCTGAATTCGGTTCAGGGGAAAGTGCAGTGGGGAGGAGAGAATCAGGAAGGGCTGGACAATCATGCCGGAGGCACGGTCCAGATGCGGGCGTCTGGGAACGAATGAGAGTATGGCGCAGACCGCAATGCCCAGAATCAGTATGAGGAACAATGTCAGCAGGACGGTGCTGCCGATATGGGAGATGAGCGATGTGTTTGCTGTGAGTGTCATTCGCAAGAGTTGAGGAGGTGTGTCAGGGTGGTGATGCGGTCAGAACAGCTGGCCGTGAGTGAAGGCAATGAGGTCGGCCGGGGCAATCTTGAGCTGGAGGCCGCGCATTCCGGCGCTTACGTAGACGTAGGGGTGCTCTGTGATGGAGGCCTGGTAGTAGGTGGGGAATGGCTTTTTCATGCCGATGGGGGAGCAGCCGCCGCGGATGTAGCCGGTCAGGGGAAGGAGTTCCTTGACGTGAATCAGTTCGGCGCGTTTGTTGCCGGAGATGCGGGCGGCTTCCTTGAGGTCGATCTCGCTGTCGCCCCGGACCACGCAGACGAAGTAGCCGTTGCGGTCGCCCCGCAGGACGATGGTCTTGTAGACGCATGCGATGTCCTCACCGAGCTTGGCGGCTACGGCATCGGCGGAGAGGTGTTCCTCATCCACCTCGTATGGAATCAGTTCGTAAGTGATTCCGGCGCGGTCGAGCAGCCTGGCCGCGTTGGTCTTTTTGGAGGATTCGTTCTTACTCATGGAAATGTATTTTTCGTACTGCAAAGATAGGCATACTGGCTGTAATCTCAAAGCATACGCTAACTGTCGGATTGTGTGGCAGACAGGAGAATGTGGGGCTGATGGCGGGTGCCGTCCGGAAAAGGTCGGAACGGGCATGTTCTTACAGCGGCATTTTGAACGAGATATTGTCGGGGAGTGAATAAATTAATTAAGTAGATGATATGCAGAGCGTTGCGTTTTTGCAGTTCTCCCTTAAGGTCATTTTAAAACTGTTGCGGGAGAGTGCTGAAATGTCAAGTAACTGTCAGCCAGATGGTAAATAAAATAGCACGCTCCCCGATAAAATATAGTTGAAAAGCAGGGCTGCGCAGCCGGTCGGCGACGACCATACAAGGCCCTCGGCATCTGCTGCCGGATGACGGCCGGGGAAGGACGTAAAGCCGGTCTGTCAGAATTTTTTGGTGCGGAAGTGGCAGTAGGGGCTGCCGCCGGTCTTCTCGTAGTAGTGCTGGTGGTAGTCCTCGGCGGGCCAGAAGGTCTGGTCAACGGGGGTGTCGGGGGTGGTGATGGATGCGGCGGGGGCGATGAAGGTGTTGACCTCGTAGCCGCGGCGGCGCAGCAGGGCCATCACTTCCTCGGCCTTGCTCTTCTGCAGGCCGGAGGTGAAGAAGATGCCGCTCAGGTACTGGGGGCCGAGGTCCGGGCCCTGTCCGTCGAGCTGGGCGGGGTCGTGTATCTCGAAGAAGAGCTTGCAGAGTTCCTCGTAGGATGTCTGTGCGGGGTCGAACTCCACGCGGATGGCCTCGTAGTGTCCGGTCTTGTGCGACTTGACTTCCTCGTAGGTGGGGTTGCGGCGGTGACCTCCGATGTAGCCGACGGTGGTGGAGAGCACGCCCGGGGCCTTGTCCATGTAGTGCTGTACTCCCCAGAAGCAGCCGGCGGCGAAGATTGCGGTTTCGGTCGTGGGACGTCCCTCCACCAGGCTGCGGGTGTAGCAGCGGCGGCGCTGGTAGAACTCGGTGTCGTAGTAGTCGAAGAGACGCTGGACGGCCAGGTTGTTCTCCAGCTGGGGATTGGAGACTACGTCCTTGAAGCCCATCTTGATGTAGTTGTTCTGCAGATAGTTGAAGATAAGAGCGTTGATGCCCTTGTGCTTGTACTCGGGGATGACGCCTATGAGGTAGCATTCTACGGTGTGGTAGGTTCTCAGAGACTTGAGTATGTGGATGAATCCGAAGGGAAACAGCTTGCCGCCGGCCTTGCGGAAGCCGTCCGAGAGCGAGGGCATGGTGATGGCGAATCCCACCACGCGGTCATTCTGGTCTACCACCACGCAGATCATGTTCTTGTTGATGAAGGGCATGTACTGGGCGATGTACATCTGAACCTGCTTGTCGGTCAGGCGGGTGAACTCGTGCAGGACGGAGTAGGAGTCGTTGAGCACGGCGAATATCTCTTCGGCCCTGCGCTTGATGTCCTTGGCCTTGCGGGGTACAATAACGGACACACCGTATTTTTCGCGTATGATCTTGTCGTAGGCAACCAGTTTCTCGGGCACGGCCTCGGGTACCAGCAGCCTGCGCTGTATCCAGTCCACTTCCTTGCGGAATCCTAATTTCTCGAGATGTACACCGTAGTAGGGGAAATTATAAAGAGTGGTTATCGAAGGCTCCCGGTCGAAGCCCTCCACGAGCAGGCCCTCCTTGTCCATATCGGAGAAGCCCCAGGGGCCGTTCATGGTCTCCAGACCTTTCTCGCGACCCCATTCAGCCACGGTATCCACCAGTGCCTCAGTGACCTCGATGTCGTCTATCATGTCTAACCAGCCGAAACGGATATTCTGCTCGTTCCAGTCGGAGTTGGCGTTGTGGTTGATGATGCCGGCGATGCGTCCTACTATCTCTCCGTCCTTGTAAGCCAGCCAATAGCGGCTCTCGCAGTGAGCGAACGCCGGGTTGGTCTTGCGCAGCGAGTTCATCTCGTCCGCGTCTAAAGGCGGGACATACAGCGGGTCGTTCTTATACAGTTCGCGGGGAAATCTTACGAAGCGTTTCAGGTCCTTGAGGGTAAGCACCTCTTTGATAATTACAGTCATACTTATGAGTCGGTGGTTTTAGTACCGCAAAAATACCACATTATTTTTAAAAATGAGTATCTTTGAAAGATTATTGCTAGGATTTGAAGCATGAAAATAGACAGAATAGTACTCTTCCCTTACTCGATAGCACTGGCATTGAGAAACTTTTTTTATGATAAAGGTATTCTCAAGTCATATCCTTCTCCTATTCCGTCCATCTGTGTCGGAAATGTTACTGTCGGAGGTACCGGCAAGACTCCGGCGGTGGAAATGCTTGTGAGACTGTACAGGGACAGCCGCAGGATAGCAGTGGTGTCCAGAGGGTACGGGCGGAGGACCAAGGGGTTCAGGACTGTGTCCGTAGATGACAATTACCGCGACGTGGGGGACGAGCCCCTGCAGATCAAGCGCAAGTTCCCGGACATAGTGGTTATAGTGGATTCCTCCAGGAAAAGGGCGGTGGAAGCCCTTGCTGCCATGCCCGGGACCACCCGTCCCGACCTGGTGATTCTGGATGATGCCTTTCAGCACCGCCGGTTGAGGCCGGATTTCTCTATACTCCTGGTAAACAGCGCCCGTCCCGTCTTCAAGGACAGTCTTCTGCCTTTCGGCAGGTTGCGGGACCTTCCTTCCCAGATACGGAGGGCGGATATGGTCATTGTCACGAAAATAGAGGATGAGGTCACTTCTTCCGACCGTCTCAGATGGAGGCAGGACCTCGATATCCGGAGGAAGGATACTTCCCTGCTGTTCTCACGCATAAAATATCTGGCGCCGGTCCCGGTCTTTTCCGACAGGTGTGACAGCAGATATGTCTATTCCAAGAGTGCCGTCGTTTTTGCCGGCATCGCCGACGACCGTTCCGTCCGCCGTGGTGTGGGTTGGCAGTATTCTGTGTGCGAGGCGCTCCGTTTCAAGGACCATCACGATTACACTTTCAGAGACTTGTCCAAGGTGGCGTCAGCCGTACGCCGTCATCCTACTGCGGTAGTGCTTACTACCGAGAAGGACGCCCAGCGCCTGCGGTCAATGGACGGAATCCCGGCGGAGGTGGTCTCCCGGCTGTTTTACATCCCTATCGAGTCGGAGATTATCCCGGACGTGAAACCGGGACGGTATCTGGAACAGGAACTTCCGGCTCTTGGTTATGAAGAATTGAAGAACAATATAAAACTCAGTTGACAATATGTCGTCTTTCGTAATAGAAGGAAGCCACAGGCTCTCGGGTGAGATCTATCCGCAAGGAGCAAAGAACGAGGTGCTTCAGATACTCTGCGCTGTGCTGCTGACACGCGGGAAGGTAACCGTCCACAATGTTCCAGACATCCTGGATGTCAACAACCTCATTGCCCTCCTGCAGGACATGGGAGTCAGGACCGAGAAGCTGGGCAAGGGCTGCTATTCCTTCTGCGCCGAGGACATAGACACGGCGTATCTCCGTACCCCGGAGTTCCTCAAGCGCAACGCCTCTCTCCGAGGCTCCATCATGCTCACCGGCCCGATGCTCGCCCGCTTCGGCTATGCCCTGACCGCCAAGCCGGGAGGGGACAAGATCGGCCGCCGGAGGCTCGACACTCACTTCGAGGGGCTGAAAAAACTCGGCGCGGAATTTACCTACAATAAGGACAATGCCACTTTCGAGCTGCGTTCCAAGAAACTCCGCGGCACCTACATGCTTCTCGACGAGGCCTCCGTCACCGGAACGGCCAACATCGTGATGGCCGCCGTTCTGGCCGAGGGCACCACCACCATCTACAACGCCGCCTGCGAGCCCTACCTCCAGCAGCTGTGCCGGATGCTCAACCGCATGGGCGCCCGCATCAGCGGCATTGCCTCCAACCTCCTGACCATCGAGGGCGTAAGCGAGCTGCACGGGACCGAGCATACCGTCCTGCCCGACATGATCGAGGTCGGCAGCTTCATCGGCATGGCAGCCATGACCCAAAGTGAGATCACCATCAAGAACGTATCCTACGACAATCTGGGCATTATCCCCGAAAGTTTCCGCCGCCTCGGTATCGCCCTGCAGCAGAGGGGGGACGATATCTACGTGCCGGCTCAGGAGGAGTATGCGATAGACACCTTCCTGGACGGTTCGATCATGACCATTGCCGACGCGCCCTGGCCCGGCCTGACCCCGGACCTGCTGAGCGTCATGCTGGTGGTGGCCACCCAGTGCAAGGGCAGCGTGCTGATTCACCAGAAGATGTTCGAGAGCCGCCTTTTCTTCGTGGACAAGCTCATAGACATGGGCGCCCAGATCATTCTCTGCGACCCGCACCGCGCCGTAGTGGTGGGCCACAACCACCGGATGAACCTCCGCGGCCGGGAGATGACCTCCCCCGACATCCGCGCCGGCATCGCCATGCTGATCGCCGCCATGGGAGCCGTAGGCACCAGCCGCATCCACAACATCGAGCAGATCGACCGCGGCTACCAGGACATCGAGGAGAGGCTCAATGCCCTAGGAGCCCGGATTACCCGTATTGACTGAGATGTGCCATTGACTTGAAATGCCGTTATGCTGAACATTCATAAAGATTATTCCCTGCTGGGACACAATACCTTCGGAATAGACGCCCGCACCGCTGCCTTCGTAGAATACTCCTCGGAGGCGGAACTGCTGGAGGCCGCCCGTATGCTGCGGGAGGGTGCCCTGCCCTCGCCCTGGCTGCACATCGGCGGGGGAAGCAATCTGCTGCTGACCAGCGACTGGCCCGGCACCGTCCTCCATTCACGGATAACCGGCTGTGAGACAGTCTCTGAAAATGAGGATGCGGTGGAAGTCCGGGTAGGCTCCGGCGTCGTCTGGGACGATTTCGTGGAGATGTGCGTGGAGCGCGGATGGTACGGGGCGGAGAACCTCTCGGCCATCCCCGGGGAGACGGGCGCCGCCGCCGTGCAGAATATCGGGGCCTACGGGGTGGAGGTCAAGGACCTGATCCTCGAGGTGGAGACTCTGGACATGGCCAGCGGGCAGAAGAAGGTCTTCCCGGCCGCGGACTGCGGTTACGGCTACCGCCGCAGCAACTTCAAACAGCAGGGCAATAAGCGGTTCGTAGTGCTGTCTGTCCTCTTCCGTCTTGGGCTCCGGCCGCAGCTCAATCTGGGCTACAAGGCTCTTTCCGAGGCTCTTTCAGGACGGGACAATATCACTCTGCGGGATGTCCGGGAGACAGTCCGCTCGGTGCGTTCCTCCAAGCTGCCCGACCCTTCGGAAACCGGCAGCGCCGGCAGCTTCTTCACCAATCCGGTCGTGCCCCGCTCCAAGTTCGAGGAACTCCAGAGGCAGTGGCCCGCAATACCCCATTATCCCGCTCCCGGGGACTGCGTCAAACTCTCCGCCGGATGGCTCATCGAGCAGTGCGGATGGAAGGGCCGCTCCCTCGGAAGGGCCGGGGTCTATCCTAAGCAGGCCCTGGTGCTGGTCAATCTCGGCGGGGCCACTGGCTCCGAGGTCGAGGCCCTCGCCACGGCTGTACGGGACTCCGTCCGCGAACGTTTCGGAGTTGAGCTCCGTCCGGAGGTCAACATCCTGTAGCGGTGGTGCGGAATTTGCATAGGCTGACCGTACTATGAGTACCCTTAATATACGCAGAATCACATCGTCCTCGGACGCCCTTTATTCCGGGTGCGTCAGGATATACGAGGAGAGTTTCCCATACGAGGAGCGCCGCGATACGGCTGTCATGACCGGAATGCTGTCTGACGACAGATTCCATTTCATCGTCTTTTACGGAGACCGGGAGGAGGACGGCCCTGTCGGCTTTTTCACTTTCTGGGACTTCGGTCACGGCTATCTGTACGGGGAGCATTTCGCGGTGGACCCGTCCCGTCGCGGAGGCGGCACCGGCACCAAGGTCCTCGACTACATCAAGAGCCTCGGCATCCCTATGATACTCGAGATCGAGATGCCTTCCGAAGAGGATGAGATGACTCTCCGCCGCAAGCTTTTCTACGAGCGCAACGGCTTCATCCTTAATCCCCACGACCACATCCAGCCGGCCTATCATCCCGACTCGCGTCCCGTTCCTATGCGCGTGATGACCTGGCCCTACGTCTTCTCCCCCGACGAGTACGGACAGTTCCGCACCGACCAGTTCGGAATCATGCCGGAGCTGTAGCTGCCTGCCGTAATGGCGAATGGGGCAGTAGTCGAGGAAATCGGGCTATTGGTCGATTTGAGTTGCTGAAGGACGGGGCGGACAGTAGCTTTGTTGCCGAAAAAAAGAAAAGACCATGGCAAAGCTACTGTTCAAGATATGTTTCATGTGTATGTGCATCCCGGCTATGGCTCAGGCTCCGGCCGGGGATGCATTGTCTTCGTCGGAGAAGGTCTGGACCCTGTCGGAATGCCTGGACTACGCGATGGAGCACAACATCCAGCTGAAGCAGACCCTCAACACCTACCTCTCCGGTGTTGAGGACACCAAGCAGGCCCGCGCGGCCCTCTTCCCCTCCCTGTCGGCCTCCACTTCCCAGAGTCTGGCCAACTATCCGTCTTCCGATGTTACGGACAACAACATGTACACCGGCTCGTACAATCTCAACGCGAGCATGAGTCTCTTCCGCGGCGGCAGCCTGTCGACTGCCCTCAAGCAGCAGAAAGTCCAGAACGAGATGGACCTGCTCTCCGTGGAGGAAACAGCCAACGATATCCGTATTGCCATCATCCAGGCCTACATGCAGTGCCTCTACGCAGCTGAGTCCGTTACAGTCAGCCGCAGTACGGCCGAGGCTTCGAAGGTTCAGCGCGACCGGGCGGAGGAGATGTGGAAGGCCGGGTCGATCAGCCGAGTGGATTTTGCCCAGCTCGAGAGTCAGTGGAAGAGCGACGAGTACCAGGTCGTCTCGGCGCAGGCCTTATACGACGAATACCTCCTGCAGCTCAAGCAGCTGCTGGAACTCGACATCATGGACGAAATGAATCTTGCCGGGCCTGAGGTGCAGGAGGACCGTATTCTGTCGGTACTTCCCCCTAAGTCCGACATCTATCTGGCTGCTCTTGACGCCATGCCTGAGGTTGAGCGTGGCAATCTATCCGTACAGGCAGCCGAGCTGGAGATACGTCAGGCCCGCGCAGGATTCTTTCCGTCCATTTCTCTCTCAGCCGGAGTGGGTACCAGTTTCATGACCGCCACAGGAGCGGGAACGGCCACGGGCTCTACGCCCGGCTACCGCACCGGCAACCAGTACTGGAACAATTTTCATGAGAACATAGGCCTGACCCTCAGCATCCCCATCTACTCCAACCGCAGCAACCGCACAGCTCTCAACAAGGCCCGTATCTCCGCCGAGAACACCCGCCTGGAGAAGCTGAGCATCGAGAAGGATCTTTTGAAAGAGGTAGAGTCAGCCTATCTCGGCGCCCTCTCCAACCAGTCCCGCTACATCGCCGCCCTGCAGCAGGAGGACTATGCCCGTCAGAGCTACGACCTTACGTACGAACAGTTCTCCCTGGGAGTGAAGAATACTGTCGAGCTGATTACGGCCCAGAACGAGCTGGCATCCGCTCAGCAGGAAGTGCTCCAGTCCAAATACATGACGCTGCTCAATCTCGAGCTGCTCGATATCTATCAAGGAATTAAAAACTTATAATACAATGAGAAAGACAACAGCAGTAAAAATAACCGTATGGACAGTGGTCCTGGCCGCGGCGGCCGTCGGCGTCTGGCTGATGGTCAGGCCTTCCGTCAGCGGTGAGATTACCGTTCAGACAGTCCGGGTCTCCCGCGGAAACATCAGCAACTCCGTGACAGCCACTGGTACCGTCGAGCCTGTCACCCTCGTGGAGGTCGGAACTCAGGTCTCCGGCATCATCGACAAGCTCTATGTGGACTACAATGACCGGGTCACCGCCGGCCAGCTCATCGCCGAGATGGATAAGGTGACTCTGGAGTCCGACCTGGAGGAGGCCGAGGCTCAGCTGGCCAGCAGCAAGACCGAGTACGAGTACCGTATGAAGGAATACCTGCGCACCAAGCAGCTCTATGAAAAGGAACTGGTCAGTGACGCCGAGTACGACGAGGCACTCTACCTCTATGAGACGGCCAAGAACACCTACGCCCAGCGTCAGGCCTCCATCGTCGGCATCCGGCGCAATCTGGGCTACGCCACCATCACCTCACCCATCGACGGAGTGGTCATAAGCCGCGCCGTGGAGGAAGGACAGACAGTGGCCGCCGGCTTCGAGACCCCGACCCTCTTTACGATAGCCAACGACCTGACCGACATGCAGGTGATAGCCGATGTGGACGAGGCCGACATAGGTTATGTGCAGGAGGGTCAGAGGGTGGACTTCACAGTGGACGCCTATCCTGACGATGTGTTTACAGGTACGGTGGAACAGGTCCGGCTTGAGGCTACGACCGAGTCTAGTGTCGTGACTTATGAAGTGGTGATCACGGCCTACAACCCGGAACTCAAGCTCAAGCCCGGCCTTACCGCCAATGTGACGATATATACCCTCGAGCGCAACAATGTCTGCTGCGTCCCGTCCAAGGCGCTGCGCTTCGTCCCCGACCCAGGCATGATGGAGTCCATGGGCTATAGCCTTGCGGTTCCGGAAGCCGGGAAGAAAGGCCCTATGGCTCCTGAAAATATCTGCTGGGTCCTGAACGGCACTCAGCTGGAGCCCCGGACGGTGACTGTGGGCCAGTCCGACGGGGAGATGACGGAGATTATTTCCGGTGTGACTGAGGGAGAGACCGTAGTCACCGGAGTGCAGACGGCAGTCCTGCCCGTAAAGGCAGCCCAGCAGGAGCGCAGCCCCTTCATGCCCGGACCTCCCAGATAAAGACAGCAGGCCATGAGAGAAATTATCAGATTGGAGGATATCTGCCGCGACTTCATAGTCGGAGAAGAGACGGTCCATGCGCTCAGAGGGGTGTCATTTACCATCAGCGAAGGGGAGTTCGTGACCATCATGGGCTCCTCCGGCTCGGGCAAGTCCACCCTGCTCAACACCCTCGGCTGCCTGGACACCCCCACTTCAGGAGAATACTGGCTCGACGGCATATCCGTCCGGACCATGGACAAGAACCGGAGGGCGACCCTGCGCAACCGCAAGATAGGCTTCGTATTCCAGAGCTACAACCTCCTGCCCAAGACCACGGCCGTGGAGAATGTGGAGCTGCCCCTGATGTACAATTCCTCATATTCGTCCTCGCAGCGGCGTCAGAAGGCCGTCAGCGCCCTGGAGGCAGTGGGTCTGGGCGACCGCCTGTGGCACAAGAGCAACCAGATGTCCGGCGGTCAGATGCAGAGGGTGGCCATCGCCCGGGCCCTGGTCAACGATCCGGCGGTAATCCTGGCGGACGAGGCCACCGGCAACCTCGACACCCGCACCAGCTTCGAGGTGCTGGTCCTCTTCCAGAAGCTCCACGCCGAGGGCCGGACCATAATTTTCGTAACGCATAATCCCGAGATATCGCGGTACAGCAGCCGCAACATCACCCTCCGCGACGGAAGGGTGACCGGGGATGTCCTCAACGGAAACATCCTCGATGCGGCCGCCACCCTCGCGTCCATCCCGGTAGAAGAGGACTAGGCAATGAATATAGGCAATCTTTTTAAAATAGCCGTAAAGGCTCTCAGCAACAATAAATTCCGCGGATTCCTGACCATGCTCGGCATCATTATCGGGGTGGCGGCCGTGATAACGATGCTGGCCATCGGCCAGGGGTCCAAGCGGAGTATCCAGGCGCAGATCAGCGAGATGGGGTCCAATATGATAATGATCCATCCGGGCGGCGAGCGCAGGGGAGGAGTGAGGCTGAGCCCCGAGGATATGGAGTCCCTAAAGCTCGGGGACCTTCAGGATATTCAGACGCAGACCAGTTTCGTCACCTATGTCTCGCCGGCGGTCAACAGTGCGGGGCAGGCCATCTATGGGGCAAACAACACCCCTACCACGGTCTACGGGGTGAACCGGGACTATCTGGAGATACGGCGTTACCGGGTGCAGGACGGGGAGGTCTTCACCGAGCAGGATATCCGGACTGCGGCCAAAGTCTGTCTGGTGGGCAAATCAGTGGTGGATGAACTCTTCCCCGAGGGACAGAATCCGATAGGGAAGGTAATCCGTTTCGGAACCATCCCCCTGCGTATCATCGGAGTACTGGAAAGCAAGGGTTACAACAGCATGGGCATGGACCAGGACGACCTGATCATCGCTCCATATACCACCGTTCAGAAGAGGATGCTGGCCATCACCCACCTCCAGGAGATTATCTGCTCCGCTGTCACGGAGGACTATACGGAGCAGGCGATAGAGGAGATATCCCGGATACTGAGGGACAACCACCGGCTCAAGGACACCGACGAGGACGATTTCTCCATCCGTTCCCAGCAGGAGCTCTCCTCGATGATGACCTCCACCACCGACACAATGACGGTGCTGCTTGCCGTCGTGGCCGGTATCTCGCTGCTGGTCGGCGGCATAGGTATCATGAACATCATGTATGTCTCCGTTACCGAGCGCACCCGGGAGATAGGACTTAGGATGTCGATAGGGGCCAAGGGCCGGGACATACTGGCGCAGTTCCTCATAGAGTCCGTCCTCATCAGCGTCACCGGCGGCCTGATAGGTGTGGTGCTGGGAGTCGGCGCCGCCCTGCTGGTCAACCTCCTGGCCTCCTATCCCGTCTTCATCCAGCCCTGGAGCGTGATACTCTCCTTCGCCGTCTGCACCGTCACCGGAGTGTTCTTTGGATGGTATCCCGCGAAGAAAGCCGCCGGACTGGACCCGATAGAGGCGATAAGATACGAGTAAATTGTGTAAATTTGCATACTGCAAAAACCCTTACGTCATGACACCCAGACAGACACGATATACCGGATGGCTGATACATACCCTGATATGGGCCGTGGTGATATTCATGCCCCTGTTCCGGACCTCGCCCGACAGACCCATGATGACAGGGCCGGAGTACGTCCGTTTCCTGATGGTACCCCTGTCCTTCATGGCGGTATTTTACCTCAATTACTTTCTGCTGATAGACAAGTTCCTGGCCCGCCGCCGCATGGGTGCGTTCATCATCCTGAACATCCTCGTCATTGCGGTGGCCATGACTGCGGTCCATCTGCTTTTCAGGTATGTCCTGCCGCCGGATTTTCATCGTCCTCCGAGGATGCGGCCGCTGATGGACAGCATGGTGTTCTTCGGGCGCAATGCCTTGATGTACGTACTGGTCGCCGGATCCAGTGTGGCGGTGAGGATGACAGCCGGATGGTACCGGGCTGAGTCCGAACGGAAGGACCTGGAGCACCGACGTTCCGAAGCCGAGCTCCAGAATCTCAGACAGCAGATTAATCCTCATTTTCTGTTCAATACCCTGAACAACATCTATTCCCTCATACAGATCGACCCAGCCCGGGCCCAGGTTGCCGTCCATGACCTCAGCCATCTGCTCCGCTATGTCCTCTATGGCGGCAGCCGGGAGGAGGTTCCGTTGCAGGACGAGGTGAATTTTATCCGGGAGTACATTGCCCTGATGCGTATCCGTCTGCCGCGGCAAGTGGAGGTGAGTGTGGAGCTGCCGGAGGCTCCTGCGGGACAGATGATAGCCCCACTGCTGTTTATTTCTCTGGTCGAGAATGCCTTCAAGCACGGGGTGAGCAACGACAGACCCTCGTTTGTGCGCATACGGATTGCTGTGGAAGAAAACAGGGTGGAGTGTAAGACGCTCAACAGCTGTTTCCCCAAGGTCCATGGGGCTGACCGCAGCGGCTCAGGTGTGGGTCTGACGAATCTCAGCCGCCGGCTGGAGCTGCTCTATCCCGGGAAGTATGAGTTCCGCTACGGGCAGGAGGGGGAGGAGTACCGTGCTTTCCTGAGTATTGACCTTGGAAAATGAGAATGCCATGAAATTGACCTGCTATGTCGTGGATGACGAGCCCCTGGCGGTGGAACTGATGGAGGGATATGTCCGTAAGACCCCGTTCCTGGATCTGCGGGGGTCCTTCTACAGCGCGTCGGCTGCTTTCGGGGCGTTGAGGCAGGAGGCGGTGGACCTGCTGTTCTGCGACATCCAGATGCCGGAGCTCAGCGGGATGGAGCTGGCCCGGATGCTGCCTGAGCGGACGCGGGTGATATTTACCACTGCCTTCAGCAATTATGCGGTGGAAGGCTTCAGGGTCAATGCCCTGGATTACCTGCTAAAGCCCATCTCATATCCCGATTTTCTGGAGTCGGCCTCCAAGGCTCTGCGGTGGTTTGAGAAGGCGGGGAGCAGTGCTCTGCCGGCATCCATCTATGTAAAAACTGATTACAGGCTGATGCGCCTGGAATTGGATGATGTCCTTTATTTCGAGGGTCTTAAAGACTATGTGAAGATTTGGATACGGGACTGCTCCGAGCCGGTGCTTTCACTGACGAGTATGAAGGCGCTTGAGGAGCAGTTGCCTGCGGACCGTTTCGTGCGGGTGCACCGTTCGTACATCATCCAGCCCTCGAGGATGTCCTGCATCGAGAGGGGGAGGGTTGTTTTCGGGAATGTCAGGATACCGGTGTCGGACACTTACCGCCAGGGACTTCAGGACTTTTTGGAACGCAATTCCATCATACTACATGTCAAAAGAGAAGCGTAGGCCGAAACGCAGGTAGAAGTTCAGAGGACGGGCTTTGTATATGGTCTGCAGGTCGGAGCCGTCATCGAACCACCAGGCGATCCCCGGCTCGGCATAGAGGCCTATTGAGGGGGTGATGTTGAACTGGATGCCTGCTGTGGCGTTGACGGACCACTGCAGCGGCCTGGCATCGGGATTCTCCGGATGTCCTGAGTCCAATGTATTGCCGTAGAGGATGTATTCCGTACTGCTTGCTGCCCCTATGCATTTTTCCATCAGCATGCCTGCGGAAGCGTATATGTCGAGATAGCGGCTGCTCCATGCCGTGTAGTTGACATTCAGAGGGATGCCGATGTAGTGAATGGCCTGGTCCGTAATGTAGTGGCTTTCCTGGGAGCCTGACTGGAAGGTGGATGAGAGCCAGGTGTAGCTGATGCCGGTCTCTATGCCCAGACCGAAAGGCAGTCTGTAGCGCAGGGTTACTCCTGTTGTGAGCGGCAGCCTGTGGCGGTTCTCAGTAACTGTCTCGCGGCTTGAGTTGGCGAATTTCATATTGGTCTCGGGGTCAATCCACATGTGGCCCGCATTCTGGTACATCATTGAGGTTGACTTGTCGCCGGTTATGGAAGTATAGCCCTGCCGACGGCTTTCCGCTCCGGTTGAGTTGGAGGCGGAAATACCGATACTGAGCAGACCGCGGGCACTGTTTCTGTCTCCTTCTGAGTCAGCGGACAGTGTCCTTCCCTTCACGTCGGATGAGCGCTTCTTCTCCTGAGGTCTTCTGCGTTCCAAGGCACCGGTCCTGCTCAACCTTTTTTTACCGGCGCCAGTCACTGCGCTCACATCACCTTGCATGCAGATGCTCTCTATTGCGGCCGTTCTGTCCTGTACTCGGTCTTGTCCAGCGGCCGTTGTGTCCACTGCTGTCTTCTGCGGTACCAGGGGCCCGCGGCTGTTCAGTTCAGTATCGTTTGTTTCTTCTGCGGGATACTCCACGTCGGATGTGGGAACTGTTCCGGGAGGAAGTACTGTGGTTCCGGACGGAGCGGGAGCAACCGCTATTGTGCCGGTCCGCTCTTCGCTGCGGCGCAGCTGGGGAAGTGTCAGCAGGAACAGAGCCACGGCGGCAGCTGCCGCTCCGATTATCACAGCACTTTTCCGGATTACGGGCAAAGGCTTTCGGGTGTTGCGCTCCCCGGTCTCTATTCTCTCCCAGAGACCTTCAGGGGCGGGCTCTTCCCATTCTTCCAGTTTTTCCCTTATGTCATCAAGCATCCCTTTCATTCTTGTATTCAATTACCATTTTAACCAGCATGTTCTTAGCCCTGTGGAGGCAGGAGGCGGATGTCCCGGGAGCCATGTCCAGCGCTGCTGCTATTTCCCTGTGGCTCATCCGCTGGAAGACGTAGAGGTTGAAGACCGTCCGGTAGGGGACCGGCAGGCTGCGGATCATCCTCTGCATTTCCGCCGGAGGTACAGCGCTTACGTCCGTCTCCTCTTCTTCCGCTGTGTCCGGCAGGCTGTCCTTTAGCTCCACCATGGAACTGCGCTCCGAGTCTCTCAGAAATTTGAGCGCGTCGTTGACCACTATCCTAGTCATCCATGCTCTCAGGGAACCCTTTCCACGGTACCGGAATCTGCCCAGCGAGCGGAATATCTTTACGAAGCTCTCCTGCAGAATATCCTTGACATCCTCATCGTCAGTCACATATCTGGAGCAGACAGCTGTAAGGTATCCTATATGGGCCTCATAGACGGACCGCATGGCAGCGCGGTCTCCCTCTGTTGCGGCCCTTACAGTCTTTTCCTCAGCGTCTGGCTGTCTGCCTGGTGTCACGGTCTATTCAATGTTAGTCAGGAAGGAGGCTCCGCTCTCAATTTTCATCTTCGAAGGTGATGAGGCGCGGGTGCAGTAGTCAAATGTGGCGGTGTGTTCAGCTCCGTCGAACGCTCTCCATCTGAGAGTCAGCTTGACAGTCTCTCCCCGGGTGTCCGGAAGGCTGTCCAGCCGGAATGCCACCAGTGCATCTCCGAGCATGGGCTGAGGACCGTAGACTTGGTTTGAGCTGCCCTCTATCTTGTGCCTGAACTCCACCTCATAGGGATCCTCCGGGTTGACGCCGGTGAGAAGTGTCAGCCTGTGCACTGTGCTGTAGTCGCCTGTGACCACCCTCACTCTCAATGTGATGTATCCGTCCTCCACGACTGTCATCCAGTCACCTATCATCTCCACCGGATCGTAGCCGTAAAGGCTGTCGACGGTATGCTTGTCGGTGTAGGGTACGGTGTTTTTCGTAAGGATGCTGTCGATGGCATATACGTGTACCACCTTGTCATAGCCCCCTTCAGCTGCGGCTCCGGTCTCCTCTATACTGGCCAGGGCCCTCACTTCCTTGTCTCCGAAAGGAGGCTTCAGAATATTCTCGGCAACCAGAGTTGTCGAGTCGTCAAGCTGCATGTAGAATGACGGGTCTCCTCCCTCCACGGGCTTGACTGTCACGATGGCGTTGGGGTAGTAGTAATAGTAGTCTTTGTTGTCGTTATCCGAGCATGACTGTGCGGCGGTTAGGACTGCCGCCATAGATACTGATACAATCAGTGTTTTGAGATTCAGTTTCATCTTTCTCCATTTTATCTGTTCACAAATTAAATCCAATTTTATGCAAAACATTGCAGAAGTCGCGATATTTTTTGCAATTTCCCTAAAAATATCTACTTTTGCACTCCATTCATGAAACCATGGTGAGGTGGGTGAGTGGCTTAAACCAGCAGTTTGCTAAACTGCCGTACGGGTTACCGTACCGGGGGTTCGAATCCCCCCCTCACCGCAATAAAGCTTGATTTTCAGGCGAATTTGAAAAATACGAACAGATTTACGAACAATTTTGTAAGTCTGTTCGTATTTGTTTTTATGCTGTTACCTGCGATTGAACGGAGTATTGGGGGGCGGATGGGCGGTGTAGGGAGTTCAGCAGGGTATGTACTGCGGTGTATTGTAATGGGTGCTGCGGGACTGCGGTTCTGACCGGGGAGTGTCAGAATGTGATGAGGTTGTATGATATTCCGATGCCGATGTAGGGACGGAGCTGTGGCTGGGGTGCGATGGTCATGCCGTAGCCGAGTTGGATGCCTATGCCCCAACGTCCTGTTTTGGACTGCCGGGCCGAGGTTGCGGTATGGGAGACTGTGGTGGCTGTGGTGAGGCGGAGGGTTTCAGTCCGGATGCGGAGACTGTCGAGGCGGGGGCGGTGGCCGCTGATCCAGGCTTCGTAATGGGGGCCGGTGTAGTAGCGCTGCTCGATGGGGAGGCGGATGTAGATGGTGTCGGTGATGCGGAGGGTATCGGTAGGGATGGTGCCGGTGTGCCTGTCCGGAGGGACGGGGACTGGTATTGTGACGGTGCCGACGGTGTCTGTGGTCTGCAGGCTGGGCAGGGCTATGTGTATGGTGTCGCGGATGATGAGGGTGTCGGTTACGGTATGGACTTCAGGCAGCTGTTGTCGCTTGGATGTGTGCCTGCTAAGGATCAGGGCTGCGGTGAGTGCCAGGCTCAGGACGGCGAGGGCGGCGGTGAGGGTTCTGTATGCTGCTGTAGTCATAGTTCGGGTCTGTCGGGGTAGTGCTGTCTGTAGGAGATGTCGTAGAGTATCTGTCCTCTCTGGGGGCCCCGGGGCCTGTGGGAGATGTGGACGAATGTGGAGTAGAGTATCATCTGGTCGAATGGGATGCGGCTGCGGACTGCTGTCTGTGCCAGGAGGAGGGGGTCGGGTGCGGCGATGTCGGCGGCCTCTCCCCTGACGTGCTGCGAGCCGTGGACTCCTCCGACGGCTTCGTTGAGCTCGGGGGAGCGGTAGCCGCTGTTGATGACCAGGGGTCTGCCCCATGCCTTGCGGAGGGGCTGGAGGACGCGGGTCACGAGGAGGATGACGGCCTGCCTTGCGGGGCCTTCGGGTACGGTGTTGTCTATGCCCATGCGTCGGGCGGTGTCGCTGCGCTGCATCTCGGACCAGGTGAAGTTCTCGGAGATGCGGTCAGCGTAGGTGTCCGTGTTCCTGTTTGTTTTCATGTTCTTGTGTGTCTGTGGGGTTATGGGTGCCGAAGGGAGGTTTTCTGGCGGTGCAGGCTACGCAGTCGCAGCGCATGAGGCTGCTGACGGCGCAGTCTGTGCCGAGGCGGTCGAGGCGGTTGCGCAGGTCGGAGTTGTCGTCGTAGAGCCTGTCGATCTTGGCGGTGGCGGCCTCGTACCTGCGGCTGAGGAGCTCGAGCTCCTTCTCCTGGCGGGCGATGACGCTCTGCCATTTCTCGTCTATCCTGCGGGTGTTCTCGAGCCTTGCGGCGGTCTTCTTCTCGGTGATGAGGAAGAGGGCGATGAGTCCTCCGGTGCCGGTGGCGGAGGCTATGAGCTGTATGATGAGGTCGGGTGTCATGGGCGTGGGGTGTCTGGGAAAAGTCCCGCTCCTGCTTTCTTTGATGCGGGGGCGGGACTGAGCTGCCGTGGGTTACGGTGCGGGGGTGTAGACCGCCATGTGGAGCATCTCTCCGGACTTCTCTCCCGTGGCGGAGTTGACGAAGAAGTACTTCATGAACACCTTTGGTGCGGCCTCGCCGGGCTCGCCGAAGAGGGCGGCGTAGTCGCTGAGGATGTCGAAGGAGGTGTTGACGACCTCGCGTACACCTCCGATCTGGACTGCCTTGGCGTAGGCGTTGGAGATGCCGTTGGACTGGGGTGCGGAGGCCATGATGACGAGCTTCAGTCCGGTGACGTCCGCGGGGACGGAGGGGAGCTGGAAGGAGAATGTTCCTTCGGAAAGTTCTATGGCGGCTTCCGCCGGTGCCTCCACTCCTGTGAGCTCGGGCGGGTTGGCGAGGGCCTCTCCTCCGCAGCGGACGATCCAGAAGTTGAGGCGGGAGTAGAGGTTGGAGCCGGAGATCTTCGATGCCGTCCCGAGGACGCTGCGTCCCTTCTGGGATGCGGCCATGGCGGTCCATGCGAGGATCTGCTCGTTGGTCAGGCTCCTCCAGCTCTGTGAGAGGGCCTTGAATACTGACTTGACGGCGGCCTGCGAGGATGTCCTGACGGAGCCTCCGTAGCCGCGGTTGCGGATGTACTTGCGGCCGCGTGTCTTGGCGGCTGTGACTCCCTTTGCGGAGCCCGACATCTCTTCGAATGCGATGGAAGGTAGGTACTTCATGATGCTTGTGTATTAAGGGTTGGACAATAAGTTTCCTTGCTGGGTGCCGCCCCTGGGGGCGAACATGAATATGAACGGTGTCCATCCGGTGGACTTGGACATGCCCCCGAGGTCGGGTACGGTGAGCACTCCGCCCTCGATGCGTCCCGCGGCCATGGCGGAGCCTGGGTGGCCGGTGTTGTTGCTGCCTCCTGTGAGACAGAGGTCTGCGCTGACGTCCTCCGGGAATCCTCCGAGGCGTATGGATACTGAGTCCCCGAACTCGGAGGTGAACTCGTCGAAGCATATGTGGAGGAAGCACCATCCGTCCTCCACGGCGCAGACGACGTTCCTGTGGTCGAGCTCTTCGGTCAGGTACTCGAGCGTCAGGTCGGTGTTCGTGCCGGGGAGCACCGGCCGGCGCACTCCCCTGACGGCGTACATGGTGCAGAGGACGAGGGTGATGCTGCCGAGGTCGTCGTATATGGGGAGCTTCTCGATGCAGAGGGTGCGGCTGTCCCTGAGCCATGTCCTGACGGCGGTGCCTATGGAGTATGTCCTGCTGTATCCGGGGTACTCCACCGTCTTCAGCGAGCGCATCCAGCAGGAGGTGACGCAGCTGCGGGGGATGGACAGCTCCGGGAGAGTGATCTCCAGCACCTGTGCGGCGGCGTACTCCGGGGAGGCGGTGTCGATGGTGACCGTGCCGTTGAGCACGGCCATGCTGCCGGACTGGAAGTCCTGCAGGGCGATGGGGCCGCAGCCGAAGTTGTTTCCCGTGGAGTGTATCATATCAGTCGTAGTCGCTTTTGAAGAATATTCCGGTGGACAGTATGTCGGCGTCGAGGTCGTCGCAGCCTCCCAGGTGGAAGAGCATGACGGCGTACTCTCCGAGGTATTCCCTGAGTGATACGGAGTAGGTCTGCGTCCTGTATCCTCCTGCGGCTCCTGTCCTTCCGACCACGTATCCGTAGCCGGTGAGGAAGTCGTCCTGGGGCAGGGGAAGGGAGAGCATGACGATGCCGTCGCGGGTGCTCTCCGTCAGGGTGATGTCTGCGTTGAGGACGGACGAGCCTGGGGTTACCTCGATGTCGGCCCGGGCCACTCCGGCCATGGAGAGGGCGCCCTCGGAGGTGACGCGGTTGCGGGGCACGTATGTGTTGCCGGCGATGGACTCTGTGCGGCACAGCAGGGAGAGGCGGATGTCGCGCCCGGTGAGCCCCGTGGCGGCGTCCATCCAGCAGAGGGTGCAGAAGTATCGCTGTCCCGGCCTGGGGGTGACTCCGAGCACGGAGGCGCAGGAGGCGGTCAGGTCCGCGTCCCCCCAGTCGGGCCGCATGCCGGGGGTGATGACCACGGTCCTCTCCCATGCGGAGACGGTACCGGGGCTCTGGGCTGGGGACATGCGGAATACCAGCAGCATGGTCTCCCTGGGCGGCTGCAGTCCTGTGATGACGACCCTGTCGGGGGAGAGCCACATGTCGGAGAAGAGCACCGTGGGAATGTGCTCCCTCCAGTCGGGGGCGTCGCTGCGCAGGGGGAGTCCGGCCATGCGGAGGCTGGAGTTGACGCAGACGAAGGCGTTGATGCCGGAGTATCCGGCCTTCTGTCCGAGCACTGCGGGGAAATCCAGGTGTGCGGCCAGCTCCTCCCATGCCCTCATCTGCTCCTGCGTCAGGCGCGGATAGGCCCGGCTGATGTCGGCCAGGCGGTTGCGTGCCGCTGCCTGGGGCGGGGTGCAGACATGGGGCTGTGTGGTCCTCACCGAGAGGACCTGGCGGCCCTTGGACACCTTGGCCGTCACGTCCCCGGCGGTGCCGGAGAAGGCGCTGAATGCTATGGAGGGGAGGGCTTTCATGGTCTGCGTCTGAGTGTCGGACGCTAAGATAGCGGAAGGAGGGACAGAGTTCCTTGGAATGGGCACGGATGCCGTAAGTGGCTGAATTATGCGTTGTTATGCTTCTGCAAGCCTGCCGTCGCCATAGCCTGCAGTCCGTCCCTGACGTCCACCTCCGCCGACAGGCTGCGGCTGTCGGAGCGCAGCCCTGTGATGGTGTCCAGGAGTGCGTGTCTTATATGCACGCTGAGTCTGCGTGCTCCGGAGCCGAGGCGGAAGAGCGCGGCGTAGTCCGGTATGCGGAGCGGGGCCGCCGTCGTACCCGGCCCGGCCGGGGATGGCGGGAGGAAGCGGCGCATCATCCCGGGATTGCGTCCCCTGCCCTCGGGGGCCAGCTGGAGCATAGCCAACAGCCGGAAGCGTCCTTCGGGTGCGGACGGCTCCAGGGTCAGGGCCGTCTCCAGCACCAGGGAGGACCCCTCCGTCCTGGCTCCGGTCACCGCGAGCGAGCGGACCGGGAAGGGCCCCGGCGCCGCCGGGGACGGAACGCCCTCCCTGCCGAGGGCTGCCAGCCCGTGGTAGGCCGACAGGAAGAGGCAGTAGCCGCTGATGCTGTTGCCGTCGCCGAAGGGCGGACGACGCGAGGGCACCCCGCGGGCCAGCCGGTTCCACTCGGCCTGTGCCCGGTGGGGCAGCGAGCCCCATGCCGCGATGGCCCTGCGGTGCAGCTCCAGCTGCCGGAGCTGGGCCGGGGAGCCACCGAAGACGGGCCGGGGCCTGGAGCGCAGCATGCACCTGCCGTCCCGGTGGTAGAAGGTGACCTCCCCCACCGAGCCCCAGCAGTCCGAAAGCGGTATGTCAGGTATGAAAGCGGGCATGGCGTCAGTGTCGCGGACCCTGTCCCCCTGCGGCGCAAGTCTTATGCTGGGCCGTGGCTCGGGGGTGGTCCGGTCGGGCTCCAATATAGCAAACGGTATGCACGGTCCGGGGAGAACGGCGGGGCGGACACCGGGATGCGCCCTTATGCGCTGGGCAGGGAAGAGATTCCTGTCAGTGGCGGACAGACCTCAACCGGAAAAAGGAAAGGAAAGAAAAAACCGTAAAAAAAGAAAAAAAGGAAAAAGGACTGCCTTCTCTGCCCCGCGGAGGCGTTCTGTCAAGGTTTTTGCGGAAAAAATTACGCCCGGAGGGTGTCATTTTTTGCGGAAAACGGCGGAGCCGCCTGACCTTGACAGGGCGGCGGAGAGGGGCTAGCTTTGCGGGAGTTTTTGTTTTTGTGGGAGTCAATGCAGTTTGTCTAATATCCTTCTCGTCAGATAATCAGTATATTTTTAAAGCAATGGATAGGAAAAAGTCTTATCTTTGTTCCGTTATCCGCAAATAGCGGAGACAGACATATTGCTCAATAGCCTTCTGAATCACCACCTCGGAGTTTTGCGAGCATTACAACACAGTTGGCACTTACGGCTTAGGCGTAGGTGATTCCGTATTGTGTTGTGGCTTGTGGTGAGCCCAGAAGGCGTATGGAGTACCTACGCCTTTTATGGTGTTAGGGTAGTAATCGTGAAATTATGTTTAATACTAATAATTAATAACTTATGGGATGGATTATATTAATCTTTGTTATCGTCATTTTTGTAGTTGCAATCATGTCGGCAAATAAAAAGCAAAAAGAAATGGAAAACCGAGGAAAGGCAATAAATCAAACAATCAGCCAAATGCCTGATTTTAACCCTACGACAAAAATAATTGGACCACAGAATCGCTTTGTCTTTGCTGTAGATTATTCAACTCGTAAGATTCTTTACATGCCGGGCTCTGTCAAATATTTTTATTCTTTTGAAGATGTCATATCTGTTGAATTGATAGAGGATAATAATATTATATCTAAGAAATCTACAGGAAGAACAATAGGAGGTGCGTTAGTAGGTGGATTTGTGGCTGGTGGTGTAGGCGCTATTGTTGGAGGGCTTTCCGGGTCTTCCAAGCAGCAGAATCTTCATTTGTCCGTCAAAACGAAGTTGCTTCTTCGAAATAATGCTTCTCCTTCAGTAGAGATACCATGTTTTGATTGCAGAACAATGACTACGGAAGGGAAACCTGTAAAGGACGGAAGTACTGAATACAATATTTATAAACAAGGCTTGAGTTGTGCGCAAAGAATAGTGGACAGTGTCAGTGTTATTATTGATATGGTAGATAGAGAATCAAACTCATCTGTACAGGGTTCGGCAAATAGTTCGAATATTTCAAATAGAGAAAACATGAATAAACCAGTAATGCCACAGAGCGATCCGTTGGAGGATGAGGTTAGGAGATTGAAAGCAGCAGGTCAATTGATACCTGCCGTAAAACTCGTAGTAGATACATTGGGCTTGGGGTTGGCTGATGCCAAGGCTTATGTGGATAATGTGCAATAACCGGTTATTTTTTGTATATGTCGTCAATTTATAATATGATGGTAAAATATTTCGGCGAGTAAGCTGAGCGAACTGGCTGGTGTGGAAGAGCGGTGGTGTGAGCTGCCGCTCTTCTGTTTTGTATGGGTGTTTGCGGACGGCGTTGCCGGCTGCAGTCTCTTATGAGTATCAAAGTTCCTCTCTCCTCTCTGGGTCGGACGGAGTCCGGGCCAGTGAGGGTTTCCTGTGTGCTGTCGCTGCAACGGAGCCGACCGGATGTGCGTTGCCGGAGGGACCGGGCCGAGCCCGATGGCAAGCGAGGGAACGCAGTGAGCGAGTGCGGCGCGGGCGACAGCGAGGGAGTGGAGGCGATGCACTTCCGGCACTGTGCCGGTCGCAGAGGGGCCGGGACGATGACGCGGGATGCTGAGTCGGAGGTATGCCCGGAGACGGTTGAGGGGTGATGCCGCTGATGTGGCGGTGTGAGCTTCGCATACGCCTCAGGGAGGCCGTCAGGGCTCCCTGTATGGAAGATACTGCTTCGTCCCTTAACAGGGGGCTTCGAGGAATAAGGGCGTTCACTGAGCGGTATGCGTTCCGAACCGGGTTTCAGGGAGGCCGGAGGTCTCCCTGTATGAGGAATGCCATGAAGCGGAGGCGGACTGTCTTCCTGGACGGCTTGCCGGACAGGAGGACAGGGAGACGGGAGCGACCCGCAGCTGTGCTGCTAAGGGGGCCGGCCACAGGAGTCAGGCCGTGTGCGGAGTGAGAGGATGTGGTGCGGGATGAGGTGGATGCGGGGTGTGACGGTCTGCCTGTGAGCCTGGCTCCGGAGTCCCGCAAGCGGCCTGGAGGCCGGTGGCCGACGCAGCGGGACTCTCGCCGGACCCCGCCCCGTCTGACCGGGTCAAGAGGGGTAATCTGTGAACTTGTTGGTACGGAGACACTTAACATAATCCGGATTGTGTGCGCTTTGCTCACACAATAAAGGTTGGATTATGTTAAGTAGCGGATTAATGGCCGGGGCGGTCGAGGCGTTCCGGCGGAGGGCGGACGGTTGGCCTGGAGGGCCTGATGAGGGCAGGGAGTGTCGGGCGCTTGCGGCTGACTCTCCCTACCGCTTTGTGTTTTGCCGGCGGCCCCTGGGCCGGCGTGCGGGAGGGTCAGCGGTGCGGTTACCGCAACGGAGCTTGCGGAGTGAGGACGGGCGTACGGCTGAGGCCGCTCTGCCCTTGGAGCAAGCCTCCGGGCGGCTTGCCGGGCGGGGGCTTGCGGGCGTCCTGACTTTGACAATGCGTCACCCTACTCGTTTGTATCCTGAGCAAAGACTTCCAACAATGGTCTGATGGCCTCCTGCTGCGGTGTTGTGAACAGGGTTTCAGTGTAGGCCGAGCCGTTGGGCAGCCTTATCCTGAGCGTCGTTATTGTCTTGGCGATTTCCAGGACCTTGTCAACGCTCATCCTCAAGCCGAGCTCTCTGATGACCCGCTCGAGTTCCTTGTACACCTTGTAGGCTACAAAGCAGATGCAGATATGGGCCTCGATACGTTTCTCCGTAAAGTGGAACATCGGACGCATCTCGAGCGTACCCTTGCCGATGCGGAAGGCCCTCTCAACCACCCAGAGACCGTGGTATTGTGATATGACCTCTTCCCCAGGCAAGTCCGTGTTCGTTATATAGCCCTTCAGGCCATCCCAAAGACTGTCCTCCGCTATCTTTTCCTCATTGATGCTTACGGTTATGTCCTTGCTGATGTCGAGGAACTTGTTGTAGCCCCGTTTGTTTACGTTGTCCTTGGTCAGGGTGCCTTTCGCATAGGCCCTGCGTAGTCTCTCGACTCCCCTGCTGCGGTTCCATGCGTTTTTCCTTGCCCGTGCATCCGAATAGCTCACAATCAGCCTCTGAGTGTCATTCCTGCGGCACTCAACAATGTTCCCGTCCGTCCTGTCGGATGCAAGGATCCAGTCTTTTATCCTCCGGGACTCGTTCCGTATTCTCGCCCCGAGGATGTACCGGTAGCCGGCGGACTCCAGCAGTTCCACATTCCTTGTGCTCATAAGCCCGGAATCGGCCACGACGATGAAGTCCGTCAGGTTGAACCGCCGGACAAAGTCGTCGATTACGGGTATCATCGTGCGCCCCTCATACTGGCTGCCGTTGAAGATGGAGTAGGACATCGGGTAGCCGTCCTCGCTCACCAGCAGTCCGAGGACTATCTGCGATTCTGCAGTCTTGCCGTCCTTCGAGAAGCCTGCCCGGCGAAGCTCATCGTCAGGATCCGGCGCGGACTCGAAGTAAAGCGTGGTCACGTCGTAGAAGACGACCCCTATCCGCCCGCCGAGGATTCTCAACGTGTGCTCCACGCTTATCCGCTGGACCTTCTCGCGCTGAGTGCTGTACAGCCTGTCCATGTAGCGGTAGATGTTGTGCAGCCGGACGTCCTCGTCGAAATAGGACTTCAGGTACTCTACCGTGGCCACCTTGCTCCGTGGCTGGCATACCCTCGCGATGACAAGATGGCGCAGGATACTGTCCCCGATTGCCCCGAAGCCGATTCTGTCGTATATGTGGCCGAGGATAACCTGCGGCGTGTTCTGGAGCGTCCTCTCGATCCGGGCAATGGTGTTCCTCGCTTCACGGAGCGCCTGAGTGCTGTCGTCAAAGTCAAGCGTCAGCTGGCCGGAATATACGTCTATCCATTGACGCGCCTTGACCTCAAGCCGGGCTATCTCATCGGGGTCGGACGACACGCCTATCGTCTTCAACTCCTTGAACCTGCCGCTGCTCTTGTCCGCGACAACCACACTGACTGTGCCGCTCCGGTTCTTCTTTTTGCGCACAAACATGCCATAAAGATACTCATTTTAGGCTTGCGTCACCCGCGTCACCGGTAGAGTTTTCTGAAAATACTGATTATGATATGGTTACAATCAGGGCGTTTTTAGGTTGTCAAAGTCAGGTGATGAGGGCAGGGAGTGTCGGGCGCTTGCGGCTGACTCTCCCTACCGCTTTGTGTTTTGCCGGCGGCCCCTGGGCCGGCGTGCGGGAGGGTCAGCGGTGCGGTTACCGCAACGGAGCTTGCGGAGTGAGGACGGGCGTACGGCTGAGGCCGCTCTGCCCTTGGAGCAAGCCTCCGGGCGGCTTGCCGGGCGGGGGCTTGCGGGCGTTTTTCCGCAGGGAGGCTCCGAGCTTCGGCTTGTGGGGTTGGGATGTGTGATGGCGCCGGGGGCCGGTGCCGGAAGGCGGACGGTATGGAAAGGGTCAGGGTGGCGGCTTTCTGAGCTCGGAGCGACCGGGAGCGGAGCTGTAGGCGGAGCGTGAGGGAGTGGAGAGGGAGGAAAGGCGGCTCGCTGACACCGCTGGGCATGGAGTGCCGTTCAAGGGTAATAGTGATGTTGTTTAACTATGCGATCTCGTTGTACAGGCTGTCGTCGCTTAATTGTTTCCTTGATGTTACACTGAGGATTTTGTCTTTCATGTGTTCACAGGTAGCATAGAAGTAGTCGCGTTTGAGAAATGCAAGCTGCTTCACTGCTCCAATACGGTTAAAATATTTGGTTATGAACTGTCCGCGGTACTCAAGTGCATTGTTTGTGACATCTGGATTGTCTGCAAGAAAGGACATAATGCCTATCATGGCTTCTCTATGGCGGATCAACAAGGTCGAGCCGAATGCTACTATGCGCAGTGTGTAGTTCTTGAACAGTACTTCAGTCAATTCATATTTGTTCTCTCTTGTTTCATCAATGGTGTTGTGGACACTCCACCACATGGAGGCGACAGCGTTGCGCAGCAGTCCGTTTACGCCCAAAAACCAGTGGTCAAGGATGTAATCGGAACTGCATTCCTTTTCTTTCACTTTGGGCCACCGTTTCTGTGTGTAGGAGAATAGGTCTGTGTGCGTAAGGTATGCCCAGAATGCTTCATTGGAGGCCAGGAGCGGTGAGATGTTCTTATAGGCTTCATATATGGCGACGGCTGAGGCGAAGTCATTTTCCCAGATTTCTGTGAGTCTTTCAGCAAGGCCTTCAGGAGCATATACATTGGCGAGCCTTTTCACTTGTGTCTGGTCTATCTCAAAAGTAGAGTTGCCATAGAGGGGAATTGCGGAGCCTGACTTTACGGCATCGCGCAAGATTTTCATGTAGCTTTCCTTGAATGTTTTCTGTAATTTCATGGTCTACTCCTCCGATTGGTTAGGTGCGGAAATGATTATGGTGTTGAACAATCGTCGATAGGGGTCTTTAAGCAGACGTTGTGCCAGTCCGGGTATATTGGAAGGCTCCAGAAGATCTGTTTTTGAAAATTCTTCTTCGTTCTCAATACGGTAATAGATGGTCTTTGCCCAGGTGGTCTGCTTATGATTCTCTATGTTCAGCAGGGCATATGTGAGTGCGTTAAGTACAAGAGAGGAATGGATAATTTCCGCCGCACCTTTTACTATGGGGTTGCAATAGAGACGGTAGTGCTCCGGTGGCAGGAGAATCTCTATCTTATTGCCTGATATGTCGAAGAACACTTGTTCGTGAAGATTGCTTTCGCGAATCTGCATAAAAGATCCGGCTGCCTGCAGCTTGTCATAACGGATATCTGCGTCATAGTGAAACTGTGGAAATAAAACCAGAATGTCACCAGGTTCCATGTCAAATGTAAAACCGTCATAATCGGGATTGAATCCTTGGTTGCAATACCCCGGGACGGGCTCTTTCACGGAAACATAGCAGTTGAAGTTGATACGGCCATTGACAGCGTTCCGAGGGATGACAATCGAGAAGTGTGGTTCCAAAGATATCTTACAGCAGCGCATCATGGTCCGTGAACATTCGTACTCGCAGGAAAAGGCAGCTTTTTTACTTTCTATCAAGTGCTTGATGTCAAGGTTGTCAAACTTCAAGTCTATCTTGAAAGTATAGTTTCTGACATCGGCTGTCAGTTCGAATTGTACGGCATCATCCGGAAGTGTCGGCAGCACGTCATCGCTGATTCCAAGGACTGGGTATGGCAGGGAGATGTTATTTGAGTTCATAGGCATCCAGTTTTACGGCATGTTTCATATTGTCTGCGAACACTATTTTAAGGATGTTTTTCCCTTTTTGGATATGAAGGCCGGATATGGAATTGCCTTCTATCTTTCCGTTGGGAGTACAGTTTCTGATGGCGACGATGTCATCGGTCTGTTCACCGCCAACTATAAGGTCTATGCGCCCGTCGGGGATGTCATAGTCAGAATGAATTATGATGTTGTGAATGGCTTGACCTTGGACGATCTGTGCAAACGAACGGTACCTTACGGGTATCTCTGTAAACAAGGTTCCCTGTATGCCCTCTTCGTCTGATGCGAAATGTCCCTCTATACGCTTGGGCGACAGAAATCCACCGCCATGTTGTTTTTTCTTTCCGGTGCCATGCCCGCTAAGGTGACCGCCTTCTCTGTCGCGCTTTTGAGTATCTTCCACGGGGTCGGTAATCATAACTTTGCCGATGGCCGGTTTTTCGGTTACAGGATCCAGGACGGGGTTGCTCATATCGGTAGAGAGGGAATGGCTTTCTGCGTCTTGCTGGTCAATTATGTCACCGATGAGTGATTCGTTTTCGAAGTCATTATCGTTGTCTACTGCTGTCGGAATATAAAGGAATTCTTCCAGTCCTTGTATCTGCTGAATGGAACTTTGTCGGTTTGAGAACAGGGTCTCCATTGCCTTGATGATAAAATCGCCAATTTCATCAATGGCTTTTTTGCCTTTCGGTACTGTCTTTCCGTTTTCTTTCCAGTTGGATGGCGACCACTCGTTATGAGCTGGGTTCTCTGTTTTACGCAGGATTTCGTTGCCGTTGCTGTCCTCGCAGACGAAGACTCCGTAGAAACCATAGGAACTTTGGGTGCGTTGGGCTTTTACAAGCATGAGCGGCCGTCGCATATACAGAATCTTGTCTGTCGCTTTTTTGTCTTTCAGTGCATAAAAGCGTACATGGCCGATGGTCTGGAGTTCGTCTTCTATAACTATGTGTTGAGAGTTTATGTTGGCATAATGTACTGCCTCCCAGTAAGGACGCGGGTTGAGATTCTTTTCACGACGAGCTGTATCATGTTCGTCCGGAAAGTATTCCGCAATTATGGAAGGCAGGGTTTCAAAATTGATAATGTCCTCGTTAATGGTGACTTCCAGTTTTTTGTGTTCGATGGCCATCCAGAAATTACGCAAAACTGCCTCTGTCATCTCTGAATAAATACTTTCTTTGTCGGATGCATCAATGCCGAGGATGTAGATGTCTGTGCCGGGCTCGGTGCGCTGAAAACGGGCGGGGATGCATTCTGGGTCTGTGACAGGTTCGCCTTCGTTGTTGTCATAATAACCGACAGAAACGCGGAGCTCGGGGTCTTCTTCCATCTTGTGTGTGCAAAGTGAGGATACTCCCTCGAAAAAGTGAAGGTCGTCTTTTGTTTGTGTTGAAACAAATATCGTCCGTAGCTGGGAAATATAGAAGTAGGCTGCTTTGCCGTAGCCGTAAGAGCCTCCTGCAGCAGTATCGTTTTTGGATGAAACTCCGGCGGCACGGACAAATGCGTAGAACGGGCAGGAGGTGTCACCTTTGACGTAGTTCATGCCTATCGTGTTGAAATCTGATATTTTAATATAGTTGAGGCTGTCATATTCGCCAAGAGATGTGAGATAATTCAGCATGGGAAGATAGGTGGCTTTTGCGTCATCATTGTTGGGAAAATGTCTGAGGCAACCTTCAATGTGTTTCCTCAATTCAAAAAAGTAGGGGTATTCCCTTGCACGTATTCTGCTGATAGAGAAAGTTATGTGTACCGGCTTGGTGGTGTCCAGCGGAACATCGAGCGAGTTCTGTATGGATTCACGGATCAGCGATGCGTATGGGGTTTTCTTGAAATTGTCCTGCATCGGGTCGTTGGGACCGTCTTCCCGTCCTCCAAGTTGTCTGGCAAAGTGCCATTTACAATTTTTTTCCTGGTTGCTCATGGTGTGCGGATAGATGAAATGGAGTAACAAATATCGTGTATATTTGCCTAATAACCAAATTAAGACTGCTTGTTTGCTGCAATTTAGTATATTTGTGTGTGGCTATGTATAAATCTTATCTTTATGACGGAGAAAGACAAGGTATTATGTAAAGACATAATAGAGAGCATTGACAGGAAGTTTATCGAGCAAGGGTTTATAACCGTGAGCGATAAATGTATTCATTCAGCTTTAGTCCGGGATGAGTATATCCCCAAAATATTAAGTTGCAATATATGGGATCTGCCGAGAGGAGAAGGCCTCCCTGGTATTGATATTCAATTTGCAGGGAATGTGCCTATTACAAGTTATTATAGATATGGAAATAACGTCTGTGAACCTTTTGTATTCTACAGAAAAGGCCATGTGTCTCGTCCAGATTATATAGAATTGTCAGAGGAATTTAGATTGTTCCATAAATTGCATGAAAGATATATTCCAAAGGCGAAGTGGTCAAATAGTGAGGAGGAGGAGAAAGACTACTACATAATGAAGGATGGAGAGGAACAAGTAGTTGCTGAAATTAGAGGTTTACGGCTTAGAATTAAAATCTGGTATCTTAGGGAATATCTGAGAACTAGAAGGATAAATCTGGTTATATATTTTGACGTGGAGAATTCCAGTACATCTACCTATTCTGAGTTAGGTATAACTTCTGCAGATAACAAGAGTGTACGGGATATTGATTATACTTATAGATATTCTATTGAATATAATAATTTAGTAGGTGCTATAAATTCGTGTGGACGGATAACGGGGAAATGCTTACTGCGATATGATGTACGTGGTCCTATAAATAATAATGATAAGTATGTAGAGTTTATTGTAGATGAAGATTCGAACGGTGAAGAAATAGCTTATACCTGCGATAAGGAGCGTCTCTCTAACTCCTTTTATCAGAAGGAAAATGTACCGTCGGCAGCTATACCTGTATTTTTTTCAAAAAGGGTATTGGATAGATACTATAATGCCCCGGACAAATATACCGTAATTGATGGTTATGTTTCGTGTAAAGGTAGTTGGACTTTACAAGTAGATAATGATAATAAGGATTATGTCGTGGTGCTTTTAGGAGATTTGGGAGGAATTCCTTATAATGAGCAGCTATATTGGAGAACTTGCAATATAGGGCCTTACGGAAAAACGCTGAGCCATACTGCCCGCAGACGGTGGTTTGAGGGGGGCTGGTGTAATCCAAGCAGCCCAGATCTGGTGTTGAAGCAGGAATACAAGTCATTCAATGAGAAATGGAAGGATCATTATGGTTGGTACTTATTTCTACCATTGACAGAGGGAGATATGCATAGGTTTCATACTCTGCACGGCTTGACAACGCAAAATAATGATTCGGATTTTGAGGAACAGATATTGTCATTGGTGAAAATGACTGTTGATTCGTTGAATTTGAAAAAATTAGAAGAGAATACAGATAAGGAAAATGTTGATGTCAAACATTTTATAGAAAAGAAAGAAAAGTCAAACAGTAGTATTTTCGGTATAGATAAATTTGAGCTATTTCTTATTTCAAATTCGTGCCCGGATCGTGATACGATAATAACCTTCTTCAAGCGCTTGCAGAACTTACGTTCACTAAATGTAGCGCACAGGAAAAGTTCGGATCATAAAAAAATGGATTGTGTGAATGAGTATTTTAAATTGGAGGAGATGGATAAACGTGATGTCCTGGACAATATTTTTAAAGAGATGATATGGTCGATGCGTTTTCTCGAGGAGGTGTTTATAGAGGGGAATAAGGAGGTGACGGCTCTGTCGGACATCAAATAATCAGGCTGCGTGCTATTTCGTGTACGATATTGATATTGACTGAGTTTCCAAGGGCTTTGAATGCTGCCGGGAGGCTTTTGGGCAGCTGGATGTTGTCGGGTATGGATTGTATTCTGGCACCTTCTCTTTTGGAAATGTACCTCTGTTTCCATCCGATTATGGGCATTTGAGTTCTTACCGTTACGAGTGACGGGAAGAAGTCTGTTTGTTTCATGCGGACACCGGAGCCCCTGAACTGTATGATATGATTCCACAAGTTGCGGTCTGATCCGGGGCAGTTCCACTCTAATTTCTGCCAACTTTCAATTTGAAGGGACTTGAGTTTTGGAAGAATGGTGTCTATGCGGGATTTGTTCTCTTGATAAAAGCGTCTGTTCTGTTTTATGTAGTTCTGCTTCCATTTAGGAATTAGCCCCTTCTGATGCTGGATATAATTCGGTAAGGCAGCAAGTATTTCTTTTTTAGAGAGTCCGTAAAGAGGGACTCCGAAGCGTCCTTTGTATTTCCACAGGATTTCGGCTTCTACTTCGGAGTAATCTATGTCCTCAACTGGGTAAGTGGCTCCGAACTCCATGCTCCACAGTGGAGAGTATGGTTTGATTCCTGGAGGTAATAAATCCAGGAACTGCTGCCATGTGTTCAGTACTTCCAGTTTTTCCGGTTCAATCTTTAACGAGATGTCGTCTGTTGAATCATCTATGATTGAGCGTACATTGGTTTTTACAGGTTTTGGATCGAACCATTCAAAATGATTGAGGCCGATGATGCTGCCTACAATAAATATTCGTTCTCTATGCTGAGGTATGCCTATCTCGTGGGGTGAAATAATCCGCTTGTCTACGGAATAGCCCAAGTCTTCTAAATGCTCCTTGATGTATTGCCAGGTTTTCCCGTTGTCATGTTTTTCCAGGTTCCTTACATTTTCTAAAATAAAGTATCTGGGTCTATGATATGACAGGATTTCTATTACGCTGTTTATCAAGAGGCCTCTGTCTTCCTGCATGCCTTTCTGGCGGCCGGCTTTAGAGAATGGCTGGCATGGAAATCCAGCGCATAGAATATCGTGCGCAGGGATATCTTCAACTGGTATTTTGGTGATATCATCAGCTACATCCACTCCGAAGTTTTGTCTGTACAAGGATTTGAGTTCAGGCACAATTTCAGATGCGAAGACACACTCGTGTCCCAGCCTTCTCAATGCGATGTGAAAACCGCCCAAACCGGCGAATAGGTCTATGAAATGCATAGCTTTGTCCTCCAGTTCTCCAAATCCTCCTGTATCTTGTCCTGGGGAATATAGTATCCCATTATTCTTGTTCTATCAAAGAGCAGGCCATTGTCCCGTGATGCGCTGTGGAAGTTTTCCGATGGAATAATCCCTGCGATTGCAAGACAAGTAATAGGATCGTTCTTGAAATGGATGTACTGTTCCCAGTGCTTTATTTTGGAGTAAACATTTTTCTCTTTCCAGTTTTTCCCTATGGTCGCGTCGGTTAGAACAATAATCTGATTGCCTCTTTCATCTAAAGGCTTGTAAGTCACAATGTCTATGCCGCCGTCCTTGGCATGGGCGGGCATCAAGGATAGGTCGCCTATGTTTTCTTTGGTTTCTTGCACCAATTTATGTATTTTTTCCTTGATGGTCTGGTCATTGTTCCCGAAGGAGGTAAGAATAGAGCACGGTGTGTTGAGGTAATTCTTTATTGCGGACTCTACAATGCGCTCAAACAGAGTGGTGATATCGCGTGTTGATTGATAGCCGCCGTTCAAAGAATAGTACAGACAAAACAGATAGTGAAGATTCTGCTGCCGCAGGCTGTCATTGTCAAAGTTAGATATGACGGTATCTCCCTTTAGTTTATAGGGCTTGTAAGAGCCGTACAATTTCAATCTCTGCAGCAAAGAAGTTTTGATGTCTTTTTTCTGCGAAGTGCCGCTGGATACATCTTCGTCATCGGTATTATCATCTTCTGTGTAATAAGAATCTATGCCGTATTGTCCTTTAAGGAATGCGGTGTATTCTATATAATCACAAATAGACGGTATGTCGTTAGATGAAAGTGTCGTCATTCTATTCACCATTAATAAGGATTCTTATCTGCTTCAACTGTCCTTCGATATCATCCAAGGTCTGTACGACTTCTTCCGATTCTCTGTACTTGAATACTTTGTCCTTTACAACACCTAAGGCCTTGTATGCCTTGTTCAGAGACTTTCTTACCAGTTCTTCCTCTCCGCCTGTCAACTCATAAGCACCTGCCAGGTCTCCGTATCTTTTCAGGTACTCTGTTGACTCTTTGTTGGACAGGACCGGAGCCAGGATTTTGCCGATATTTCGAGAATCGGATATGACTCTGTTCTGATCATATTCGTTCAATCCGAAAATCCATTTCGTTATGTCGGTCAATTGCTCTATGTGCGCGGTGTCTATGATGTCTTTACTAAAGTCTATCTCGCTGAAAGGCGGGACTCCTATGTATTGGGCGATAGATGTCCTTCCCATTCCCAAAGCTACCTGAAGAAGTGAAAAGCGCTCTTTGATATGTTTACTCTGATAGTTTACAATCTCCTGGTCTATGATGTTGAAGAGGCAGTAATAGACATATAGTTTCAGTATGGTGTCTTTCCTGTCGGCGATCTGTTTCTTGATTGTATCGATAGCCTGGCTTGTTGTCATGCCGTCATTGTGCCTGCACTGCTCGACTTTGTCATAGATGTACCTGGCTTTTGCGTATGCATCCCATTTTCTATTGCCGGCGATGTGCCTGATGCCTAAGTATGCATCTACATTCTTACGTTCGCGATATACTATTGCCGGTATAGTCTGTAGATTGTCCTTAATTTCGGGGCTGGAGATTTTAGGGAAATCTTCGTCAATATCAAGCATTGTCCGCAATGACTCATCCAGCAGCAATTTTATGGAGGATACTCTGCGGTTGCCTTCTATTACGATATAGTTGTAATCCGCAACATTGTCCTTATTGACTGCGTCAAAGTCACGGCTGTTCTCCGGAACAACGATGATGGGCTCCTCGGGGAGGAATCCATGTATGGCCAGCGAGCCTGCAAGTTCATCCAGTTCCTCATGCTGATACATCTGAGATAATATCTCATTCTGATCGTTTTTCAGATTCTCTCCGGCTAACCTTGGATTATTATTATCCAATAGCAAGTTGGCTAAGGGGATATTAATAATCTCTAATTTTCTATTATCGTTGAATGTGGCCATGTGTATTTGTTTTACTGTCACAAAAGTAGTCGATTCCTCCAAGGATAGCAAAATTTTTGTAATAAACAAGAAAAAGATAAGGCTGCTTAAATTTTTTCTTAATGAGCCGTAAGTCTATAAGTTACTTATGTTCAGCCTTACAGTGATTTACAATAGATACTTGCGGAGGTGCTGCAAGTTGTGAGGCCATGCGCTTGCTAATCGAGGAGGTCGGTGTAGCTGTCGATGTAGATGGGGGTGCCGAGGATGAAGTTGAATGAGCCCGACGGGAGTTTGGTGCCGTCTATGAGGTCATAGCCAACGGCTCTTTGTACGATTTCGGCGGGGGTAACTGATGGTTCTGGAGCGGACATTTCCTTTATAGTGTAAACAAGGTATTTGTCCTGCGGAGTGGATGTGGAGGAGTTGGGGTCGAATGGATAGGATATGGAGTGCAGGGCATTGCGGTCCATGATTTTTGGGACGCCTGTTATGTCGTACCACGTGTACTTGTCTGTGTGGTTGATATCGTACAGCATGAGCTTGCTTGCGTGGAGGGTCTGGTCGGTGGGGCTTATCGCTCCGGGACGGCGGCTGGAGCTGTCCTGCAGGCGGACGTTGTAGAGGCGGTGCTGCCGGATCCATTCGAGGTGGCTGCTGCTCCGGTAGCAGCCGATAAGGAGGATTTCTCTGTAGGCGCGGGAGAGTATACGGCTTATCTGCTCCATGTAGCCGTTGTGGTCTGATGTGAGGTCAAACGGCTCGACCTGAAGGCGGAGGTTGTATTTTCCGGCTGTCTTGTCAAAGATGTAGTCGTCCAGCGGCTTGTTGAATTTCTGTGAGAAGGGGTACAGCAGGACCAGCTTGGGGATTGCGGGGAAGGTGACGGCTTTGTCCGGGTCGGGGCCTTTCTCATATTTCCGGCCGTAGGCGAAGAGCTGGTACATGTCCTTGATCTCAATCAGGTAGTTGCTGTCGGGCTTTTCCTGGTTGAGGTTTTTCCATTTGGTGTCGATGATGATGCTCTGGTATGTCCTGAAAGGGTCGGTCCGGACTCCGGCTTCGATGAAGATGTCGGGCCGCAGCTGGAAGCGTCTGCCGGAGCCCTGTCTGTCCACAAGGTAATGGGCGGTGTGCTGGGTGTGGACTTTGAACTCGTCCGCCCGGGTGCGGAAGTAGTCTTTGAAGAGTTTGGCGACAAAGCTTTCGAAGAGTTTTTCCGCTGGGAACAGCAGGGCCTGGTTGATGCAGTTGCCGCTGAAAGTGGTGAATCCTCTGCCGAGGAGGATGGTTTCGCTCCAGCGGATGATTCGGGTGTACTTGTCCATCATCCTGTCTGCGTTGAGGGACCTGTGCAGGTCACCGTGGATGTCGCTGGAGGCGGGTATGTCCGAGAGCAGGTCAAGCAGCATATTGATGCGGGCCGAGTTCCTGGTTGAGGTGGTGATGCTCTGGAGCCTTTTCAAGGTGCTTACTATGATTTTGTTCTGGGGTATCTGCTCATCGTAGATATGATGACGGACGTAGAACCGGGACTGGTCGATGCTGTTTCTACGGATGTGCTCGCTGACCAGCAGGCGGCCTTTGAGGTAGCGTTCGTTGCCTTCGGTCAGGATGTAGCTTTTCCCGAGGCCGGTCTGATAAATCTGCTCCGCTTCGTTGAGGTAGTTGCTGATGTAGACTTCGAGTATGGGGAAGTTCTTCCGGGTCAGCAGGCCGGTGTCCTGAAATGTAACGGCGTCGATGCCGCGGAGGGCCGAGAGCATCTTCAGGAAGATGCGACGGCAGGTGTTCCGGTCGGTCTCTTCCTGACCGGAGTGGCGGTAGATTTTCGGCAGGATTTCTATTATGGTCCCGTCGGTTGTCTGGACGGTGCCGACATAGTTGCAGGCCTGTATCCTGCGCTTGCTGCCGCGGATGGTCTTTTTGAAGACTTTGTCGATGTCGGGGAATGTGCGGCTGTCCGAATGGCTGAATGCCCATAGGTTCTCAAACGACTTCCTGGACAGTTCCTGGCCGCCGTCGGCGAAGAATCTGTCTCCATGTTCTTCTATGGAGCCGTATTCTGAAATGACTATGAGTTTTTCTGCCATCGGATATTCTATGCGGTGATGTGGTCTATGAATGCGGATGCCGATTCATTGCTCATGGAGGCGCTTGCTATACCCTCTGTGTTCAGGATGTAGAAACTGGTTTCCTCGCTATCAGAGTCGTATCTACTGAATGCTGCTGTTGCGTCACCATCCTCGATATAGAAAGAGTGTTCATCAGGGATGCGGTCCTTTTCTCCAAGGACGAAACGTATCTTCTCCACATCGTTGTAGAAGTACTCCTGCAGGAGAGGGATGATTTTATTTGCCAGTGCTTTGAGTATCCGAATGCTCTCGTCTGCGGCAGAGGCTTCTATGTCGTAGAAGTAGGAGTGGCCTATCTGGCGGTCCTGGCCAAGGAGGGCGCGGATTCTGTCATTTATCGCTTGAAGAACGGTTTTGGCTTTCTCATTCCTCAACACATCGTAGTCCGGCAGATATTCCTTGAACTGGAAGCGGCGGCGGAGTGCGGTGTCCAGTATCTGGATGCTGCGGTCGGCGGTGTTCATGGTGCCGAGTAGGCGGAGGTTGGCAGGGACTCCGAAAAGCTCCTGAGTGTACGGCAGCCTGACTATCATTTCGTTCTGGGCTCCCAGTCTCTTGTTCTCTTCTATCAGGGATATCAGGTCTCCGAATACTGCCGATATGTTTGCGCGGTTGATCTCGTCTATGCAGAACAGGAACTGCCTGGATGTGTCCCCAGCTATTGCTGCGAATTTGGCGTTCCTACTTTCTTTGGTGTCGGAGCAACATTCTGCTAAGGAACTGTAGCCGGCTAAAACAGCAGCCCTCTCACATGCATTGTAAAACACGCCTTTTTCGTAACTGTATTCTATCCTGTTATCTTCTGTTGTCTTGGCTTTCAGACCGATGATGAACTCCTCGTAGCTGTAGGACTGGTGGAAGGTGATGACGGAGCGGTTACCCTCTGGATATCCGGCAAATATTTTCTGCATTTCATAGGTTTTGCCTGTGCCGGGAGGGCCGTAGAGGATGGTGTTGAGCAGTGTGCTACATAATCCTTTCTGATTATTTTTATCTGCGTCAAAGGTATAGTATTCACTAGCATCAAATGGAAATATGATTAAACATGCAAGTGTATTTAACGCAGCATAAAGTGGTTGAAAAAAAGGACCTCTTGTCAAATCTCCTGCGTTTGCCACTACAAATGACTTATTCAGTTTTACTGTGAAATTTTCGGAAAAGTCATTTCCTCCTAAGTTATGGAATAATTGCCTATCTTCATAAAGATTATTATCGTATTCTAGATAGAAATCTTTAAAATTTATATGAAATAATCTGTCAAATAATGACTTTGACATATGAAAGTCGTTAAGAAACCTTTCAATAAGATCTTTTTCAGTCACACCATCGCTAAAAGCGGTTCTACGATACGCCCAAACTAATACGGGAACAACATTTGGTTTACTTTGAGTAAATAAAGACATTTGTTCTTCCCAATCATTTGCAAATATCACGGAGTAAACATTATCACTTCCTTCTGAATAATTTTTCTTGTTTGCTAAGCGAAATGATTCTTCTAAAAAAGTAGACAGTTTATATGTGTCAATCAGATAATTACGGTTAGGCTGAATGATATCGCCAATAGAATACAAAATTCCAAGAATACCCCAAAACTTATCCTTTGTTGTCTCTGAGATACTTTTATATGCTGCTTCAACACAATTAAGACTAAAATATTTCATATTACTCGCCCTTATTATAATAATATATCATGTTTTTCATTATTTGGGTAATTATTGGCACACTAACAGAATTACCTAATTGTTTATATGCCTGATTATCCGATACAGGCATTTTAAAATCATCTGGGAATCCCTGAAGTCGTTTGGCTTCTATAACTGAGAGTTTTCTACCAAGATCCCATAATTTTGGTGTTCTACCAGCTATAATTGTTGGTGCGTATGTGTCCAGGCATGCATAAAACGCCTCTTGTATTTGAGTCTTAGCCTTGTCTCCAACATGGAACCTTAACGAACCATCTTTTTTCTGGTATGAATAAACTCCATACTTACCTTTTTTTGTGTTGGAAGCGTATTTTGAATTATCATGCTGCACCCTGCTTTGATTTTGGCAATTGGCAAAGTGATACTGAATTCTATCCATCTCAAACTTAGACAACTTCAATGAGGGTGTTTTATCATTGACATCAACGATATCTCTCAAGGTTGGTTGCACATTTATTTTTGGTGGGAACTCAAAATGAGTAGGTTTGTCAAAGCCTACGCAGTACCATCGTTCTCTTTTCTGAGGAAGTCCATAATCGAGGGATGATAGTATTGTCCAATGGACATCATATCCCAATTCTTTTAAATTAGAAAGAATTATTTCAAGTGTCTCACCTTTTCTATGGGAGACAAGACCTTTAACATTTTCTAAGAAAAACATTTTGGGCTTGTGATGTGCCAGTATGCGGCAGATATCAAAAAATAGAGTTCCTCGTGTTTGGTCTTCAAAGCCTTCTCCTAAACCAGCATAACTAAACGGCTGACAAGGGAAACCAGCTGTCAAAATATCAAAAGAAGGGATATCTTTTGCCTCTATTTTAGTAATATCTCCTGAGGGTATTTCTCCAAAATTAGCATTATATGTTTGTTGAGCGAAAGAATCTATGTCGGAAGAGAATACGCATGTTACGTTATTCTTCTCCATAGCTAACCTAAATCCTCCTATTCCACAAAAAAGATCAATACCCTTATATTTTTTCTTTGACATTTGTTTTCAATACTTAATATTAACCAACAAAGATAGGGATTTTCCATAAATGAGCGAACAGAATTGTCCCATACTGTCCCGCTTGTCCCAGTGTCCCACGGTGCGGGACACGTGGGACAGATGGGACAGCACCGGGTCATCGGCCGGCCTGGGCTATATGGGGTCTGCGTGGCGGATGGCGGTGGGTATGAGGTCCAACTCGCTGATAAGCAGGTCGAGGGCGCTCCAGTGCTCCTGTGGGAAGTACGGGGCGACGAGCCGGGTGGCGGGACTGGTGAAGTCGGGGAGGCTGCCGGGGTCTGTCCCGCTTTGTCCCGGGACATGGCTGCGGGACGGGACGGCGGTGTGCTCCTGGAGGGCTCCGGGGATGGCTGCCGGGATGGGCCCGCCGGAGGCTGTGCGGCTGATGCAGTCCTGCCGCCAGCGGATGAGCCAGTCGGCGATGTCGATGTGGGCGCGGCGGTCGCGGTCGGTGGCGTTTTTCTCGAGTACATCCGATACGGTTATGTTCAGGCCAGCTATGGAGGAGAGTTTCTCTTTCCACTGCTGATATCCGTCCACGTCGGGGAAGGCGATGACTTTGCGGCCCCGGAGGACGGAGAGTTTTTCGGGAGAGAGCTGGGACTTGCCGCCGGTGGCCAGCCAGATGTATTTGGGCATGATGCCGGAGGCGATGACGGCGGTCTTTTCGGACTCGACGAGGGCTACGGTCCGGCCTCTGCTGCCGGGTTCGGAGAGCAGGTGCTCGCCGAAGAGGCACTGGGTGAGCTGCCAGCCGGGAGGGAGCTGGCCGGCGCGTTTCATCAGGGAGTGGACCCAGCCGATGCGGAAGGGTGTGCCGGGGTCTTTGATTCGTCTGCCTGTGGCGGGGTCGTATTTCATGATCTTGCCGGTGCGTATGCGGCCTGTGGTGTCTATCTGGAAGTAGATGACGTCGCGTGAGCGGGTGACTCCGAGGCGGTAGGTGTCTGTGAGGGCGGCTACGGTGTCCTCGGGGAAGATGGTGCGCAGGAATGCGGTGAAGGTGCTGGGGATGTCCTTGCGGACGGAGCGGCGGAGGATGTCCTGCGGGATGGTGCACAGGGGGCTGTGCGCTGTGTGTCTGGGCTGTGACGGCCGGGGTGCGGTTGTTGGCCTGTGTTGCTGGGTGCGGCTGAGTTCCGGATGGTCCCGGAAGTATTGCTTGGGGGTGCGGTGGTAGCCGCAGGAGGACTCGTGGTCGCAGCGGCCTACGGTCTCGTCCAGTATGTTGCCGCCGGGGTCTACGTAGCGGGTGAAGCAGTGGGGTCTGCCGCACTGGGGACAGGTGTGGCGGGTGCTGCGCCCGGCGTATTTCTGAAGGGTGTAGGTGCGGTCTGTGCTCATGGCTGTGTCTGCTGGGTTTTGAGGGTTTCGGCTTTTTTGAGGATGCGGCCTGCTGCGGACTTGCTGAGGCCGAGGATGGCGGCGATGTCGCGGATGCTCTTGCCTTGGCTTTTGAGGTCGAGGACGTTCTGCATCTGTGCGGTGTCCTCGTCTCCTTCCCTGGGCCTGAGGTGCTCCTTTTCGGTGGAGTGGCCTACGGGCTCGAAGTGGAGGAAGCCGTCTCCGGGGTCTATCTCGCAGACTATGACGTTGTCGGAGTCGTAGCGGTACTCTCCGGCGCGGACTTTCAGCTGCTTGATGTAGCGCAGGCCTGTGTCCTTGGCGCTCTTGCCGATGGCGAAGACGCTGTCGAAGAAGTTGTAGAGTTTCTTGGAGCCGGCGAGGTCGTTCTGGGTGATGGGGTTGCTCATGTTGCGCTTGGGGGTGTGGGCTATGATGAGTAGGGACCAGCCGTGTTTTTTCTTGAGGGACATGAGCTTCATCATGAAGAGGCCGGCTACGTCGCCTTTTTCGGATGCGTTGCAGAGGTAGGTGAGGTTGTCGATGATGATGACGCGGGCCCCGACGGCCTGTGCTGCGGCTTCGATGTCGGCGAAGAAGGTATCCTCGTAGTTGTCGGCGCGGATGGCTTCGGGGACTATCTCTGCGCGGAGGAAGCCTTCGGGGAAGATGTGGCGGGTGCGGGTTGCGGGGTTGTAGTAGCGGAGCTGGAACTGTTTGTCGGAGAGCTCGCAGTCTACGTATAGGACTTTCTGGTCGCGGGCTATCTCGTCTGCCATCTGGACGGCGAGGATGGACTTGCCGAGGTTGGAGTCGGCGAAGAGGCAGCATACCTCGCCTTCGTACCAGAGGCTGTGGTAGAGGTCGCGTGGGTCGGGCCGGGTGACGGCGTCGAGGACGGTGCTGTTGGCGGTCTTGATGCGGAGCATGCCGACGGTGCCGGCGGTGCGGTCGAGCTCGGCGCTGATGGCGGCTACGGGGTTGAAGTCCTGTCCCTGCGGGGTCGGTGTGTGGTCGCTATTTTCCATAGCGCTCGCGTATCTTGAACATGACGTAGCTGGAGCGTAGTACTCGGTCGATGTCGCTGCGGTGGTAGTAGATCTTGTGGCCTATCTTGATGTAGGGGATGGTGCCGTTGGAGCGGAGGGTCTGGAGGGTGCGGGGGCTGATGTGGAGCTTCTGCATGACGTCCTGGCCGTCGAGGAGGTGGTCGAGGATGTCCTCTGGGGGGAGGCCGCCGGTGCCCGGGGACGATCCGGCGGCTGTGTCCTGCGGGGCTGCTGCGGGCGGCGGGGGCAGGACGGCTCCGTGGTCGGTGAGCCACTTGCGGATGAGGGGGCAGGTGGTGATGGCGCAGATGAGCTCGTCGGGGTATTCGGCTGCGAGCTCGGCGATGAGGGCGCAGCGGCGGGCGGTGCTGTTCTGGTTCATCGCGCTTCCCTCCCGTTCTGGTTGAAGAGCTGCAGGGCGAGTTCTACGTCCACTACTATCTTGCGGCCGTTCTGTATGACTGCGTCCCTGATGATGGTGTCCTTGTAGCGCTGGGCGGTGGCGTGGGAGCAGCCGAAGATGTCGCGGATGCCCTGGAGGCCGTAGACGTAGCGGCGGTGCCGCACTTCGGGGCGGGGCTCCTCGCGGGGCTGCTGTCGGAGGTTGTGCATGAGTTCCTTGAAGTCGCCGACGGTGAGGGCGGCGATGGGGGTGGTGTCATCGATTGTCATTGTCTGAGGTTTTAATGGTTTGTAGTGATGACGCTGCCGGCTTTGTCTGGTATGCTGTGATATATCCGGGGACAAAGGAAAGTATTATTTCTGAGACTGCAATGGGCTGATTGTCGCTGCTTTACACAAAGTTTTCGGGTGCGGGACGCAGTGTGCTCCGCTGTACTGTGTGAGGTGGTGCGGGTGCGGCTGACTTGACACTTTTTTCTGATTCGGGGCGGAAAGTGTCAAGTGGGATGTATGTTTGGGTATATTTTATAACCTGAGGTTGGTGAAACGGGGGTTATTTGGCCCAGATGTGTCCAATGCTGCGGTATAGCATGTGCCATAGGTGGAGGGTGCTGCGGATGATGACCCTGCGTCCGTCTGGGGTGAGGATGAGGTAGCCGCATGATGTCCAGTTGTAGATGCTCTGGCGGCTGACTCCGAGGATGCGGGCGAGGTGGGCTTTGTTGGTGTGGTGGATGTCGTGCCCGAGGACCCGGTCCATGTTCTTTATGTGGCTGACGGGGTCGCTTACCTTGTGTAGGCCGGCCTGGAGGAGTTCCTCGACGGTGGTGTCGCTGTGGCCCTGCTCCTGTCTGCGGCGGAGGTGGATGAGGAGGGGCTGTATGTCGAGTCTGACTTTGGTGATGGCGTGTGCGAGTAGTTCATGATCGTAGGAGTAGGTTCTGTGCATTCGGTGTTTATAGTTTTAGATTCTCGTCGAAGAGGGTCATTGCTGCGGCTTTGGTCTTTTCGGCGATGTCTATGTAGGGCTTCATGGCCTTGTAGTCGGAGTGTCCGGTCCATTTCATGACGATCTGGGGCGGGATGCCGCTGGAGAGGGCGAAGCAGATGAAGGTGCGGCGGCCGGCGTGGGTGCCTATGAGGGCCCATTTGGGGCAGGTCTCCCGGACTTTCTGTCCTGCGCGGTAGAAGGTCCTGGTGATGGGGGTGTTGAAGCCGCAGAGCTCGCAGAGGTCCTTGAGGTACTGGTTCATCTTCTGGTTGGAGATGACGGGGAGGGCGAGGCCTCCGGGGTATTTCTCGTGGGCGTATCGGTCGAGGATGGCCTGTGCGAAGCTGTTGAGGTCTATGGGTAGTCTGTCGTGGGTCTTCTGGGTGGTGATGTAGAGGCAGCCGCCGGTGATGTCGCTGCGGCGGAGCTGTGCCATGTCGGAGTAGCGCAGGGAGGTGAAGGCGCAGAAGCAGAAGAGGTCGCGGGTCTTGGCGAGGGCTCCTGCCTCGCGGACGGTCTTCTCGTAGGGGGTACCGTCGGGGCCGGTGAGGGTGACCTTGGTGCCGTTGGCGGGGATGTCGTAGCGGTAGAGGGTCAGGAGTTCTTCCTTGGTGAGGAAGATGACGGGTTTTTCGAGGATGCGGAATTTGGGGCGGTATCTGTTTATCTGGGATTCGCTGCAGTAACCTTTGCGGATGGCCCAGTTGAGGAACCATTTGAGGTTATTGAACTGTTTCTGTGTGGTGTTTTCTTCGAGGTGGTCTTTGGCGCGGAGGAAGTTGACGAATTTGGTGAGGCCTTCTTCGTTGAAGTCTGAGTATTTTATGCTTGGGTTGAAGCGGTGGAGGCGTTTTTTGAAGGTCTCCCAGTTCTGGATGGTGGATGTGGCCCACTGGCAGGCAACTCCTTCTTCTTGGACGAACTGGTCGATGTCGTCGAAGATGGTGCGGGCTTTGGGTGCAGTGGAGGTTTTTGCTGTTGGATCGCTTTTTCCGAGGGCTTTTCTCATTTCAGCCTTGAACTCTTCGGGCGTGGGGATATGGTCCACTTCAACGGCGTAGCGGGTGAAGTGGGACTGGAGGTCGAGGATGTCCTGGTTTATCTTTGTGGCAAGGGTGCCTTTGGAGTTCTCGTATTTCTGCCTGGAGACTCTGCCGTTTTTCCATACGTCGGGGCTTACGCTGTGGCCGATGGTCGGAAAGAATCTTTTCTTGCGGATGATGACTGACATTTTGACGGGACACTCGCCGGCCTTGTTGGGGTGCGTGTCGAGGTAGAAGTTAACGGCTGCCATGGTTGGATATATTAGGGTTTTGTTCGTGGTTTTCTCGAACAAAAATACGAACAAAATGGGATATATCCAAATTGATTACTTTAGATTGATGTCGATTTAAGTTATTATGTGATAGAAATTTGTGGATTGTTCGATACTGGGTTAGATTACAACTTTAGTTCCCCCCTCACCGCAGAAGTGCATGAAAAAAAAGCTGTCGAACTTGTTCGAACAGCTTTTTTTTCATGCACTTCTGCAAAGCCCGCCGCCAGGCGGGCGGGGATGTGCGACCAAAGGGAGCAAATCCCTTGCAGCAATTCCCGTGTGAGTAATCACCGATATTTATGGTAAGTACTGGAGCAGCGCGTTTTTGTAATCGCTCGATAATCAAGGTGCTACGAAAACGGTGCGTACTTGCCGGCCTGTATAGAACCGGCGAAAGAATCTCGTTGTGATGTTAGTATGTTGAGAAACAGTGTGTTGCAAATTTGCGGTGCTGCACTGCTTACCATTGCCCTCGCTCAGGAAGTCGGTCCTAAGTGGTACTGCAGTCTGGTGCTGGCTGGTATGCCGTAGTAAGCCAATAAGTTAGTGCAGCGCATCATTCCCGGGCCAAAAGTCAGAAATTTTTATTAATTTTGAAAGTCAATTTTAAGCCATAATAATATGTTCGCTAAAGAAGTCTACATCAGCCGGAGAAACGCCTTGAAGACCAAGGTCTGCTCCGGTATACTCCTGTTCCTGGGCACGGGCGAGGCGGCTGTCAACTACGCCGGCAATGCCTACCGCTACCGTCAGGACAGCACGTTCAATTACTATTTCGGTCTGACCGACCCCGATCTGGCCGCAGTCATCGACCTCGAGTCCGGAGAGGAGATCATCTTCGGCAACGATGTTGATATCGATGACATCATCTGGATGGGTCCCCAGCCGCTTATCAGCGACAAGGCCGCTTCCGTAGGTGTTTCCAGGACGTTCCCTCTTGCCGAACTGGAAAAATACGTTTCCAAGGCCAAGGCCGGCGGCCGCAAGGTGCATTTCCTGCCCCCGTACCGCTACCAGAATATGATCCGCCTGAACCAGATGCTCGGCGTGCCCTTCGACCGCATGCGCAGTGATGCATCAGAGGAGTTCATCAAGGCCGTCGTGTCAATGAGGCTTGTCAAGGAACAGTGCGAGATCGAGGAGATAGACAAGGCCTGCAACATCGGTTACGCCATGCATTTCACAGCCATGAAGATGGCCCGTCTGGGCATGGTGGAGCAGCAGCTTGTCGGCGTCATGGAAGGCATCGCCATCGCTGAGGGTCTGATGCCCTCGTTCCCTATCATCCTCTCGCAGCACGGCGAGACCCTGCACAACCACAACCATGACGGTGTCCTGACCGACGGCAGGCTCATCGTCATCGACGCCGGTGCGGAGTCCAACACCAACTATTGCTCGGACTTTACCCGTACCCTTCCTTCGTCGGGAAAGTTCACTACCAAACAGAAAGAGATATACGATATCGTATCGGCCGCCAATAACCTGGCCCTCAGCATAGCCCGCCCCGGTATCACCTACACCGAGGTGCACCAGGCCGTATCCCGCCTCATGGCCCAGGGCCTGATCAATCTCGGTATCCTCAAGGGTGATCCGGACGAGATCGTGGCCGCCGGCGCCCACTCGCTCTTCATGCCTCACGGTCTCGGCCACAACATGGGTCTGGACGTGCACGACATGGAGGACCTCGGCGAGAACTACGTGGGTTATGACGACACCTACAAGCGGTCGACCCAGTTCGGCCTCGGTTCCCTCCGCATGGGCAAGATGCTGGAGCCCGGCCATGTCGTAACGGACGAGCCCGGTATCTACTTTATCCCCGCCCTCATCGAGAAGTGGAAGAAAGAAGGCATCAACACCCAGTACGTCAACTTCTCTCTGCTGGAGAAGGAATACTACGACTTCGGAGGTATCCGCCTTGAGGACGATCTGCTCATCACGGAGAAGGGCTGCCGTCTGCTCGGTTCGAAGCGTCTGCCCATCACCACTGAGGACGTGGAGCGGGAGATGTCCGCCGAGTAAAACCATCCGGCGCAGGGCCCGCATACCGGTATGTCGGTCCGCAAAATGAACAGCCGGGCACCTTTTCATCGGGTGTCCGGCTGTTTCTGCTTCTATTAGGGTCTACCTTTATATAGAAAGCACACGGGTGATATCGTACCACTTGGTGTTGATCTCATTGTGGCGGCTGCATGCCTCAGAGAAAGGAGTGAATACGGTCTCGTTCTGCATCTGGCCTATCATAACGCCGGAACGTCCGTCGAGCAGGGCTTTTACCGCACCGTATCCGAGGATGCTGGCCAGGACGCGGTCGTTGCAGGTGGGCGAGCCTCCCCTCTGGATGTGGCCGAGGGTGGTCACGCGGGTCTCGTAGTCGGGGATGCGCTCCTTGACCTTGGCTGCTATCTGATTGGCGTTGCCCAGATCACCGCCCTCCGCTACTATGATGATGCCCGAGGTCTTGTTCTTGCGCCTTTCGAAGAGCAGGTACTCGCAGAGCTTCTCGATGGTCGTGGGTATCTCGGGTATCAGGGTAGTCTCGGCTCCGGTGGCCATGGCCGTGTTGAGGGCGATGAAGCCGGCGTCGCGTCCCATTACCTCCACGAAGAACACGAGGTTGTGGCTGTCGGCCGTGTCCCTGAGCTTGTCGATGGCCTGCACGGCGGTGTTGATGGCCGTGTCGAAGCCGATGGTGAAGTCGGTGCCGTAGATGTCGTTGTCGATGGTGCCGGGTATGCCCACTACCGGTAGGCCGTGCTCCTTGTACAGGAGGTCCGCGCCGCGGAAGGAGCCGTCACCGCCGATTACTACCAGGCCGTCGATGCCCAGATCCTTGAGGTTGCCGTATGCTTTTTCCCTGACAAACTTGTCCTTGAACTGAGGGAAGCGTGAGGATTTGAGTATAGTGCCTCCCTGATTGATTATTTTCGAAACGGAGTGGGACTGCATCTGTATGTAGCTCTTCTCGATGACCCCCTCGTATCCACGGTAGAAACCGTAAATCTCCTTTCCGTTGTAGATGGCTGTACGTACCACAGCCCTGATGGCCGCGTTCATGCCCGGGGCGTCTCCCCCCGAGGTGAGGACGCCGATGCGGTTGATTTTAGTCTTCGTTGCCATATTTTTTAATTTTCATAATTTTTTAAATTTCTGCGCAAATATATTCTTTTCTATAATTCTTTTTACTTTTGCCCCCGCTTTTTTAGGATTACAAAACGGTTACAGTATGAAAATAGGTGATCTGGATTTGGGAGACCGCCCTCTGCTGCTGGCTCCGATGGAGGATGTGACGGACCTTTCTTTCAGGTATGTCTGCAAGAAGTTCGGAGCGGATATGATGTATACTGAGTTTATCTCCTCTGACGGGCTGATAAGGGATGTGCCCGGGTCGCTCTACAAATTGAAGATATTCGACTATGAGCGGCCTATCGGCATGCAGATCTACGGCCATATTCCCGAGGCGATGGTGGAGTCGGCCCTGAGGGTGGAAGCGGCCGGCCCGGACGTGATAGACATCAATTTCGGCTGCCCGGTCAACAAGATTGCCCGCCGCGGAGCCGGTTCGGGGATGATGCGCGAGCCGGACAAGATGGTGGAGATTACCCGCCGGGTAGTGGATGCGGTCAGGCTGCCTGTGACGGTCAAGACCCGTCTGGGCTGGGACGAGGACAGCAGGATCATCGTGGAACTGGCCGAGAGGCTGCAGGACGTGGGCATCAAGGCGATAACTATCCATGGAAGGACCCGCTGCCAGATGTACAGGGGCGAGGCGGACTGGACTCTGATAGGGGAGGTGAAGCGCAATCCCAGGATGAAGATCCCGGTCATCGGCAACGGCGACATCAGGACTCCGCAGGATGCTGCCCTGGCCTTCGAACGTTATGGGGTAGACGGGGTGATGATAGGCCGCGCCAGTTTCGGGCATCCGTGGATATTCAGGGAGATCAGACATTTTCTGGAGACGGGGGAGGAGCTTCCGCCGATGGGAGTGGACGAGAGGGTGGATCTTGCCAAGGAACATTTTGCCAAATCGTTGGAATTCAAGGGAGAAAGGACGGGAGTTCTGGAGATGCGCAGGCATTTCTCCTGCTACTTCAAGGGGCTTCCGGATTTTAAGGAAACACGGCTCAGACTTGTTACGGAGAATGAACCGGTCCGAGTGCTGGAGATACTGGATTATATAAAGGAGAGGTGGGGGGAGGCTTCCGCGGCTACTCAATCTTCTCTCCTGTCCACGACTCTATGATGGAACGGTACGCCAGATAGCTGATGGGACTGGCTATGACCAGACTGAGCATGACGTTCATGAATATTTTGTGTATCCCCAGCCATTCGCGGCAGATGTAGAGCATGAGCAGCAGAAGGAGGGTCTCAAGCACTATCGCGATGGCGCCGGCTACGATTTTACGGAAAAGGGACAATTCTATTTTTTTCATGGCGGGGTAAGGTTTTATACGGTTGCGGGTTCAAAATTAGTAAATATTTGTCAAAATACCAAAGAGACCGCCCGCGGTCCGGACGGCCTCTTGACTTAACGAACTAGAACTAATAACTAACCTTGATGTCTACATGTTCAAGACGCCCATTATTGTCATAATCCGGTCTTTGTGACAATCTTCCGGACAGAATGTTTTGCATCATTGGAATTTTTCTCTATCTTTGCACCCCCTTTATAATAGGGAGATTGCAACAAAACTAAATGTATTAACTTAAAAATCAACACAGTGGACACATTAAGCTACAAAACAGTGTCGGCTAACCCGAACATGATCGAGAAGAAATGGGTAGTTGTTGATGCGACAGACCAGATCGTGGGCCGTCTTGCTTCCAAAGTCGCTATTATCCTGCGCGGCAAGAACAAGACGTACTACACTCCGAACATGGACTGCGGCGATAACGTAATCATCGTCAACGCCGAGAAGGTCCGTTTTACCGGAAAGAAACTCACCGACAAGGTCTATGTGCGTCACACCGGCTATCCCGGAGGTCAGCGTTTCGCTACTCCCAAGGAGCTTCTCGCACGCAAGCCGGAAGCCGTAATCAGGGAGGCAGTCCGCAAGATGCTCCCCAAGACCCGCCTGGGAAACAAGCTCTACAGCAACCTTCATGTATATGCAGGTCCCGAGCATCCTCATCAGGCTCAGTCTCCAGTATCAATCAACATTAACGAACAAAAGTAAACAGAGCACATGGAAGTAATCAACGCCCTTGGAAGACGTAAATCAGCTGTCGCTCGCGTTTATGTGACTGCAGGCAAAGGCAACATCACCATCAACGGCCGTACCCTTGAGGACTACTTCAAGGAGGATACTCTCCGTTACATCGTGAGACAGCCTCTGAGTGTTACCGAAACTCTGGCCGACTTCGACATCAAGGTGAACCTTGACGGCGGTGGAATCAAAGGCCAGGCCGAGGCACTCCGCCTTGCCATATCCCGCGCACTCTGCGAGATCAACAAGGAGGCCTATCGTCCGGTTCTGAAGTCCAACGGTTTCCTCACCCGCGATGCCCGCGAGGTCGAGAGAAAGAAACCCGGACAGCCCGGTGCACGTAGACGCTTCCAGTTCAGCAAACGTTAGTATTTACGTAAGATTATCAGAATGCACAGTCAGGATTCAAAACGGACAGACCCTTTCACCGGTTACTGCGCGTTTGTCCTGCTGCGGAAAATTTCGAAGACCGGCCGCATTAGAGCGACCGCTACTTCAAAATTAACAAAGAGAACTCTTGTATAACACAGAGACAAAATTAACAAAACAATGCCCAGAACAAATTTCCAAGATTTACTTGATGCAGGTGTTCACTTCGGTCACCTGAAGAGAAAATGGAATCCCAAAATGGCTCCTTACATCTTCATGGAGAAGAACGGAATCCATATCATAGACCTGCATAAGACTGTTGTCAAGATAGACGAGGCCGCGAATGTAATGAAACAGCTTGCCCGTGCGGGCCGCCGTATCCTTTTCGTGGCTACCAAGAAACAGGCAAAGGACATCGTGGCAGAGTATGCCCAGGGTGTCGGAATGCCTTACGTGACAGAGAGATGGCCCGGTGGAATGCTTACCAACTTCCCCACCATCCGCAAGGCTGTCAAGAAGATGCACACCATCGACGAGATGATGACCAACGGTACTTTCGAGACCCTTGCAAAGCGTGAGCGTCTCCAGATTACCCGTCAGAGAGCCAAACTCGAGAAGAACCTCGGTTCCATCGCTGACCTCAACCGTCTTCCCGCCGCCCTTTTCGTAGTGGATGTACAGAAAGAGATGAACGCCGTAAGAGAGGCTAACCGTCTCAATATCCCGGTTATCGCAGTTGTTGATACATGTTGCGATCCTACCCCCGTTGATTATGTGATTCCCGGTAATGACGATGCCGCCAAGTCTGTTTCGGTCATCCTCGATGCTCTTTGCGGAGCTATCAAGGAGGGCCTGGAAGAGAGGAAGCTCGAAAAGGACAAAGAGGACGAGGCCCGCGAGGCTGAGAACGCCGCTTCCGGCAAGAGAATGCGTCCCCGCAAGGGCGGCGCTTCCAAGGCCGGAGCCGCAGCTCCCGCAGTGGAGGAGGCTCCCGCAGCTGAGCCCGCTGAAGTAAAGGAATAATTTAAAAGAAAGGAAGACAATGGAAATTAAAGCAATAGACGTTCAGAAGCTCCGCAAGATGACCGGAGCCGGTATGATGGACTGCAAGAAGGCCCTCATCGAGGCTAACGGTGACTATGAGAGAGCTAAGGAGATCATCCGTGAGAAAGGCAAGCTCGTGGCTGCCAAGAGGGCTGACCGAGAGACTTCCGAGGGTGCCGTCGTAGCCAAGGTGGACGGCAGCAAGGGTATCCTCCTGTGCCTCGGCTGCGAGACAGATTTCGTGGCCAAGAATGAAGAGTTCCAGGCTCTTGCAAACGCTATCGCCGATGCAGCCATCAATGCTATGCCCGCCGACATGGAGGCCCTCAAGGCCTGCACCATCGCTGACGGCCGCACAGTTGAGGCCGCCATCACCGAGCAGATCGGCAAGACCGGTGAGAAGCACTCCCTCGTGGCTTACGAGAAGATCGAGGCTCCCTACATCATCTCCTACATCCACACCATCAACGGCAAGCTCGGCGCTATCGTCGGCTTCAACAAGGAAGTTCCCCTCGACCTCGCCAAGGGCGTGGCCATGCAGGTAGCTTCCATGAACCCCGTCGCAGTCAACAAAGAGGCCGTGCCTCAGAACGTTATCGACGAGGAACTCAAGGTGGCAGTGGAGAAGACCAAGGAGGAGCTCGTGAAGAAGGCCGTTGACGCCGCTCTCAACAAGGCCGGCATCAATCCCGCCCACGTCGACAGCGAGGACCACATCCAGTCCAACACCGCCAAAGGCTGGCTCACCCCCGAGCAGGCTGATCAGGCCCGCGAGATCATCAGGACCGTTTCTGCAGAGAAGGCCGCCAATCTCCAGGAAGCCATGGTCAACAACATCGCCAACGGCCGTCTGAACAAGTTCTTCAAGGAGAACACCCTCGAGGAGCAGGAGTACCAGATGGGCGACGGCAAGACCTCCGTCAAGGCCGCTATCGCAGCCGTTGACAAAGAGGCCAAGGTGACCGTCTTCAAGAGGATATCTCTGGTTGACTAATTCCTCCCGCAAGGGTCGTATACATAGAAAATGCCGGAAGGACATCGCGTCCTTCCGGCATTTTATTTTCCTCGGTTCCGTCTGTTATTATCTCAGGGGTGCGAGTATTACGATGTTGTTGCTCTCGGGAGTGAGGTCTTTGAGGATTTCCTGTATGCGGGCCTTGTTCCCGTCGGAGAGGTTGCCTTCCTTCAGGGCCTTTTCAGCATCTTCGGCAAATGTCTCGGGGTCGGTGACAGTGTACCAGTAGCCGCCGGCGAAGGAGGCGTAGTCTGTCTCCTTGGCCAGGTAGTCATTGAAGAAAGTCGTTCTGACGCTTTCTCCTGTGCGCCTGTCGGTGATGACGTATTCTGGCTTGCCGGTGCTGAATCCCCATTCAGTCTGTATGGGGTAGCTTACGCTGGTGATGAAGTGTCCGGGCAGCATGATGTAGGAGTGGATGGGGGCGTCCTCGTTGACGTTGAGGCTGTAGTCCTCGGATTCCACCTCCTTGGTGTGGAAGTCTATGGTGTAGACCGGATTGACGGCACCCTCGTTGATTACGTACAGTGAGTCCTGTCTGCCGCTCCAGGTTATGAGCGACAGGTCAAAGACTTCTTCCACGTTGCCGCTGCTTTCAATCTCATTGCTGAAGTCGGGGGTAATGGCCAGATGTCCGGACGGTATTTCCCAAAGTACATTGCCCTGCATGTCCTGCTGCCACGCGATCATCGGCACCATGTCCCTGAAGGGCAGGGCGGCGACTGTTACCGTGCCTTCCTTCGGGTCTACCTGGAACTGTCCCTTGGGCACGCTGTATTTCAGAGGAATTTCCTTTTTGAATTTTCCGGTAGCGATGTCGAAGCCCAGGAGGGACTGGTTCTGCCAGGGCAGGAGCCAGACAGTACCGTCCTTCTCGTCTATCCTCGGAGAGCCGTAGGTGTTGAGGTATTCGCCCGGGCCGCGTCCGACAGTCCCTATGTCGCAGAGGAACTTGCCGGTCGCACGGTCGTAGAGCTTGGCCGGACCGCGCATGGATGCGCCGATGCAGATGTAATGGTCGCTGAACGCGTAGTTGTAGCCGGTGGCGAATGCCTCGGTCCGGCTTTCCAGGGCGATGAACTCGGGCTCGCCCGCCAGTTCGGAGATATTCATTGCCGGGGCTTGGCTGGTCCGGTTGAAATTGACACTGATGAGTTCTCCGGCGTTTTTCTGTCCGCATGCGGTTGCGATGACTGCGGCCGCTCCTGCGGCAAGTGCTCTAAGTAGATGTGCTGTTGCTCTCATGGTGTGTTGCAGTTAGTGGTTTATGCTTCCAAAAGTAGTAAAATATCTCCACTTAACAAAAATTTTCTAGTTGTATTTTACCTGATGCCCTGGTCATAGGGCCGGTTCATGCAGTAATCGTATGGACGGCTTGGAATAGTTACTATACGTAATCTAAAATTGTATTTTTATTGTAAATTTGAAATATGAAGAGAATTTTCCTGATAATATATCTGCTGCTGGGTCTGGCGGCATATTGCCCAGGGCGGGTATCTGATGAAATAGATCTGGACTCGCTTGTGTCTGTATGGAAGAGACAGACTGTCGCCGGTGATTTTGACAGTGTCGTGATGTCGGGGACAGCGGTTTGCAAAGCAGCTGTTTCTTCCGGAGATACATACGCAAGGCTGTACTCAAGCCTTTACACAGCACAGGCATATTATTCCGCAGGTCAGCATGATTCGGCTTTTATCTGGCTGTCATCAGTGGAGAATTAGGTGCTGTCATCAAATGACGGTCATCTGACGATTATGCTGTATAATATGAAAGCGATATTATCAATGTCCCTGGAGATGGATTATGCTTCATGTTTCGAGTATTTCAGCAAGGCATTGGATGTAGCGCGCAAAACAGGGGCCAGTGCCAATGAACGCAGTATTCTCTGCAACCTTGCATCAGTTTATTATGCAAGGCAGGCTTATGAACTCAGTAAAGAAGCGGACGATATGTATACACTTCCTCCGTCCATAGTGTACCTGATAAGAATGCTTATGATGCAGGAAAAATATGATCAGGCCATGAGCTACATGGATGAACTCAGGACATATTATGAATCCAGTCATGTAAGACAGTATGGCTATATGCTGTATCTTCTTACAGCTGACATTAAGAATAGTACGGGACACTATGCGGAAGCTGAGTCCTACTATAAAAAAGCACTGGATCTGAGTACCGGTGTTACATCATCGTCCTTGCTCTCAGGTTATCGGAACTATGGATCATATCTTTTGGATCGCGGAAGGGTTAATGAGGCCGGTGTTGTACTCAGAAAAGGTCTGGAGCTCTCCAGAGAACATGGTTGTATGGAGCCAATGGGAGAATTTCTATTGGGTTTGGCGGAGGTGAGTGAACTCAGCGGGGATAAGTCCCGGGCCTATGACTATTATCAGCAGTATCATGCTTATGAAGAGTGGAAGAATATCAGTGAGAGACGTTTCAATCAATTGCTGCTTATGTTTCATACAGTCAGATATCAGCAGGAGATGACTTTGAAGGATCAGGCACTTCTGCGGAACCAGAAAAGGATTATAATAGTGGTTTCTTTCTCTGTGATTTTGTCGGTGGTACTTGTAGGGGTGTATATGATGTATAGAAAAAAGAACCGCATGTACCGCCGCATGGTGGAGAATCACTACAAGCTTTCTCAGGAGCTTGCGCGTGCTGTGGAAAAAATCAATGCGGCGGAGAAGAACAGGGCAGACAGAACCCCGGATGATATCCTTTATGACCGCATAGAATGTCTGATGAGGCAGGAGAAAGTCTGGATAGATCTTGACGGTGACGGCCAGATGCAGGAAGGAGAAAAGGTGACGGTGTTCGGAGAGTATGTGACTTATCCGTTTAGCGAAAATGTGTCTGTCTACGGTCCTGTGACCGAGTTCGGTGCAACTCTCATGCAGATAGACGATATTGCCCTGTCCGGGAATCCGCATCTGGAAAGGCTGGATCTTTCTATGTGTAATCTGACGGATGTGGATCTGAGTGCAAATGTCAATCTCAAGTGGCTGGATGTTCAGAACAATTCTCAATTGGAGAAGCTGGATGTGAGTCATAATGCCAAGCTTACCTATTTGTCATGCAGTGCTGTAAAAATTACAGAGCTTGATCTTTCCGGCAATCCGGAGCTTGTGGAAGTTCATTGCATAATGACTCAGGCAGAAAGAATAGAGTTGGGTGATATTACCAAGATAGAGAATCTTAATATCTGGAACAACTATCTGACAGAGATAGACCTTTCTCATCTGAGCGCGCTCAAGGACTTGAATGTGGCCGGAAATGAGCTTACTTCGTTGGATGTAAGCAGCAATACTGCTCTGAGGACATTGAATTTCAGTATGATGAGCAGTGTCGGAACGGTCGATTTGTCTATGTGCGGGGAGTTAGAAGAACTTTATGCTTACGAGTGCGGCCTTAAGAATGTGGATTTTATGAAAAATCTGCCGAATCCGGATAAACTGAAGATCCTGATGGTCAATAAAAATCCGGAGCTTTCTGAAATGGATTTAACAGGCTTTACTGGACTGGTTACCATACATTGCTATGAATGTGCCATTGCAGGAGATGCCATGACTGCTTTGGTAGAGTCTCTGCCTGAGAGAGAGGAATCAGATCAGGCTAAGATCTATATAATCAACACCTCGTTTTTCCCTGGGGTTGTTGAGGCAAATGAGATAACAGACGAGCAGGTGGAAATAGCGAAGGCTAAGAACTGGCAACCGTATAATCAGTATACCGGAGCGTCGCCGATACCGTTATAGTAAATAGGAAAGCCCCGGTGCCATCGGAGAGGATGGGACCGGGGCTTGTGGTCTGCGGCCGGTCGCACGGTTTTTCTATATTTGCATAAATTTTTTGATGTACGATGAGAATGAGATTCTTGAATGTCTTTATGACGCTGGCCGTGATATGGTCGGCGCTGCTGCTGACTGCCGGATGCGGAGGCAGGGTGCCCCGGCTTACTGCAGAGGAAACGCATCTGATAATGTCTTCGGACGGAGTGATGCGGGTGCTGCTGGTGACTTCGCCGGAGGATTCGCTGATACTTCGCACACCGTGCACGGACTTGACGGAGGAGGACCTGCTGTCGGAAGTCTATGAGCACCTGGTCCGCAGGATGATCGCCACGGTTACGGACTCCACTCAGGACGGGGTCGGACTGGCTGCTCCCCAGGTCGGACTTAGCCGCCGGGTAGTGGCCGTAATGCGCTATGATAAACCAGGATATCCGTTCGAAGTGTATCCCAACATCCATATCGAGTATTTTTCCGAACAGAAGCAGACCGGCCCGGAAGGCTGTCTCTCCATTCCCGATATCGCCGGTGACGTTGAGCGCTCGCAGCAGGTGCTCATCCGCTACACCGACCCGGAGACTCTGTCGGAGGTCCGCGATACCGTGGACGGCTATACGGCGGTCATCTTCCAGCACGAAGTCGACCACCTCGACGGCATCCTGTTCACGGACAGGATGACAGTTCCGGCTGGTTCGGCTGGTTCTGGAAGGTGACGGTGAAAAGCCACTTTCGCCTGCACCTTCTGGATGGGAATCCAGGGCAGGGCTGACGAGAAAGGACTCTGAGGCAGGTCGGCATATAACGAAATTCAGAAGGTGGTGGCGATATGCCGTTTCGCCCGGCACCTTCCGGACCGGAATCCAGGACAGGTCCGTCGAGAATGGCTTCTGGGCAAGGTTACAGGTCAACGAAATCGAGAAGGTGCAGGGGAAAAGTCGCTTGAGTCGGCACCTTCCGTAGGGGAATCCGGTACAGGACCCGTTGGAAGGTACGAAATAGTTGAATCACCTTCCGAAGGCGGGACGATTTTGCGGAAATACTGCTCACCTTCGGAAGGTGGGAAAGGGCGGGAATGAAAAACCCCGGCTGCCGGAGATGTGGCGGTCGGGGTCTGCAATTTAGGTTGCCTGGCGGGCTGTTACTTCAGTACGCCGAGCTCCTTGCCGATCTTGGTGAAGGCGGCAACGCATCTGTCGAGGTGCTCCCTCTTGTGGCCGGCGGATACCTGTACGCGGATACGGGCCTGGTCCTTAGGCACTACAGGATAGTAGAAGCCGGTTACGAAGATACCTTCGTCCTGCAGGCGGGCGGCCATCTGCTGGGACAGCTTGGCGTCGTACAGCATGACTGCGCAGATAGCGGACTCGGTGGGCTTGATGTCGAAGCCGGCGGCCTTCATCTTGCTGATGAAGTAGTCGGTGTTCTCGTGCAGACGGTCCTGGAGCTCGTTGGACTCGGTCATCATGTCGAACATGCGGATACCTGCGGCGGCAATCATGGGAGGGATGGAGTTGGAGAAGAGGTACGGCCTTGACCTCTGGCGCAGCATGGCGATGATCTCTTTCTTACCGGTGGTGAATCCGCCGACGGAGCCGCCGAATGCCTTTCCGAGGGTACCGGTGATGATCTCGATCTGGCCGCGGAGGTTGTAGCGCTCGGTAACACCGCGTCCGGTCTTGCCTACGACACCTGCGGAGTGCGACTCATCGACCATAACCATGGCATTGTACTTCTCGGCGAGGGCGTGGATCTTATCGAGAGGGCAGACGTTGCCGTCCATTGAGAATACGCCGTCGGTGACGATGATGCGGTGACGCTGGGCCTGGGCCTCCTGGAGGCATTTCTCCAGCTCGGCCATGTCGGCGTTGGCGTAGCGGTATCTCTTGGCCTTGCACAGACGCACGCCGTCGATGATGGAGGCGTGGTTGAGGGAGTCGGAGATGATGGCGTCCTGATCGTTCAGCAGGGGCTCGAACACACCGCCGTTGGCGTCGAAGCAGGCTGCGTAGAGGATGGTGTCCTCTGTGCCAAAGAACTCGGCGATCTTGGCCTCGAGCTTCTTCTGCAGGTCACCTGTACCGCAGATGAAACGTACGCTGGCCATACCGTAGCCGTGGGTGTCGAGGGCTTCCTTGGCTGCATTCACCAGTTCCTTGCTGTCAGCGAGGCCGAGGTAGTTGTTTGCGCAGAAGTTAAGGGCTTTGGTGCCGTCCTGGAGGGTGATTTCGGGACCCTGAGGAGTGACGATGACGCGCTCCTCCTTGTACAGTCCGGCTTCCTTGATGCTGTTCAGCTCATTCTGAAGATAGGCTTGAAAATCTTTATACATAGTATTGAAATTAAGATTTAAATATTCTGAAAGCAAAGATAACTATAATGCCGGAATATTGTCAGTAAAAATTTGGAAACTTTGAAAGTTTTCGTAGTTTTGCGGCCTTAAAAGTTATGACGAACCGCGAACAAATACTGAGAATTACCGCCTCCCTCTTCCTTGAACGGGGCTGTAAGTCGCTGACAATGGATGAGGTGGCCTCTGCCAACGGCATGTCAAAGCGTACACTCTACGAGCTTTTCCATGACAAGGCGGAACTGCTGCAGGAGTGCATTCTCCTGCAGCACAAGGACAATATGCTCCGTTCCGAGGAGGAACTCTCCCGGGCCGGCAATGTCCTGGAGTGGTTCATGCACTCGCTCCGGAACAAGGACAGCCAGCGCATGACCTTCTATTATGATTTTTTCACCGAGGTCAAGAAATATTACCCGGAGGTGTTCCTGAACGTGGTCAAGGATGTCAACCGCTGGCACTGCGAGCTGCTGGAGCGGATCATTGAGCAGGGGCAGAAGGAGGGTCTGTTCATCACCGGTGTCCTTGACGCCCATACCCTTTCCCTCCAGCTCTTCGAGCTCTCGGTGGCCGTGACCGACAGGGCGGTGCGCAATTATCTGGAAATAAAGCACGACCGCGGTTCTGACTGCCTGATGCTCTTTCTTATCAGGGGCATAGCCTCGGAGAAGGGCAGGGCCTATATCGACGAATATCTGGAAAATAATAAATCAATGTTAAAATAAAATGAGAAAGTTACTTATAGTGGCGGCGGCCCTGTGCTGCATCACCTTCCGGCTCAGTGCCCAGGAAGAGGACTCGACGGTCCTGCATTTTTCCCTGGAAGAAGCGATGAGCTATGCTCTGGAGCACAACTGGGACCTCCAGAATTCCTCCCTGGCCGTCCGCCAGGCCGAGGCCGACCGCTGGGCCGCTATCGCCAGCATGCTGCCCCAGGTTAACGGAACCCTGGACTATTCGAACTACATGGGCTATGAGATGGCCTTCGGCGAGACCGGCCTTTCGATAGCGATGCCTCCATACGGCTCCATAGGAGTCAATGCCGCCCTGGCCGTCAGCGGAGCGCAGGTCATCAGCGCCCTCATCGGCAAGATCTCCGTGGAGATGTCCGACGTCACCCGCCGGCAGTCGCAGCAGGAGGTCGCCGAGCAGGTGCGGCTCCTGTATTTTTCCGCCCTGGTGAGCGGTCAGACCCTGGAGTTGCTGGACCGTAACCTGGAGACGGTGCGCAGGCTGCACGAGTTCTCCCAGAAGTCCGTGGACGCCGGAGTGGCCGAGCAGGTGGACGCAGACCAGATCCTGGTGCAGGTGGCTACCCTTGAGACCTCGATCAACGAGGCCCGCCGCGGCCTGGAGATGATCTACAACTCCATGCGCCTGCAGATGAACATCGGCTTCGACAAGGAGATAGTCCTGACCCAGACCCTGGATGAGCTGATGGACGTGGAGCGCTCCCTCGACCTGCTCTACGACGATTTTATCCTGGAGAACAACTTCTCCTACCAGCTGGCCCTCAAGAGCACCGACCTCTACCGCCAGCAGAAGAACCTCGCCGGATGGGCCTACGGACCTACCCTGAGCGCATACTACCAGTATACGGGCAGGAAGTATTTTTCCGATGAGATGACCATGAACATGACTCCCCCGAACATGATGGGTGTGACCCTGTCGATTCCCATTTTCTCCTCGGGAAAAAACTTCGAGACATTCAAAAAGGCCAAGCTGGAGTACCAGAAGCAGCTCAACACCCTGGAGAGCACCGAGATGGCCCTTAAGATCCAGCACCGCCAGCTCAAGTACAACCTCTCCTCCGCCTACGAGCGCTACCAGACCCAGCTCAAGAACGTGGAGGTGTCCCAGAAGGTGTTTGACAACATCGGCAAGAAATACGAGTTCGGCCACGCCTCCAGTCTCGACGTGACCAACTCGGCCAACACCCTCATCACAGCCCAGAGCACCTACGTGCAGGCGGCCCTGGACTATGTGACAGCCCAGATCGAACTCGAAAAACTACTCAACAAGAATACATACACTCAGGAAGAAAAATAAGCCATGAAAATCAAAGCAATAGCCACAATCACAGCCTGCGCCGCACTGCTCAGCGGCTGCGGCGGCAACAACACCGCGGATGTCGCGGAGGAAAGGGTAGAGCAGGTACGCACCACCCCGCTGGCCTATCAGGAGGTATCGAGGCAGATCGAGCTCTCGACCACCCTGCAGGGCTATGACCAGATGAACATCTCTCCCTCGCTGACGGGTCTCATCGAGAAGATCTACGTCGAGGTGGGTGACCGTGTGCGCAAGGGCGACACCCTCGTTCGGATGGACCAAAACCAGCTCAACACCACCCGCATAGCATTTGCCAACCTCCAGATAGAGATGAACCGCGTGCAGATGCTCCTCGAGAGCGAGGCCATCTCCCGGCAGACCTACGACCAGACCAAGCTGAGCTACGACCAGACGCAGGAGACCCTCCGCTTCCTGGAGGAGAACACCTTCGTAAGGGCGCAGTTCGACGGCGTCATCTCGGCCAAGACCTACGAGGACGGGGAACTCTACAGCGGAGCCCAGCCTATCCTCCAGCTCACCAAGATCAATGAGCTCAAGGCTTACGTCAATGTACCCGAGACCTATTATCCTTTAGTCAAGAAGGGAATGCAGGTCAATGTCTATTCGGACATCTACCCCGGCCGGGCCTTCCCCGCGTCTATCGAGATAGTCTATCCGACCGTAGACCCGGCTTCCCATACATTTACCCTCAAGCTGCGGATTCCGAACTCCTCCGAGCTCATCCGTCCGGGTATGTATGTGAGCACGGTGCTGGATCTGGGCCGGACCGAGGCCCTCGTGGTGCCCTACCAGGCGGTGCTCAGGCTCATCGGCTCCAACAACCGCTATGTCTTCGTGGATGAGGGCGGCGTCGCCAAGCGCGTCTTCGTGGAGATAGGCGAGCGTCACGACCAGACGATAGAAATCTCCAGCGACAGCCTGAAGGTCGGTGACCCCATCGTCACCACCGGCCAGGCCAAGCTCGTGGACGGAGTAAAACTCAATGTGGTACAATAATCCCCGCCTGCGATGAGTATCTACAAATCAGCGATCAACCGTCCGGTGACGACCCTCCTGGTATTCGTCGCCGTGATAGTGATAGGCGTGTTCTCGTTCCTGAGGCTGCCTATCGACCAGTTCCCGGAGATGGACCCTCCGTACATCTCCGTGCTGACCGTATATCCGGGAGCCAGCGCCTCCGAGATAGAGACCAACGTTACAAAGATCATAGAGAACAACCTCAACTCCGTCGACTACCTCAAGGAGATTACCTCCACTACCAAGGACAACATCTCAGTGGTGATGCTCGAGCTGGAGTGGGGTACGGATCTGGACGAGATTATAAACGACGTAAGGTCGTACATAGACATGGTGACGGACGAGCTGCCCGACGGCTGTACCAACCCGTTCATCTTCAAGTTCAGCACCAGCTCCATGCCTATCCTCCAGTACTCGATTACGGCCGACGAGAGCTACCCTGGACTGGACAAGCTGCTCAACGATGAGATCATCCCGCAGCTGAGCATGGTGAACGGTATCGGTAACCTGACCCTTTCCGGCTCCCCGGAGCGCTATGTGTACGTGGATATTGACCAGCAGAAGCTGGATGCCTACGGCCTCCCTCTCGAGACCGTCGGCAGCGCGATAGCCGCCAACAACCTCAACCTATCCTCCGGTACCGTCAAGATGAACAAGGAGCAGTACCAGCTCGAGGTGCGCAGCGAGTACGTCGAGAGCTCCGAGATCAACGACATCGTGGTGACAGTCACCCCCGAGGGCCGTCAGGTCTTCGTGCGGGACCTGGCCACCGTGCGCGACACCATCAAGGACCTGAGCCTCGACGAGAAGACCAACGGCCGCGAGAGCGTCCGCCTCATGGTGACCAAGCAGACCGGCGCCAACACCGTGCAGATCTGCCAGGACCTCGAGAAAGAGCTGGCCAAGATAGAGAAGACCCTGCCCAAGGACATTAAGATAGAGACCATCTACGACTCTTCGGAGGATATCCAGAACTCCATCAGTTCCCTGGAGGAGTCGATTCTGTACGCCCTGCTCTTCGTGGTGCTCGTGGTGCTCTTCTTCCTCGGAGAGTGGCGCTCGACCCTGATCATCTCCCTGACCATCCCCATATCCCTGATAGTGGCCTTCATCTACCTGATGCTGGCCGACAGCTCGCTGAACATCATATCGCTCAGCTCCCTGACCGTGGCCATCGGTATGGTGGTGGACGACGCCATCGTGGTGCTCGAGAACATCACCAAGCACATCGAGAGGGGTTCGTCGCCGAGGGAGGCGTCCATCTACGCGACCAACGAGGTGTGGGTATCGGTTATCGCCACGACCCTGGTGATAGTGGTGGTGTTCGTGCCGCTTACGATGCTCACCGGTATGGCCGGCATCATGTTCAAGGAACTCGGCTGGCTGGTGACCATCATGGTATGTACCTCGACCGTAGTGGCCATCTCCCTGACCCCCATGCTCTGCTCCAAGCTGCTCAAGGCCCGTCCCGTGCGCATCAACGAGAGGGGAGTCATCGAGAACATCCCGCCCAGGCGCAACTTCTACCAGAGATTCGTCATTCCCATCCTCGACGCCATAGACCGCGCCTATGCCCGGCTGCTGCGCTGGTGTCTGCGCCATAAGGCCATCACCCTCGGCGCCATCGTGCTCTTCTTCTTCGCTTCCATCACTCCCTTCCTGATGGGCAAGATCGGAACCGATTTCATCCAGGAGACTGACAACGGTCGTCTGTCCGTATCCATCGAGCTGGCCACCGGCTACCGTATCGAGGAGACCGCCAAGATGGCCCGTCATATCGAGAGCCGCTTCTACGAGCTGGTGCCCGAGATAAGGCTTATATCTACCTCCGCCGGTACTACCGACGACGACGGAGTCTCGGCCATGTTCTCCTCGACCATGAACAACACCATGTCCATGACCGTAGTCTGCAACAAGAAGAACGAGCGCGAGCGCTCCATCTTCGAGATAGCCGAGGTGCTGCGTCAGGAGCTGGCCTCCTATCCCGAGATTATCGACTACCAGTGCGACGTGTCCAGCTTCATGGGCGGGGCCTCGTCCACAGTCGACGTGGAGATATACGGCTACAGCTTCGACGAGACCAACGCCTTCGCCCAGGAGGTCCGCAACGCCATCCGTGACAATGTGCCCGGAGCCCGCGACATCGACATCAGCCGCGAGAAGGACCGTCCCGAAATCAAGATCAACCTCGACAAGGAGAAGCTGGCCTACCATGGCCTCAACTCCTCCACCGTTTCCACCTACGTGCGCAACCGCGTCAACGGCATGGCCTCCGGCTACCTCAAGGAGGACGGAGACGAGTACGACATAGTGGTGCGCCTGCAGGAGGAGGACCGCAACTCCATCACCGACATTGAGGACATGACCATCCCCACCGCCACCGGCGCGATGATCAAGATCAAGGAGCTCGGCAAGATTGAGGAGTACTTCGCCCCGCCTACCATCGAGCGCAAGAGCCGTCAGAGGATAGTGACCATCTCGGTGACCCCGTATGAGACCTCGATGGGCGAGCTTGCCGCCGGTATCCAGCAGACAATAGACCGGATGGGCGTGCCCAGCGGCATCACCGTCCGCCTGGCCGGTAACTACGAGGACCAGCAGGACACCTTCCAGGACCTGCTCCTCCTCCTGGCCCTGATTATCCTGCTGATATACATCGTGCTGGCCTCCCAGTTCGAGTCCTTCGTCAAACCGGTGATGATCATGACCGCAGTGCCCTTCGCCCTCTCCGGCGTGGTGCTCGCCCTGTGGATAACGGGTACGACCCTCGACATGATCGGCTCCCTGGGATTCATCATGCTGGTGGGTATCGCGACCAAGAACGCCATCGTGCTCGTGGACTACACCAACCTGATGCGCGACCGCGGATACGAGCTCAACGAGGCCATCGCCCTCTCCGGAGCCTCCCGTCTGCGTCCCGTGCTCATGACCGCCATCACCACCTTCCTCGGCATGCTGCCCATGGCCCTGAGCCAGGGTGAGGGCGCCGAGATGTGGAAGCCCATGGGTATCGTCGTCATCGGCGGTCTCCTCGTGGCCACTGTGGTGACCCTCGTAGTGGTGCCCGTCTTCTACGCCCTGCTCTCCCGCCACGGTGAGAGGGACAAGGATAGGAAGACCCGCTCCCAGTTCATTTTCATGCAGCTGTCTCCCAACCCCGAGGGCGATGACCCCGAGGTGCGCAGGAGGCAGGAACTCAACCAGTAAAAATGGAGGATACCTATTATGAAATGTGTCTTTATAGTATATAACCAGGCCAATACCGAGAGGGTGGAGTACATGCTCGACGAGCTGGGCATCCGCGGCTTCACCTTCTTCGAGCAGGTCCAGGGCCGCGGCAGCAGGGACGGAGAGCCCCGCCGCGGCACCCACACCTGGCCGGAGATGAACTCCGCCATGATGACCGTGGTCGAGGATGACCGCGTCGAGGAACTGCTCCGGACCGTTCAGAAGCTTGACAACCGTAACCGCGAGGTGGGAGTCCGGGCTTTCGTATGGAATATCGAGCAGACAGTTTAGAAGAGTTTTTTACAATTTTTGATTTTTTATATCTTTGCGCCCTCATTTGAGTTTGAGAGACAATGGAGAGCATCAAAGAGATATTCAAGATCGGCAAGGGCCCGTCGAGCAGTCATACGATGGGCCCCAAAAAAGCGGCGGAGATGTTCAAGGGGTTGTTCCCCGGGGCATCTTCGTTTGCCGTTACCCTTTACGGAAGTCTTGCCGCCACCGGCAGGGGGCACATGACGGACGTGGCGCTTATCGAGGCCCTCAAGGAGGGCAGCAATCCAGAAGTGGACATTATCTGGAAGCCGGAGGAATTCCTGCCGCAGCATCCCAACGGCATGAACTTCAAGGCATACGATGCGGACGGACACCTTCTTGGAGAGAAAACCCTCTTCAGCATAGGCGGAGGTGACATCAGCGAGGACGGCAAGCGGCAGCCGGAGAAGGATATCTATCCGTACAGCAAGATGAAGGATATTCTCGGCTGGTGCAACAAGTACAATTCCTATTTTTGGGAATATGTGGCCAAGTACGAGGAACCGGACATCTGGGATTTCCTCTATGAGCGCTGGGTGGTGATGAAGAAGGCCATCGAGGACGGTCTGGACCACGAGGGTGTCCTGCCCGGCGGTCTGAACGTGCGCCGCAAGGCCTATTCCTACTATCAGCATGCCATGAGCTACCAGAACACAATGCAGCGCCGCGGCCTGCTCTTCGCCTACGCCCTGGCCGTCTCCGAGGAGAATGCCTCCGGAGGCACTATCGTCACAGCTCCGACCTGCGGTTCCTGCGGTGTCCTTCCCGCAGTGCTCTATCTTATCCACACCCAGTACGGGGTGACCGAGAAGAAAATCATCAACGCCATGGCCACCGCCGGTCTCTTCGGCTCGGTCATCAAGGCCAATGCCTCCATTTCCGGGGCCGAGGTCGGCTGTCAGGGCGAGGTCGGCAGCGCCTGTGCCATGACCTGCGCTGCCGCCACCCGTCTTTTCGGGGGTACCCCTCCCCAGATTGAGTGCGCTGCCGCCATGGGCATGGAGCATTTCCTGGGCCTGACCTGCGACCCGGTATGCGGCCTGGTCCAGATACCCTGCATCGAGCGCAACGCCTTCGCCGCCGCCAGGGTGATGGACTGCACTCAGTATTCTCTTATGTCGGACGGAAGTCACATTGTGCCTTTTGATACAGTAATCGAAGCTATGAAGCGGACGGGACACGATCTTCCCAGCCTTTACAAGGAGACGGCCCGGGGCGGATTGGCATATCTGGTGAAAAAGAACAGATAAATTTACTATATTCGCGGGATGAAGTATTTAAGAAAACTCACAGCAATCACGGGACTCGCGGCAGTCCTCCTGCTCTCCGTCACGGCTGCGGCAGGTCAGGACGGCATGCCGTCTTTCTTCAAAATAGGAGTCAAGGGCGGTATCAACTTTTCCTCCATGAGCCGTTTCGAGCTCGGCTACATCTCCGAGTCGGTCAGCAGCTACACCGGTTTCAATGCCGGCCTGGCTTTCAGTTTCGACCTGCCGGTACAGGGCATGACCATCCAGCCGGAGCTCAACTATGTATCCAAGGGTGCCATGTACCGCGGTGAGGAGGATTTCCGTTTCCGTGCGGATTTCATCGAGATTCCTGTCAACCTCCAGGTGGGACTGGACCTTATTCTGCTCCGTCCCTACATCATGGTGTCTCCTTACATCGGCTATGCCGTGCTCAGGCAGCCGGAAGGAATGGACTGGTCCGGCATCAACCGCTTCCAGTACGGTGTGGGCATCGGAGGCGGCGTGGATTTCTGGAGGCTGCAGCTCCAGGTCAAGTACAACTGGAACATCGGAGGGCTTGTGCGCGGGATATCCGGGGAGGAGATGCAGGCCGGTCCGGACGGGCCTGTCCACATGGGCAATTTCCGCGGTCTCGAAGTCAACCTGGTATTTTTCTTCTAGTACAAATAACTAAAATTAAAGAACTATGTTAGCAATCAATGATTCCAATTTCGAAGAAATGGTAATCAACTCCCGGATTCCCGTTCTGCTGGATTTCTGGGCACCTTGGTGCGGCCCCTGCCGCATGATCTCTCCTATCGTGGAAGAGCTGTCCAAAGAGTATGAGGGCAAATGGCTCATCGCGAAGTGCAACGTGGACGAGTCCACCGACATCCCTATGAAATTCGGCATCCGCAACATCCCGACTCTCCTTTTCTTCAAGGACGGTGCGATGAAAGAAAAGCTGGTGGGTTCCACCACCAAGGCAGCCATCGTTGCGAAGATGGCGGATGTGGAGTCTAAGTAAAAACCTTAAAAAGTAAAGTTATGAAAAAAGTTTATGCTGTAGCGGCCGCTGTCCTGATGATGCTGACGGTCCCTGTGACGGCCAATGCCAGGGACGGTATATTCAATTTCGGAGTGAAGGCCGGTCTCAACTTCACGAACATGTCCGGATTCAAGGACATCGCCCAGGAAGGCTTCCTGGAGACCTACACCGGTTTCAATGCCGGAGTCGTACTGAACTTCAATCTGCCTCTGGGCTTCGAACTCAATCCTGAGATTCTGTATGTCCAGTCAGGCCAGCGCTTTACATACAACTCGTTTTACGAGGGCGACATTCTGATGGGCCGTGTATCCAGTGTCTACAGGTCCGGCTCCGTCAGGGTACCGGTAAACATTCAGTGGGGCATAGGTCTGTTCAATGACTTCATCAAGCCCTATCTCATGGTATCGCCTTATGTAGGTGCAGTTGTTTTCGGTGACGGCAGTATCCTGGACGTGGATCTAGACTCCGAGAGCGTCAACAGCTATCTGAACCGTTTTCAGTATGGAATCGGAGTAGGTGCCGGCATCTACATCTGGAACTTCCAGATATCGTTCAAGTGGAACTGGGATCTCAACCCCACATTCAAGGGTGACTCCGGAATCATCTCCGATATCCTTGAGACCAAGGACAAAAAGTTCAACGGAGGCGAGCTCTCCCTTGCATTTTTCTTCTAGCAGAATGACACTGGCCGAAGATATCCGGAATTCCGTAGCCCCAGAGTGGGAGGGTTTCGAGAGGCTTATGGGTGAGTCCCTGACCTCCCGCAGCGACCTCCTCAACAAGATAAACAACTATCTCCTGGATGCCTCCGGCAAGAAACTCAGACCGCTGCTGGCCCTCGTAACCGCGAAGGCCTGCAGCGGTTCTATTAATCAGAAAGCTGTAGCCTGCGCCGCCGTATCGGAACTCATCCACACTGCGACCCTTCTTCATGACGACGTGGTGGACGACAGCGACCAGCGCCGCGGCAGGGCGACGGTACGCAAGCTCTTCTCGCCCGGGACATCCCTTCTGATAGGGGACTACTGGCTCACCCGTGCCATTCACCTTCTCATTTCCTACAGCTGCCCGTACGAGGTGCTGGGTATCTACTCCAAGGCCCTGGAGGAGCTCTCCGAGGGCGAGATCATTCAGATGGAGCTAGCCGACAGCCTCCGTGCCACCGAGGACGACTACATCCAGGTCATCCGGCGCAAGACGGCCTCCCTCTTCATTGCTTCGGCAAAGGGACCGGCCATCGTGTCGGGAGCTTCGGAGGAAGTGGTCTCGGCCATGGAACAGTACGCCTACTGGCTGGGTTGCGGCTTCCAGATCCGGGACGACATCCTCGACTATCATCCCAGCACCGAGACCGGCAAGGACAGCGACAGCGACATCATGGAGCGCAAGATCACCATGCCGCTGCTCTGCGCCATGCGCAACGCTCCCGAGGAGGAAGAGCGTATCCGCCGCCGGATGGGCGACATCACCTGCGACCCCTCCAGGAAGGATCAGGACCGGGAAGTTGCCTCGGAAATAAGGACATTCGTCCTCACCCACGGCGGCATAGAGTCCGCCACCGGAGTAGTCAGGGACTACTCCCTCCGGGCACAGCGCTGCCTGGAAATACTGAAGCCGTCCCTTTCCAGAGACGGCCTCGCATCGATTGCCGCAAGTCTGTGCGGCAGGTAAGAAAATGACCTATCCCTTTGGAAGTTCAGGTAAATCTTCAAATGAGGATCTGCTGATGAATACAGTACCGTCATCAAAAGTTACAGTTACCTCTATTTCAGGCATTTCCGATGATTCAGGCGATTCGGACATACTTAGTGTCCCGAGCCAGGCGTTTACTCCGTATTTACGCGGCGATGACTCTTCGTCTCTCGGTAAGGGAAAATACTTGTTTGACAGCAGGGCTGTGAGAATCATAGGCTCCATATCGGCAATACATTCTCTGTATGGAGTATATCCATATTGTACGTCGTAGGTTGTACCTGATAATTCCGGGTCGTGGTCTGTAACCTTATTATATCCATTTTGAATAAAAGGCCAGTATGATGCGTAGGTAATATAACTGATATCGTCCAGGCAGGCACCGGCGGGATGATTGTCGTTATAGTTGTCCACAGCCTTTATAGTTATATCTACTATGGTTTTGCCTATGGCATCATACGCATTGGGTGTCGGGATGCCGCGGTAAAATGCTGTATCTGCGTATCTTCCCATCATTTCCGGATCATCGCCGTCTATAGGATTCTGGCATATGATACCAAAGAAGTAGGAATTTTTCGGAATTTCTTTGTTATCTAAGTCTGAGAGCCTGGGCATGATTATTATAGTATCGCCACCGCTTGGCATATAGTATTGCGTGATAAAGTGTTTTGACATTGATGTCCATCCCTCGACTTCGGGACTTTTCTCGCAGGAGACAAGCCACATCAGCGGCAGGCTCATGCATATCAGCAGTGTTTTGATGTGTTTCATGGTAGTGTTTATTTAATGTTTGTTATGATATGGAAATTGTATTGAAAATTACCGGACTCCCCTTCTTCCGGATTTTCTGAAGCAAGATCTGTTCCCGGTACATCTACATCCCCCTCATTCGTATCGAATGCCTGGTCGTAGTAGTACCCGTTATCAGTGCCGTTCCATCCGAAGTTGCAGTGCACCAGTTCAATGTTCTGTACAGTGGTCTTGAGTATCTCGTGAGTCTCATAGTCCCTTTCCAGCATTTCCCGTCTCAGTCCCTTGAAGCCGTCTATGACCCATGCGTGTCCTTCGGAGTATTTGGTGACGTATCTTCCGAACCATAGAAATGTGTTTTCCCAGACTTCCTCCTTTATGGAGTAGCCGTCTATGTAGACAGGGCGCATACTTACCAGTTCAGACTTGATTTTGTCCAGCGAGTAACTCTCCAAATCACCGGAAGAGTAGCCATAGGATCGTAGTACTGGCGGGACGTTCTCGCTGGGAGCTCCGCTGCCGTCCAGTGAGTAATTCATGTCCAGTCTTTCTCCTAGAGTTTTAAAAAGAGTTCCAAATTCATTTTCTAGGGAGCTAGATGCATTCATTCCAAGTACAAAAGGAATCATTTGTTCCCAGTCATATCCGCTGGGTCTCTTGTAGTATCCCATTATCTGTGCGACGGCAGTGGCTACGCATCCAGCCGGTGGTAAGGTACCGTCAATTCGGTCGAGGAGAAGATTGTAAGGATAATACTGTCCCCACTCAGATTCTATGAGCGGGTCTACATAACTGACTAGTTCCCATGGCGTGGTTTCAATATAGGTGTCTGGGAGAATGATCTCTTGTAGCGTATCGCTCGGTGTAGGTGGACCTACGATGGCTCGGCTTAGGGCAATATCTGTGTTGATGAGGTATGCGCAGAGATTACTGTTCTCTGGAATTTCATCAGTGGACAGGTTCCCTTTATCTGCAATGCCTATAATAGGAGTCTGGCTGCGACGGTCCGCTATCAGTATGGCGTAGCCGGAATTGTCAGAGAAATTGACGACATAAAGGGTTGTGTCGAGGCTGTTGGAGTCACCGGATTTTGTGTCAGTACTATTTGTTACGGCTGTTACGTCTTTAATCCCGGGAGTACCGTATGACTTAACCTTTTCTCCGAATAATTCCGAATACAGCTGCAGAGCTTGGTCAGAAGCTTCTTCTGCGGAGAGATATTTACTGCTTTTGCTGATTACGGTGTTTTCAACCGTGGAGAGCTCCTTGCTGCAGGACAGCAGTGCTAAAAATGAGAGTAGGATAACGATGATTTTTTTCATAAAGTAAAACGTCTTAAAAGCAAATTTAATATGTAGGAGAGTAGGATTTGAAGAACTTGAACTGGAAAAGGGCGTTCTTATGATGAGTGGAGACAATCCTAATTTAATTTAAGTTTACCCGATGCCGTCTGGCATGGTCCAAGAAGATGCTGGGCATGTCAGCATTATTCAATGTTGCAAATATAATATTGGCTTAGTCGACAAAAAGTAGGATAAAATCTCTGCAAGGCATTGATTTTAATATCTTTGCGAAGATTATTACTGA
>CALUSM010000011.1 GCA_944323445.1 uncultured Bacteroidales bacterium
ATATTCAATATGTGAGCGCTGGGGTATCTGTCCGTTGTCGGGGAGGCTGAGGAGACTCCCAGTGTCGTCAACGAAAATTTCATGGAAGAGTGCTCTACTTGGCCTCCTGCTCCATCTTGCTCTTGAGGTTGGCAAGCTCGGAGATGTCGCCGAGAGTGGTCTTCTCCAGGTTGGTCTTGAGCTTCTTCATGGCACTCTGGGTGCTGTCGCTCTCGCGGCGGCTTTCCTCTTTCTTAGGCTCTTCCCAAGTCTTGGTATGGGAAAGAACAATCTTCTTGTTGGACTTGTTGAACTCAACTACCTTGAAGGGGAGCTTCTCGCCTACGTTGGCCGTAGTGCCGTCCTGCTTCTGGAGGTTCTTGATGGAGCATGTGCCCTCAACACCCTCGCCAAGAGAGATTACGGCTCCCTTGTCAGCGAAGCTGGCCACTGTGCCCTCGTGGACAGAGCCGAGAGGATACTGGGTCTCGAAGACGTCCCAGGGATTCTCCTCGAGTTGCTTGTGACCGAGGCTCAGACGGCGGTTCTCCTTGTCGACTTCGAGAACCACTACCTCAAGCTTGTCACCGATGGAGGTGAACTCAGAGGGATGCTTGATCTTCTTGGTCCAGGACAGGTCGCTGATGTGGACCAGTCCGTCCACGCCTTCCTCAAGTTCCACGAATACACCGAAGTTGGTGAAGTTGCGGACTGTAGCGGTATGGCGGGAGTTGACGGGATATTTTTCGGTGATGGTAGCCCAAGGATCCTCCTTAAGCTGCTTGATGCCGAGGGACATCTTCCTCTCCTCGCGGTCGAGGGTCAGGATGACTGCCTCTACCTCGTCGCCCACTTTCAGGAAGTCCTGAGCGCTGCGCAGGTGGAGGGACCATGACATCTCGGATACGTGGATCAGCCCCTCTACACCGGGCTGGATCTCCACGAACGCACCGTAGTCAGCGATAACGACAACCTTGCCCTTAACGACATCGCCCACCTTGAGGTCGGGATCGAGAGCGTCCCAGGGATGAGGCTGGAGCTGCTTAAGACCCAGAGCGATACGTTTCTTGGTGTCATCGAAATCAAGGATGACCACGTTGATCTTCTGGTCAAGCTGCACGACCTCCTCGGGATGGTTGATACGGCCCCATGAGAGGTCTGTGATGTGGATGAGTCCGTCCACACCGCCGAGGTCCACGAACACACCGTAGGAGGTGATGTTCTTGACTGTACCCTCGAGGATCTGACCCTTCTCGAGCTTGCTCATAATCTCGGCCTTCTGAGCCTCGATTTCGGCCTCGATGAGAGCCTTGTGGGAAACTACCACGTTGCGGTACTCGTTGTTGATCTTGACGATCTTGAAATCCATTGTCTTGTTGACGAACACGTCGTAGTCGCGGATGGGCTTCACGTCGATCTGCGAGCCGGGCAGGAATGCCTCGATGCCGAATACGTCGACAATCATACCGCCCTTGGTGCGGCACTTCACATAGCCCTTCACAATCTCGTCCTTCTCGTAGGCCTCGTTCACGTGATCCCACGAACGGAGAGAGTGTGCCTTTCTGTGGGAGAGAATCAGCTGGCCCTTCTTGTCCTCGGCTGTCTCCACATACACCTCGACTTTGTCACCGACCTTCAGGTCAGGGTTGTAACGGAACTCGGAAATGTTGATGACGCCCTCGCTCTTGTAGCCGATGTTCACGAGAACCTCGCGCTTGCCGACGGCCATCACGGTTCCTTCTACGACCTCGTTCTCCACCACCTTGGAGAGGGTCTGATTGTACATCTCCTCATCGGCCTTGCGGTCTGCATAAGGAGTATCTTCCTCAAAACTGTCCCAGTCAAATTTGTCGACGGGCACAGACGCATTGCTCCTGCGCTTGGGAGCGGCGGCGTCCACCACTGCGACAGGCTCCTCTGCTGCGGGAGCTGCTGTCTCCTGCTTTTCTACCGGAGTCTCCACTGCTTCAGCGGTCTCCGTCATTACTTCTTGTTCTTTTGTCATAATTTTAATAAAATACTTTCCATTAAGGAGTTAGACATTATGTATAAACCCTCCTTCTGCGGAGGGAGCGCAAAAGTAAGTACTATTTTGCTGAGTTCCAAATATTTTTGCAAAGAAATGAGGAGGAAATGACAGGCACAATCTTTGCATGGGCTGAGCACGGATTAAAAATTAAAACACAGACACCCACATGAATATGAAAAGTCTTATCATCAGGGCATGCCTGCCCCTCGCCGCAGCAGCAGCACTGGTCTCATGCAACACCGGCGAGCAGACACTGTACTACAACTCATACATGACCGCCGTGGAGACCGAGGGCCAGCCCTACCGCTGCATCTTCGTCACAGACGACTCCACCACCGTCATACCGCTCAACTTCTTCCCCAACATCGAGGACCTGAAGACCGACGACAGGATCATCGCCACATTCTCCATACCCTCCGGCAGAATAACCGACCCCGTCGAAGTGGAGTTCACCTCCATGGCCCAGCTGCTTCCCCAGTCGGTGATCATGACCTCATCGCCTGACACCATCGCCAACGACCCGGCCGACCCCATGACAATGTGGCACAGCGGCGGAGTCAAGGGAGCCTCCAGATACCTCACCGTCACCTTCAACGTCCAGGCCAGCAGCAGCGGCATCGCCCACGGCATCTGCCTCGTCGACGACCTCAGCGCTGAAAACCCTGACGCAGACGGCTACTACCATCTCAAGTTCAGGCACTCCGCCAACAACGATCCCATCATGTACACCTCCGCCAACGTCGCCACCTTCCCCCTCGCTGACAAATACTCCGCCCCGGGCATCAAAGGCATCAAGGTCGACTTCAGACCTATCACGCCTGGGATAGACAGTACATTGACTGTGACCTACTGAAAACATTAGGAATTTTTGACAAAAATAAGTATCTTGCGCAAAATTTAACCGATGACTGACGCGCAGATACTTCAAGCCCTGATTAAACATGCCCCCCGCATAACCGGGCAGTTTTTCTTTCACGACTGCCGTCTCCGTCAGTTTGAAGGCAGAAGCACCGTCTACCAACGGCTGAAAGTCGCAGCCTTCCGATATTTCATTGCCAGAAGAGACCGGCTGATAGATATGGAGCCGAAAGACACTCTTTCCCCATATACCGACAGTCCGGCATGTACACAGTCTGATACCGATATAGACATCAAGCGCCTGCTGGACCTGCTGCCCAACAGGCGCTTCGACATTGTAAAGCACAAATAACGAACGTTTTTTCTGCACTTTAACCCATTTTCAAAATTTAACACAATCTTCGCTCCTCTGTAAAATTTACCCTTTTTCGTCACAAAAAAGTTTCGGTCCGCCCATTCAGTCCGCTACCTCACCGGCGCCTCCGGCACTCCCGGCAGCGCCTCCCGGCCCCGCAGCTCCTCGAGAAGCACCTCAACAGCTTTGTCGAGCTGGGCATCGCGACCGAGATAGTCCTCGAATGGATTGAGGTCACATTCGATGTCGGGGTCGACGCCGTGGTTCTCGATTATCCAGCTGCCGTCAGTGGAGTACGATGTAAAGAACGGAGTGCGTACGTCCTGGCCGTCGAGATAGGGTTTCGAGCCGGATATACCGACGATGCCGCCCCAGGTCCTGGTGCCTATCAGCTTACCGATACCGAGCCGGCGGAATCCGTAAGGGAAGAGGTCACCGTCAGAGGACGAATACTTGTCGATCAGACAGACTTTCGGGCCGTAATGGGCGGACTCGGGGATGGTGCCGGGACGCTCGCTGCCGTTGCGGGCCATAGTCATGCGGTAGACCTCGCGCTGCAGACGCTCGAGTATCATCGGGGAGACATTGCCGCCACCGTTCATACGGTCGTCGATGATGAGCGCCTCCTTGTCAAGCTGGGAGTAGAACAGACGGGTGAACTCGTCCAGTCCGGCGACACTCATGTCCGGGATGTGGATGTAGCCTATCCGGCCGTCGGATGCCTCGTCGACCTTGCGGATGTTGTTCTGCACCCAGTCATAGTAGGCGAGCTGAGTCTCGTCGGCGATGGGGTCCACATAGACGGTGCGGGCTCCGTCAACGGAGGCGGAGCTGTTGACCAGCAGGGCCGTGGTGACACCGACGCGGCCTACCAGGGCCTCGTATACAGTACCGAGCTCTGATGCGGGCACACCGTTGACGGCGAGGATGTAGTCTCCCTCATGCACGTTCAGGCCGGGCTCTCCGAGCGGCGAGCGGCGGGCATCACCCCAGGTTACGCCCGCGAATATCCTGTTGATACGGAAATATCCGGTCTCATCCTTGGCGATGCGGGCTCCAAGCAGACCCACGGGCAGCTTCTCCGCTGCGGGAGTCTCGCCTGTGGTCACGTAGCAGTGTCCGGTATTGAGTTCCGATATCATCTCGCCGATGAGATAAGTTAGGTCCTGACGGTACCTGACATAGGGCAGCATGACGGCATACTTGGCATGGATTCTGTCCCAGTCGCGTCCGACCATGTTGTCCACATAGAAGTAGTCACGGTAGACTCTCCAGGTCTCGTCGTATATCTGCTTCCACTCCTTGCGGTAGTCCACCGTCAGACGGATGTCGCCCATAGGCACAGGTCTGTCGGCCTTGTAGCCGGAAGTGGACACTACATAGTATGTTCCCTTGTCGGACACCAGGGCGCGGCTGTGGTCAGGCGTAAGGGCCAGCACGCCGTACTTGGTGACATCGGAGACCTTCAGGTCATCCAGCGAGATCTTCCTGACCCCATCGGACGAGCGGTAGTACAGGGCTCCGTCCCAGGCTGCCAGAGGACGCAGATACCGGCCCTCGACAGGCAGGGCCACCGCCCTCTCCACGATGCCGTCGAAGTCAATCCTCCGGGGCCCGTCGGCTGCAGAGGAAACGGCAGTCTCCTCCTCAGGCTCATACTCATCCCCCCTGATGACTGTGGGGTCAGCCGCCTCCCGCGTCAGAGGCAGGGCAAAAAGATAGCTGCCCAGCGAATAGGCCGCATTCCACTCCACGGCGGAATACACGGCCCGGAGGTCACGCGCCGACGTGAAGAACAGGTAGCGTCCGTCCTCGGAGAAGAGGGGCGCAGACGAATTGTACCAGGAGGATGTGACCGGGGTGCTCTCTCCCGTGGCGAGGTCCATCAGGAAGATGACCGATGCTCCCGACTCCACGGGCGCGCAGTAGGCCAGCCAGCCGCCGTCAGCAGAGAAATCAAATCCGCGGACACCGCCCCAGCGTCCCTCAAAGACCGTCCTGAGCTTCTTGGTCCGGATGTCGACCGAGAGGAGCTGATTCTTCTCCGTGGTGAAATAGAGTTTCTGCGAACCGGGGTCCCAGGTCAGGGACGAGGGATAGCCATTCTCGAAGGATGTCAGGCATATCCGTTCCCGGGGGTCATCGTACGGCATGACATAGACCTGATACTCACCGCTCTCGTCCGACAGCCAGGCGATCCACTGTCCATCAGGGGACCACACTGCCTCACGGTCGTGGGCTCCTGGAGTGCGGGTAAAGTTGTACACGGCCCCCTCGGCGGCGGGCACGGAGAACACATCGCCTCTGAATGTAGTCAGCACCCTGCTGCCGTCCGGCGAGAGGGAGAATATAGAGCGGCGGCCCGGGGCGTTGTCCCAGGTCTTCATCACGTCACGGGCGAGGATGCCCTCGTCATTGAGATATACCGTCACCTTGGAGCAGCTGCCGTCCTTGACCGAATACCGGTAGATGTAGCCGCCGTTCTCGAAGACTATCCAGTCCTGGGAGAATGAGGGGAACTTGCAGTCGTACTCGGTAAAATCCGTAAGTTTCTCGGTCTTCCTGGTGGCCGTGTCGTAGCAGAAGAGGTTCATGATGCTGTCGCGGTCGGAGAGGAAGTAGATCCTGTCCCCTATCCACATCGGAAAGACATCCTGAGCATCGTTGTCGGTGATGTTCTCGAGGGAGGTGGTGCCGACGGTGTTGATCCAGATGTCATCGGCCTGGCCTCCGCGGTAGTACTTCCAGGTACGGAACTCGCGGTACATCCGGTTCAGGGCCAGCCTGGTGCCATCGGGAGAATAGGAGCAGAAACTGCCCTCCGTAGTGGGTATCTGCACGGGCTCGCCACCCTCGGCGGGCACGGTAAAGAGCAGTCCCCTCAGGGACGAGAAGGCATACCAGCGGGAACGGTAGATGATGCTCCGGCCATCGGGAGTCCAGCCCATGACTATGTTGTTGGGCCCGACACGGTCACCTATGTCGTCGCGGGCGACGGAGGAGGTGTAGGTAATCCTGCGGGGCACGCCGCCCTCAGCGGGTATGGTATAGACCTCCGTATTGCCGTCGTACTGTGCTGTGAAGGCGATGGTCCTGCCGTCAGGGGAGAATCTGGAGAAAATCTCGAAACCCTCGTCGGAGGTAAGCCTGGTGGCCGTGCCTCCGTCTACGTGTACTGTGTAAAGGTCACCTGCATAGGTGAATGCTATCCGGTCTCCGCCCACTGAAGGGAAACGGAGCAGACGGGCCTCCTGTCCGTCGGCAGAGGCCAGGACGGGAAGGAGAGCAAGTATTGCAGTGATGGCAAAGCGTCTCATAATATAAAAGTATTAGAATTAACTGTCAGCGTATCACAGGACATTGAGTACCTGCTCCTTGATCTTCTCCAACTCGTCCTTCATGCGTACCACGCATTTCTGCATCCCGGCGTGATTGGACTTGGAACCGAGAGTGTTGATCTCCCGCCCCATCTCCTGGGCTATGAACCCGAGCTTCCTGCCCGGGCACTCCTCCGCGTCCATCGTGTCGCGGAAGTAGCGGCAGTGCTGGCGGAGGCGGACCTTCTCCTCGTTGACATCCAGCTTCTCAAGGTAGAATATCATCTCCTGCTCCAGCCTCTCGCGGTCCGGCGAGACGGACAGCTCCTCCATCCTGGAAACAAGCCTCTGACGGACAATGGGTATCCTCTCGGCCTCGAAGACCTCGGCCTCGGCTAGGATGGACTCGATGTTGTCCACCCTTGTGAGCAGGTCAGTCCTGAGCACGGCCCCCTCCCGGGTCCGGAAAGCGACAAGCGCGTCGACAGCCGCGTGCAGTGCTCCGGCTATGGCCTCCAGGTCCTCCTCCGACAGCTCTTCCCGGTCGGCCGATACCACATCGGGCATGCGCAGCACGCAGGAAAGGATGTCGGAACGCTGCGCGCCGTCGAGTCCGGCAGCGTCGGCCAGAGCGGAAATCTGCTCAAAATAGTCCCTGAACAGTCCGCTGTCTATCCTGCGGGCCTCCGAGCCGGAGACGGTCTCCGAGGTAAGGAAGACATCGATGTTGCCGCGCACCAGGCGGTGTGAAACATATTGCCTGAATTCCAGGTCCTTGTCCTTTGGCAGCAAGGAGGACTTGAATGATACGTCGCTGTTCTTGCCATTGAGCGAGCGCACCTCGACTGTATACTTATGGTTGCCGGAAGTCACCTCGGACTTTCCGTATCCGGTCATGGACAGAATCATGTCGCTATCAAGTTTTGTATTGGTTGAACTTATCTGTGTCTTACTCTCTGCCCGCGAGCTTCTCCGCACGTGCCTTCCACTCCGCGGCCAGGTCATCCATCTCCAGTATCTCGCAGGCCACCGAGATGTTGTGAGCGGCGCATGCGGCCTTGCGGGTGTCGGGACTGTCGGCCTCCCCATACCATATCTCCAGGGCCTTGTCCCACTCGAAGAGCCAGGCCAGACGGCAGGCCTCGGTCCACTTGCTGTCGTTGTAGACATATATGGTCTTGTTGACCGTCTCCCACTGGGGGACAAGCTTCCCGGCCAGCGTACCGCCCAGCGCCCGGAACGATTCCTCCGCCTCGTCATCCACCCTGTCCATGGCCCTGAGCCCGGTCAGGGGTGCGTCCGAGAGAAGGGTCCACTCCATGACATTGTCCTCGCGCCACGACTCCACCGGTGCCTCTTCCCTGCTGTCAAAGACCTGTATCCTCATCCTGTAGGGCAGGGACACCACAGTCTGACGCATGAAACGGCCCTCGGCATACACCTGCTCTTCCGGCATCTCCGCCGTATATTCCCCGACATCCAGGGAGTCGGCCACCACCAGGAAATCCACCCCCGCAGCGGCATGCAGGTACTCCACGGCAGCCCGGTCCCCGAGGTCCACCTCCTCGGCGTACATCGAATAGACCGGCACCGAGCCCCCGTTCAGTCCCAGGTCGGCTTCCAAGCGCTCGGCCATACCCACCGCCAGGGACGACAGCAGGGCCGAGTCACTGTCACCGTGACCGACCAGGGTGACTATACCGGGGACAGTCCCTTGAAAATTCACATTGCCGGAGGTCCCGGAAAGTTTCTCCACCGGCAGGGTGTAGGTCACGGGCCCGCAGGCGGCCAGCGCCAGCAACGGAAGCGCCAGCATCAGCAGCAAACGTCTGTTCATCTTCTAATATTCTATTACTTACAGTACTTCTGCATTGAGGTCATATTCGTCCGCCCCAGTGATGCGCACGTCCACAAAACTTCCGGGCGCGGGCATAGACCGTCCCTCAGGCCACCTGACAATCACCTCGCCGTCCACCTCGGGCGCCTCCCGCCGGCTGCGGCAGGTGCACACACGGCCTGCGGAATCGCAGGCATCCACCAGCACCCGTTCTACGGTGCCGATACGGCTCTCATTGTATCTCAACGAGATACCGGCCTGAAGTTCCATCAGCTCGTCAAGCCTCTCCTGCTTGAGGGACTCAGGTACGGCATCCTTCAAATTCTGTGCCCCCCAGGTGCCCTCCTCCTCTGAATATGCAAAGGCTCCGAGACGTTCGAAACGGCACTCCTGTACGAAGGACAGCAGGTCCTCGAACTCCGCCTCTCCCTCTCCTGGATGTCCCACCATCATAGTGGTTCTCAGGACAATTCCCGGGACAGTCTTCCTGAAATCCTCCACAAGCCTGCGGGTTGCCTCACCGTCGATGGAGCGGCGCATGGCCCTCAGCACCGGGTCGGCCGAATGTTGCAGGGGAATATCCAGATAGCGGCATATCTTCGGGGACGAGGCCATGATGTCCAGCACGTCCCGGGGGAATGCCGCCGGATAGGAATACAGCAGGCGGATCCACTCTATTCCCCGGATGCCGGCCAGGCCGGAGAGCAGGTGCCCCAGCCGGCGCTCCCCGTACAGGTCCAGACCGTAGTATGTGGTGTCCTGCGCGATGACTATCAGTTCCTTCACCCCGCCGGCGGCCAGCGACTCCGCCTCGTCCAACAGCTTCTCCTCCGGGACGGAGACATGGGGCCCGCGGATTCCGGGAATGGCGCAGTAGGAGCACTTGCGGTCACATCCCTCGGAGACCTTGAGGTAGGCATAATGTCCGGGGGTGGTCAGATAGCGGCGGGTGCGCAGGGCCGGGTCCGGCTCGACGGACAGCTCCCTCAGGAGCGGGTCGGCGGAGAATGCTCCGAACCAGCCGTCCACCTCCGGAATCTCCCCCGGCAGCTCGTTCCTGTATCTCTGGGACAGGCATCCCATGACATAGAGCTTCCGGATGACGCCTCTCTTCTTGGCGTCGACGGCCTCCAGGATGGCGTTGACGGACTCCTCCTTGGCATCCAGGATGAAACCGCAGGTGTTGATGACGAGTACGTCGGCTCCTGCCTGTTCCAGGGGCTCCTCCTCGGGAGAAACCTCCCAGCCGGCGGCGGAGAGCTGCATCAGCAGGTGCTCGGAGTCCACGCGGTTCTTCGAGCAGCCCATCGTCACCACCCTGACCCTTTTTCCTCCGGCGCCCATGCTATTTCTCCTCCGCGTCCTCCGCTGTCCCGAAGTCGAGGGAGGCGTACTGCCTGAGGACATTGTACCAGGATACCACCTTCTTCATGTGCGAGGGGTAGAAACGGTCGGCGTCATAACCGGGCAGGACCTTGTCGAAAAATGCCCTGAGAGTGCCCGCATCGGCCTTGGCGTCAGGCGCACTGTCCTCACCGAGCTCATCCTTCATCTTCAGGAGCACATCCTTGAGGGGAGTCTCCCCCTCATCGGTGTAGATCGAGATATCCGAGAGAGAGGACACCTTGGCGTGAGGGCCGAAAACGGTGCGGCGTCCGGTAAGAAGTGACTCCGCAATCATTCCGTTGCGGGCCTGGGAGACATAGCGGAAAAGTCCGGGCTCCCCGGTAACTGAAAGTATCTGCTGTAAATCTGTTTTCATCTGTTTGCGAAATTAAATGGTTAAACTATTCATTCTGCTGTAGGCCTCCCACACCTGAGGCAGGAGGGGATGCTCAAAATCCGATATTATGGTGAAGTCCGAGAGGGCAGTCCGCACGGCATCGTCACACTGATTGGCCATGCGTTCCAGAACCTGTTTCCGCGTCATGGCCGAGCGGAGCATCACCCTGCGCACCCTCGTCTCCAGCGGGCAGATGACCGTGAGCACCCGGTCTGCGGTACCGGCCAGGGCCGGCTTCTCCAGGTATATGGCCGATTCCATGATTACGAAGCCGGAAGACACCCCGTCACCGCAGCGGGCAATCTCACAGGCCTCCTTCCATCTCCTGAAATCATGGAGCACCCGCGGGAACACCGCCGCCTCCACACGGGAGAGCAGTTCCTTGTCGGCGAATATCCGGGAAGCCATGTACTGTCTGTCCAGCACCCCGTCACGCACCACGGCATCCCCAATCAGGGTCTTCAGTTCCGACAGAAGCCCGGGGTCGGAGGCATACAGCCCCTTTGTCCGCGCATCGGCATCGTAGACCGGCACACCCAGCGCAGCGAACATCCTCACGACATAGCTCTTGCCGCTGCCTATGCCGCCCGTTACCGCAAGAGTTCTCATTGTCCGTCCTCTCTGCTGTCCAGCAGTATGCAGTCCACGTACCTGGGTTCTATGCTCCAGGATATCACTCCCTCCGGAGCCGAGATGAGCTCCGGGACCATCTCCGAATCTATCGTGTTGATAAAGCCGTCATAGTCGACAGCCAGCACGAAATCGTCCGGACTGTACTGGATACTGCTGAATATCCTCCTGAAAGTCATGCGTACGGACGAGGGCAGGACGATGAGGTCCTTACCGGCGGGCACCCCTACTGGTGTCACCGGCACTGTCATCGACTCCTCGATGTAGCGCACCACATTCATGGAATAGAAAATATTGTCCTCCGAGAACTCCACCCTGCGGACAGGCACCAGCGGACATATTCCCTGTATAGGCCCGTCCACCCCCGTGGCCGATATGGTCTCGGTCATCACCGAGTCCACCGTCTCCAGCAGACGGGCGTCACCGTAGATGTCCACGCTGTCAGGCCGCAGCTCTATCCTGCCCAGAGGCATGTACTGGCCGTCGAAGACAATGGATGTCCTGGGCGCCACCGGTACCCTCTTGCTCGCCGTCCGCGGGAACTGGAAGTCCAGGGAATCGGAGACGATGAACTCCAGTTCGACGCTGCCGCCCAGGGCCTCGACGATATTGCTCTTGATACTCTCGCAGCCTACGGAGAACACATCCCCGTGCCTGTAGGTCATGGACGATGCGGGAGCCGTCACACGCAGGGTCTTGCGGCGTCCTATCCGCTGACGCAGGATATAGTAGCCCTCCGAGCGGCCCCTGATGATGAGTACGTCTTCTGACGTAGCGCTGCGGGCACGGCCCTCAAGGGAGGAGGTCAGTTCCAGATTGTACTCAAAGAAAACGGAATACTGCAGCGACAGACTGTGCAGCAGCCAGATAATAAAGGCTACGAGGACGGACAGAAGAAGCAGCAGCCACTCCTTTCCTTCCTTGGCCCGGTCTCTTTCCTTACCTGTGATTCCGCTTTCTGATGCCATCCCGGAATGTCTCGTTATCTGTTCTGTACGTCAGTGATATCCTTCACGACAGAAGACTTGTCGACGCGGATCTTCACGTTGGCATCGATTTCCAGGACCAGGAATGTATCCTTGACCTCAGCCACTGTACCGTAGATGCCGCCCACTGTCACGACCTTGTCGCCCCGCTTCAGGGACTCCCTCCATTTCACGACCTCCTTCTGTTTCTTCTGCTGGGGACGGATCATGAAGAAGTACATCACCACGAAGATGAGGATCATCAGTATCAGGAAAGAGTACTGCTGAAAGAAAGTAGGTTCGCCCTGAGGCTGGGCCCCGGTCTGAGCCTGGAGAAGGAATAGGGTGTTGAGAAGATTCATTTTTGTGTTCTTTTAGTTTTACAATCTTTTATTTAACAAATATAGGAATAATTTCTAATTCTCGATGAGTCCGCGGCCGGTCTTGACCACCTCGCCTGTATCCACCATCTTGCGCAGTATCCTGTCGAGCAGGCCGTTGACGAAGACCTTGCTGTTGCCGGTGCTGTAGAACTTGGATATCTCCACATACTCGTTGATGGTCACCTTGAGGGGGATGTTGGAGAAGCGCACCGCCTCGGCTATGCCCTGTATGATCAGCACGAGGTCAGTGGTGACCACCCGGTCAGGATCCCAGTTGCTGGTGTTGGCCACGACGATGTCCATGTACTTGCGGTAGCCCAGCATGGCGGCCTTGAGCAGCTCCCCGGCAAACTCGCGGTCGTCATCCTTGAGGAACACGTCCGGGACAGGCATGGTGCCGCGTGAGCGGAGTATCTCCATATTGCGGACTATCGCCGAGAGCACGAAGCCCAGATCATCGCACCAGAAGAGAGAGAGGTCCTCCAGAGTGGAGTTCAGGTCCTCATTGTCCTCAAAGAGTTCCAGGTCCGAGAATATCCGGATGAACAGAGCGCAGTCCTCTGCCATGGAGGATGTCTCCGAGGCCATGTACTCCTTGTAATAGTCCCGGGTAACCAGGGTCTGGTACGTCTTCTTGATGAACGGAGTCAGGTCCCCGTCCCACACCAGGCCGTGGTCCTCGCAGAATTTGACAAAACGCTGGTCGGAGGAAAGGTACGACGACACCCGGTTGAGGGCGAACTTGCGGTTGGGGTTGCGCTCCTCCGGAGTGGGATTGAACTTTTTCAGGCCTGTCTCGATACGCGTGACGGCGGCGTTCCGCAGGGCCACGGCGGCGTTCAGCATGAAGTAATACAGATGGAGTGTCTTCTCACAGGAATAATTGAGGGCCTTCCCGGCTTCTATCAGAGAATCAGAGCCTGAGGCCACCACACTGTAAAGAACTTTGAAGACTTTTATCCTTATCAGACGACGGTTGAGCATACAATATTTTTAAAACATTTTGCAAATATACTTTTTAGATGAGAAAAAACCCTATATTTGTGTCAAATTTTATAAAATTTAATAAAGATGTACTCAGAAGACATTGATAATGCAGCAGCTATGGAGCGCAACGGAGACGATGTATATTCGAGACCCGTGCGCGCGGGAAAAAGGACATACTTTTTCGATGTGAAGGCAACCAAGGGCAATGACTACTATCTTACCATCACCGAGAGTAAGAGGAGAATAGAGAAAGACGGCCGTTTTGCCTATGACAAGCATAAGATTTTTCTCTACAAGGAAGACTTCGAGAAGTTCTCGCAGGGACTCGAGGAAGTCATCGCTTTCATCAAGGAGAAGTGTCCCATACCTGTAGTCGAGAGAACAATGGACGAGGAGCACCGCAGCACCGCCCCCAGGGAAGAAGAGGAGGGCAGCGGCTCACAGTTCTCGAACATCAATTTCGAGGAGCTCTAGAACCTAGAACATGTCCTTGTAAGGCCTGAAATAACGGCCCGACCAGTTCCACAGCGGAGAGGGGATCAGACGCATCAGTACGCCGAGAGCGGCCCAGCGTCTGTCAATCACCGCTGTTTTTTTATGCTTCTTTATCGCGCGGACTATGAGCGCGGCGGCCTTCTCCCTCCGTATCGTCATCGGGAAATGCCGTCCGTGTATGAAGTCCGTGTCCACGAATCCGGGCTTGATGGCCGTGAACCTGATGTCCGCCCCTCGGATGACGGCCAGCTGGCGCAGGGTCTCCAGATAGAATGCCTCGAATTTCTTGGTGGCCGAATACGCCGGGCACACGCCCAGGGGCAGTATCGAGGCTACGGACGATATGACGGCCAGATGTCCGCGGAGTCCGTTGCCGGCCCAGTAGTTGAACAGCCAGACGGCGCAGCGCACGAATCCCTTTGCGTTGACCTCTGTCTGACCCAATTCGAGCTCCGGGTCCAGGGCCGTATTGGTGTGGCCGTAGCCAGAGGAATACAGGCAGATATCCACTCCGCCCATACGCCGCACCAGTCCAGCCAGGGCATCGGCCGCCGCGCCGTCTGCCACGTCGAACGCCTGGGTGAAGACCTGTCCGTCAGGCGCCGCCGAAGCCACTTCCTCCAGCAGATGTTTCCGGCGTCCGGTGATTCCTACCCTGTGGCCCTGTCCTATGTAGATTTCCGCCACTGCCCGGCCGATACCGGAGGTGGCACCTATTATGATGATATTCATTGTTCCGATATTTTTGTCTGTCGTGTAAGAGCCGCCGCCGTGCGGAGACGGAGGGACGGCGGAAGAAGATTGTTGCAGCGTGAGCCCAGGTTCTTCACGAGCCCGAAGGGGACTCCGCTGTATGTCAGCACCGCATACCCGGCCGGAGTATCCGGGAGCACGATGTTCCCTCGGCGCAGATATTCCAGGGCCGTATCAGCAGAAACCCCGGTCTCCGGAAGACTGCCGCAGCGGTAGGCCGCGCTCTGTATCAGGGAATACTGGGGCAGTACGACGGACTTCCCTCCACGGGCCTCCATGACCTCGGCCACGGCCACGCCCGACATCATGACCCTCAGCTGCGTCTCCAGTTCCAGCATTCTATGCGCCACAGCCTCCGGGAAAGCCCTGACCTGGGCGCCGCGTCGGTAGAGACGGAACCCGTCCCCGACCCACGGCACCGGTTCCCTGAACGGCTGACACTGTCCCGTCCCGGCCGGCCTGTGCCGTTTCCTGCCTGACATCCCGGCCGGTACATCTGTACCTCCAGGCAGACGCAGGGCCGAGAAGAAGAATCCCTCCCCTGCCCCGGGATCTCCGGGATAGAAATGCCTCTGCTCTATAAGCTCCAGTCCGTACTCCGAGACGAGCCATGACGTATTGTCTTCATCCTCAGCCGGATTGAAGGTACAGGTCGAATAGACCAGCAGACCGCCCGGACGCAGGCACGGCAGGATGTCCGACAGTATCCTCCGCTGACGGGCGGCGCAGAGACGGACATTGTCCTCCGACCACTGCGCCACGGCATCCGGATCCTTCCGGAACATTCCCTCCCCCGAGCACGGAACATCCGCGACGATGACATCGAAAGACAGTCCCGCTGCCTGAAAGTCAGCCGCATCATCTGAGGTCACCAGCACATTGGCCTCCCCCCACTTGGAGATGTTCTCACAGAGCACAGCGGCCCTGGAGCGTATCACCTCGTTGGACACCAGGACAGAACCCGGTATCTCCCTGAGCATCGACAGCAGGTGGGTACTCTTCCCGCCCGGAGCCGCGCACAGGTCCAGCACGGAGAACACCCCCTCGGGACGTTCTTCCCGCATACGCGCCATGACCGGCAGGATGCACTCCAGATACATGGACGAGGCGTCCTGGACATAGTAGGCTCCTGCATGGAACAGCGGGTCGAGGACAAAATCCGGACGCTCATACAGCAGACGGCCCCAACGGGAAAATGTCGAGGAACCTGGCATGGAACCGAACGGAACGGAACTGGTCTTTAAAGGATTGGCCCGCACGGCCACGGAGGCCGGCGAGCCGGTGATATACGATATGACTTCCTCCGCCCTTTCCGGACCGAGGGAGCATGCGAGTTGTCTTGTGAATGCCTCGGGCAGCACCATCATGTAACGGGCTCAGCTGAAGCTGACGGGAGGCTTGATGTTGGTGAAGTCAGCAGGATTGCCCTCGGCGTAGCTGTTGACGGCCTTCTCCACCTGGTCGGTGATGCTGTCCACCATCTCCTGGAGCTTGCTGCCGATCATCATCTTCATCATGAAGTTCAGCTCAGTGGACAGCTCGATGTGAAAAAGTGTCGAGTCAAGACCCACCGGGTCCATATGGAAAGTCACCGAGAAAGTCAGGAAAGACTTTCCGTCGTCCTTGAGCTCCACCAGAGAGAAAGGCTCGCGGCGCGCGACCACAAACCCGAGGCTCACACCCTTGTATTCGATGTGAACGCTGTCGCGGTCGGCCGTAATCTTGCCGCCGTACTCCTCCGGTACGTTCTGGACCAGGAGACTGAGGTCTCCGAAGAGCCCGAAGAGCACCATCGGCGGCCGCTTGAGGAGGACTTCCCTGCCTGTTACCCTGGTCACGTCACTCATGGTCCTTGCTCCATTTATCAGGGTCGTATCTCCACTCCTTCAGCATCTTCACGTCTCCTTCCCTGATATATCCGGTATCCAGGGCCACGTCCACCAGGGTGTCGTAGTTCGACAGAGTGTGCAGTTCCACATCGGCGTTCTCGAAGGCGCGGCGGGAGCGGTCGAAGTTGTAGGAGAAGATGGCCACCATGCCGGCGATATGCACTCCGCACTTGAGCAGGGCGTCCACTGCGGCCAGACTGCTCTGACCGGTGGAGATGAGGTCCTCTATGACCACCACCCTCTCGCCTCCGCGGAGCACGCCCTCGACCTGGTTGCCCATGCCGTGGTCCTTGGCCTTGGAGCGGATGTACACAAACGGCCTGTCCATCATCTCTGCGACTATGGCACCATAGGCTATGGCCCCGGTGGCCACACCTGCTATCACGTCCACGTCCTTGAATGTGGCGTTGATGACCTCTATCATGGCCTCGCAGATGGTCCTGCGGAAGTCGGGATAGGACAGCGCCTTGCGGTTGTCGCAATAAATGGGTGAGTGAAGTCCGGATGCCCAGAGGAAGGGCTTCTCGGGACTGAGTCTGACTGCCTCGATATCCAGCAGTCCCTTTGCAATCTTATATTCCAGATTTTCCATATTATAGTCCTTATTGTAAAAACCGCCCAAAGTTAGTAAAAATTCGATTAGAAACTACTGCAGGGAGCAAAAGAATGTTACAAGAAACGGCACGCTGAAGTCCACCACAAAACCGTGGAACATAGAAAGCACCATGTATCTCTCCCCGCTGGCATGGACAATGGCGGGAAGGGTCACGTCCATGGTGGTCGCACCGCCGCAGGAAATGGGAGCCAGAGGGCCGAACCAGCGCACCAGCAGAGGGGCCAGGACGAGAGTCAGGAACTCACGGCAGATGTTCGATATGAGCGCCACCGTTCCCAGTCCCGCACCGATGTATTCAGTTATCAGCACACTCGAGAGGGAGTAATAGGCAAATCCAGAACCCACGGCCATCGCCTCCGGCACAGTCCGGTGCGGGAAGAGCAGACCGAGCAGGGCCGAGGCGGCCAGCGTGCCCAGGATGGTCATCAGCGGCAGGAGTGCCAGACGGGGATTGAGACGCTTGAAGCCTCCGAGGATGTCAGGGTTGTTTCCCACGCTGAAACCGACACTGAGTATCAAGGCGTAGAGGGCATACATCGCCACGTCTGTCTTTGACAGGTCGAAAGTCAGGATTCCGGAGACTCCCAGCAGTATGCCCGCCACGAAGAAAGCGATGATGATCAGGCTGTCCTTCAAGGCGCCCTTCTGGGCTTTCGCTCCGTCTTCCTCCGAAACTGCTGACGGTCTGTTCACTGCCTCGTGCCCGCCGGTTTCTGCCTTAGCAACAGCCTCCCGCATCCTCTCACTCCTGCGGGCCCAGCGCCACAGCAGCATCGCCGCCAGACAGCTGCCCAGGGCGCACGCCACGGCAATCAGTGCCGCCTCCACTCCCAGAGTCGGCAGACTGCGGATCAACTCCCGGTTACATCCCACCTCCACCCCCAACAGGAAGAGCAGCAGCCATATAAGCGCCATCGTCACCTTCCCTATCCACATAACGCGCCACTGCCGGAGCAGATATCCGGTCAGCACCCCGCCGAACAAGAAACCGAACAGTATCAGCATATAATCATCATTTATTAATTCAGCGCGCAAATATAATCAGGAAAATGTATAATCCCCTACACAGACGAACCAGGACAGTCGATAAAAAATCCCGCGGCACCCGACTGACGGGCACTGCGGGATCTAAACACATTGCAGGTCAAATTACTTCGAGGTGATGACTATCCGGTCGCCGGAAATGTCGACCACTACGGGGCGGTCCTTGGTGACGGAGCCTTCGATGAGGTCCTTGGCCAGCATATTGACCAGCTCGCGCTGGAGGATACGCTTGATGGGACGGGCTCCGTAGGCCGGGTCATAGCCTTTCTCGGACATGTAATCGATGAACTTCTGACTGAACTCTATCGATATGCCGTGCTCTTCCATCTTCTTCCTCAGGGCATTCAACTGGAGGTTCAGGATGCCGAGTATGTCCTTGCGGGTCAGAGGCTCGAACATGATGATCTCGTCGATACGGTTGATGAACTCCGGACGCATGGTCTTCTTGAGGATGTCGATGACGGCCCGGCGGCATTCCTCCAGGACATCAGTCCTCGAAGCCTTGTCGTCGATGTGCTCGATTCGCTGCATGTACTCCTGTATCACTTCGGCTCCGACGTTGGAGGTCATGATCAGGATGGTATTCTTGAAGTCCACCGTCCGGCCCTTGTTGTCGGTCAGACGGCCGTCGTCCAGCACCTGCAGCAGGATGTTGAACACATCCGGATGAGCCTTTTCTATCTCGTCCAGCAGGATGACCGAGTAGGGCTTGCGCCTTACCGCCTCGGTGAGCTGACCGCCCTCGTCGTATCCGACGTATCCCGGAGGCGCACCGACCAGACGGGAGACGCTGTGCCTTTCCTGGTACTCGCTCATGTCGATACGGGTCATCATGTTCTCGTCGTTGAACAGGGCCTCGGCCAGGGCCTTGGCCAGCTCGGTCTTGCCCACACCGGTGGTACCGAGGAACATGAACGAGCCGATGGGCCTCTTCTCGTTCTGCAGTCCGGCACGGCTTCTGCGCACGGCATCGGCCACAGCGCGGACGGCCTCGTCCTGACCCACCACCCTCCTGTGCAGCATGTCCTCCATGTGCAGCAGCTTGGTCTTCTCGCTCTCGAGCATACGGGTCACGGGTATGCCCGTCCACTTGGACACTATCTCGGCGATGTCCTCCGGCTCCACCGACTCATTGATCAGCGGGTCCGGATTGGCGGCCTTCTGAGCCATAAACTCGTCTATCTCCTTCTGGGCCGAGGCTATCTTGCCGTAGCGCAGCTCGGCCACCCGACCGTAATCACCGCTGCGCTCGGCCTCGTCGGCCTGGAACTTATACTGCTCGATGTCAGCACGCTTCTGGGAAATACGCGACAGCAGGTCCTTCTCCACCTTCCATTTACGGTTAAGGTCATCGAGCTGGTCCTTTGCCTCCTTGATTGAGGCCTGTATCTCGTCCAGCTTGGGCGAACGGCCCTCACGCTTGATGGCCTCCCTCTCGATCTCCAGCTGCCGTATCTTACGGTTCAGCTCGTCGATAGGGTCAGGCACCGAATTCATCTCCAGACGCAGCTTTGAGGCGGCCTCGTCTATCAGGTCGATGGCCTTGTCCGGGAGAAAACGGTTGGTGATGTACCTGTGCGAGAGCTCCACGGCGGCGATGATAGCATCATCATCGATATGCACCTTGTGGTGGTTCTCGTATTTCTCCTTCAGTCCCCTGAGAATCGAGATGGACTCGGCCGGGGTAGGCTCGTCCACCATGACCATCTGGAAACGGCGCTCCAGGGCCTTGTCCTCCTCGAAGTACTTGCGGTACTCCTCGATGGTGGTGGAACCGATGGCCCTCAGTTCTCCACGGGCCAGGGCAGGCTTCAGGATATTGGCCGCATCCATCGCGCCTGACGAACGTCCGGCACCTACCAGAGTGTGTATCTCATCGATAAACAGGATAATCTCGCCCTGACTCTCGATAACGGCGTTGACCACTCCCTTCAGCCTTTCCTCAAACTCGCCCTGATACTTAGCACCGGCCACGAGGGCGCCCATGTCCAGTGAATAGATCTCCTTGGTCTTCAAGTTCTCCGGCACGTCCTGACTGACTATCCTCTCGGCTATTCCCTCCGAGATAGCCGTCTTACCGACACCGGGTTCTCCGACCAGGATAGGATTGTTCTTCGTCCTACGGCTCAGAATCTGGAGCACCCTCCGGATCTCCTCGTCCCTGCCGATGACGGGGTCGAGCTTCCCCTCGCGGGCCCGCTGGTTCAGATTGACCGCGTACCGCTCGAGGAACTCCTTGTTGTTATTGTTCTCTTTGTAATTCATGTTATTCATAACTTTTCTCCTTTCAGTCCCATAATTACACAAAAATTCTGCCGTTCTAATTTTTCTGACAGAGTGGCATATTTTTGTCCGAATTTTCTTATATTTGTTCCCGTTTAACCCGCCCGCACGACAATGAACAGCACCAGCATCACCTATGCCTCCCCCGCCGACGGCACTCTCCTGCCGGTTGCCGAATCTTTCTATTCCATTCAGGGCGAGGGGGCCAATACCGGCAAGGCCGCCTGGTTCGTCCGTCTCGGAGGATGCAATGTCCGCTGTCCGTGGTGCGACTCCCCCTCCACCTGGGACGCAGGACGCCATCCGCTGCGGAGCATCAGTTCCATTGTCAGCGAAATAGCAGCCTCTCCCGCTGTCAACGTCGTCATCACCGGAGGAGAGCCCCTCATTCATCCGCTCGGACCGCTCTGCGCGGAGCTCAGGAGGAAGGGATACAATATTTTTCTGGAGACATCCGGCACAAGCCCCCTCAGCGGGGAGTTCGACTGGATATGTGTCTCTCCCAAAAAACACCGTCCGCCGCTGCACGGTGTATTGGCCGCAGCCGATGAGCTGAAAGTGGTAATCGGCGACATTGAGGACCTCCCGTGGGCCGAAAGCGTCAGAAAATCAGTCGGGGAGCAGTGCGTACTGCTACTGCAGCCGGAGTGGGGGAAAAGGCAGAGCGCATCAGAAGTCATCATCGGATACGTCAAGGAGCATCCCGAATGGAGAGTATCCCTGCAGACCCACAAATACCTGGACATACCTTAATACTCAACTAACAATCAATAAACTTTAATACCATGTCTATCAAACACATCATCACCGCATTATGCATCTGCTGCATGGTCTCTCCCGTGCTGTCGGCACAGAAGAAGAACAAGAAAGAAGCAGCACAGCCTGAAGGATATCAGTTCGAAACCGTCATCGAGGTGCCTGTCACTTCCATCAAGAACCAGAGCAGTTCCAGCACATGCTGGTGCTTCTCGGCTCTCTCGTTCTTCGAGTCCGAGATTCTCCGCAACGGATACACCGACTCTCTGGACCTCTCCGAGATGTTCCTCGTCCACAAATCCTATCAGGAAAAAGCCGAGAAATACGTCAGGCTGCACGGCGCCCTCAACTTCGGCCCCGGAAGCTCGTTCGGCAACGTACTCTACGGCCTCAAGAAATACGGAGCCGTACCCGAGTGGGAAATGGACGGCCTGAACTACGGTTCTGATATCCACCGCCACAACGAGCTCGACCTACTGCTCAGGGCATATGTGGACGTAATCATCAGAAATCCCAACCGCCAGCTCTCCACCGCATGGCAGGCCGGCCTGAAAGGTATCCTCGACGCATATCTCGGCGAATGCCCCGAAACATTCACCGTCAACGGCAAGGAATACAATCCCCACACCTACATGGAGTCCCTGGGCATCAATCTGGACGACTACATCGACCTCACATCCTGGAGCAACAAGCCCTTCTACCAGAAGATGATCATCGAGGTACCCGACAACTGGCTCTGGGAGTCCTCCATGAACGTGCCCATCGATGACCTTGTAGCCATCATCGACAACGCACTGGAGAACGGATACACCGTAGCCTGGGCCTCAGATGTGAGCGAGAAGGGATTCAACCGTGACGGACTGGGCATTGTTCCCGACTATGAGAAGCTCGAGGCCGAAATCAAGGAGACCGGCTCCGATCAGGCCCACTGGATCGGTACAGACAACTCCAACCCTCAGGCTATCGCTTTCGAAGCCCCCTGCCCCGAACTGACCATCACTCAAGAAATGCGTCAGGAAGGCTACGACACCTATCAGACCACTGACGACCACGGCATGCACATCTTCGGTATCGCCAAGGACCAGACCGGAAAGAAATACTACATGGTGAAGAACTCCTGGGGCGACGCCGGCAAATACCACGGAATATGGTACGTGTCCGAGGCTTTCGTAAGATACAAGACTATGGACATCATGGTCAACAAGAACGCCATTCCCGAGGAAATCAGGGCCAAAATCAATCTCTAACCCCATATCAGCATCATCATGAGACTGAACCTTATCACTGCAGGCGTCCTCGTGCTTGCGACGGTAATGCCGTCGCAGGCCGGGAACCGGAAAAAACAGCAGGAGCCCGAATGGGTCAACCCCTATCAGTTCGAGGAAGTGGTGAGAGTGCCTGTGACATCCGTGAAGAATCAGAATGCCAGCGGCACGTGCTGGTGCTTCGCCGCCACCTCCTTCCTGGAGGCGGAGCTGCTGCGCCAGGGCAAGGGGGAGTACGACCTTTCAGAGATGTTTACCGTCCGCCACAACTACTACGAGAGAATGAACGACAACTACCTCCGCCGCGGCAAGGGCAATATCGGTGAGGGCAGCATAGCCCACATGGCCCTGAAGGTAATCGACAAGTACGGCATCGTGCCCCAGTCGGCCTACCTGGGCATCAACTATGACTCTCCCCTGCCGGACCACCGCGAGCTGGGAACATACATCGCTGCCATCGCCGGAGCATCCGTAGAGCTCAGACAGCGCTCTCCCGAGTACTACGAGCTACAGGACGCCCTGTTCGACATCTACATGGGCAAGCTTCCTGAAACCTTCGAGTATGAGGGGAAAGAATACACTCCAAAGTCCTTCAGGGACATGCTCGGCATCAATACTGAGGACTACGTGGAGATTACCTCATTCTCCCACCATCCTTTCTATCAGGAAGTACCGCTTGAGATTCCCGACAACTGGGATCATGAGCTCCTGTACAACCTGCCCCTGGACGACATGATGGCAGTCATCGACAACGCCCTCAACAACGGCTACACTGTATGCTGGGACGGTGACGTGTCCGAACAGGGTTATATTTTCATTCCCTTCGGTGTCTCCGTCATCCCCGCCGACGGAACTCTGGACCGCCGGACACTGGCCGCAGCCGATACACTGATAGCCGAGGTGGAGTACGTGGACCAGGCCATGAGACAGGCCGGATTCGAGTCCTTCACCACCACTGACGACCATCTGGAGCACATCACCGGCATCGCCACCGACCCCGCCGGAACCAGATACTACATCACCAAGAACTCCTGGGGCGAGCGCGGTCCGTTCGACGGCTACCACTACATGTCCGAGAAGTACGTGAGGGCCAAGACCGTCAGCATCCTGGTGCATAAGGACGCCATCCCCTCCGGCATCAGAGCTAAAATGGGACTGTAACACACTGTAAAGACATGAGACTGACCAAATACCTCCCCGACACCATCACCTGCCTGAACCTGATTTCCGGCAGCGTGGCAATAATATTCGCATTCCGCGATGACTTCGACATGGCGCTGGCGATGATAGTGCTGGCTGCGGTATTTGATTTTCTGGACGGCCTGGCCGCCCGGCTGTTTCATGCCTACTCCGACATGGGGAAGGAGCTGGACTCACTCGCCGACACGGTGAGCTTCGGACTGGCTCCCTCCCTTATTTTATATAACTGGCTGGCAGGTTTTACCTCCGGCATTCACCCGTATGTCTGCTATATTCCGCTGCTTATAGCGGCTTTCTCCGCTCTCAGGCTGGCCAAGTTCAATCTGGACACCCGTCAGAGCGAGAGTTTCCTCGGCCTGCCAGTACCGGCATCAGCCCTCTTCGCCGCTTCCCTGGCCGCCTTCGCTGGTCACTATGAGCACATCGCCAACACCTTACTGGCCAACAACTGGGTCATCCCGGCCGTGAGCCTCATCCTCTGCGCCCTGCTGGTGAGCGAGCTTCCGATGTTCTCCATGAAGCTCAAGACCCTCAAGTGGAAGGACAACGCACAGCGCTTCACCTTCCTGTGCATAATAATACCCGCCGCAGTCATTCTCCTTGTCCTGAAGATACACTGGACGGGTATCGTATTCACTGTCTTTGCGTTCTACATTCTATGGAATGCGGCTGCGGCACTACTCCGAAAACTGCTTCACAAGTGAGTCGACTGTCGCGGCAGCCTTCTCTCCCTTTGCTCCGAAATAGAACTTGATCTTGGGCTCGGTACCAGAGGGACGCACTGTCACTACAGAGCCATCCTCTGAGAAGAACCTGAGTACATTGGACTTGGGCAGACCAGTCTTCTCGGGTTCGGTGTAGTCGATTACCTTTACCACGGGAGAATCACCCAGTTTGGCGGGAGGATTCTCGCGATAGCGCTTCATCATGGCGGCTATCTGCTGATTGCCGTCTATGCCCTTCTTGGTCAGGGAGACGAGCTTCTCACGGTAGGTGCCGAACTCGGCGTAGATCTTCTGCAGCAGGCCGTAGAGGGTCAGGCCCTGGTCGGCGGCCCATGCAGCGCACTCGGCTACGAAGGAGCAGGTGACCACGGCGTCCTTGTCGCGGACAAACTCGCCCACATTGAAGCCGTAGCTCTCCTCACCTCCGCAGATGAAGGTCCTGCGGCCCTCGTTCTCGCGGACAATCTGGGCGATGTACTTGAAGCCGGTGAGCACATCGTACATCTGGACTCCGAACTTGTCGGCTATGGCTGTCAGCAACTCGGTCGTCACGATGGTCTTGACGCAGTAGGTGTCCTTGTTGAGCTTTCCGAGCTCATGCCAGCGGGTCAGGATATAATAGGTCAACAGGGAAGCTGTCTGGTTGCCGGTCAGCAGGAGCATCTGTCCCTTGTCGTCGCGGACTGCCACGCCTACACGGTCGGCGTCAGGGTCGGTGGCCAGCACGATGTCGGCGCCCTTGGCCTCGGCCAGATCCACGGCCATCTTCAGGGCAGAGGGCTCCTCGGGATTGGGCGACACCACTGTCGGGAAGTTGCCGTCGCTGACCATCTGCTCGGCCACGGGATACACATCGGTAAAGCCTATCTGAGCCAGAGCTCTGGGGACCAGGCGCACGCCTGTTCCGTGCAGGGGGGTGTAGACGAACCTGATGTCCTTGTGGCGGGCAATCGACTCGGGCGAGAGCATCAGCGAGAGGACGGAATCGAGGTACACCTTGTCGGTCTCCTCTCCCATCATCTTGATTTTAGCGATATTCTCCTCGCCGAACTTGACCATCGAGGGATTCTCGATCTTGTTGACCTCGGCGATGACGGCCGTGTCGTGGGGTGCGGTCAGCTGAGCACCGTCCTGCCAGTAGGCCTTGTAGCCGTTGTACTCCTTGGGATTGTGCGAGGCTGTGACCATCACTCCGGCGTGGCAGTGATAGTGACGGATGGCGAAACTCAGCTCAGGTGTAGGCCGGATGTTGTCGAAGAGATAGACCTCGAATCCGTTGTTGGCGAAGACCTCGGCCGTAATCTTGGCGAACTCGCGGCTGTTGTTCCTGGAATCAAAGGATACGGCCACGCGGATATTCTCCTCGCCCTCGTATGCCTTGCGGATGTAGTTGGCGAATCCCTGGGTGGCCATGCCCACCGTGTACCTGTTCATACGGTTGGTGCCCACGCCCATGATTCCGCGGAGTCCGCCGGTACCGAACTCCAATGTACGGTAAAATGCGTCCTCGAGTTCTTTCTCGTCTCCATGAAGGAGAGCGTTTACCTTGGTCCTGGTCTCCACATCGTACTCAGGACCTGTCCACTGCATTGCGACTTCTCTGTAATTCATATCATTAAATATTAGATGTACTTTCTTAAATCATAGTAAAATATCTGAAGATTCCCCTTGGACTTATCGTACGGAACTTCCTTACCGCCCGTATAGAAAAGCAGCGGCCCGCCGTTGTGAATACCCATCTCATCATTCTCGAAACAGTTGAGTTCCTGCTCTCCGGCCACCTCCGCATCCGGCAGTCCGTCACACGGTATTATGAACATCTTTTGCTTCTGCACGTCCAGCACCTGCAGGATATCGTAAACATTATCAGGTGCTATTATCTGAGTTTCCGTCATAACCTCTGGAGAAAGCTCAATTACGGAAGAGCTGTCTTCTCCGCATCCGGACAACATGGTTGCAGCCAGAACTGCCGCATAGATAATTTCCCTCATAGTTTCTTCACGATTATAATTAATCGGTGCAATTTACAAAAAATTAGTGACATTCCACACAAGCAAACTATAAACAGTCTCATTCAGCAGAATCCGGACGGATAAATCCATGTAATCCGGGCGGATAAATCCATGTAATCCGGGCGGATAAATTTGTAATATCAAATATAATTAATAACTTAGCCGCCTCATGAACATAAGTGAATATATACCTAGACTTATCGACCCGAGAATTGATAAAATGCTCGGCATCTTCGGAGCGGTATGCATAGAAGGACCTAAATGGTGCGGCAAGACGTGGACAGGTCTGCACCACTGCAAAAGCCGGATAATGCTGGGAGACCCGGCCGGGAATTTCCAGAACAGACAGATGGCGGCTCTCAGTCCGTCACTGGTTCTGGGAGGTGAGAATCCACGTCTGATCGATGAGTGGCAGGAGGTTCCTCCGCTATGGGACGCTGTCCGCTTCCATGTAGACCAATACCCTGAAAAAGGTCTGTTTATAATGACCGGCTCATCCACTCCCCATCGTAAAGGCATACTGCACAGCGGTACAGGAAGGATTGCGAATATCAGGATGCGTCCGATGTCACTCTACGAATCAGGCGATTCAAACGGGGCAGTATCCCTGGCTGATATATTCAATCAACAGTTCCGCGACACTATCACGGGTGAAGTACATCTGGAAAGACTTATCGCACTGACTGTAAGAGGTGGCTGGCCTGCTTCTCTGAATATAGCCGGTAACGATGCTACGGAAATCCCGAAAGCATATATCAGGGCAGTTATCGACAACGATGTGGACAGAGCGTCGGAAAGACACCACGACAAGCATAAAATAGAGCTGCTTCTCAAATCCCTGGCCAGGAACGAATGCACCACCGCTACAAACAACAAAATCATAGAAGACATCAGCAACAACGGCTCCGGGACCGTCAACAAAGAGACACTGTCGGAATATCTGGATGTCCTCAACCGCATATTCCTGATCGAGGACATAAAACCGTTCGCCCCGGAACTTCGCTCCGGCATGAGAATAAAACAGGCACACAAACGCCATTTCACTGATCCGTCACTTACGTGTGCTCTGCTGGGAGCAGGACAGGACAGTCTGATGAACGACCTCTACACATTCGGTTTTCTTTTTGAGTCTATGTGTCTCAGAGACCTGCTGACCTATGCCGATGCTATGTCTGCCAAACTGTTTCACTTTCAGAACTACAATGGTGACGAGGCGGATGCGGTTATTCAGCTGGATGACGGACGCTGGGGCTGCATTGAGATCAAACTAGGGATGAACCAGGTAGACAAGGCGGCTTCCAATCTTCTAAAAATACAAAGCATGTTTAAACGGAACGGTTCTTCGGTTCCGGCATTTCTTGCCGTAATCTGCGGACTCTCATACGCAGCATACAGGAGACCGGACGGAGTGTACGTTCTTCCCATAACAGCCCTGAAACCCTAGAAAATGTTCAAAGATTTCATCATAGAGCACGAAAATGACTCTCCGGCGGAGCTGATGCTGCACCGGGACCGCTGGCCGTCCATCGACATGGCGGTGGCGGTCAGGTGTATCCAGGGACGGGCGAAGGCACGGATCAAGCTGCCGCTGTGGTATGTCGAGCCGGGACTGCTCTACCCGCAGTCCCTTTCCCTGGAGCAGTGCAGTTCGCAGGCCACCGCCCTCTACAAGCAGCGCTTCGTCCGCAGCGGGGACAGAGTGGCCGACCTCACCGGAGGCCTCGGCGTGGACTCCTGGAGCATCTCCCAGACAGCTGCCTCAGTGGACTATTTCGAACGCTCGGAAGAACTCTGCGCCTGTGCCCGGCACAACTTCCCAACACTCGGCAGGGGCAATATCACGGTCCGTCAGGCAGAAACGACGCCCGCAATGCTCAGTAGCATCCCCTCTGACTCCTACAGCCTCATCTACCTCGACCCGGCCCGCAGGGGCAGGGACGGCGGCAGGGTCAACTCCCTCAGGGACTGCGAGCCGGACATCACAGCCCTCCGCCCCGAGCTGCTGCGCATCGCCCCCCGCATCCTGCTGAAGGCCTCCCCCATGGCCGACATCCGCGTCCTGCTCTCGGAGCTGCCGGAGGCCTCCGAAGTCCATATCCTCTCCTGCGACAATGAATGCAAGGAGGTCCTGGTTCTGATGCTCCGGGACAATGCCGTACCGGCCGGGGACATTCCCATTACAGCCGTAGAGCTTTCCTCCGGGGACAATGCGGCCGAATTCCATTTTACCCTCCGCGAGGAAAATAATGCCGTCGCAGACCTGGCCGCTCCTTCGGAAATCGCCGGCTACCTCTTCGAACCCTCCCCCGCCCTTCTGAAAAGCGGAGCCTTCAAGCTTCCGGCCGTCCGCTTCGATCTCCGGAAGATCTCCGCCTCCACCCATTTCTACACAGCCCCGGCACCCATCGGGCATTTTCCCGGGAAGATCCGCCGCATCATAGAGGTCCTGCCCTTCCACAAGGGCGCCATCCGCGATTTCCGGAAGAAATACCCCGCCTGTTCCGTCACCGCCCGCAATTTCCCGATGACCTCCGAGGAGCTCCGCCGCCGCCTCGGCTCCGCCGAAAGCGACACCCTCCGCGTCCTGGCCACTACTGCCTCCGACGGCTCCCGGCTCCTCATCGTCACTTCCAATCGATAATTTTTCAATTCCATTTGAAAATTTATTATTTTTGTTGAAAATTTTCAAACATGATTGAAAATATTAAGAAATACAATTTCTGGAACGGAAACAACATCGAAACAGGGTTTCTACGCAAGGCATACATTGAGAATCTTAACCGATATGTAGGCAACCGCCTGGTAAAAGTACTGGTAGGTCAGAGACGTTCTGGAAAAAGCTACATCATGCGGCAGCTGGCCAGGCAACTTATCCTCAATGGTATTCCGGAAGAGAACATCCTGTACATTAACAAAGAATTTATCGAATACAGCGACGTAAGGACATGCCATGATCTGGAACATCTGCTGAATGAGTATTTCAGGGAACTGTCCCCGAAAGGCAAAACGTTCCTTTTCATAGATGAGGTGCAGTATATCCAGGACTGGGAGATATTCGTGAATTCGCATTCCCAGGATTTTTCCACTGAATGCGAAATATTTCTCAGCGGCTCCAACTCACGGCTGCTGTCCGGTGAGCTGGCAACTCTCCTGTCCGGACGGTACATACAGTTTGAAATACTGCCGTACTCATTCGAAGAATATTGCAGAATTTCACAAATACCTGAAGACAAGGATTCTTACATGAAATACCTGCATACAGGTGCCCTTCCAGAACTGTTTAATCTGGCAGACGATGAAATGAAAGGCAACTACGTCTCCTCCCTCAAAGACACAGTCATGCTGAGGGACATTGTCCAGCGGTATAAAGTCAAGGACGCCGGTCTGCTGGAAGATGTGTTCACCTATCTGATCAACAATGCATCTTCCCTGGTTTCTATAACCAATATCATAAACTGGTTCGCCTCAAAAAAACGCAAAACCAACTACGAGACACTTTCCGCATACATAGGATATCTTGAGAATTCCTTTCTTATACATCGCTCTGAACGGTACAACATACGTGGAAAAGAGACTATATCCGGCAATGCCAAATATTACGCCAATGACCTGGCGTACAATAATTACGTCTACAAAGGCTTCGGTTATGGCGACGGCTGGCTGCTGGAAAATGCAGTCTACCTTGAGCTGAGACGCAGGGGATACAGGATATGGACCGGAAACATCAGTCATTTCGAAGTCGATTTCGTCGCAAGCCGGAACGGAGAAACCATCTATTGCCAGACTGCGCTCAGTATCTCTGATCCGGACACTGCCGCACGTGAATACAAACCCTTGAAAAATATACCTGACAACTTCCGGAAATACATTATATCCCTGGACAGCTACCCCATTGCCTCCAACGAAGGCATAGAACATATTCTACCCTGGCAGCTGCCCTAATCCTGAAAGAATTTCTTGTTGAAATTGACCAGGTAGAGCTTTTTGGTGGCGCGGGTGAGGGCGGTGTAGAGCCACTTGAGCTCCTCGACGGTGAGGGTGTCCTGCCAGAAGGCGTTGTCGATGAAGACGCACTTCCACTGGCCGCCCTGGGACTTGTGGCAGGTGATGGCGGTGGAGTACTTGATCTGCAGGGCGTTGTAGTACGGGTCCTCCCGGACGGCGGCGTTGCGCTTGCGCTTGGTGGAGATGTCACTGTAGTCGGTGAAGACGCCTTCGTACAGGGCACTCAGCTGTTCGGCGGGCAGGGACGCGGACTCGGACGTGAGGGTGTCGAGAATCACCTTGGCCGTAATCTCCACGTCGCCGTAATCGGGGAAAGCCAGGACAGCCTCGGCGAAATGCAGGCCGTAGCGCTCCTCGTAATTCGAAATCCTAATCAGCTCGGCGATATCCCCGTTGGCGATAAAATCCAGCTCTTCGATCTTCTCCAGGAACTGATAACAGTTCTTCACCACCATCAGCCGGTCTCCGTGGGAAAGGGCCTCCTCCCGGAAGAGGACGGTGCCCCGGATACCCTGGTTGTAGCGGTTTGCCCGCTTGTTGGAACGGCAGAGCACCACCGTCTCGTCTATCCCGTAGCGGCCTATCGCATCGTCCAGTGCCTCGATGAGATCCCCGCCTCCGATACGCTCCACGTCCGCAAAACCGCGGGTCTCCAGCCGGGGATACTCCTCACAGGCTCCGGTCACTACCGCATGCCGCACCACCGTGGCATTGAACAGGATGCCGGAGGTATCGGCCTGACGCACGACCTTGTCCAGCAGGACATAGTCCACATGGCCGTACATCCCCACGTACGAGGGGTCGAGGGCGGGACTGCGGTCGAGGCCGATGGGCGGGAGCTGGGCATTGTCCCCTACCAGGATCAGGGTATTGCCCTCCCCCTGCCGGATGTAGTCCAGAAGGTCCTCGAGAAGATTGCCGCTGCCGAAGAGCGAGCCGGCCGAATCTATGGTAATCAGCGAGGCCTCGTCCACGATGTAGCAGGTCCGGCGGTCCTTGTTCAGGTCCAGGACAAATTTTCCTCCGCCGGCATCCATCGACTTCTGACGGTAGATCTGCTTGTGAATCGTAGTGGCCTTCTCGCCGGTATAGCCCGCCAGCACCTTTGCAGCACGGCCAGTCGGAGCCATCAGGCGGAACCGCAGGTTCAGAGCCTTCATCGCCCGTACGGCCGCGCCCATCGCCTCAGTCTTACCGGTACCGGCATAGCCGTTGACTATCATGATCTCGCCCTCCCCGGTCAGAAAGGCCGGCAGCCGCGAGAAAAGTTCGTCCTGGCAGGGCGTAGGCTCATACGGAAAGGCCTCCCGTATCTTCAGCTCCAGAAATTCCCTGACTGCCATCGCTTAGACTTTCTTGAAGATGAAGAACAGCATCAGCAGGGAATAGATCTCCAGACGGCCGAGAAGCATCTCTATGGTCATCACCACTTTGGCGAAGGGAGTAAAATGCGAGAAATTGCCCATCGAGCCGCTGGCTCCCAAGCCTGGGCCGACGTTGCCCATCGATGTCAGGGAAGCTGCGAAGGACTCCTCAAAATCAGGGCCGGTCAAAGATATAAGCAGAACTCCTACGATGAATATCAGGGTAAATGCCACGATATACAGTATTGCGGAGCGGATGACCGAGGGGTCAATGGTATGGTCTCCCACCTTGACCGGGATGACGGCGTTGGGATGAAGCTGCTTGAAAATATTGTTCTTCAACACCTTGTAGAATATCCACATGCGGTCTGCCTTCACACCGCCGCAAGTCGAGCCGCTGCAGCCGCCGTGGAACATGGCGAAGAGCAGCAGGAATATAGAGAACAGGGGCCATACGGAAGTATCAGCCGTCGCAAATCCTGTAGAGCTCATGATAGAGGCATACTGGAAAAATCCCTGCCTCATGGCCTCCCCATAGGTCGCTATCTGCCCGCTGGCCTTGAGGTCCAGCCCGATAAGCAGGGACATCACCAGGCAGAATCCCATGAAATAGCGGAACACCGGAGACTTCAGCAGGGCCGTGGAACGCTTTACCACCAGCGCGTAGACCATGCCGAAATGCAGGGTGGACACATACATGAACACTATGCAGACTATCTCTATCGGCAGAGAATCGTAGTACATGATCGATAGGTTGCGGGTGCTGAAACCACCGGTGGAGACAATGCTCATGGCGTGGTTGACCGCATCGAAGAACGACATTCCGGCCACCATCAGGGCAATCGTGCCGGCTACGGTGATGCCGATGTAGGTAGAGGCTATGACCCGGACGGTTTCCTTGGAGCGGTAGCGGTAGTTGTCCTTGGAAATGGAGGAAATCTCTATCTTCGATATCCTCATGCGGAAGGTACTCATGGACGGCAGCACCAGAAGCATGAAGACCATCACTCCCATTCCGCCGATAAAATGGGTGGACGAGCGCCAGAACAACAGTCCCTTGGGCAGTGCCTCCACATTCTGGAGGACGGTACCGCCGGTAGTAGTGTAGCCGGATACGGATTCGTACCAGGCATTCGGCAGGGTGAACTCCCCTCCCCACATGACGTATGGCAGCATTCCGAAGATACAGCTGAGAATCCAGGAGAATATAGTAATCGCAAATCCCTCGCGGAGATTCACATCGTCCTGGCCTCTTACGAAGATAAGGGGAAAGCAGCCCACCATCGCCGTAATCAGGCCGCTCAGCAGCAGTGGCGAGAAAGAGGAGTCGAAACCGCTGAGTGCCGACACGCCCAGTGAGATGAACATGAACAGGGCGTTGAAGAGCAACGCTATACCGATATACCTGGCTATCAGTTTAATGTTCATATTCCTCTCTTCTTGAAAGCTTTGTTCTCGTCTATAATTTCCTTGATATCCTCATTCATGGCCTGTATCTGGTCCCCGCCGTAATCAAAGGACACGTCATAGCCCTTGCCGGTACGGCGGTAGTCGCTCAGGCCCCGGGACATGCGGAGCATGGGATGCACTACGTAGTGATTGAGAAAATAGACGAAGAGAATAATCAGAATGATACTTGCAGCACTGGCTATCACTCCGGGCATGATGGAGCGGTAATAACTGTCCTGCAGACTGTTGTAACTGTCAGTAATCGCACTCTGCGAGGTGTCGGACAGACGCTGGAGATAGCCGCGCAGCTTGGTGTAGACAGTCTGGAGCCGGTTGAAATACCAGTCGGTACGCTCCTCCTGCGGCCTGAGCCAGACCGACTCAATCTCCCGGGCCACCTGCATGTAGGCCGAGTAGGCATAGCGGACAGAGTCGGCCATCTGCCTCTCGCTGTCCGAGGCCAGCACTTTATAAAGCCGCTCCATACCCGCCTCGAACTCCTCGGCCGGGATGGTCTCCGGCTGGGCCAGCAGACCGTCCCCTCCTATCTGGCGGAAGAGGTCGGAATGATAGCGCTCGGAGGTGTTGAGCAGGTTGCGTGTGAGGTCTACGCTGAGAATACTGTTCGAGATGAAATCGGAGATATACCGGCTCATGCGGCCCAGCTCGAAGAAAGCCAGCGCTCCTGAAAGCAGCAGCATCAGAGCGATGACCAGCGAGGCGGTGAATATCTTGCTCCGTACACCTAACTTTATCTTATTGAATACAGGCATTGTCTTTTCACATAAGCATATCAGGACAAAGATAGCAAAAAATTCCGGCTGACCCTCATGGAGCAGCCGGAATCTGTCAAAGTTCTATGTAAGGTGTGAGTTAGTTGCGGGCGATGTAGCGTGCCATCTCGAGCACTTTGTTGGAGTAGCCCCACTCGTTGTCATACCAGGAAACTACCTTTACGAAAGTAGGATCGAGCTGGATTCCTGCCTTGGCGTCGAAGATGGAGGTACGGGCGTCGTTGCGGAAGTCGGTGGAAACCACTGCATCCTCGGTGTATCCGAGAATACCCTTGAGCTCACCCTCTGAAGCGGCCTTCATGGCCTTGCAGATTTCCTCGTATGTGGTGGCCTTCTCAAGCTCTACTGTCAGGTCCACTACGGAAACATCGGAGGTGGGAACCCTCATGGACATACCGGTCAGCTTACCGTTGAGCTCAGGGAGCACCTTGCCGACAGCCTTGGCAGCGCCTGTAGAGGAAGGAATGATGTTCTCGAGGATACCGCGGCCGCCTCTCCAGTCTTTCTTCGAAGGACCGTCAACAGTCTTCTGGGTAGCTGTGGCGGCGTGAACGGTGGTCATCAGACCCCTCTTGATACCGAAGGTCTCGTGGAGAACCTTGGAGATGGGAGCCAGACAGTTGGTGGTGCAGGAAGCGTTGGAGATGATGTCCTGTCCCTTGTAGGACTTCTCGTTGACACCGTAAACGAACATGGGAGTGTCATCCTTGGAAGGAGCCGACATGATCACCTTCTTGGCACCTGCCTCGATGTGCTTGCGGGCCTTCTCGTCGGTCAGGAAGAGACCGGTGGACTCTACTACGATCTCGGCACCCACCTCATTCCACTTCAGGTTGGCGGGATCCATCTCTGCGGTCAGGCGGATCTTCTGACCGTTAACTATAAGGTTGCCGTTCTCAACGGACACCTCGTGGTCGAAGGGGCCGTGTACGGAGTCGTATTTCAGCATGTAAGCCAGATACTCCGGGTCGAGCAGGTCATTGATGCCGACTACCTGGATGTCATCTGAAAATTTGTCGATTGCAGCGCGGAATACCATGCGGCCGATACGGCCGAAACCATTGATACCAATTTTAACTTTTGTCATTGCAGTAATAATTTAAAGTCATTTGCAAAGATAGGCATTTTACAAGAAATAATCTATATTTGCGTGCAATTTTTAAGATAAAATATGACATCCGAACGAAGAGAAATCCTCATAACCAACGATGACGGCATAGAAGCCGACGGACTCCACGTCCTGGCCTCCGTCATGCGCCGTTACGGCAACGTTACCGTCGTTGCTCCCCTCCATGCCCAGTCTGGCAAGTCCGCCGCCCTCTCCCTCGGTACGAAACTCTACCTCAACCCGGTCAGAGAAGAACCCGGCTACAGGGAGTACACCTTCAACGGCACTCCCGTGGACTGCGTCAAGATAGGCATCAACGAATGCTGGGAGGAGGGACACCGGCCCGACCTGGTGGTCTCGGGCATCAACCACGGTGCCAATTGCTCCGTCGCCGCCCTCTACTCCGGAACTCTGGGCGCCTGCATCGAGGGCACCGTCTACGGCATCCCCTCCATCGGATTCTCCATCTGCACCCATGCCGAACATCCCGACTTCAGTCCGATAACCGGATACGCGGACACCATCATGGAACGCTTCTTCGCCTGTCCTCCAGAAAAAGGAGTGTACCTGAACATCAATTTTCCGCCCATACCCGCATCACAGATTCGCGGCATCCGCATGGCACGCAGGGGCAAAGGGATGTGGGTCAAGGAGTTCGACACCTGCACGGATGAGGACGGCAGCACCTATTACCTCATGGCCGGCCACTTCGAGAACCACGAGAAGGACAGTTCCCTGGGTGACCACATGAAGGTCAAGGAGGGCTACATCTCCGTCGTTCCGCACCGCATAGACACCACCGACTACGGCGAGATGGAGCGCATGCGCAAAGTCTGGGAACAATGAAATATTACATCATAGCCGGCGAGGCATCCGGCGACCTGCACGGCTCCAATCTGATGAAAGGCCTGCTCGCCCACGACCCCTCCTGCGACATCCGTTTCTGGGGCGGGGACAAAATGGCAGCCGTCGGAGGCACACTCGTCCGCGACTACCGGGACAATGCCGTGATGGGCCTGGTCGAGGTCATCGGCCGCCTGGGCAGCATCCTCCGCAACCTACGTTTCTGCAGGCAGGACATCCTCGGGTGGAAGCCCGACGCCGTAATCCTGATCGACTACCCCGGATTCAATCTCAGGATAGCCCGCTTCGCCCACGAGCACGGCTTCAAGGTCTTCTACTACATTCCTCCGAAAGTCTGGGCCCGCGGCGAGGGCCGGATCCGCCTGCTCAAGAAATACGTGGACCGCACCTTCATCATCTTTCCCTTCGAGGTACCTTATTTCAAGGCAAAGGGCGTGAGCGCCATCTACAACGGCAACCCCTTGGTGGACAACATAACCTCCACTCCCTCCGTTCACATGACCCGGGAAGAGTTCCTCCGCTCCCACTCCCTGACCGATGACGGCCGGGAAATCATCGCCCTGCTCGCCGGCAGCCGGAAGATGGAGGTGGACTACCTCCTGCCGCGCCTGATAAAGACAGCTGGGATACTGAAAAAGAAGACAGGCGGCCGCTTCCGCTTCCTGCTTGCCGCCGCTCCCTCCATCGCCCCCTCCTACTATGCAAAATACATCGGCGGCAACCCCGACATAGAGGTCATCCACGGCGACACCTACGGAGTCCTGAGCCACGCAAAAGCCGCAGCCATCTCCTCCGGCACCGCAAGCCTCGAGGCCGCCGTCACAGGCACCCCGCAGGTAGTCTGCTACGGCATGAACCCGATAACCTTCGCCCTCGCCCGCATGGTCGTCAGGCTCGACACCGTCTCCCTGGCCAACATGATCCTCGGCCGGCACATCTTCCGCGAGCTGCTGCAGGGCGACTGCACCCCGGAGCACATCGCCGATGAGCTGCTGCGGATGACTGACGACGCAACCTACCGCAACCGCATGCTCGCAGACTACCGCGACATGATGGCCCTTCTGGGCGAAAAGGACTCTGCACAGCGCACCGCCGCTGACATCGAACGTCTCATCAAGGAAAATAACTGAGCATAATGGAACTTTTCAAATACCAGGCAGCCGGCAACGACTTCATCCTCCTCCGCTCCTTAGACAGCAGGGCAGAGCTTCCGGAGCCGGAGATCATCCGCCTCTGCGACCGCCGCTACGGCATCGGAGCCGACGGCCTCATCATCCTCGAAAGCAGCCCAGTCCACGACTTCTCCATGCGGTTCTACAACAACGACGGCTCCTCCGGCATGATGTGCGGCAACGGCGGCCGCTGCATCGTAGACCTGGCCTGCCGCTCCGGCATCCCCGCCTCCGGGGAAGACGGCAGCTGGATCTTCGAAGCCCCGGACGGCGTGCACCGCGGCAAGGTCCTCGCCTCAGAGGGACAATGCAGCCGGATACTCCTGGGAATGAACGATATCACCGCAGTGGAGGAAATCCGTCTCCCGGAGCAGGAAGGTCAGGAACCGGTGGCATGGAAGATGAACACCGGCACGGACCATCTGGTGATTTTCAAGGACAATATCGAAGGTCTGAACGTCTACGGCGAGGGCCGCAGATGGAGATACGCCCCGCAGTTCGCCCCCAAGGGGACTAATGTCAATTTCGTGCAGGCCTCCGGGCCGGAAGAGCCGCTGCGCGTCCGCACCTACGAACGGGGCGTGGAGTACGAGACCCTCTCCTGCGGCACGGGCGTCATCGCCGCCGCAGCCGCCGCATGGCTCCGCGGCGACCACAGCGGAAAATACACGCTCCTGTCAACTTCGGACACCTTCACGGTATCGTTCAGCTGCCAGAGCGGAATATTCTCAAACGTCGAATTAACCGGTCCAACGGAACTGGTCTTTCAGACAACCTTATAACCGTCCGTTTATCAGAGTTGGTGAAATGCAAGCCGATGACAACGCAGCAGTTCGCCTGCTATGATAAGCGGACACCTCGGGGGCCGAAGATTTTGGTGCCGACTCTAACCATATTGCTGCCCATCCCGACAGCGATATGATAGTCATGAGTCATCCCGAACGACTTCAGACCGCACTGCCCGAGGAAAGGATATCCCAGAGCCTTGATGCGGTCGAACACTGAATTCAGATGAGCGAACTCCCTGCGGATGAGCGCCTCGTCCTCCGTGAGAGAGGCCATGCCCATGACCCCGCGGATGCGGACCTGGGAGGGATATCCCTCATTGTCCCCTGACTGACGGGCCTTCTCTATCCCTGCAAGGAAGTCCATGACCTCCTCATCGGAGAAGCCCTGCTTGCTCTCCTCGGAGGCGATGTGCATCTCGAGGAGGACGTCCACGCTGAAGCCGTTCTGCCGGCACCAGCGCTCTATCTCGAAGAAGAGCTTAGGGGTGTCCACCGAATGGATCAGCTTGACGTAGGGTACGGTCATCTTGATCTTGTTGCTCTGCAGATGGCCGATGAAATGCCACTCTATGTCCTTGGGCAGGGAGAGAGCCTTTTCCTTGAGTTCCTGGGGACGGCTCTCGCCGAAGACCCTCTGACCTGCTTCGTAGGCCTCGAGGATCTCCTCTCCCGACTTGAATTTGGACACTGCCACGAGCTCGACCCCGGAGGGCAGTTCCTGCCGCAGCGACAGGATATTCTCAGTAATGTGTCCCATAGTGCGATATCTTTTAACTAACGTCTTCTCTGCTGCTGTTTCTGCTGCTCGCGTATAGCCTCCTGCTGGGCCTTCTGGATAGCCTCGAGACGCTGCTGGAACTTGGACTTGGGCTTGGCGGCTCCCTTTACGGAAGCGGCGCGCACCCTGGCCATGATCTTCTCCTCGTCCACGAAGAAACGGCGGATAATCCAGGTCTGGAGCATCATGATGAGGTTGGAGAGCAGGTAGTAGTATGTCAGACCGCTGGAGAGGTTGTTGCAGATGAACAGCATGAAGATGGGCATGAAGTAAAGGGTCATGTTGCGCATGCTCTTCATCTGAGGGTTGTTGTCCACATTGCTGCCCTGGGTCATCCTGGCCGAGAAGTACATACTCAGGGCGCAGAGGATGGCGAAGAGGCTGACGTGGTCACCGTACAGCGGTATATTGAATCCTAAGTCGAGAATCGAGTCGTAGGTACTCAGGTCGTCCGCCCACAGGAAGCCCTTCTGACGGAGCTCGAACGAGGCCGGGAAGAAGCGGAACATCGCAAAGAGCACAGGGAACTGGAGGAGCATCGGGAGACAGCCTCCGAACATGCTCACGCCTGCCTTGCGGTACAGGTCCATGGTCTCCTGCTGCTTCTTCAGGGCATCCTCCTGACGGGGATACTTGGCATTGATCTTGTCCAGCTCGGGTCTGAGAACGTTCATCTTGGCCGAGGACATGTAGGACTTGAGGGTCAGAGGAGAGATGACCAGCTTGATCAGAACTGTCAGCAGCAGGATGATGATGCCGTAATTGCTGATGAAGCGGCCGAAGAGGTCGAAGACGGGGATGATGATACCCCTGTTGATCCATCTTACGAGCCAGCCTCCTAAGGGTACGATCTTCTCAAAGTCGCAGTCATAGCTCTTGAGGGTACGGAAATGGTTGGGACCGTAGTAGAACTCGAAGGGCACGGTCACGTCGGCACCAGGGTCATACTGCACGAGAGTCGACGCGGAACATGCCATCAGACGGCGCTCGGTGTCGGTCTCGGGATAGAACTTCATCGAGAGGTTGCCCGACTCGAAGTTGTCCTCAGCCCTGAGTATGGCCGAGAAATACTGCTGCTGGAAGGCGAACCACTCGATGCGGGTGGTCACCTCGCGGTGGTTGCCTCCGGAGCGTCCGCCGCCGCGCATGATGCCGAGATTCTCTATTTTCTTGACCTGACCGGGATACTTGTAGTCCACCGTAGAATAATTCTGCTCGTTCTTGTAGCCGCGCTCCAGACGGGGCACGTCCATGTTCCAGGCTATCTCGAACTGCGAGGCGTTGCGGGGAATGTGACGGTCCATGTTGACCATGTGCACGTCGAAGTCCACCATGTAGCTGTCGGCAGGCAGGAAATAGCGGTGCTCGATGAAAGCGGTATCCGAGAAATACAGGCGCATCACGAGGGTGGAGTCGTTGCTGACCACGGTCTCGTAGGTGAAGCCGCCTGTGTTGATGTACTGGTCGGTATAGAGCTGCAGGCCGAAGTCGCTGTAGTCCTCCTTCATCAGGTAGAGGGCTGTGCTGTCGCTGGTGTAGAAGTCCTTGACGAGGACCGAAGCAGCCTGGCCGCCCTTGGTGGAATACATGATCCTGAGCCTGTTGTTCTCAAGATAGTAGAAGTCCTCTCCGGCGTTGTAGGCCTCCTCCAGGAAAGGATTGGCATAAGTGCTGACGTAAGCCGGCTCTCCGCCGTCCTGTCCCGACTGTCCGGCCGCACTGTCAGCCGCCATCTGCCGGGCCATCTCCTCCGCATACTCAAAGGCCTGGGCCGCAGCCACCGAATCTCTCACCCTCTGTATCTCCTGCTGCTGCCTCGCCACTCTGGAATTGTAAACGCTGAATCCTATCAACAGGAGTCCTATGAGCGTTATACCTATTATCGTATTCTTGTTCATGCCTTATTCCTGGGTGTCGAGTTGATGAATCTTCTCCTCGAGAGCGGCAAGTTCCTCCTTGGCGGTGTCGATCTTCTTCTGGAACTCCTTGACGAGCGAGTCTGCCTTCTTGGAGCTGGCGAAGAAGCCGATATTGTTCTCGTAGGTGGCTATCTCGCTTTCCAGCTTGCGGAACTTCTGGAGCAGACGCTCCCTTTCCTGACGCACAGGGCTTACCTCCACCCTGCCGCCGCGCCCGCGGGATACCCTGCCGCCGCGGGCATTTCCTCCGGAAATGCGGAAATCGGGGAATTTCTCACCCATCGCGGCGCGGTAGCTCTCCTGAATTTTCTCCTTTTCCCTGATGGGTACGAATCCTATGGCGTTCCACCTGTCGGCAAAGGCGCGGGCAGCCCTGTCGTCCTCGCGGAGATCACCGGAGGAGACATATGCGCAGATGTCGTCGATGACAGCCTGCTTGGCACGGAGGTTGTCGACATACCTGGGGTCGATACCTCCGAAATTCTTCTCCTTGTTGTCGAAGAAATGGTCGCAGGCGGCACGGAAACGCGCCCACACCTGGTCGGACTTCTTGCGGGAGACGGGGCCGACCTCCTTCCACTGCTTCTGCAGGGAGATCAGGTAATCCGATGTCTCTTTCCAGTCGGTGCTGTCCATCACGGCCTCGGCCTGCTCGCAAAGGGCTATCTTCTTCTCCATGTTGGAGTTCATCTGCTCCTTGAAGTCCGCGTAGAACTCCCTCTTACGGTTGTAGAAGCTGTCGCAGGCGGCACGGAAACGGTCATAGATCTTCTGGTTGTCCTTCTTGGAGGCAAATCCTATCTTCCTCCACTCCTTCTGTATGTCCTCGAACTCCTTTGACACGGCATTCCATCCGTTGGAGTCCTTGATATCCTTCTGAGCCAGCTCCTCGGCCTTCTCGCAGAGAGCTGTCTTGGCAACGAGGTTCTCTTTCTGCTGGACCTTCAGATTCTCGAAATATGCCTGATGCATCTTGTTGATGCGCGATGTGGCGGCACGGAAACGGTCCCATATCTCCTCACGGAACTCCTTTGCCACGGGGCCGAATTCCTTCCACTCCTCATGGAGCTTCTGCAGCTGGGCGAAGGCCTCCACTACATTGGGGCTCTTCTCCAGGGCCTCGGCTCTCTCGCAAAGGGCCGTCTTGGCCTCCAGGTTCTTCTTGAAGTCGAGGTCGCGGAGCTCATTGTTGATCTTGACATAGTCATAAAACTTCTCCACGTAGTGCTGGTATGTCTCGTAGACATCCTTGACCCTGGCCTGCGGCACGGGACCGGTCTCACGCCAGCGGGCCTGCAGGGCACGGAACTCGGGATAGGAGCGACTGAGGTCCTCGGTGTTCTCCACCAGGTTCTTGAGTTCCTCTATGATTTCGAGCTTGCGGTCCAGACTGGCCTGCTTCTCCTTCTCAAGATTCTGGAAATACACGGCACGGCGGCCCTTGTAACGGGCATACAGCTCCTTGAAGGCGCGCTCTATCTCTACAAACGGATTTACGGACACTTCCTGCTCAGCCACGGCCTCCTCTGAAGGAAGCTCCGTCTCCTCGGAAGTCCCGGCCGGAAGCTCCTCGGGCGTCTCCGCGCATACAGCATCGGGCTGAACGTGATATCCGGAGGCGATCTTCTCCTCCTTAAGTACTTTATAGAATGTGGCCTTGATATACTCGGACTGTCTGTTGAGTTCCATGATGTCACCGTTGTCCACCAGGTTGCGGAAAGCTTCCACAATCTCTTTCAAGCTCCTGGACGAAAGGTTCTTCAGTTCCTCGTCACTGATGACAGCTCCGCGCATCTCCTCCTGAGATGGAGTCTCCGGGACACCGGAATCCGAGCCGGGTTCAGAACCCGCGGCATCTTCCACCATCGGTCCGGCCGCCACGACCGCAGCGGCTATGGCAGCTGCCTCCTCGACGGCAGGTGCCGCATCGGGAGCATTAACATTCAGTTTTTCAGAATTCTCTACAGAATTTTCAGCAGTACTCTTCCCGAGGGAAGGATTCAAGGTCTCTTCAATCATCATTATCAGTTGTTAAATTGAACTTGCAAATATACATTATTTTTTTAAAGAAACGCGGTTTTAAGTAAATTTGCCCCCGTTATGAGGATAGATATTATAAGCGCAGTACCGGAACTGCTGGAAAGTCCGCTGAACCACTCGATTATCAAACGGGCGAGGAACAAGGGCCTCGTGGAGATCCACATAGTCAACCTGCACGACTACGGCAAGGGAAACTACAAGCAGATAGATGACTACGGATTCGGAGGCGACGCAGGCATGGTCATCAAGCCCGAGCCGCTGTACAGGGCCATCACCGGCCTCACGTCGCAGAGGGACTACGACCAGGTGATCTACACCACCCCCGACGGAGAGCTGCTGGACCAGGAGATGAGCAACAGCCTGTCCACATGCAACAACCTGATAATCCTCTGCGGACACTACAAAGGCATCGACCACCGCATCAGGGAGCACCTGATCACCAAGGAGATATCCATCGGAAGCTATGTCCTGAGCGGAGGCGAGCTGGCCGCCTGCGTGATATGCGACTCCATCATCCGCCTCATCCCGGGCGCAATAACCGACGAGACATCCGCCCTGTCCGACTCTTTCCAGGACGGTCTCCTCGCCCCTCCCATTTACACCCGCCCGGCCGACTTCATGGGCTGGAAAGTTCCGGAGGTACTGCTTTCCGGCAATCCCAGGCTCATACAGCAATGGCAGGAGGAGCAGGCCCTGGAGCGCACCCGCCGCCTCAGGCCTGACCTTCTGAACGACAATATACGACTATGAAAGAAAATACACCGTCCGGCACAGAGCTTCAGATTCTCGCTTCGGCCGAGAAATTATTTCTGGAAAAGGGATTCAAATCCACTTCCACTACAGACATCGCCAGGGACGCAGGCTGCAACCAGGCCCTGGTGCACTACTATTTCCGAACCAAGGAGAACCTCTTCAAGCAGATTTTCGACAAGAAATTCGAAACGATGATCGAGTTCATCGACAGCAATCTGAAAGAAGAGTACGGCATCTTCGACAACCTCAGGGGCCTGCTCAACGCCTACCTGGACTTCATCAGCGCCAGTCCCAACACGCCGTACTTTCTCCTGAACGAGTTTGTCAGCAACCCCGGAAGAAGGACCCATATCCGCAATGCCTTCCTCACCAACCAGAGGGGACAGGCAGTCTTCCTCCGTTTCTGCGGCCTGGTGCAGCGTGCCGTACGCGATGGGGTCATACGGGAAATCGACCCGCTGGACCTGATATTCGACATCCTGTCCCTTGCCGTGTTCTCATTCATCACCGCCCCCATATTCATAGACATGCTGGGACGCGACCAGGCCAGCCGCCAGGAATTTTCCGAACACCGCAAGGAGGAAATCATGACCCTGCTCACCCAGGGCCTGCAGCCCCTCTCCAGGCCAAAAGACATCTGACACCATGCTGCCTGAACTGCTGAAAGGACTGGCCGTAGGAGTCATTGTCTCAATACCGGTGGGCCCGCTCGGCCTTCTGTGCGTCCCGCGTACCCTGGCCCGCGGGCGGTGGTCCGGTCTGGCTGTCGGTCTGGGAGGCACGGCCAGCGACACGCTCTACTCGGCCCTCGCCCTCTTCGCCCTGTCCTTCATCAGCGGATTCATCGATGCAAACAAGGGGTGGGTCCTGCTGGCAGGAGGACTCATAATAGGCGTCACGGGCATCCGGCTGCTGGCCGGCCGCCGCCAGGTGCGGCATCCCGACAAACTGAGCGCAAAAGCCTCCAGCCCGGTACGCCACGCCGAAGGAGCCCTCAACGGCTTCCTCATATCTGTCACCAATCCAGGAACACTGGTCTGCCTGCTCTGGCTGTTCACCTTCTTCGGCATGGATACGTCCCGCACCCCGGCTATGCTCGCCGAGTGGGCCGGAGTCATCCTCGGTTCCGCCTCTTCCTGGTTCCTCATAACATGGGGCATCAGCTCTTTCCGAGACCGCATAACCCTGGGGCAGCTCCTGATGCTCACGCGCATCTGCGGAGCGGCTATCCTCCTCATCGGCCTTGCCTCCGCAGTCAAGAGCCTGCCCCTGCTCCTTACCGCCTCAGCCTGACCGCTCAAAAATGAATAATTATCCTACTTTTGTTTAAAAATACCACGGATATGAAAACCCTGATACTCTCATGCGACATGGGCGGCGGACACAATTCCGCAGCCAAGGCCCTCGCCCAGTGGGGAAAACACAACGGCATACAATGCGAGATAGCCGACACCCTATCGTTCATCAGCACCGACTTCTCCAGGACGATGTCGGACCTGTACATCTTCACCACCAAGAGCAATCTGATAAAGGTCATCTACAGGACAGGCGAGATCGTACCCCGCTCACGCAGGGTCAAGTCCCCCGTCTACGTGGCCAATAAGATCTACTGCAAGCGCCTCTGCGACCACATCATCGAGGGCGGTTTCTCCTCCGTCATCTGCACCCACGTCTTCCCTGCAGAGGCCATGACAGCCCTGCGACGTGCCGGCCTGCTGCCCTCCGGCCTCAGGACCGTTTTCGTCCAGACCGACTACGATGCACTGACGCTGATGAAAGACCTCGAGGTGGACGGCATCGTCATCCCCCACCCTCACCTTGTAGAAGAATGTGTAGCCATCGGTGCCCGCCGGGAACTGCTGCATCCGTTCGGAATCCCCGTCAGCGGAGAATGCTGGAAACATGGGGACAAGACCGCAGCAAGAGAGGAATGTACCGCCCTGTTCTCCAGCAGCGGCCACATTGACAGCAGTGCCCGCTGGTATCTGATAATGTCCGGCAGCATGGGTTTCGGCAAGACCGGGGAGCTCGTCAGGACAATCCTGAAGGCCGAGGGCCGCGGAGTGGAAATCCTGGCCGTCTGCGGCAGCAACACCAAACTCCGCAACCGCCTCTGCAAGGATTTCGGAGAGGAGACCAATGTCCATCCGCTCGGCTTCACCGACCGTGTTCCTCTGCTCATGGACGCCTGCGACGTGCTCTTCACCAAGCCCGGCGGCCTGTCCAGCACCGAAGCCGCTGCCAAGCGCATTCCCTTGATCCACACGGCACCCATACCTGGCTGCGAGACCGACAACGCCCGCTTCTTCCACTACCACGGCATGTCATACAGCACTACAGACACCGCTCAGCAGGCAGCCGTCGCCCGCCGCCTCTGCACCGATAAAAAATTCAGGGAAGACATGACCGCCGCTCAGGCAGCCAATACCTTCCCTGATACTTCAGAGCAGATCTTCAATCTACTCAGATAACACTACCGGCCGTTCCACTTGAAAGCCTTGAAGAGCTCTACCACCACGAGGGGAACGAGAGCCAGAAGGACGATGATACCCCACTGGTTAAGGCTCATGGAGACGAATTCGAAGGCGCTCATCAGAGGCGCGATCAGCAGCACTGCGAGGGTCAGTACGAGGGACATCAGCAGGGCGAAAATCAGCGGCTTGTTGTTCAGGATGTTGAACTTGAAGCGGGACTCCGTGTTGGAGTGCAGGTTGCCGGCGTGCACGAGCTTGGCCATGATCAGCGAGGTGAAGGCCATGGTCTGACCGAGGGCCTCGCCGCCCTGATTCTTACCGATGATGAAGGCAGTGAGGGTAATGGCCGTCACCATAAGACCCTGGTAGCTGATCCGCCAGATCATGCCGCGGTCCATGAACTGCTTGCCCTTGCCGCGGGGACTCTTGCTCATCACGTCCTTGGCGGCGGGGTCGAGACTCAGGGCCAGGGCCGGGAAGGTCTCGCTGACGAGGTTGATCCACAGGATATGGATAGGCAGCAGGGGTATGCCCATGTTGAATATCGATGTGATGAAGAGCAGAATCACCTCTCCGAGGTTGGTAGACAGCAGGAAGAGAATGGTCTTGAGGATGTTGTCGTAGATACGGCGGCCTTCGGAAACAGCGGAGACGATGGTCACGAAATTGTCGTCCTGCAGGATCATGTCCGAAGCGTCCTTGGCCACCTCGGTGCCGGTGATGCCCATCGACACTCCGATGTCGGCCTTCTTGAGGGCCGGGGCGTCGTTGACACCGTCACCTGTCATAGCCACTATCTCGCCCCTCTTCTGCCATGCCGTCACGATACGCTCCTTCTGCTCGGGAGCGATTCGGGCATAGACTGAATATTTGTCCACATTGGCGTCGAAATATGCATCGTCGAGCTTCTCGAGGTCAGTACCGGTGATAGCCAGGTCGCCTTTCTGGAAGATGCCGATCTTCTTTGCTATCGCCAGGGCGGTAACCTTGTGGTCTCCGGTAATCATCACAGGACGGATCCCCGCGCTGCGGCACTCGGCGATAGCTCCGATAACCTCCTCGCGCTCGGGGTCAATCATTCCGACCATTCCGGTGAATATCAGATTGCGCTCGACCTCCTCCATTTCCGAGGAGACTTTGTCCATGGGCCTGTAGGCCATTGCCAGCACCCTGAGGGCCGACTCGGCCATTGTCTCATTACGCTTCTGCAGGTCTGCGATGTCGGCTGCGGTGATGGCACGCACCCCGTCAGCTGTCTCTATCCGGTCGCAGACTGAGAGTATCTCGTCCAGACCGCCCTTGACATTGGCCCTGAGGGAGCCGTCCTCCATGCGGTTGATGGTCGTCATCCTCTTGCGGGAGGAATCGAAGGCCACCTCTCCTACCCTCGGGCACTGCACCTCGAGAGTCTCTTTCACTACACCCTGCTTAGCTCCCAGGTCGATCAGGGCTATCTCGGTCGGGTCTCCCACCTTAGTCATGGTACCGTCGCTGTTCTTCACCACCTTGGCGTCGCAGCAGAGCACCGCCACCGACACCAGACGGTCTATATTGCCGCTGACCGCATAATCCTCCACCACCGTCATCTGATTCTTGGTCAGAGTACCGGTCTTGTCGGAGCAGATAACGGTAGTACAGCCGAGGGTCTCCACCGAAGGAAGCTTGCGGATGATCGCATTGTGTCTGGCCATACGGCGCACACCCATCGAAAGAATGATGGTAGAGATGGCGGGCAGGCCTTCTGGGATGGCTGCTACAGCCAGGGAGATGGCCACCATGAACATGCTGATAATCGGGCGGCCGTAGAGCACTCCGATAAGGAATATCACGGCGCATATCACGATGGACGCGATACCTATCACCTTGCCGAGCTTCTCCAGACGCACCTGCATCGGGGTCTGGGTATCAGAGTCACGGTTCAGCATCTTGGCTATCTTACCTATCTCGGTATTCATTCCGGTGCCCACGACTATACCGCGGCCACGGCCGAAGGTCACAACTCCGCTCGAGAACGCCATGTTCCTGCGGTCTCCCAGCGGCACCTCCTCCTCGGCGATAACCTCAGGAGACTTCTCCACCGGCACGGACTCACCGGTCATGGACGACTCCTGTATGCTCATGTTCACCGACTCGGTAATCCTGATATCGGCCGGCACGATGTCGCCCACTTCCAGGACTACGATGTCGCCGGGCACCACGTCCTCCACATTGACGATGTAGGACTCTCCGCCCCGGATGACCTTGGCCATGGGGGCCGCCATCTTCTTGAGGGCATCCATGGACTTCTGGGCCTGGAATTCCTGGTAGGCGCCGATAAAGGCATTAAGCAGCAGGATACCCATTATTATATAGGTATCCAGCAGGCCCTCACCCGTCCTGACACCCATGACACCGGAAATCACGGCGGCTATAATCAGCAGAATGATGAGAAAACTCTTGAACTGCTCGAGGAACATCACGATGAACGGACGTCCCTTCTTCTGCACCAGAGCGTTCTTGCCGTACTTCTCAATCCGTGCGGCTATCCCGTCGGGACTCAGTCCCCGCTCCGCATCGGTCTGAAACTCCTTCGAGACCTCCTCGATGGAATGATTGTAGTATTGCTTCATATCTTAGGAATTAAATCGGCTGCAAAATTGGCACTTCATTCCGTATAAATTGTTATGTTTGCAGCAGAAAAAATGTAGAAAAAGTCGGATTTCAGCATGAATTCGGAGCAAAAGGGCTTTACCATAGGACTGTGCACCGCCGGAAAGCGGGAACTGCGCATCAGCGGACGGAGCTGGGAGATAGTTCCCGGCTGCCTCTTCATCCTGATTCCACAGCAGTTCACGGAGAGCATATCCTGCTCCGAGGATTTCAGTGCCAGGACCCTCAGCGCCTCCCTCGAAGCCATCCTGGAACATCCCAGCCCGGTGGACATCAACATTCTAAACGTCACCTTCCTCCACCCGGTCATCCGCCTCAGTGAAGAAAGAGCCGCCGGCCTCCTGGAATACTACGACTTCATCAGCAGACACACCGGAAGAAGCGACAATGTCTACGACAAGGAGCTCCACAAGACCCTGCTCTACGCCCTCATGCTCGAGATCAGCGACATCTACCGGGGTATCTCCGGAGACCGGAGCGAGGTGACCAAGCCCCGTCAGGAACAGCTCACCGACGACTTCTTCAGGCTGCTGACCTCCCACTACCGCAGCGAGCACAACGTGGCCTTCTATGCCGGCCGGCTCAACCGCACCCCGAAATATTTTTCCGAGGCCATCCGCCGCATCAGCGGACGCTCCGTATCCGACTGGATAGCCACCATGCTGCTGAGCGACAGCAAACTGCTGCTCCAGACCACAGACATGACCATACTGGAGATATCGGAGGAACTGGGATTTTCCAGTCCGTCGGTCTTCGTGCAGTTCTTCCGCCACCATACCGGCACCACCCCGCTGCAGTACCGCAAACAGCTATAGCAGAGGGCTTACCAGACGGGCCACGGACTCGTAGAATTTATTGCGCCTGGGACGCCTGTGCCACTTGGCCTTGGTTACCAAGGTACAGCGGGAAAGATCCTTGCGGAACTGGTCCTCTACCGTCCGGGCGCACTCCGGGTCGTAGATGACCGAAGTGACCTCGAAATGGTGCTCCAGGCTGCGGTTGTCCATATTGGCCGAACCGATGATGCAGTACTCCCCGTCGATGCTGAGCACCTTTGAGTGGTTGAACCCGCGCTTGAAGAGATACACCTTGACCCCGGCGTCTATCAGTTCCGAGATATAGGACATCGTACCCCAGTTGGTCAGCCAGGTATCGGAGCGCTCCGGTATCATCAGCGAGACCTTCACGTCAGACAAGGCCGTTATCTTTATCGCATTGAGAATCGTCTCGGACGGGATGAAATACGGGGTGATGATGCAGATATGGTCCCGGGCCTTGGTGATGGCCGTGAAGTAACACTGCATGATGGCGGCCCAGTCGCTGTCCGGTCCCGAGGCGATGATCTGCGCATAGTAGCGGCTGCCTCCCGCCGTGCCGGCCGCCAGCAGTTCCTTGTCCTTCGCATCGACGTAAGGGTAATATTTGCGGCGCCGCCCCAGATTCTTGTTCAGGATAAAATACCGGTCGAGCAGGAAGGTAGCCTGCAGCGACATCACCGACATCCCCTCTATGCGGACATGGGTGTCCCTCCACTCGGGGAATTCCCCTCCGTCAAAGTAGCGGTCCGCGATATTGCACCCTCCCAGGAAGCCGATGTGACCGTCAACGACCAGGATCTTGCGGTGGTTGCGGTAATTGACGATGGGCGGAAGGAAGAAGAGCCGGAACGGGGAGAAATTGAGAATCTCCACCCCCGCCTCCTGCAGCTCTCCCAGGAACTTCTTGCCCAGATGCCGTCCTCCGAACCCATCGTACATCATCCGGACCTCCACCCCTTCCCGGGCCTTGGCAATCAGCACCTCCTTGAAGGCATTGCCCACCCTGTCATCCTCGATGATGAACGACTGCAGGTGGATATGGGTCCTTGCCCCGCGCATCGCCTCGAGCATGGCGGAAAGAGCCTCCTTTCCGGAAAAATAGATATGCACGCTGTCATTGGCCGAGAGCAGGCTGTAGGCACTGCGGATATTCTGCACCACGAGCTTGTGGTGGCGCCTCACCTCCTGCGGGATATTCTCCCTGTCCTCGAACTTCTCAAGCATTTCCTTGCAAAGTTCCTTCCTCAGCCCGAGGTCCCTCGCACCCTTGCGGGAGAACATCTTGTCCTTGCGGAAATTGCGGCCGAAGAAAAAATACAGGATGATGCCGATATACGGCAGCAGCATCATCACCATCACCCACGAGAGGGTCTTGACCGGATCCCTCTTGCTGGAAATCAGCATAATGGAGGAGTACACCGCTATCGCAATGTTCAGCAGGTACAGCAGCGAGGTAAATACAGGCCAGAGTCTGGTGAATGTCATGAGCTACTTCCTCCCGATATAAAGGTAGGCCACTCCTCCGGTCATAGACCTGGCGGTCACCTCCCTGAATCCCCCTTCGGAAAGCTCCGCGCGGAACTTCTCAGGCGCGGGAAAATCGAAGGAGGACTCCGGCAGATAGGAATAGGCATACGCCTGTTTGGAGACAAGCCTGCCTACGGCCGGAAGAATATTCTTGAAGTACAATGTGTAAATGCCCCGCCACAGTCTGTTGCGGGGTATGGAGAACTCTGCGATGGCAAGCATGCCCCCGTCCTTGAGGACACGGTGCAGCTCGCGGATGCACTGCGCGCGCTTGTCGAAATTACGGATGCCGAAAGCTATCGTCACAGCATCGAAGCTTCTGTCGGCAAAGGGCAGTTCCGAAGCATCCCCGTAACGGAAATCTATTCCGGGTGCCTTCTTCCTGGCCAGGGCCAGCATGTTCTCCGATATATCGGCACCTACGACATCGAGTCCCCTTCGCTTCAGGGCTATAGAGACGTCACCTGTCCCGCAGGCCATGTCCAGGACCTTGACTTCTCCGCCTCTGAGAGCACAGAACGAGGATACCGCACGCACCAGACGTCTCCTCCAGGAACGGTCTATCCCGAAAGAGAGAAGATGATTCAGTCTGTCGTACACCGGGGCGATGGAATCGAACATCGAGGAGATCGTCTCCCGGCTCTTGTTAAGCTGTCTTTCCGGCATATTCCGAGATAAAACCGTAGGAATGGTCGTCCATTCTCAGCTCACCCTTGGTGACATGGCCGAGGAGCGTGGTCTCAATCCCGTGGTTGAACATAAAGTTGACGAAATCTCCTTCCTGGTCGTTGTTTACGGAGACGATAGCCACGTACTTCGTATTGCCGTAGAGGAACTCCTCGTCAGTGAGGTCGGAGTCACCCGTAATATCGAAGCCAAGGGACTTGTCCCTGCAGCACTCGACCAGCGAATGAAAGATACCCTTTCCGGATATGCGGTGGAGGGAGTTGATAAAGCCCGAATCGATGCTCGAATTCAGGTAATCCACTGCTTCCGAGGACGTTACAAGATACAGCGTATCGCCCTTCTGTACAAAACTGCTGTTTGTCTCTTTCATGGCCTGAGTGGTTTTGGTTCAAAATTGACGTAAATTTAAGAAAATTTTCAAAAAAAGTTTCTTTTTAAAAAAAACAATGTATATTTGCAGCCCGAAACCCAAAGAAGAGCCCAGATGGTGAAATTGGTAGACACGCTACTTTGAGGGGGTAGTGCCTGTTTAAGGCGTGCAAGTTCGAGTCTTGTTCTGGGCACAAAAAAGTCTGAATCAGTTGATTCAGACTTTTTTTGTGCCCAGGCGGGGCGCCTGTCGCGGTTATTTAAGAATGTCGTATTTGCGGCGGTTGGATATGAACATGTAGAGCGGCAGGAACGACATGACGGAGACCACCAGCTGAGCAGCCATGAGGAATACGCTTATTACTATGAAGAAGAGTAAGCTTCCTGCTATAAAAATTCCTATCAGAGGTGTAAGGAACGAGACTGGATCCGTAGTTTTCTCGCGTTCCACGAGAATACCGTTGCGGTATGTCTCCTTGATTTGAGTCGAGTTGGCCATAGCCTCTCCGACTCTTTCAAAACCTTTGCCGGCGAGTTTGCCTGCGCTGTTCAGGCACATGGAGATGAACTTCATGAGTTCTTCTTTAAGACCCGGTTCCTTGACTCCCGCCGCGCGCATTCTCGCCTCCTCTGCCTCGCGCATCTTCTGCTCTGCTTCAAGCTCTTCCTGCGATATGGGACGGTATGAGATAAGGATATAGGCTGCGAGACTGACAATTATCTGTAAGATACCTGCAAGCATTGAAATGAATACACCTCCACGTATCATGAGGTAGAGGTATCCGATTACGGCGACAGAGGTGATGAAAATCAATATCACATTGCCGTTGAAGCGGAACTGTAAGCCCTCGGCCATCTTCTCCCGGCGTTTCTTTAATGCGGTGGAAGCAAGATAGGAGTTCATGGCGATGAATATGACGGGCCAGAGCAGGTCCAGGATGTTGAAGCCTTCCTTCTCGCCTATCTCCAGGTCATGTCTGACTTTCTTGCCGGTGAATGCCTGGATATCCTCTTCAGACAGAACCTTGTTGTAGAATACTACGTCGGTTACTGCACCGTTTTTGGACGGGCAGAGCATCAGGATGCCCGGGTCCGAATCCGCGAACTCTTCGTCGATGGAGAAAGAGCATTTTTTGTCGCCTACATAAAGATTGCAGTTACGGCCGTGGTATGTCAGCACGAATGTAAGGTAGCCGGATTTTTCGGTTTTAGGCAGTTCCATCTTATACCTGTGCCGTTCATCGGTATCAGAGTTTATACCCTCGATGATGATGTCTTTTCCGTCAGCCTCGAAGAGATACATTCCATCTTTGCGGACGTTGTCTTCCGAACCGAACCTCATGATGGGACCCTCGTCGTCAACCGGCTTGCCTATGCGCAGACGTACAACCAGAGTCTGGTTGCTGCGCTGTCTTAAGGACAGACCGTCAATAGTGTAGTAGCGGTCGAGAACGAGACCTCAGTCCTTTGCGAACTTCGGGTCTTCGACAGGAGAGAAAGAATTGGTTTTGGGATCGTAGGTCTTAAGTGTGAGCCAGTCTGTCAGGTCTTCGATGGTATTGTCGAAATGGTAGTTGACAAGAGCCCCGGATGGTTGAGGGACCTCTTCGGCTGAGGCTGTCACAGCACATAGCATGACAGCGAGAGTCAGTATAAGTGTTTTCATGTTTGATAGTTTAGAATGATATCTTTACAAAGATACGCAGAATATTGGAAGAAATCGTCAAAGATTCTAAATTTGCTACAGAATTTTAAACTGACAACTGTATGAAGATAGTTTTCCTGGATGCCGCTACTGTCGGCAAGGATGTCTCTTTGGACGGACTCAGGCAGTTCGGAGAGACGGTGTTTTATGATGCTACCAAGCCGGGTGAGGCCGCTTTGAGGGTGGCTGACTGCGATATCGTGATAACCAACAAGGTGAAGGTCTACCGGGACGAGATAGACGCGGCCCGCAACCTGAAACTTATCTGCGTGGCGGCCACCGGAGTCAACTGCGTAGACGTGGACTACGCTGCCTCTAAGGGCATACCGGTCAAGAACGTGCCGGCGTACTCGACCGAGAGCGTGGCACAGGTGTGCTTCATGCACATTCTCAACATGGTGGGACACGGGATGTATTTCAATGAGATCTGCCACGACGGACGCTACTCCCGAAGCGGGATGTTCTCCGATGTGCTCAATCCCTTCTGGGAGCTCAAGGGCAAGAAGATGGGTATCATCGGCATGGGCAATATCGGCTCGCGGGTGGCTGAGCTGGCTACGGCCTTCGGAATGGAGGTGTCCTACTACTCGACTTCCGGTACCGGGCACTGCAGGGCCTATCCCTGCGTGAGTCTTGAGGAACTGCTGGGCGGAAGTGACATCGTGTCGGTCAACTGTCCTCTGAATCCTAAGACAAAAGACCTTATCACATACACGGAACTGGGCCGGATGAAGCCCGGAAGCTACATCGTCAACTGCTCCCGCGGAGGCATCATAAACGAGAACGACCTGGTACGCGCCCTCAACGACGGCCTGATAGCCGGAGCAGCGGTCGATACATTCGAGACCGAGCCCCTGCCCATAGACCATCCTTACATAGCCGGAGTCAAGGACCCTTCGAGGCTGATTCTCTCACCGCACATCGGCTGGACCAGCATCGAGGCCCGTATCCGCTTAGTGGAAGTCCTCGAGGAGAATATCCGCACCTTCTTGGAGAGCGGCAAGTAGGAGTTTACTCCCACTCGATAGTTGCGGGGGGTTTGGACGAGATGTCGTAGACGACGCGGTTCACTCCCCGCACTTTGTTTATGATGTCGTTGGAGACTTTCGCCAGGAAGTCGTAGGGGAGGTGTACCCAGTCGGCGGTCATTCCGTCGGTGGAGACCACTGCCCTGAGGGCGATGGTGTACTCGTAGGTGCGCTCGTCGCCCATGACTCCCACGCTGCGTACGGGAGGGAGGATCGTTCCGGCCTGCCAGATGCAGTCGTAGAGGGTCAGGAAGCCCTCACCTGTCTCGGTGCCGCCTGTGGCCGCTGCTCCGGATGCGGGCTGCCAGCCTTCGGGGGCGGGGGTGGAGCGGAGGGCGTCGATGTAGATGGCGTCGGCGTTGCGCAGTATCTCCAGTTTCTCGCGGGTCACCTCGCCGAGCACCCTGATGCCGAGGCCGGGGCCGGGGAAGGGATGGCGGGAGATGAGGGAGTTCTTGATGCCGAGGGCGCGGCCTACGCGGCGGACCTCGTCCTTGAAGAGGGAGCGCAGGGGCTCGACGATCTTAAGGTTCATTTCCTCCGGAAGACCGCCTACGTTGTGGTGGGACTTGATGGTCTGTGAAGGACCGTTGACGGAGGCGGATTCTATCACGTCCGGATATATGGTGCCCTGGGCAAGCCAGGATGCGTTTTCTATCTTGTGTGCCTCCGCATCGAAGACCTCGATGAAGGTGCGGCCGATGGCCTTGCGCTTGGCTTCGGGGTCGGATATGCCCTCGAGGGCCTTGAGGAAGAGCTCGGTGGCGTCCACTCCGCGGACGTTGAGCCCCATGTCCTGGTAGGAGGCCAGCACGGACTCGTACTCGTCCTTGCGCAGCAGCCCGTTGTTGACGAAGATGCAGTGCAGCTGCCGTCCGATGGCCCTGTGCAGCAGGACTGCCGCCACAGAGGAGTCGACTCCGCCGGAGAGGCCGAGGATGACATTGTCCTGACCTATTTTCTCCCTGAGGGACTCGATGGAGCTTTCAATGAAGGAGGCGGGGGTCCAGTCGCCCTTGCAGCCGCAGATGCGCATGGCGAAGTTCTCCAGAATCTGAGGCCCGTAGGCCGAATGATAGACCTCCGGGTGGAACTGGACGCACCAGGTCTGCTCACCTTTTATATGATAGGCGGCGTTGACCACATCGTCGGTGGAGGCTATGACCTCCGCGCCTTCGGGGAGACGGGCGATGGTGTCGCCGTGGGACATCCAGACCTGCGAGTCGGAGGGAATGCCCTCGAACAGGGGGCATTGTTCCTTGATATGCATGATGGCGCGGCCGTACTCACGGGCGATGGAGGGATTGACCTCCCCGCCGTAGCGGTGAGCGATGTACTGGGCGCCGTAGCAGATGCAGAGCATGGGGAAGCGTCCCTTGATGCCGGAGAGATCGGGGGAGGGGGCCTTCGGGTCGCGGACGGACCAGGGGCTGCCCGAGAGAACCACGCCGCGGACGCTGTCGTCGAGGGCGGGTATCCTGTTGAATGGATGGATTTCGCAATAAACGTTCAGCTCCCTGAGTCTGCGGCCGATTAGCTGGGTGACCTGTGAGCCGAAATCGAGGATTATGATCTTCTCCGTCATGGTGTGTGGTGGGTTACTGTTAAAATTTAATGTCAGGGTGCAAATGTAAATAAATTTCAATTAATTTTGCGCCCCGAATATGCAAAACGTAAGAAATATAGCCATCATCGCCCATGTCGACCACGGTAAGACCACTCTGGTGGACAGAATGATATATCAGGCGAAGCTCGTCCGGGAGGACGGAAAGCACGGGGGCGACCTGATCTTGGACAACAACGATCTGGAGCGTGAGAGAGGTATCACTATCCTCGCCAAGAACGTATCTGTGCCGTACAAGGGCATTAAGATCAATATCATAGACACTCCGGGCCACGCCGATTTCGGAGGCGAGGTCGAGAGGGTGCTCAACATGACGGACGGAGTGCTGCTGTTGGTGGATGCCTTTGAGGGCACCATGCCGCAGACCCGCTTCGTGCTGCAGAAGGCCATAGAGATGGGCAAGAAGCCTATTGTGGTGATCAACAAGGTGGACAAGCCCAACTGCCGTCCCGACGAGGTCAACGAGCAGGTATTCGACCTGATGTTCTCGCTCAACGCCACTGAGGAGCAGCTGGACTTCAAGACCGTCTACGGCAGTGCCAAGCAGGGCTGGATGTCCCTGGACTGGCGCAAGCCCACGGGCGACATCATCCCGCTGCTGGACACCATCGTGGCTGAGATACCGGCGCCCAAGTATGTGGAGGGCACTCCCCAGATGCTGATTTCCTCCCTCGAATATTCGCCCTACGTGGGACGTATCGCGGTGGGCAGGGTCAGCCGAGGAGCCCTGACGGCCGGCATGCAGATCTCCCTCTGCAAGAAAGACGGCACAGTGGAGAAACAGAAGATCAAGGACCTGATGGTATTCCAGGGACTCGAGAAGAAGAGTGCCGGGAAGGTGGAGTGCGGGGATATCTGCGCTGTAGTCGGCCTGGAGGACTTCGAGATAGGCGATACGGTGGCAGATTTCGAGAATCCTGAGGCTCTGCCGCCCATCACCGTGGATGAGCCTACGATGAGCATGCTGTTTACCATCAACGACTCGCCCTTCTTCGGCCGCGACGGCAAGTACGTGACCTCCAGGCATCTGAAGGAACGACTGGAGAAAGAGTTGGAGAAGAATCTGGCGCTGAGGGTAAAGCCCGGCTTAGGCGCTGATTCCTTTATAGTATACGGCCGCGGTGTTCTGCATCTGTCGATCCTTATCGAAACGATGCGCCGCGAGGGCTTCGAGCTGCAGGTAGGCCAGCCCAAGGTCATCGACAAGAATATCAACGGGGTACGTTGCGAACCAGTCGAGCTGCTGACCATAGACCTGCCCGAGGAGATGGTCGGCAAGGCCATCGAGATATCCACCCGCCGCAAGGCCTCCCTGACCCACATGGAAACCCGCGGGGACAGGGCCCATCTGGAGTTCGACATCCCTTCGAGGGGTCTGATAGGTCTGAGAAGCAACCTGATGACCGCCACCCAGGGCGAGGCCGTAGTGGCCCACCGCTTCAAGGGCTACGAGCCGTACAAGGGCGAGATAGAGAAGCGCAACAATGGCTCCCTCGTCTCCCTCGAGACCGGTCTCTCAGTGGCTTACGCCATGGATAAGCTCCAGGACCGCGGCCGCTTCTTCATCGATCCGGGCGAGGAGATATACGCCGGTCAGGTGGTCGGCGAGCACACCAGGGCGAGCGACCTGGCCATCAACATCTGCAAGACCAAGAAACTGACCAATATGAGGGCGTCCGGCTCCGACGAGAAGGTGATGCTGCCGCCTCCCATCAAGTTCTCCCTTGAGGAGGCTCTGGAGTATATCCAGGAGGACGAGCTGGTGGAGGTGACTCCTCACTTCATGCGTCTGAGGAAGATTATTTTGGACGAGAACGAGAGAAAGCGCAGGAGAATGCAATAAAAAAGTCCAAAACAATTTCGGAATATTGAAAAATTTTATATCTTTGCCGCCCTTAATTGTCGGGAAATGAATTGCAAGATAGGGATACGCGGGCTTTCAAACGGAGAACATCCGTTCCACGTCAAGGTGGACGGGAGTTTCTTCGAGGCATACGAGAGCGATACTGTCTCGGATGCTGAGTTGGATGTCAATGCCCTGATAACCAAGGAACCGGGCCGTATGAGCCTGGATCTCGGTATTACAGGGGACGTGACGGTGAAGTGCGACAGATGCCTCGCTGACCTGAAGATTCCGGTGGATATTCAGGTGCCTTTCTCGGTGATGTTCTCCTCATACGCCGAGGATGCGGAGGAGGGAGTCTCGGACGAGGTGATACTTCTTGACGGCAGTTCTTCGGAGATAGACCTGGGTCAGATTATTTACGACTATGTCAATCTCAGCCTCCCGATAAAGAAGGTTCATCCCGAGGGCGGATGCGACCCGGTGATGATGGAAAAGCTGAAAGATATTTTAAAATAGAAATAATTAAAATTTAGAATAAGATGGCACATCCCAAACACAAACTCTCAAAGCAGCGCAGGGACAAACGCAGAACTCATGACAAACTGACTCTCCCCGCACTTTCCACATGCTCCAACTGCGGAGCCACAGTACTGTATCACCGCGTATGCCCTGAGTGCGGCTACTACCGCGGACGCCTGATGGTAGAGAAGAACGTTGAGTAATTCTGTTCTTCCGTAACGGGAAATATGTTACCGGAGCCTGTGACCGTACAGGTTGCAGCCCCGGTAATTCTGTATGCGGAAAATACATTAAATTGTAGATTAATTGAAAATTTAATATATTTGCACGCCAAAATTCGGAAACGGCCCCATAGTTCAAGGGATAGAATGGAAGTTTCCTAAACTTTAGATACAGGTTCGAGTCCTGTTGGGGCTACTTGAGAACAACTCAAAGAGTTGTTCTTTTTTTTGCTCCCGGTGGTCACACATCCCTGGCCTCTCCCGGTGATTTGCAGAAGAAGCAGAAAAGCGGAACGCGAGCGAACTCGTGTTCCGCTTTTCTGCTTCTTCTGCGGAGAGAGGGGCTCTCGAACTTATACTTTCACAGAATATCATAAAACTGCAAACGACTGATAATCAAGTGTAAATTACAATATAGAGTAAAAGTAAATGTTTCTAAATGTCTTTTGCTATCTCAATAATTGGGTGTATATTTGGGTGTAGAATTTCAAACGCACCCAATTATGAATATCAAGCGCAACATCATTTTTGCATTGGAGAGCCGGAAAAAGAACGGTGTGCCAATCGTAGAGAACGTACCCATCCGTATGCGTGTCATCTTTGCCAGCCAACGCATCGAGTTTACAACGGGCTACCGGATTGACGTAGCCAAATGGGATGCAGATAAGCAGCGGGTAAAGAACGGATGTACCAACAAGCTAAAGCAAAGTGCAGCCGAAATCAATACGGACTTGCTGAAATACTATGCCGAAATCCAGAATATTTTCAAGGAATTTGAGGTGCAGGAGGTCATGCCAACGACCCAACAGTTGAAGGAAGCTTTCAACATGAGAATGAAAGACACCAGCGAAGAACAGCCGGAAGAAGCCCCTGTCAGCTTTTGGGAGGTGTTCGATGAGTTTGTAAAAGAGTGCGGTAACCAGAATAACTGGACGGCATCCACCTATGAAAAATTTGCAGCAGTGAGGAACCACCTCAAAGAGTTCAAGGAGGATGCAACGTTCAACTATTTCAACGAGTTTGGATTGAACGAATACGTCAACTTCCTGCGTGACACCAAGGATATGAGAAACAGCACCATCGGCAAGCAAATGGGATTCCTCAAATGGTTCCTGCGCTGGAGCTTCAAGAAAGGACATCATCAGAACATTGCATACGATACGTTCAAACCGAAACTGAAAACCACCTCGAAAAAAGTAATCTTCCTGACTTGGGATGAACTGAACAAGCTGAAAGACTACCAGATACCCAAGGATAAGCAATACCTGGAACGTGTGCGTGATGTTTTCCTGTTCTGCTGCTTTACGAGTTTGCGGTATTCGGATGTTCGCAATCTGAAAAGAAGCGATGTGAAGTCCGACCACATCGAAATAACCACAGTCAAGACTGCCGACAGCCTGACGATTGAACTGAACAAATACAGCAAAGCCATACTGGACAAATACAAGGACATCCATTTCGAGAATTACATGGCTCTGCCCGTCATCAGCAACCAGAAGATGAACGATTACCTGAAAGAGCTGGGCGAACTGGCAGAAATCAACGAGCCTGTACGGGAAACCTACTACAAGGGAAATGAACGTATTGATGAAGTCACACCCAAATACGCTTTGCTCAGTACCCATGCAGGAAGAAGGACATTCATCTGCAATGCGCTGGCTCTCGGAATCCCGGCACAGGTGGTCATGAAATGGACGGGACACAGCGACTACAAAGCTATGAAACCCTACATTGACATAGCGGATGATATTAAGGCAAATGCCATGAACAAGTTTAATCAACTATAAAAGTATCAAACAGTTTCATAGATAGTTACCAATGACTATATTTGTAGAAATTATCATCACAATATGAGCAACAAGGAATCCAACATAGAGAAAACGAATTTTGATGCATTCATACAAGCGGTCGGTTCGGAAATAGAACAGGCACAAGTAAGGCTGATTGTTGCAGCCAATGCACAAATGCTGTTCCATTACTGGAAGATAGGCAATTACATCCTTTATCACCAGCAGCTGCACGGATGGGGAAGCAAAATCATCAAGCAGTTGGCAAAGGCTATCCGACTGCATTACCCTGAAAAGAAAGGCTATTCGGAACGTAACCTTACCTATATGTGCCAGTTTGCAAAAGCATATCCTTTAAGAGCGTTGCAAAGTTTCATAGAAACAGATGCAAGCCTGTCTGTCCCAACCATACAGAGTGTGACCAATGAAGTATTAAAACTGAATGACAAGCAATTTACGCAGGAACTTACTGCGCAAATACAATCGATTGATTGTCAATCATTAGCAATTACGCAGGAAGTTCCTGCGCAATTTGAAGATGTGGGAAAAACCGTGTCTGCCATTTACAGGATGGGAATCAGGGAAATAGAAGAAGTTTTCTTGACCTCTCCTATAGCCAAAATAAACTGGACAAGCCAAATGACTATACTTGACAGTTCGCTACCTTTAGGTCTAAGCTACTGGTACATGAAGCAGTCTGTGGAAATGGGATGGAGCAGCAATGTATTGAAAATGCAAATTGACAGTGATTTGTATAGCCGACAAATCAGCAACAACAAGGTAAACAATTTCACGACCACACTTCCGGCTCCACAAAGCGACCTTGCCAATTACCTACTCAAAGACCCGTACATCTTTGATTTGGCAGGAGCCAAAGAAAAAGCAGACGAAAGGGATATTGAAGAACAGCTGGTGAAACACGTTACCCGCTACCTGTTGGAAATGGGCAACGGTTTTGCCTTCGTTGCCCGGCAGAAGCACTTCCAAGTCGGAAACAGCGATTTCTTTGCCGACCTGATTCTATATTCCATTCCGTTGCACGCATATATCGTGGTAGAATTAAAGGCTACCCCATTCAAACCGGAGTATGCAGGACAACTGAACTTCTACATCAATGTGGTGGATGATAAACTGAGGGGAGAGAATGACAACAAGACTATCGGGTTGTTGCTATGCAAGGGAAAAGACGAAGTTGTGGCACAATACGCATTGACAGGCTATGACCAGCCCATCGGCATCAGCGATTACCAATTGAGCAAAGCGATTCCCGAGAAACTGAAATCAGCGTTGCCCAGCGTGGAAGAAGTGGAAGAAGAACTGGCCTCTTTCCTTGACAAAGACAATAACACTCAAAAATAGTTGCGTCCATGAAAGATGTAATTACAACGCTGATTCCCCGATACGGAGAATTGAACAGAATATATAAAGACTGGTTTGATAATAAAGGTTTCTCTTTTGAAAAGCAGAAATTCATTACCAAGTTCTATCTGGACTACAATGATGTAACGGTTCTTGAAACAGCCATTCTTGAACTGGTGTTTCATCTTCCACAGGAGCAATACACACTGATTCTGAATAGCCTGAAAAAGGAAGTATGCGAAAACATAAGTTATTACAAGAAAGGATGTATGCCGGATGAACAGACCGTTTACAATATCTGCTTCCGAGTTTCAGAAATCTATAAAGAAGCCATAGAAGAACAGCAATACAAGACGACCAAGCTCCATGCTCCGCTAAACGAAGCATACCACCGATACGATTCCATAGGTTATCGGGAACACACTGCAGAGGATGAAAAGCGTGCGGAAATGGAATATGAACGGTGCAAAGATGAATACGAGGAGAAAAAAAACAAGCTGACCGAACTCTACGATCTGCAAAAACAGACCAGAGAGAAAGCCCTGCAATATGCAAAAAGCCGTTTCAATGAAATCTATCGGCTGGGCTGCCACCTCAAAGAGACATTGGCGAAATATGTATTTGATGAAACAAACGAGCCGGAAGAGCCAGCCGAACAAGAACCAAATGCCCCCAACATACAGGAAGAAGTGCTGGGAACGAAACAGACTGAGTATTTCAATATGGAACTGCTTTCGCTCATTCATGTAACCTGCGTGGGAGAACAGTTCGAGAATATTTCCGAACATGATTTCTATACCTGCATGAACCTGCTACCAAGCGACACCAAACCCCAAATCAGACCGAGAGAAAAAATACGTACCTGCTATCTGATATTCCTGATGAGCGAAAAACTGCCCAAACAGGACAGGGAGAATTGGAAGAGGAATATCCTGAAAATATTGGATATTGAGGAAAGCTACTACAAGTCAAAGTACAAAGAGCCTGTTTCCGATTTCCCCAGTGACAGCAACCGGAAATTTGCCAAAGAAATGGATGGTATATTCCGATAATCTGTGATATGCCCTGACATTTTACGAAACAACCACTTTTACCACTCAAATTAAATTTTTGAGTGGTATTTTTATTATCTGATATTCAGATAAATAACAAGATATTCCATTTATATCAACCACATCCTTACCACTTACAACCCTACCTAATTTTGCATCGTTCGAGAACAGAGATAACAGCCAGTGCGCAGGGCTGATTGTTAAACGACTAAATAGATTGAACGATGAAAAATCTTCAAGAATTATTATCAAAACCCGTCTGGCAGATGACAGGTGAAGAGTTCATATTCCTAAGTAAGCACGCTTCCCGTCAAACGGAAACGCAGCCACAGCCCATTACAGACACAGAAAGAAAATATGTGTACGGAATACTGGGCATAGCCAAACTGTTCGGGTGCAGCCTACCCACCGCCAACCGTATCAAGAAAAGCGGAAAGATTGACAAGGCAATCACTCAGATAGGACGTAAGATTATCGTGGATGTTGAGCTTGCCCTTGAACTGGCTGGAAAGAAAACAGGAGGACGGAAATAACGGGAGGCATGGCTATGGACTATATGAAAGAGACTAAGGAAATATCGGCTGAAGAAGCCATAATCCTTTGGCAAGCCTCACGTTTGAGCCTGTCGAAAAGTTATGAGAAAGCACCTGAAATCCTTAAAGTACATGATTCTGTCATTGGGACATTGGGTAATTTCAGCGCATCCATCGGCAAAGCCAAAAGTAAAAAAACGTTCAATGTATCGGCTATCGTAGCCGCTGCATTGAAGAACGGCACAGTGCTGCGGTATGTGGCTGAACTGCCTGAAGATAAGCGGAAAGTGCTTTATGTTGATACAGAGCAAAGCCCTTACCATTGTCTGAAAGTCATGACGCGCATTTTGCGAATGGCTGGTTTGCCAGATGATAGGGACAATGAGAATCTTGAATTTCTTGCCTTAAGAAAATACACGCCTGAGCAGCGTATCAGGATTGTGGAACAGGCTATTTACAATACACCCGAAATCGGTCTTGTAATTATAGACGGCATACGGGATATGGTGTATGACATCAACAGCCCCAGTGAATCAACACGCATCATATCCAAGCTGATGCAGTGGACGGACGACAGGCAGATACATATCCATACGATACTGCATCAGAACAAAGGGGATGAGAACGCAAGAGGGCACATTGGTACGGAGTTGAACAACAAGGCGGAAACCGTATTGCAGGTAGAAAAGGACAAGGGCAACGGTGACATCAGCCATGTTTCAGCCATTCACATCCGGGCAATGGACTTTGAGCCTTTCGCATTCCGTATCAACGACAAAGCCCTTCCCGAACTCATTGAGGGATACAAACCTGAAACAAAGAAGCCGGGAAGACCCGAAGAAGAGAAGTTCGACCCTTACAGGCATATCACCGAGCAGCAGCACCGTATCGCATTGGAAGCCGTTTTCGGGCTGAAAGAGGAATACGGCTACAAGGAACTGGAAGATGCCTTAATCAAGACCTATATGTCAGTGGGTGTAAAGCTGAACCATAAAAAGGCGGTATCGCTCATCACCATGCTCCGCAACAAACGGATGATAGTGCAGGAGACAGGCAGAAAATACACATTCATGCCTGACTTCCACTATTAGCCCATTTCCCTGCAATCACTTCACTTTATTCTCGGGGTGTATATATTAGGAATATAGTGAAGTGCTTGGGGAATGGGACTAAATCACTTCACTTTATTACCGTATCCTATATATACGAGAATTTAGTGAAGTGATTATAGACCGTACTTCCTAAAAAGGTACGGGCAAAAAGAAAAATAAACCAATTCACCAACTACTAAAACAATCATTTTATGGATATACAGACAGCCAAGCAAATCAGAATAGCGGATTATCTGCATAGTTTAGGATATTCTCCCGTCAAGCAACAAGGTGTCAATCTGTGGTATAAATCACCGTTAAGGGAAGAAGCCGAAGCCTCGTTCAAGGTAAATACCGAACGTGAACAATGGTATGACTTCGGTTTGGGTAAAGGTGGTGGTATCATAGAACTGGCTGCACACCTGTACGCTACCGACCATGTACCTTACATCTTGAAACGGATAGCAGAGCAGACACCGCACGTGCGCCCGGTATCTTTCTCTTTTGGAAAGCAAAACTCTTCCGAGCCGAGCTTCCAACAGTTGGAGATTGTTCCGCTGTCATCTACTGCCCTGCTTGCCTACTTACAAGGTAGAGGAATTAACATAAAACTGGCGAAAAGAGAATGTAGTGAAGCACGTTTCACTCACAACGGCAAGCGGTACTTTGCCATCGCCTTTCCCAATGGTTCGTGTGGATATGAAATCCGCAACCGCTATTTCAAGGGCTGCATCGCCCCAAAGGAAATCTCCCACATCAGGCAGTCGGGAAAAGCGAGGAATACCTGTTATGTGTTCGAGGGATTTATGGACTACCTCTCCTTTTTGACATTGAGACAAGAGAGCTGCCCAAATTATCCGGAATTGGACGGGCAGGACTACATTGTATTGAACTCCGTATCGAATGTAAACAAGGCTCTCTATCCGTTGGGCAATTACGAACGCATCCACTGCTTTTTCGACAACGACCATGCAGGACTGGAAGCACTCCGGCAAATCCGCATGGAATACGGCAGAGAGCGGTACATCCGGGACGCTTCGCAGATTTACAGAGGATGCAAGGACTTGAACGAATACTTACAGAAACAGATTGAAAGAAAAAGGCAGCTCCAGTCCGCCAAAGGGGTGCGCAGCCAATCACCGGAAAAGAAGAACGGCTTCCAGTTATAGCCCACTATAACTACACGCTTCGCTTTCGTAGTTGTGGGCTCTCCCGAGGGGATTAGGGCTTTGCCCTAATGACCCACTCAGGGCGTTTCACCCCTGAGAACCCCGAGCAAAGAGTGACCCTCTCTTTGCAATCTCCGCTTATGGGTTACCCCTAAGAACCCCTCTGCGAAAGCGAGCAAAGTAAATCAATTGTAAACAAAGGAAAGAAGCTATGGCAACAAAATCAAGCATACATATCAAGCCTTGCAACATCGCATCGAGCGAGGCACACAACCGAAGGACTGCCGAGTATATGCGTAATATCGGGGAGTCCAGAATCTATGTCGTTCCCGAACTTTCCACCGATAACGAACAGTGGATAAATCCCGACTTCGGCACTCCCGAACTGCGAACTCATTATGACAATATCAAGCAAATGGTCAAGGAAAAGACCGGACGTGCCATGCAGGAAAAGGAAAGGGAACGCAAGGGAAAGAATGGAAAGATTATCAAGGTGGCGGGATGCTCACCCATCCGTGAAGGAGTATTGCTTATCAGACCGGACACCACACTGGCTGATGTACGCAAATTCGGTGAAGAGTGCCAAAGACGCTGGGGCATCACTCCGCTACAGATTTTCCTGCATAAAGACGAAGGGCATTGGCTGAACGGTCAGCCGGAAGCAGAAGACAAGGAGAGCTTCCAAGTCGGTAACAGATGGTTCAAACCAAATTATCATGCTCATGTCGTATTCGACTGGATGAACCATGAAACTGGAAAGAGCCGAAAGCTCAATGACGAGGATATGGCAACCATGCAGACCCTTGCTTCCGATATTCTCCTGATGGAACGTGGACAGGCAAAAGCTGTCACAGGTAAAGAGCATCTGGAACGAAATGATTTCATCATTGAGAAGCAGAAAGCCGAACTGCAACGTATAGAGGAAACCAAGCGACACAAGGAACAACAAGTAAGCCTTGCCGAACAGGAACTCAAACAGGTAAAAGCAGAGATACGCACGGACAAACTAAAGAAAACAGCCACCAATGCTGCTACCGCCATAGCAAGCGGTGTAGGTTCTCTTTTCGGAAGCGGTAAGCTGAAAGAACTGGAACATC
>CALUSM010000012.1 GCA_944323445.1 uncultured Bacteroidales bacterium
ACGCCGCGACCACCAGAGCGCAGGAGATGATCACCCGCATCTGCTCACTGAGATTCAATAATGCTTCTTGTTCCATATCGCTGCAAAGTTAAACAAGAGATTGTATTTTTCAACGAAATCAGGTTATCTTCGCAACTGATTGAAAAGATATTCAGTTTATGACCGCACCGGATATTATAAAGTCTATCAGTCCGTTACCTGACAGTTCCATGCTCCGTCTAGCCGGACAGCTGGAAGAGATCCATTGTCCTAAAGGAACATATATCCTGAAAGCAGGCAATGTGGAGCGCAGTGTATTCTTCGTAAGAAAGGGGATTGTCCGTGCATTCATAGAGCACGGCGGCAGGGAAATTACATTCTGGTTCGGACTGGAGGGGTCAGCTGTGGTCTCGCTGAAAAGCTATATCAACGGTCAGCCAGGCTATGAGACGGTGGAATGCCTCGAGGACACATCCCTGTATGTCCTGAGAAAGGATGCTTTGGAGAAGCTTTTCCTGGAGGATATCAATATCGCCAACTGGGGCCGCAAGTTTGCCGAGATTGAGTTTCTGAGCACCGAGGAGAAATTCATCCCCATGCTGTTCACCACTGCCTCGGAAACGCTACAGAGACCTGCTCAAGAACCGTCCGGAGCTTCTGCAGAGAGTTTCCTTGGAATGTCTGGCCTCTTATCTCGGAATAACGGCTCAGAGTCTGAGCCGCATACGGGCCGGAATCAGATAGCGTCTTCCTCAGTGGGAAACCATCTTGAGTCCGATAATGGAGAGGATGAGGGTAGTGATGAAGAACAGACGCAGAAATGTCGCAGGCTCATGTAAAAATATGATGCCGAGAATCACCGTACACACTGCGCCTATGCCGGTCCATATCGGATATGCCGTACCGATGGGAATGGTCTGCACCGCCTTGGCCAGGAGGGTCATACTGGCAATAAGACACAGCAGGAAACCGGCTCCCCACAGCCACCACGCGGTGCCCGAAACCTCTTTCATCTTTCCCAAGCAGAAAGCGAATCCGGACTCGAAAAGTCCTGCAACGAAAAGAATAATCCAGTTCATATATCCGTGAATTTTATTTTGCGGTGCAAAAGTACACTTTATGCCGGAAACTTCTCTTACCATTTGGTAAGATCCTTAACGGTAAGTACGCGAGCGGTGTGTTTTTACAGTCTTGTGATAATCAGATAGTTGCAGACAGGCGGTGATCTTTTCGCGCTGTCACAACCAGCCGAAAAGCACGCATCATAATTATAATACATTGTAAATCAGTCCACTACGATTTTGAGGTGCTGCAGTACTTACCGTTGCTGTCTTCCCAGAGCTGTCGCTTACTTTTTCAGCCGCTTGACTTCCTTTTCAAAACTCTCTATGAAATGGATTTCCACGGGAGAGAGCTCATACTGTATCCGTTTGCTGTATTTGTCGTATTCGGAGTCTGCCTTATGTTTCGCGATTTCAGCAGAGACTGTCCCGGCATGGGTCAGGAGCTCTTTGCCGGAAAGTGACAGGAATTCGTCAAGTTTCTGAATCCAGTCCTTCATATACATCGGTTTGTGAGACTTGGCCTGGAGTTCTGCAAAATCAAGGTAAAGGCTGACGATACGGTTCAGGGTATCGAGTTCGTCGGGTGAAAGGTAGTTTTTGGCGATTCCGGCATCAGTTCGTTTCGGCAATGCTCCAGTCCATGATGTCAGCCCCATAAAGTCCTTGTCGGCATTGGCTCTGCTGTGAATGACTTCCGCCGCAGTATGTCCGTGAGCGGAGAAGTGCATCTTGTTCTGGACTGTCTTGAAGAACTTCTGCGTGGCTTCTGTTCTCGGGTCATAATCTATGCTGAGGGCATAGATTTCCAGAATCTTGCGATAGAATACCTTTTCCGAGGAGCGGATGTCCCGAATGCGTGCCAGGAGTTCGTCAAAGTAATTGCCTCCGCCGGCGCGTTTCAGAAGATCGTCGTTCATAGCAAAGCCTTTGACAAGGTACTCGCGCAGTACTTGCGTGGCCCAGATGCGGAACTGTACGCCACGGTGGGAATTGACCCTATAGCCGACACTGATGATTACATCGAGGTTGTAGTATGCTATGTTTCGTTCTACTTTCCTGTTTCCCTCGTTTTGAACTGTTGCAAAAAATGCAACAGTTGAATCCGGATTCAGTTCCCCAGATTCAAAGACATTGCGGATATGCCTTGAAATGGTGGACTTGTTGCGCTGGAACAGTTCGGCCATCTGATCTGCGGTAAGCCACACTGTATCGCCTGATAGAGTGACATCTATCCGGCTTTGCCCATCTTCGGTCTGATAAAGTATAATATTTCCCTGTGGTGTTCCGTCGGCCATGGCTTGCATATTTCCGTTCAATAAAATAACAAATGTAGGAAAAATTTGCAATTTATGTTTACAGCAGCTTTTCGTAGGCCATGCGCTCGCCGGCATCGTAGCGGATGCGGCCGCAGTAGGTGAAGCCGAGGCGGGAGAAGACGCGCTGCATGTAGAAGTTGTCGTAGTTGGTGTCGACTTTGAAGCTGCGGATGCCGCGGGAGATGGCTAAGTCGCAGACTGCCTGCATGTAGCGGACGGCCATGCCATGACGTTTCCATGAGTCGGCGACCGCCAGCCGGTGCAGTACCACATAGGGCTGTCCGCTCAGCCATTTCCCGTCCCGCAGACCGTCATACGCAGGTTCTCCGTCAAAGACTACCGCTCCGTAGGCTATGATGTCCGGCTCCGGCTGTGTACTGCAGTTATCCGGTACGAGCACGTATCCCCAGCCGCGCCGCACGTCGTTCTCCAATATCGGCACGGTAGGGTAGTTCTCGTCCCACTGGTGCTTGCCCTCGCGGTACATCTGGGCCTTGGCCTGCAGGATGATTTCCCAGATGGCCGGAACCTCTTCCATAGCAGCCGGCGGCCGCCCCTGTGTTTTCCGGTAAGGCAGGGATACTTAGAGCAGACTCTTGCATTCGCCTATCTCGGCGTCTTCAGCCGTGTACTTTTCAAGACTGCCGCTCTTGGCCTGTATGCAGATATAGGTCATCGGCTCGGCAGAGGTGCATTTGAGGTTGCGGAAGCATCCAGGGGAGACGCGCACCACTGACCCTTCGGTGATGTCGAAAACATCATCATTTACCTGAAATTTTCCGGCACCTGAGAGGATGATATAGTTCTCCTCGTTGGCCTTGTGGCTGTGGAAGAACGGCACTGCGGCTCCGGACGGCAACGAGCCGAAGGATATCTCGCAGGAGTCAGCTCCGGTTGCTTCCTTTACGAACTGCTTGCCTTCAAATGATTTCAATGTCCCTACGGATGCGTGTGCCCAGGTCTTGCCTGTGTTCAGAATTTTAATGTCGCTCATATTGCAGATATTTATTTTTTACAACGCAAATGTAAGTCATTGCCTGATGATAATCAAGAGGTTACAAGACGGTAAGTATCTTACGCCATGGTAACTTTTGCTGGAAATGAGGCGGTTGGAGATTGAAAAAATTTGCCTGTAGGTGGACTGTCAGACAGCCTTTCCCATCTGATATGCCGCTTCCACTTCCGCATGCCCCTTTATGTCTCCTGGGGCATTCACGCCACCGGCGAAAACGGACCCTGCCAACCGCGCGTTCTCAAAGCACTCGATCCATCCTCCGAGTCCGGTAACTGCGCGTTCCGGAGTCTGAGGGTCCTCTTCGGCCGCAGAACTGAGAAAATAAATGTCCCTGAAATGATAATCCGTGGTAAACAGCGGATTGGCACGGTCGAGAAGAGTCTTCAACTGACCGCTCATCCCGTAATAGTAAATGGGGGTTGCAAAAGCGATGACATCCGCCGCATACATTTTATCCACGATGGCAGGCGCATCGTCAGCGATAACGCATTTCTGAGTTTTCTGGCAGGCCAGGCAGCCAGTGCAGAAATGCAGGTTCTTTCCTTTCAATGTGATGGATTCCACTTCATTGCCGGCCTCTGCCGCACCTTTGGCAAAGGCTTCGGCCAGTGCGTCAGAATTACTGTCGTGACGCAGGCTTGATGATATTACCAGTATCTTTTTCATACTGCAAAAATAGCGCTTTATGACTGAGAACGGATACCTGTTTTACTGAGGAAGGTGAAGGTTTTACGGATAATCACTTTATTTGTTATTTTTGCAGCAGGAAATCAATTGTGTACAATGAGAAAAGCCAGCAGGGAAATGCCCGCGGAATGGGCTCTGGAGGTCATGCGTAAGGCCCCGTACATCACAGTAAGTTTCACCCGGGAGGACGGTACTGCCTATGGTCTTCCGCTGTCGCTGGCTTCCGCCGGGGAGGACGGGCGGGTGTGGTATTTTCACTGCGCCCGGGAAGGGGAGAAGCTCGGGGCGATTGCAGCGCATCCTGAAGTCTGTCTTTCTGCGGTAAGCAAATGTTCTCCGACCGTAGGGCCCAAGGACGGCTCATTCACCCTCCAGTACCATTCGGCAGTCGCTTTCGGAAGGGCGGAAACAGTAAAGGACGAAGCCGAGAAAATCCATGCTCTCCGCCTCATCTGCGAACGTTTCCTGCCCCGGCACATGGACGCATTCGACGAGTCGGTCCGCCGCAGCCTGTACCGTACTGCCGTGGTCCGCATAACCCTTACCGCACCGCCTACGGGCAAGCGCAAGCAGTACGACAGGGAAGGGGAGGAGATGAAGTACGGGCGGATGGAGTAGGATTACGGTGTCCACTGCGCACTGCCGGACCGGAAGCGTCCGGCAAGATTCTTTTTTTTGGTTGGAACGGAAGTTTGTCTATATTTGCGCCGCTGAAAGTTTCCTGTCCGCCGCTCTGCGGTGGAGGAATTAAAAGGGAACCGGGTGAGAATCCCGGACAGTTCCCGCTGCTGTAATTTCCACGTCCTTCGGGACGGAAGTCACGCGGTAATCTCTTTAGCCACTGCCTTATGAGGTGGGAAGGCTGCCGCGATGAGGAATAAGTCAGAAGACCTGCTTTCAACTTGGACTGTCTGCCCTGCGGGAGTACGGGTGCGGCAATGCTGAATGGTTTTCTTCTTCAGGAACAGACAGTCTGCCCTTGTGCCGTATGGTACGGGGAAATCCCGGGAGTTGGAAAATTATTTGGCAATGAATTATAAGAAAGCAGGTACAGTTTTACCTATCATCACGCTCATGCTGTCTCTGACAGCCGCGCTCCGGGCCCAGGACGGAATCCCGGAGACACCCGTCGATACCCTCGGCGAGGTGGTGGTCACAGCTGAGCGGATAAGAGAAATCGTGCCGGCACAGAGACTGTCCGGACAACAGCTCCAAAGGCTTAGTTCCAATTCGATAGCCGATGCCCTCCGCTATTTCTCAGGCGTGCAGATCAAGGACTATGGCGGCATAGGGGGCCTGAAGACGGTCAATGTCCGCAGTCTCGGCAGCCAGCACGTAGGGGTATTCTACGACGGTATACAGATATCCAATGCCCAGAACGGGACGGTGGATCTGGGCAAGTTCTCCATGGACAATATGGAGGTACTGTCGGTATATAACGGGCAGAAGAGCGATATATTCCAATCTGCCAGGGACTATGCCTCTGCGGCAGCGCTGTATATGGTCTCGCGGAGGCCTAAATTCAGCGGAGACAGACGGAACAATCTGAATTTCAAGTTGCGCAGCGGCCCATTCGACCTCATCGACTTCTCGGGCCTGTGGGAGCACCGCCTGGGCCGGTATTTCAGCACCTCGGTCAATGCGGAATTTCTCAGTACGTCAGGGCGCTACAAGTTCCGGTACCAGAGGGACGGAGGCTACGACACGACCGAGGTGCGCCGCAACGGGGACGTGATGTATGTCAGGGCGGAAGCGGGCCTGTTCGGGCAGATGCCGGGGACGGACTTCATGCTCAAAGGCTATTTCTACTGGTCGGAGAGGGGCTACCCCGGGGCGGCGGTCAAGGAGGACTACGGCATATCGCTTCTGAACGAGGACCGGCAGAAGGACCGCAATATCTTCGTGCAGTCGGCGGTTACGCACCGGGCGGCGGATTTCTACAGTTTCAAGCTACAGGCCAAATATGCCAATGATTACATGAACTACACAATGCCTCCGCACAGTACCCTCCAGCCGATGGACAATCATTACTGGCAGCAGGAGCTTTACCTGACCACCTCGCACCTTTTCTCGGCCGGTAGGATCTGGAGCGCCAATCTCTCCTGCGACCTTCAGTGGAACAGTCTGGAAGCAGACGGTACGGAGATGTTCAATGCCAATTTCATCCGGCCGCGCAGGCTGACCGTCCTCTCGGCAGCGGCCACCTCGGTCAATTTCGGATTCGGTCTCAGCGCCCAGGCCAGCCTGCTCTACACCTGCGTCCATGATGTCAGCAAGCGTGGCATGGAGACGGCCGGGGACAAGAACGAGTGGACTCCCACGGTGATAGTCTCCTATACTCCGTGGAAGAGGGCAGGCCTGAGCCTGAGGGCTTTCTACAAGAAAATCTTCCGCATGCCTACTTTCAACGACCTGTACTACGTCCAGCTGGGCAACCGCAACCTCAAGCCCGAATATACCACCCAGTACAACTTGGGCGCGGCTTATAAAAAGACCTGGCGCCACAACTGGTTCACCGGACTGCAGGCCAGTGTGGATGTGTACTACAACACCGTAAAAGACAAGATTATAGCCACCCCTACCTCGAATCAGCTTGTGTGGACTATGGTCAACCTGGGATACGTGGAGATCCGCGGTGTGGATGTCTCCGTGACTCCTTCGTTGCGCTTCGGACCGGTCAATGTATCGGCCAGGCTGAACTACACCTGCCAGAAGGCCCAGGACTTCACTGACAGTAGAAAAGAGGAAGGATATGAGGGAGTCATCAGCACATACGGCGACCAGATACCTTACGTGCCGCTGCACAGCGGATCGGCTGTGGTGAGCGTCAGTTACCGGACCTGGGACTTCCACTACAGCTTCGTCTACACCGGTGAGAGATACATGCTGGGCGGCAATGTACCGGTCAACTACATCCAGCCCTGGTACACGAGCGACCTCTCAGTCTCAAAAATATTCCGCATAAAGAAGATGGACATAGGGGTGACTGCGGAGGTAAACAACATCTTCAACCAGCAGTACGAGGTGGTGAAGTGGTATCCCATGCCGGGCACTAATTTCAGAATAACATTAAGTCTTGCAATATGAAAAAATGGTTTGTAATAATTACGGCAGCCGCAGTACTCTGCAGTTGCCGCGGCGACTGGCCAGTACTGTCCTCCGAGCCGGTGGAAGTCAATCCCGGGGATTCCGTCTCCGGCGATATCCGCGGTTTCTTCCTGCTCAATGAGGGCAATATGGGCAGCAACAAGGCTTCGTTGGACTACTACGACTACTCCTCGGGAGTGTACACGCGCAACATCTACGGAGAGCGCAATCCCGACGAGGTGAAGGATCTGGGAGATGTCGGCAACGACATCGGGATATACGGTGGAAAGTTGTGGGCGGTGATCAACTGCTCCAATTACGTGGAGGTTATGGATGTGCAGAGCATCAGGCATATCACCAAGATAGCCGTGCCCAACTGCCGCTATCTGGCCTTCAAGGGCAGGTATGCGTATGTAAGTGCCTACGCCGGTCCTGTGAAGATTGACCCGGATGCCCGCATAGGCATGGTGGTGAAGATTGACACTTCCAGCCTTCAGATAGTGGACTCATGCATAGTGGGCTACCAGCCGGAGGAGATGGCTGTAGTCGGCGACAAGCTGTATGTGGCCAACTCCGGCGGCTACAGGGTGCCGGACTATGACAGCACTGTGTCTGTCATCGACCTGGCAAGTTTTAAGGAACTGTACAGGATACCCGTGGGCATCAACCTGCACCGTCTGGAGCCTGACCTCCACGGCAACCTGTATGTCTCCTCCAGAGGTGACTACTACAGCGTACCTTCCAGGACCTTTATCATCGATACCAGGACGGACATCTGCACAGATACCCTGGACCTGCCCAACAGCAGCATGACCCTCCGCGGAGACTCTCTCTACGTATGCAGCAGCGGATTCAACTACGGGACTCAGGACTGGAGTGTCTCATACGCAATATTCAACACAGTGACGCGGCAGACAGTCACCCGCAGCTTTATCGCAGACGACGTGAGGATCAGTACCCCTTACAGCATAGCTGTCCATCCCGTGACCGGCGAGATCCTGATAACGGATGCCGGAGACTATGTCAGTCCGGGTACCCTGCACTGCTTCTCTTCTGACGGCAGGCGCAAGTGGTCAGTAACCACCGGAGATATCCCGGCACACATTGTATTCACACGTAAACCATTGCTTTATACGACACCATGAGACATTCTGTAATTTATGCGACGTGGCTAGTGGCCATAGTTCTGACAGCCTGCAGTAAGGAAAAGGCCGGAAAGGACGCAACTCCCTACATCACCGAAGTATTCGAATATATGCCGGCCCCCGGTCAGTTTGTCAATACTATGCCCCTCTATGAGGAAGGCGACACACAGGAGACAATGAACCGGAAAGTCCTGGAGGCCATCGGGAACAACAACCGCGGGCTGATCTCCCTCGGCGGCTGGGGCGGATATGTGGTGGTGGGATTTGACCATACGATCGAGAACCGGGAGGGGCTGTGCGACTTCCGGGTGCTGGGCAATGCATTCGGGGACGAGGGGGGAAGCAGCGAGCCGGGTATCATCATGGTCTCCGTCGATGCCAACGGCAACGGGCTGCCCGACGACCCATGGTATGAGATAGCCGGAAGTGCTCATATCGACCCTGCACAGGAAGCCTGGTATCAGGCTGCAAGGGACAACGGCAATGACGTGGCCCTTCACCCGGACTACAGTATGACGTACCTGCGTCCGGAGCAGGAAGCGGCAGCCTCCGAAGAGGAGGAATACATCCTTTGGGAGGATATCCTGGGCCGTCGGGGCAGCATCCCGAAAAACAAGTATCACACCCAGCCCTATTTCCCGCAGTGGTACGGGGAGGACAGGCTCTCTTTCAGTGGCACCTGCCTGCCTCAGAACGGTATCGACGAGAGCGGGGAGGGGACATACTACGTCCTCTATAAGTTCCGCTACGGCTATGCGGACAATGACACCAATTCCGGTATCGGATCGGCCGTCGACATATCCTGGGCCGTGGACAGCAGGGGCCAAAGCGTGGACCTGCCTGGAGTGGATTTCATCCGGATCTATACCGGGGTCAATCAGGTAAACGGCTGGTTAGGCGAGTGCTCCACTGAGATAATGGGAGTGGAGGACCTCCATCTGCTTGGAGAAGAGATAGCAACTGATTAAACACACATATCGTAACATTTTAACATTAAAGAACATGAACAAAGGAATTTATTTGAAGAGCCTGGTCCTGGCTCTCGCCGCAGCAGGCTGTATTGCCGGCCTGACTTCATGCACTGGTAAAAACGGCCCTGTCTATGAGGATCCTGTATTCGAACTGGATACCTCTGCCGACAATCCGGTGCTGCTTGTATCTGAAGAAACGTATGTCCTGACCTATCATGCGGAGGGGATAAGCACCGTAACATTGGAAGACGTGCCGGAGGGTTGGCAGGCATCAGTGGACGGGGAGGCCGGCCGCATCTATGTCACAGCCCCTTCCGCCACTGCCGGTACTGCCGATTATAACCTGAAACTGACTGTTACTGGAAACGACGGAGAGAGCACCACGGTCGGTGGCGTCAGTTTCCACCGGGTCACATTCGACGGGGCAGGGGGAACATTTGTCCTGAATGAGGGAAACATGACCACTGAAAACGGCTCGCTCATCTACATCACTCCCGAGGGTTACGTCGTGGATACCGCCTACCGCCGCGTCAATGGCACTGACCTGGGCAATGTAGCGCAGGACATGTGTTTCCACGACGGGAAAATATACATAATCTCACAGAACGGGGATACCAACCCCGAGGGAACTTCATTCGAGAATGACGGAATGCTGGTAGTGGCTGACGCCGTGACTCTGAAGAAAGTGAGGAGTCTTACCAAAGAGCAGCTTCCGGGTCTGGACTGGCCGACGCACATAGCCGTGATAGACGAGCAGCATGTGTACATCAGGGACAACAAAGGGGTGTGGCGCCTGAATATGGACGATGTCTCGCTGACTTTCATATCGGGTACGGAAGGGGCACCGAAGTCCAGGTTTGCAGTAACCGGCGGCGAGGTATATTTTCCTCAGAACGGCCTGTTGTGCGCACTGAAGAAGATAGATCCGGCCACAGACCAGGTTTCCTCAGTAGCGGAGTACGCCTTCTGGGCCACCCCGTACATGGTTAATTATTTCCTCGGCATAGCTCCGGCGGATGACGGATGTCTCTGGGCAATATGCACTTCCGCAATGGATGGAGAAGGAGGGCAGATTACCCTGAACAAGGTTGATCCGGCGGCCTCCACCGTTACCCAGAACCTGCTCAGTGCCCAACCTGATGCTGTCTACAGCTGCTGCATGGCTGCCAGCGGCAACACCGTCTACTATGCTTCCGGGACCATGGTGTACCGTGCTGTATTTGATCCGGAAGCCGGAGAAGGAGATGTGACTGACGAAGTCCTGACAGACCTCTTCAACCTTGACGGCAATGCGGTACAGCTGTACAACGGCCTTGGTGTCAATCCCATTACCGGCCACGTCTTCATCAACACGATAAAGGGTTTCGGCAATTTCTTCACCACCAACTCCATCTGGGAGTTCGACTTCAGCAGCAGCCTGGACATACCGGTGCGCAGGATAGACGACCTTACTCATTTTCCCGCAGGATTTTATTTTAATGAATAATCATGAACAGCAGAAATTTACCTTATATCCTCATGACCGCCGCCATGCTGATTGCGGCCTGCACTGACAATCCCTCTCCGGACACCCCGGAGGGGGAAGATCCCGACGTTCCCCCCGTCTCCGGACTTACCGGCTATGCCGATCCCGAAGGAGTCCTCCTGCTGAGCGGCGGTGAATACACTATGGAGAATGCCTTCCTCACCTTCATTGCACCCGACGGAACATTGGAAAACCGGGTGTATGCGTCTGCAAACGCTTCGGAACTGGGCAACGACGGGGTAGGAATGTCCATGAGCGAAGGGAAGCAGTATATCCAGTGCAATGACTGGCGCAGGGCGGAAGGAAAGGAGTACAACGGCCTTCTCATCGTGGCGGATGCGCAGACCCTCCGGAAGGAACAGTCTTTCTCCAGGGCACAAATGACATTCCGGCATCCCGTCAACGGCACTATGGAGGAAGTGGACGAGAGTCTGGGCGGTATCGCTGTGCTGGACAGCCGCAATGTCTTCATATTTGCGCAGGGTGTGCTGCGCTTCGACTGTTCCACCGGCGGGCTGAGTCTCGTCGAAGGCTCCTATGAGATAGGCAATATGGGGACAGCCAATACGGTGGAATCTACAGTCTCGCCCAGAGGCGCGACTGTAGTCGACGGACGTATGTATGCCCTGGCAGGAGGGTTCTGGTCTTCTACGGCCCTGCTGGAGTTTTCAAAGGGTGAGGATGCTGTCAGCCGCCGTCTGGAGCTGGGAAAGGGCGACCTGGTCAGCGGCATGTGCCGGACAGAGGACGGCACTCTCGTTGCTGCCACCTACTACCGTAGCCGTCCTAATTCAGGCTTCCTGTATTTTATCGATGTGGAGAGTTGGAGCATAGTCGACCAGAAGACTGTCACAGCCAATATATCTCCCGGCACCCATTCCAACTCCGGTATCACCCGTATCGGTGATTATATCTATTTTACAGGGGCAGAGGAATCGGAGTTCTCCTCCAGTCTGAAGACCACCCTCAGCCGTTTTTCCCTCGGAACCGGGAGGACGGAGAAGGACATAGTGGATTTCAGGGCCGACGAGCCGGATGCCAATATCCTGGACTGCAATGTGACAGGCGACCCGGACTCAGGGCTTCTCTATGTAGCTGTATCCCAGGAGAACATGGAGGGAGTCGTTCCCCAATCCCATATTCTGGTCTATGACTGCAGCGTGGATCCGCCGCAGCTTGTCAGAAAAATCAGCGGTCTCACTCATTATGTCACGGGCATCTATCCGATGTGAGGCATGCCGGAAGCATCCCTGGATCTTCTTGCAGGGGAGATGGACGAGGTTTCATATCCGAGGGGAACGCAGATTCTCAAAGCAGGAAGCTCAGGATACCATCTTCAGTCCGATGATGGAGACGATGAGGGTGGTTATAAAGAGCAGGCGCAGGAATGAGGCGGACTCGTGAAAGAATATGATACCGAGAATGACCGTGCAGACAGCTCCTATCCCGGTCCATACCGGATATGCCGTGCCTATCGGAATGGTCTTTACCGCCTTGGCAAGCAGTACCATGCTCATTGTCAGACAGAACAGAAAGCCTCCTCCCCACAGCCACCATGCAGTGCCAGTGACTTCCTTCATCTTTCCCAGACAAAACGCAAATCCGGATTCAAAAAAACCGGCGATAATCAGGATAATCCAGTTCATAAATCTAATTTTCAGAATTTTAAGGGCTGCAAAGATAGAGGATATTGAATTTGCGTAGCTTATCATTTGGTAAAAACGTAGCAAAAAATGGATTGGAGGGAAGTCATACCGCAGTAGTTTTCGTATCTTTGTAGACAACATAGTAACAAAACCGATATGGAAATCACCAGACCTTCATACACGCCTGAAAGAATGACCGGCCTGCAGCCTAATGAGACTTTTGTATTCGGAAGCAACCCGCAGGGTGGATTAAGGAAAGAAGACCTTTATGAGATTTCCAAACCGGATTTTTTGTTCTTTTGGGGACATCACGGCAAACCGGGTAAAACGACCAAAGCATGTCTCAGCCAATGGTATCCCTGCAAGTTTACAGTCAATGGCATCCATTATAACAGTGCGGAACAGTTCATGATGGCTGAGAAGGCGCGAATCATGGGAGATGAGGAAACAGGGAAAAAAATACTGGCATCTACAGACCCTAAGGAAATAAAGGCCTTAGGCAGAGAAGTGCGGAACTTTGACGAATCCATATGGCAAAATTACCGTATGGAAATAGTTATTACAGGCAATCTTCACAAATTCATGGGCAGCGAGGATCTGAGAGAATTTTTGCTCAGTACAGGAGACAAGATATTGGTGGAAGCCAGCCCTTACGATACAGTTTGGGGAATCGGCATGAAAGAAGATGATCCAGGCTGCCGGAATCCCCGTTTATGGAAAGGAGAAAACCTGCTTGGATTCGCTCTGATGGATGTGAGGGAAAAACTCAGTAAGATGAAATAGAACCCATGGAAGCACCATACAGGCACCAATCCTTTTATCGGGCTCCCATTTTCGCCATAGACCGTTTACGAATTGGAACGGATTGAGAACGCATTGGGCATTGAGATTATCAAAAACCTGAATGAAATTGAGTAGTAAAAGAGGTATGGCTAAAGAAAGAGAAAAGATAGAAGACAAGGCAAATGAACCGGTCGCAATTTGCGACCAGTTACCTATGGCTGCCGATATACAGTTGATGATTCGAGTAATCAGAGGCCAGCAAGTTATTATTGACAGGGATTTGGCTCTGCTCTATGGTGTAGAAACAAAACGTCTTAACGAGCAAGTAAAACGTAATATTGAGCGTTTCCCTGAAGACTTCATGTTTCAATTGAGCAAGGAGGAAGTAGAAATCTTGAAGTCGCAAAATGCGACTTCAAGTTGGGGTGGCGACAGAAGGTTGCCTTATGCTTTCACCGAACAAGGTATCGCCATGCTTAGTTCCGTCTTGAAATCACAGACTGCGGTGGAAGTGAACATCCGCATCATGAGAGCCTTTGTGTCCATGCGCCGTTTTATAGTTACCAATGCCCAACTGTTCCAACGGCTTGAAACGATAGAATATCACCAGCTTGAAATGAAACGGCATCAGGAGGTGACGGACAAGCGCATCGACGAGGTGTTCAAACGGCTGGAAGCCAATATCCCTCCCATGCAGGGCATATTCTACGACGGGCAGGTGTTTGACGCTTACCGTTTTGTATCTGATTTGATACGAAAGGCAAAACGCACCATTGCACTGATTGACAACTATGTGGATGATACGGTACTGACCCTGCTCGACAAAAGGGAAAAAGGAGTGACTGCCACTATCTACACACAACGTGTAAGCGACCGGTTCAAACTGGATGTTGACCGTCACAATGCCCAATATCCGCCAGTCAGGATAGAGCGGTTCAACAAAGCACATGACCGTTTTCTGCTTATAGACGATGAAGTGTACCACATCGGGGCATCTATTAAGGATTTAGGTAAAAAGTGGTTCGGGTTCACGCTTATGCGTGACATTCCGGCCTCAGAAATCATCAGTAGAATCATATTCCCCGATATTCAGAATAACGGAAAAACCTTGTAATTTTGTACCCGGCAAGTGGGAAAGATGGATTATACAATATACGAATTTTCGCTTTTTATCGCGTTGCTGTTGATGCTGTTCTTTGGCTACAGTTCTTCATATTGACTTAGCGGCACGGGGCAAATAAGCATAGTATTGAGTATCATTACTTTACGAAGTTGCCATGTGCTTTCATCCTGATTCAGAAATGGACCAAAGCACACGGGTGTCTGACAAGGGAAAGATATTCAAGCACTTACAAACTTCACCCGTGCGGCTCGTTCAAAGGTATGTCCCGGACGGACTTCAGCTCAGCCGTCAGCTACAGCATTTTCTCATACGCCATGCGCTCGCCTGCCTCATACCGGATGCGGCCGCAGTAGGTGAAGCCGAGGCGGGAGAAGACGCGCTGCATGTAGAAGTTGTCGTAGTTGGTGTCGACTTTGAAGCTGCGGATGCCGCGGGAGATGGCTAAGTCGCAGACTGCCTGCATGTAGCGGACGGCCATGCCATGACGTTTCCATGAGTCGGCGACCGCCAGCCGGTGCAGTACCACATAGGGCTGTCCGCTCAGCCATTTCCCGTCCCGCAGACCGTCATACGCAGGTTCTCCGTCAAAGACTACCGCTCCGTAGGCTATGATGTCCGGCTCCGGCTGTGTACTGCAGTTATCCGGTACGAGCACGTATCCCCAGCCGCGCCGCACGTCGTTCTCCAATATCGGCACGGTAGGGTAGTTCTCGTCCCACTGGTGCTTGCCCTCGCGGTACATCTGGGCCTTGGCCTGCAGGATGATTTCCCAGATGGCCGGAACCTCTTCCATCGTCGCCGGCCGCAGGATATATCCGTCACTGGCAGTCTGTGTATATACGTCAGCAGCTATTTTCTTGTTCATATCCTCACGTTGCTTTTTAGTTATGTCGTAAAATACAGATGCATAAATAGTTACAATATAACTAAAATGTATAGTGGCGCATGGTTGAAAGTGCAAGCCGCTCACAGGCCTCTCTGAGGCAGTTTTTCGAAGAGATGCTTATCACGTTATATTTTAGTTATATTTTAAAATGCTATAGTTCAGGCAATTGCTGTGTGACGAAAAGGCATAGTGGCATTCGGGGGCTGAACAGGCATTCACGCTATGTCAGTCCGGTGAGGTAAGTATCGGCGCATCAGCAGTCCCCGCCGCTGCTGTCGGCTTCATCGCGGGTTGCCTTCTTCAGGCGTATATGTCGGAGGGCATAGAACCCTGCCATTATGAAGTCGATTACGGCTATGATAAAAGGTGCTGAAGTGAAAACTGCCGATCCACGGTATCCGAGCAGGGCCCATATCAAGAGTCCGCATCCTATCACTGCGTAAATTATTGCGTTGGTTTTATCCGAATATTGCTTTGCCATAATCATTACTTCATGAATACGAAGTACACCGCCAGGATGAGGCAGACGAAGGCGGCGATATGGTTCCAGTGGAAGGTCTGGCCCTTGAAGACCAGAATCGTGAACAGGGAGAAGACGGTCAGGGAGACTACTTCCTGTATTACCTTGAGCTGGACGAGGTTGAAGGGGCCGCCGTTGTCCACGAAGCCTATGCGGTTGGCGGGGACCTGGAAGGAATACTCGAAGAGGGCGATGCCCCACGAGAAGAGGATGACCCCGATCAGAGGCCAGTTGTCGATGAGCTTCATCTCCTGCAGCTTGAGGTGTCCGTACCATGCGAAAGTCATGAATACGTTGGACACCATCAGCAGCAGTACAGTATAGAATCCAGTCATATCGGAAACTGAATCAAAAGGAAGTTAGTCCACGAACTGAATCTTCGAGGCATCGCGGTCCTTGGCCGCAGGACTCTCGGCGGGATAGCCGAATCCGATGCAGTAAAGCAGCTCATAGCCCTCGGAGAAGCCCAGACGCTTCAGGTAATCAGCGGCCTCAGGCGACTTCATGAATCTTACCGGTCCGCCCAGGCAGCACGAGCCGATACCCATGGACCAGGCCGAGAGGATCATGTTCTCTCCGAGCAGTCCGCAGTCGATGGGCGACATGTCGTAGGAGGGGTCGTGGGCGATGAAGACCACGGTGGGCGCATTGCGGAACATATTCTTGAACGAAGGGTCCTCGGCTGCGCGGGGATTGGCCTTGACAAAGAGCTCGGTCACTCCGTCAATGAACTCGGGGGAGTCCACCACGCGGATCTCCCAGGACTGGCGGTTCATTCCGTTGGGCGCGTTGATACCGCACTCGAGAATCGTCTTCATGGTATCGCGTCCCACAGCCACAGGCTGATACTGACGCACACTGCGGCGGGTCATAATGTTCTCAATCACAATGTCGGAGACACTCTTTTCAGAAGCAGTGCTCCCGGTTCCTGAACCATTCCCGCAGGATGTCAGGGCCACGGCGCAGACTAAGGCCGCGGCAGATATTCTAAAAAGTTTCATAACCGGTTTATACTTAAAATTAAACACTAAGCAAACAGTTTCTCTATCTCCCGCACGATCCGATCCTTGTCCTCCGAGGGAGAGATGACCAGCGAGGGCTTGAGCCAGTGCACCTTGCAGTCCTTCTTGAAGTGCTGCTCGCCGCCGCCTGTGATATTGAGCATTATCACGTCGTCGCGGCCCACGGCACCGGCCTTCACGGCCTGTTCTAAACCGGCCAGCGCGGCACCCGAAGCGGAGTAGATGTCCACTCCCTCCAGCTCCTTGAACATGGCGGCGCAATGGCGGATCTCGGCGTTTGTCACGGCGTACACATCTCCATGAGTATCGCACAGGCAGTCGTACACTCCTCCGGCGAGCGAATAGGGCGGGCGTCTGTTGGAGAGCACCTTGGCATCGATCATCGCGGCCTTCTGACGGGCCTCGTCGTCATCGAAGGGCAGCAGATCCCTCTGACCGGCCTTCCATGCGTCGTACATCGGCAGGAAAGGCACGTTCTGCACCGTATGCAGCTTCATCTGAGCCGTACCGAAGCGGCCGTCCTCCAGCAGACGAAGATTGGCCTCACGGGCCGCAATGGCTCCTGTACCGCTGCCTATGGCCTGGAAGTATGCGTCGGGTATCCGGCCGATTTCCACAGTGGCCGAGAGCACGGTCGTACCCATGCCGTCGCGGCGGGCCACATTCTTGGCGCCTCCCTCGTCGATGAACATTCCCGAACTGCAGGCAGCCTGCGACAGTGCGATGGCATCGAAATAGTCGCTGCCCTTGGGGGCGCAGACGAGCCTGACGCAGTCCTTGATGGGCTTCTCGAACCAGAGAGCGTCGATATTGTCCTCAGGCACGCAGAGCAGCAGGGGGATGTCGTTCTCCGAGCAGACCTTGGCGAAGGCCCTGGCCGTATTGCCGGCGGAAGCCACCGTCAGTATCTGCCTGCAGTCCTTGGGCAGACGGCCGCATACGGAATAGGCCTCGGTCTCCTTGAACGAGCAGGTCTTCATCAGTGCCCCGCGCTCAGGCCAGTAGCCGGAAAATGCAATATAAAGGTTGCCCAGACCGAGGTGACGGGCCAGTCCCTCGCTTCTGTATGTCACGGTGGTGGCTGAGTCCTGCAGCAGGCGGTGTACCGGCAGCCAGTCGGCGAAGCGGTAGAATCCCCAGTCGCTGCCCTTGACATCTATCTGCTTCTTCTGATAGACCGTGCGCACCAGCGAGGGCTTAGGCGATTCGGGGTCAGCCAGCATCCAGCCGCTGTCCGGAAATATCCGTCCGGTAGCCACATTCATCAGTGAGTACACTGTAGGAGTAAAATTCTTCATGGCGTGTATATCGTTAAGTTGTTATTAATTCATATTCTGAGCCACCACCTCGGCGAAGTCGCTCACCTTCCTGGGCGAATAGGGGGAGAATGTCTTCAGGCACAGGGGGCAGGCGGTGACAATCCTCTCGGGCGAGGCGTACATCAGGTTGTCCAGGGCCTTCAGGGTAATGTCCTTGCGGTCCTCGTATGACAATGTCAGGGAGCCCAGCGACCCTCCGCAGCAGATGCTCTCGTCGTGGTGCTTTTCCGCCTCCACCAGCTCTCCGGCCGCGCTCAGCACCCTCCTGGGCTGACGGTACACCTTGCAGCCGCGTCCCAGCTCGCAGGGGTCGTGGTAAACTATCTTCTCTCCCGAGTTCCTGAGGGTTATGCGTCCGAGCCGCACAAGCTCGTCGAAGTATTCGGTATAATGCACGATGCGGATGCCCTTGAGGTCGTAGTTCTCGCGGAAGACCTTATAGCAGATCGGGCAGGAGAGCAGCAGGGTAGTGGCTCCGCTCTGACGTATCAGCTCGGTGTTGCGCCGGATCATTTCCTGAGCCCTTTCATCCCTTCCGGCTAATATCAGAGGCCGTCCGCAGCATATACCGCCGTCGCGGTCCATGAAGCTCCAGTCCACTCCGGCATGGTCCAGTACAGCTGCTACGGCCTTGGAAATGACGGGGGTGAGCTGGGTCATGCAGCCGGCGTAGTAGAGGACTTTCTCCTGGGAGTTCTCCACTCCCTCCGGCAGGCTATAGGAGGTAAAATAGCTGTAGTCCGCAGGGGCAGGAGCGGCCCTGAGTCCTCTCAGGCTCCGCTTGATGTTGCAGGAGTCCACGCCTACGGGGCAGACGGCGACGCACTTGCCGCACATCAGGCATTTGTCCGCGCTCTCCTCGCAGCGGGCCCAGTTGCGGCGCCTGAGCAGACGGTTGAAATATACCGTGGCGAAGCGCAGGTTCTTCTTCTGGCCCATCATCGGACATGCGTCGATGCACATTCCGCAGTTGGAGCAGGAGTATATCTGGGCGATGGAGTAGCCTTTGCGGGGATGGGAGACCTTGATGCCGGCATTGCGCAGCACTATCAGGAAGGCCTCCGTGGGGATGTGCATGTACCGGGTGAAGGGCAGCAGCACGAAGAAGGTGCCGAGGAGGGTGGAGTAGGCCCACCAGGTCGGCAGGATGTGGTAGGTATTGGTCAGGAAGTTGCTGAACAGCCAGTACATCGGACGGGTGAGGAAGCTGCCTCCGGCAATACCGGCGGTGAAGCTCTCAGCGAGGAGCCTGACGGGGAAAATGGCCCACAGGCAGTACATGGCCAGGCGGTCCGGTATCTGGTTCCTGGTGGTCCTGCGCATGCCGAACATCATCGAGCGGATGCGCTTGAACATGGCCAGGAAGACTCCGCTTAGCACCACGAGCAGGAAGAAGTCCATCAGGAAGAAGAAGAACGAGCCCTTGAGGGTGTGGTCGGTCTCCATCACGAAGAACCTGAAGAACACGGGGTAGTAGAAGGTAGAGAGACGGTCAGGCACGAAGAGCCAGGTCTCGATATGACCCAGCACTATCAGCATGAACCATCCGAAGGCGATGCTCGAGTGCATGTAGCCCAACAGCGGCTTGCGTTTCCATATCTTGGTGTGCAGGAGGACATCGCAGATGATGTCCTTGAGATTTATTACCCATAATTTGGGGTTGATCAGGGAGAGGAAGAACTTCTTTCTGTCCGCTGCGGGAAGCTGTATTATGACCCGGATTATCCCTATCACCAGATAGATGAGTATGAAACTCATGCCTATCACGAAGGGGAGGACGAAATCGTTGTATCCTGATATGAACCTGTCTTTCACTTCTTTTGGTAGATTTTAGTTACACTTAGTATCAGATGCCTGGTGTTGATGCCGCGGGGGCAGACTATCAGGCATTTGCCGCAGAGCATACAGTGGGAGACCATCCTGAGGACCTCGTCCTCGCGGCCTCGTCCGAGCAGCAGGATCACCCTCCTGAGGTTCATGTCGCTGTGCCCGGCCGTGGGGCAGGAGGCCGCGCATGAGCCGCAGGCCATGCACTTGAGCACGTCCGGCTCCTCGCGGGCAAGTTCCTCGAATCTAGTCCTGTCGAACTTGTCCAGATTGATGGCGGAACTGGGTGATATGCCGTATCCGAAATCTATCATTGCTCCTGGAGGTATTCGTGAATACTTGTAGCGGCGGCCCTTGCCTCTGCCATGGTCTCAGGCAGGGTCTTGGGGCCGGTGCATGCTCCGGCGTAGAAGACTCCCGTGCAGTATGACGCCTGTGCGGCCGTGAGGGAGTCCTTGGGCTTGAGGAAGCCGTCTTCCATGGTGGAGAGCGCGAGGGTACGTGCGATGGGATCCACGGCCCTGTTGTGGGACATTCCGGCCATCAGCACCAGCAGGTCGAGAGTGACCCTGAGCGGCTTGCCGGAGAGGGTGTCCTCGGCCTTGACGAAGAGATGCCCGTCCTTGTCCTCGGAGACCTCCGAGACGCGGCCCCGGACGAAGATCACGCCGTATTTCTTCTGGGCCTCGAGATACATGTCCTCGTATCCGCGGCCGAACATTCTCAGGTCCATGTAGAAGCAGTAGACCACCGCGTCGGGGAACTGCTGCTTGATCTCGCAGGCCTGCTTTACCGCAGTGGCGCAGCAGACCTTGGAGCAGTAACGGTTGCCCACCTTCTCGTCGCGGGAGCCCACGCAGTGCACGAAGCCTATGCGGCGGGGATTGTCGACGGCAGGCACCGGTATACCGGAGAAATAATCCTCCAGGTCAGCGTTCGTGATGACCCGGTCGTAAATGCCGTAGCCGTATTCCTCCTTCTTGGATGCGTTGAAAAGGGTGAAACCGGTGGTCAGCAGCAGGGCGTCGGCCAGGACTGAGAGACCGTTGGAGAGGATGACATTGTAGCCCCTCTCGAGCTTATTGACCTGAGTCACCTCCGTGGAAGTAAACCACTTGATCCGTCCCATCGAGGCCGTCAGCTGACTCAGGACATCCTCCGCCGGTGTTCCGTAGGGGAAGAGCCTGTCCCAGCGGCACAGATGTCCGCCCAAGCGGCTATCCCTTTCCACGAGGAATACGGTATAGCCCATTGCGTCCAGGGCGCGGGATGCCTCTATTCCGGCCGGTCCTCCGCCGATTACCACTATATTGCGCTGTTGATTGCTTATTTCCATATATGAAGATTAGAAGATTCTGATATTGGCAGGGCTGACGGGGACTCCGAGGTCCTTGCCGCCCAGGCCCTTGTATTTACTGGATTTGTCGTACTGCACGCCCATTTTGTCCAGAAGCGGCTCGACCGCCACCTGATGCATCTGCAGTCCGAGGTCCCAGGGGTCGTAGCCCATGACCAGCGCGGCCACTTCCTCGGAGGACAGCACGGGGATGCCGTAGCCGGGTGTATCGCCGTAGGTCTTGCCGGTGGTCTCGGCGATGACGTACTGCCAGCGGTCCAGGAAGTAGTTGCAACCCGGGCAGTTGGTGATGATCAGGTCGGGATGGAAGGGTTCCATCGACTCGAACTTCTTATAGGTGTTGGTCAGCGAGTAGCCTCTGTTGGCCTTGACCAGGTACTGCCGGAAACCGAAGCCGCAGCAGTGCCTCCGCTCGGGATAGTCCACCACGCTGCCGCCCAGGGCCTCCACCAGTCCGGCCAGAACGCGGGGATACTCGGCTCCGCCCACGGACTTGGAGGGGAAAATCTTGGAATAATGGCAGCCGATGTGCTCCACCACTTTCAGGGGCTCTCCGGTGCGGACATTTATCAGGGGATATTTGGCCTGCTCGGAGATCAGGAAGCGGTAGTGGTACATCATATCGCTGGAGTGCATCAGGAAGTCCGGCTTTACGAACTCCCTCTTACATGCCTTCCACAGCAGTTCGTGTATCTTCTCCTCGATCTCGGGATGCTCCTCCCAGGTCTGGAGTATCTCGCTGTGCAGACCGAAGGAGGTCACGCACGATACCACGAAATTCCTGTAGCCGGCCTGGTTCATCAGGGAGAACTGACGGGCGATGATGGTCATGGAGGTCTCCTCGGGGGTGGTGTCGCTGTGGTAGGCTATGCCGCCGCAGGTGGTGTGGAGGGGATCCTCGTAGAAGTCCTTGCCGAAACGGTTGCGCACTATGTCTAAGAAGGCCTGCTCGGCACCCGGATTGAAGTTCTGGCGGATGCAGCTGCGGGCGTAGAAATACTTGTCATCGGGTATCTCTTTCTGGAACTCGGACCATATTTTTTTCTTTCCTTCGTAATTCATGCGGTACTACTGATTCTGTTGGTTAAGGTGCTCACCATGAGTCTCATTGAACACTTCGTTGAAATACTCTTCCTCGCTCAGTCCCATCTCCTGAGCCTTCTTGCGCGAGAGGTCCTTAATCTTCTCGACCCGGGCCGAGCCGCCTGTCACGTCGAATATCTTCTGCAGGTCGTCAAGGGATTCGCGGGCAATCTTGCGCAGGGGACCCGGGCCGCTCTTTCCATAGTTGGCGCCCACGCGGTCGTACACGTCCTGCAGATGGTCCTCGATCCACTTGCCGACCGTCCCGTATTCAGGATGATTCTCGTACTTGAAGGTCTCGGGATGGACGCAGTATCCGTAATTGAGGACATTGCCGCAGAGCACCTTTGCCAAGGCATACTGCTGCCGGCCTTTCTCGGACTCCACGAAGTAGCCCAGCTCGACGGAAAGGGTGCGCAGGGCGATGATGACCTGTCCGGGGGCATTGGTCCTGGGACAGCGGGTCACGCAGGACATGCACTCGCCGCAGTACCAGATAGTATCGCTCTTGAGCAGCTTGATAATCTCCTCGTCGTCCTGGGTCTGGACGATGTTGACGATGTTCTTGGGGTTGTAGCGGTAGAATTCGGCAGCCGGGCATACGGCGGTGCAGGTCCCGCAGTTGATGCAGGCCTTCAGTCCCTCCTGGAGCCGGACGTCGCTCATCAGCCGTTCGTATATCTTACCCATAATGATTGTGGTCTATCTGTATTCGTCCCAGGACTTGATCTGGATATTGTCGAGGGGCATGTTGCAGAATGCCGTGATGAAAGCCGATGCAAGTCTGGTGTTGGTTATGATGGGGATGTTGAAGTCCACGGCGGCGCGGCGGATGCGGTAGCCGTTCTCCAACTCTTCCTGAGTCAGGTTCTTGGGGATGTTGATGACCAGGTCGATCTTGCGCTCGTGGAGCATCTCCAGGGCCTGAGGATGCTGGTCCGGCTGCGAGGGCCAGAAGACGAGGTTGGCGGGCACTCCGTTGTCCACCAAGAATTTGTAGCTGCCGCCGGTAGCATATATTGTGTAGTTGTGCTTGGCCAGCAGCCTGCAGGCGCTCAAGAGCTCGACTTTCTGCTTGGCATCGCCTGAGGATACCAGGATATTCTTGCCGGGGACGGTGTAGCCGACAGAGAGCATGGCCTTGAGCACAGCCTCGTTGGTGTCGTCTCCGATGCAGCCCACCTCTCCGGTGGAGGCCATGTCCACTCCGAGGACGGGGTCGGCCTTCTGCAGACGGGAGAATGAGAACTGAGAGGCCTTCACGCCCACGTAGTCGATATCGAAGGCGCTCTTCTCGGGAGGAGTGACCTTCTCGCCGGTCATGACCTTGGTGGCCAGCTCGATAAGGTTGATCTTAAGCACCTTGGACACGAAGGGGAAACTTCTCGAGGCCCTGAGGTTGCACTCGATGACCTTGATGTCGTTCTCCTTGGCCAGGAACTGGATGTTGAAGGGGCCCGAAATCTTCAGGGCCTCGGCTATCTTGCGGGCTATCTTCTTGATCCTGCGGGCGGTCTCCACGTACATCTTCTGGGGCGGGAACTGAATCGTAGCGTCGCCCGAGTGCACGCCCGCGAACTCGATGTGCTCCGAGATGGCGTAGGCTATGACGGTGCCGTGGTCGGCCACTGCGTCGAACTCTATCTCCTTGGCGTGCTGGATAAACTCCGATACGACAACAGGGTGTTTCTTAGAAACTTCCGCCGCCAGTTTCAGGAACTGCTCGAGCTCGGTATCGTTGGAGCATACGTTCATCGCCGCACCGGAGAGCACGTAGGAGGGACGCACCAGGACGGGGAATCCCACATCGCGGATAAAGCTGTGTATGTCGTTCATTGAGGTCAGCTCCCTCCAGCGGGGCTGGTCGATGCCGAGGCGGTCGAGCATGGCCGAGAAGCGGTTGCGGTCCTCGGCGTTGTCGATGCTGTCGGCGGTGGTGCCGAGGATGGGCACCTTGGCGGCATCCAGGCGGGTAGCCAGGTTGTTGGGAATCTGTCCGCCCATGGATATGATGACTCCGTGCGGCTCCTCCAAGTCGCAGATGTCGAGCACCCTCTCGTAGGTAAGCTCGTCGAAGTAGAGGCGGTCGCACATATCGTAGTCGGTGGATACGGTCTCGGGGTTGTAGTTGATCATGATGCCCCTCCAGCCGCTCTTGCGGATGGTCTGCAGGGCATTGACGCTGCACCAGTCGAACTCCACGGAGCTGCCGATGCGGTAGGCACCCGATCCGAGCACGACAATTGATTTGCCGTCATGCTCATAGACTATGTCAGATGCAGTACCGTTGTAGGTCAGATAGAGGTAGTTGGTCTGGGCGGGGAACTCGGCTGCGAGGGTGTCGATCTGCTTGACTACGGGCAACACCCCGAGTTTCTTGCGGTACTCGCGCACCTTGATCACCATCTCCTCGGAGTCGATGCGGTCCTTGAGAATGTGGCGTCCTATCTGGAAGTCGGAGAAGCCCTGGCGCTTGGCCTGACGCAGCAGGGGCTCGCCCAGTTCCTCGAGGGAGTTCAGGGCGGAGAGTTCTGCGGCAGTATTGATGATGTTCATCAGCTTGTCGATGAACCAGCGGTCTATCTTGGTGAGCTCGTGTATCTTCTCGGGGGTGTAGCCGTGAGTCAGGGCCTTGGATATGACGAAGATGCGGTTGTCGGTGGGCTCGCGGAGGGCCTTGTCGATGTTCTCGATGGGGATCTCCTTGTTGCCGGTGAAGCCGTGGGCTCCCTGACCGATCATTCTCAGACCCTTCTGCAGGGCCTCCTCGAAGGTGCGGCCGATGGCCATCACCTCGCCGACGCTCTTCATGCTGCTGCCGATCTCACGGGATACGCCGTGGAATTTGGAGAGGTCCCAGCGGGGAATCTTGCAGACCACGTAGTCCAGGGCGGGCTCGAAGAAAGCCGGAGTAGTCTTGGTAATGGAGTTCTTCAGCTCGAACAAGCCGTAGCCCAGACCGAGCTTGGCGGCCACGAAGGCGAGGGGATAACCCGTAGCCTTGGAGGCCAGGGCCGAGGAGCGGCTCAGACGGGCGTTGACCTCGATGACGCGGTAGTCCTCGGAGTTGGGGTCGAAGGCGAACTGCACGTTGCACTCGCCGACGATGCCCACGTGGCGGACGATGCGTATCGAGAGCTCGCGGAGCAGGTTGTACTCATGGTTGGTCAGGGTCTGGGACGGAGCGACCACGATGCTCTCGCCGGTATGGATTCCTAGCGGGTCGAAGTTCTCCATGTTGCAGACCGTGATGCAGTTGTCGTAGCGGTCGCGCACCACCTCATACTCTATCTCCTTCCAGCCCTTCAGGGACTTCTCCACCAGCACTTGAGGTGAGTAGGAGAAGGCTTTCTCTCCCAACTTGATAAGTTCGTCCGGATTGTCGCAGAATCCGCTGCCGAGACCGCCGAGGGCGTAGGCCGCGCGGAGGATTACAGGATAGCCGAGCTCGGATGCTGCGGCGAGGGCATCCTCGATATTGTTGACCGCATGGCTCTTGATGGACTTGACATTGATCTCATCGAGCCTCTTGACGAAGAGCTCGCGGTCCTCTGTGTCCATGATCGCCTGGACGGGGGTACCGAGCACCTTCAGATTGTATTTATCTAAGATCCCTTCCCTGTACAGGGCCACTCCGCAGTTGAGCGCGGTCTGACCTCCGAATGCGAGGAGAATGCCCTGGGGCTGTTCCTTCTTGATGACCGCCTCCACGAAGAAGGGAGTCACGGGAAGGAAATATATTTTGTCGGCTATACCCTCCGATGTCTGGACGGTAGCGATGTTTGGATTGATCAGGATAGTCTCTATGCCTTCCTCGCGCATGGCCTTGAGGGCCTGGGAGCCGGAATAGTCGAACTCGCCGGCCTCGCCGATTTTGAGTGCTCCCGAACCTAAGAGCAGAACTTTCTTTATAGTGGTGTCGATCATGGTCTACAGCATTTTAATGAATTTGTCAAAGAGGAATTCGGTGTCGGTCGGACCGCTGGACGCCTCGGGATGGAACTGCACGGAGAAGAAGCGGCCGCTCCTGTGCCGCAGGCCCTCGTTGGTGCCGTCGTTCATATTGACGAAGAGGGGCTCCCAGTCAGCGCCGAGGGTGTCTCCGTCCACAGCGTAACCGTGGTTCTGGGAGGTGACGTAGCAGCGTTCGGTGCCTACGAGGCGGACCGGCTGGTTGTGGCTGCGGTGGCCGTATTTGAGCTTGAAGGTCGAAGCGCCTCCGGCCTTGGCCAGCAGCTGGTTGCCCATGCAGATACCGAATATGGGCTTCTCCGCCGCCATGGCTTTCTGAATGTTGCGGACGGCCTCGCCGCAGTACTCCGGGTTGCCGGGACCGTTGGAGATGAACAGACCGTCGTACTCCATGGTGTTGAAATCGTAGTCCCAGGGCACGCGGATGACCTCGATGTCGCCGGAGCGGAGGAGGCAGCGGAGGATGTTGTTCTTGACTCCGCAGTCGAGCAGCACTACTTTCTTGCCGGAGGGGTTGCCGTAGCGGATCACCTCCTTGCAGCTGACGATGGCCACCTGGTTCTCGGAACCCGGATCGTAAAGCGTCTCCGGTACGTCGAAGCCCTCGGGCACGATGCAGCCGGGCATGGAGCCCTGCTCGCGGAGAATCTTGGTAATCTCCCTGGTATCCACTCCGAAGATGCCGGGGATGCGGTACTCCTTGAGCCACTCATCCAGGCTCTTGACCGCGCTCCAGTGGCTGTACTTGAAGGAGTAGTCGGAGATGATCAGGCCCCGGACGTGGATGCGCTCGGACTCGAAGTTGACGGATATACCGTCGGCCGTCTTCTCTTCAGGAACTCCGTAGTTGCCTACAAGAGGGTAGGTTACACATAATATCTGACCCGAGTAGGAAGGGTCGGTGAGGGATTCGGGATAGCCGACCATGGCGGTGTTGAAGACCACCTCTCCGTCGGCACGGCCCTCATAGCCGAAGGAAAATCCTTTGACCGCAAAGTCTTTTCCGAGATGTAATAGTGCTTCTTTCATATCTAAGAATGCAAAATTAGAAAAAATTGGCATTTGTGCAGAACATCGTCTTATGAATTTTACCTGATACTCGGTAAAAATTACCGAATACCCTAAAGTTCATTATCTTTGTTTCCGTATTTGCAGTATGGATAAAAATGAACAATCATGGAATACATAAGACCTAGATATACACCGGAAAAAATCACGAGTCTGCAACCCTGCGAGATATTCGTATTCGGCAGCAACCTGCAAGGAATGCACGGCGGAGGAGCTGCGCGTATGGCATACAGGAAATTCGGTGCAGCCTGGGGTAAGGGGACAGGCCTTCATGGGCAGTCATATGCCATACCGACCATGCAGGGCGGCGTAGAGACCATCCGCCCTTATGTGGAAGAGTTCATTGCCTTTGCCAGAACACATAAGGAGCTGACCTTCCTTGTAACTCCCATCGGTTGCGGAATCGCCGGTTTCAAGGCAGAGGATATCGCTCCTTTGTTCAAAGATGCCATAGCCGAAGAGAACATCATACTGCCTGAATCGTTTGAAAAGGTAATCATGCAAATCCATCCGTTGAGTAATGCAGCCGCGGAGAACCCTTATCCGGTCGGTACGCTGTCCCACGGCATTTGGGAACATCAGAAATATTTTGAACTGCTGTGGGACAGTTATGACCATTTTGACTGGCATGAGCATTTTGAGAAATATGGACTGCATGAGGACTTTGAACGCGGCGTAGTGCTTACCGATGACCTTATGCACCGACCAGTCAATAAGGAATGGATATTCAGCATGTATATGTCGGCCGAGTTCCCGCCTCAAAAGCTCATGTTGCTGGAGCAATGCCACTACTATAAGGGGGAACGGTCATGTCCGTTCCATTCACAACAGAAAGCCATGTTGTTTGATTATGAAAAAAGCTGGGTGAGGTTCCATCTATCCCCACGGGACCATCTTCACATAAAAAATGACTTGGATTATTACGTTAATCACGGACTTGCCGATCTGTGTCCCTATGACGGCGTACCTATGTCCATGAAAGCTTTGCTGCTCAACCGTTGGCTTCACTGGGGTGGCGATTGCTCGGATTTGGATAATTTCAGAGAGTGGTACCGTACTTTGGGCTATGTGAATGTTAGAGGAGGATTAAGAAGAGAAGACATCTACGGAATATCTAATCCTGATTTTCTTTTCTTTTGGGGACATCATAGCAAACCTGGTAAAATAACCAAAGCCTGTCTCAGCCAATGGTATCCTTGCAAGTTTACCGTAAATGGTATCCATTACAACTGCGCGGAACAATTCATGATGGCAGAGAAAGCACGAATCATGGAAGACGAGGAAACCAGACAGAAGATATTAATTTCGACAGACCCACAAGAGATAAAAGCATTGGGCAGGCAGGTACGGCATTTCGATGAAAGCAGATGGCAAAAACACCGTATGAGTACTGTCATTACCGGCAATTTTCATAAATTCATGGACAACGACGATCTAAAAGCGTTCTTGCTCAAGACAGGAGACAAAATATTAGTGGAAGCAAGTCCATACGATACAGTCTGGGGAATCGGCATGAAAGAAGACAATCCGGACTGCCATAACCCCCGTCTCTGGAAAGGTGAGAACCTGCTTGGATTCGCACTGATGGATGTAAGGGAAACTATCTGAAATTTGAATAAATTCAACAAACTAAGAAATATGAGAAAAATACTTTCTGTCATAGCTGTTCTGACGGCATATTTCAGCTGCTTCTCAACTGTTTCGGCATATTCTCAGGAGAAACAGAACAGGGACACGGTCTACGTCATAGAGATCATGCAGAACATTGACAACTCCTCCATGCGCAGGCTCAGCCTCGGGATCGAGGACGCTCAGGCCAAGGGAGCGGACTACATAATCCTGCATCTGGACACCTACGGAGGGGCTGTGGACGCGGCAGACAGCATGCGCAAGGCCATCCTCCATGCGCCTGTCCCGGTAGTGGCCTTCGTGGACCTGCAGGCCGCCTCCGCCGGAGCCCTGATATCCATTGCCTGCGACTCGATATACATGAGGCCCGGGGCATCAATAGGGGCCGCTACGGTGGTCAATCAGAACGGGGAGGTGATGCCGGACAAATACCAGTCCTTCATGCGCGGGATGATGCGCTCCACCGCCGAAGCCCACGGAAGGAGGGCAGACGGCACCTGGTTCAGGGATCCGGCCGTAGCTGAGAAAATGGTGGATACGGCGGGGGTCCTCAGCTTCACTCCGGACGAGGCGATAAAGGCCCGCTACTGCGAGGGCAAGGCCGAATCAATAGATGAGGTAGTGGAGCATATAGGGCTGGAAGAATGTGAGATAATCCATCAGGAGCTGTCTCCTCTCGAGAGGTTCATCCTCTTCATGATGTCCCCGGTCCTGCAGGGAATTTTCCTGATGATGATCATCGGAGGCATCTACTTCGAGGTGCAGTCCCCCGGACTAGGGCTGCCGTCCATCATAGCAATTCTCGGGGCAGTGCTCTATTTCTCGCCCCTGTACATCCACGGCCTGGCCATGAACTGGGAGATAGTGATGTTCGTAATAGGACTGATCCTGCTCGGGGTGGAGATATTCGTCACGCCGGGATTCGGAGTGGCGGGCATCATCGGAGCCATCCTCTCCCTCGGGGCCCTCATCTTCGCAATGGTGGACAATGACCTCCTGTATTTCGAAGGGCACCTCAACCTTCAGGTCATCCTTACTCCCTGCGCAATAGTTTTAGTATCCACCGTCCTGGCCCTGATTCTGTCCATCTGGGGCGCCTCCAAACTCTTCCCCAAAAAGTCATTCTCCTACATCGCGCAGAAGACCGAGCTCAAGGGAGACGAAGGCTGGGTAGGTGTGGAGACCGGCTCCATCGCAGGATGTGTGGGACAGGAAGTTACGGCTGCCACCGAAATGTGTCCTTCAGGTAAGGTTGAATACGGCGGCAGGCAGTATGAGGCCGTGATGGAGTACGGTTCGGCAAGCACCGGAGACCGGCTGAAGGTTATCCGTGCAGAGGGCGGCCGTCTGTACTGCGTCCGTCTTTCTCAATAAGCTCCAGCAGCACGTCTATGGCCTTCTCCTGAGGTACGGAGCGCACTACTGCCTCCTTGCCCCGGTAGATGGACACCTTGCCGCGTCCCTCGCCGATATAGCCGTAATCGGCGTCGGCCATCTCGCCAGGGCCGTTGACGATGCAGCCCATGACCGCGATGGTCAGGCCGCGGAGATGGGAAGTGCGGCGCTTCACTTCATTGAAAGTGGACTCGATGTCGTAGAGGGTCCGGCCGCAGCTGGGGCAGGCGATGTACTCGCACTGGGTGATGCGGCGGCGGGTGGCCTGCATTATGTCGGATTTAAACTGCTCTATCTCAGATTTATCCGCCTCCTTATCTCCATAGATGCAGCGGATGTCGAAATCGTCTATTTCCTTATTCACCAGCATGGGGCCGAGTATGCATGAGGCCTTGACGATGAACTCCTCGTGGGAGACGCAGCGGAGCTCGAAGGAAGGGACTCCATCCCTGACGCCGGTCTGATAGTCAGAGGGCTTCTGAGCCGTGTCGAAGAACTCCGCTATGAGCCTTGCCGGGACAATCTCATTGACCGGGGGCTCTGTGAGGGATACCCGGATAGTATCCCCGATGCCGCGGGAGAGCAGGGTCGCCAGACCGGCCGCCGACTTGATGCGGCCCATGTCCCCGTTGCCGGCCTCGGTGACTCCGAGATGCAGGGGGAAGATGATGCCGCGCTCCTCCATCCACTGCTGAAGGAGGATATAGGCCTGGGTCATGACCGGGACGTTGCTGGCCTTGAGCGAGAGCACCACATTGTAGAAATCCTCGTCGATGCACATCTGTACCCACTCCGACATGGCCTCCTGCATTCCTTTAGGTGTATTGCCGTAGAGTTCTGTTATACGGGAGCCTAAGGAGCCGTGATTGATGCCTATGCGGACGGCCGTACCGTGCCTGCGGCATTCTTCCAGGAACCTGCGGAACTGGCTGCACGCCACCTCGTGGTCCTTGGCGAAATTGCCGGGATTGATGCGGACCTTGTCGGCCACTGCGGCTGCGGCGATGGCAACCTCCGAGGAGAAGTGGACGTCGGCCACCAGAGGGACGGGTATGCCCATTGCCCTGAGGCGGGCCTTGATCTTCCCGAGAGACTCCACCTCGCGGAGGCCCTGGGTGGTGAGCCTGACCAACTGCGAGCCGGCCTCATACAGGCCGAGACACTGCTGTACGGCAGCGTCCAGGTCGTTGGTGTCGCAGTTGCACATGCTCTGCACGACAGTCCTGCGGGCATCGCGTCCTATGAGCAGGTTATCTCCAATACGGGCAGTTATATAACGCATATCTATTTAAGTTTTACATGAAATCCCAGACTTATGCCTGCCTGCCAGGGATAGCTGTAAAGCCAAGAGACGCTGCTCATCTTTTCCGGGTGGTACAGCATTGACAGCGAATAGTGGAACATGCCTTCCAGATGCAGCTCGAAGCGTTTGCCTATGATGTAGGCCAGACCGGCTCCTCCCTGCAGCCCGTAGTCGATACGGTTGTCGAAACAGTCGAAACCATTTTCCTTGGTAGTGGCGAAACGGTATCCCAGGAACGGACCTATACTTATCAGTATTCTGAAATGCTCGCCGATATCAATATGAAATGCCGATATCAGCGGCAATTCCACGACCGATACTGTCTGCTCGAAATTCTCAAAGGCATATTCATCGTTCCTGAACCCGTATGTCGTGTAACGGAAGCCAGTCTGTATGCCGAATAAGTCTATCACGCTCCACAGAGGATGATAGTAGGTATACAGCAAGGATACATTGACAGGGGAATTGATGGACTTGATACCCATCTTAGGGGTCATGCTCACTCCCGTGAAGGCAAAGTCGTACTTGACGCCGATAAGATGCTCCGGGGCCTTGACCGGCTTTATGACTATAGCCGTATCCCACTGCACTCCGGGCTGGATTTTGGGAATGGTGTCATTCTTCTGTGCATGTACCGACAGCGGTATGACGGACAGGAGTGCCGCCGCTAATATCCTCAATAGTGGTCTCATCTGAACATCTCTCCGATATCTATGGTCTGTATGAGTTCTGTGCGTTCGGGAATCTCGATTATGTAGGCATTGTTGCCTACTACATCATTGAATTTGAACATCATCACCTTTTCCGGCTGCCTGTGTTCCAGAAGGTCTCCGGTATCTATCTGTCCGTTGCCGTTCATGTCCTCGGTTATGCGGAGCGAATATTTTCCAGCCTTGAGGTAGGGGAATGCAAGCACGGCCGCCGTATCGATGTGGTATGTCCGGTAGACTTTGGTACGTTTCTCGTCCACCAGCTCCACCATATATTTCTCATTGACGTTGGAAGCCTCCACAGTCAGGGAGCTGAGGTCCTCGTTCTGAGGCAAGCTGAACTTCTGCACCAGGCTGTCGCAGTATATGCCGTCTATGTCCAAGAACAGGCTGTCGGGAATGCGGAGGGTATACTCGTATCCGGCAGTCAGCTTTTCCTGAAGACGGAGGATGAAACGGCGGATGTTCGCCGTATCACGTTCCACTGTAAAAGGTGCGGGGGCAATCTGTTCCCTTGTATTCTTGGAGGTTATGGTGATGGAGTCGAACGGGGTAAGGATCATGGGGGACTCGAATAGTATCACGATACCGTCCTGATCTATTTTCTCGGGGGAAGCGTCCACCTCGTATGCGGCCAGGGTATCGGCTTCTTCGACCATCTCTCCCCAGCGGTTCTCTACCATCTTGCCTTTCGGGCGGATCATCCTGACTGTATCGGTTACTGGCACCAGGATGTTCAGCGAATCGTCCGTCCGCTGATATGAAAGCCTCATCTGCAGAGTGTCGGGAACAGGCCCCTGGTCATTGATCCAGACAGTAATGCTGTCGCGGTAGAAGTTGTATTCCAGAATCAGTTTTTCCTGGGGAATGCCCTCTAGAATGAGAGAGTCTATCTGTGGATACGGAGCCGCGAACTTGAGATACATCTGTCTTCTGGAGACTCTTTCCCTTGCACGGAGGAACTGTCTCTGGGACACTTCCTTGAACATAGCCAGGGAAAGCTGGGCCGGACGGGCCAGACATGCAGCAGTATCAGTCATCGCCACTGTCACGAGCTCCGGTATTCCCGGCCTCATTACACTTGAAGGCAGCACGAGTGTATCCAGGAACGCCACCCGTTCCTGGTCAGGGTCGTAGAGGTTGTTATTGTTCAGGTCCTCGATGGCAAATACCCTGTAGACGGTGTCCACCGGCAGGTTCCTTACCGTGAAATAGCCCCACAGGTCACTCTTGGCTGCGGCCTTCGGACGTACCTTGTATATTGCGGAGTCCGACTGGTCGGTATGGAAGAGGACCGTGATGTTGGACATCGGGAGCATTGTGGAGGCCTCTACGATGTTGCCCGAGACAAAGAGGGAATCCACGTGGTCTCCGGTCGAGAAGCTGTGGGTATATGGAGGGAAAGGGTTTCCTTCGTTATTGTCCTTTATCGCCTCTCCGAGGGACAGGGAATATGTCCGGTTGGAGTCCAGCGGCTCGGTGAACGACACCACCACCTTCTTTCCCTTGATCTTGGCGGTAGGGGGCTTTGACTGAGGAGGTGAAAGGAAAATGAACGAGTTCGGGTTGTTCAGGGCCACGTACTCATCGAACTCGAATGAGATCTGGCTGTGCTTGATGTCTATAGGATGGCCGGTGGTATTGTATGCCGGAATAATCTCCATCAGAACCGGGGCCAGGGTATCTTTGGGACCGCCCTCGGGAGGGGTGGATGTATTGGCGCAAGAGGGGGGGAATACGAGGAATGTCACTATTCCCAATACTATCGCTGTGCTGAGTAGATTCTGACCTTTCTTCATCTCGCTCTATTTGTCCTCCTTAATGTCTATACGGCTGACGTTCTCCACGCCTTTTATCTTCTTGATATGGTCCATGAGGGTGTCCAGGTCCCCTGTGCTCCGGACATAGCAGTCGATATAGCCCTCGAAGATGCTGTCGTGGGTGGCTATGTAGACTTTACGGATGTTTATGTTCAGCACGAGGGTCGTGACCTTGGTCAGCTCGTTGAGTATGCCCATCCTGTCGGTTCCGAATATCTTGATACGGGCCAGGAATGAGGCTACGGTGTTCTTGCTCCACTTGGCGTTAACTATCCTGTCCCCGTGGATAGAGGCGAGGTTGACCGCCTCAGGACAGGTCTTCTTGTGCACCACCACCTCACCGTTGTCGGTTATGAAGCCGACTATGGTGTCTCCGGGTATGGGATAGCAGCAGTCCGCTATACGGTAGGTGATAGGGCTGTCAGGGTCCTTGCCCTGGGCCTCCTTGCCGGCCAGGATGAGATCCCTGTTCTTATCCAGTTTGTTTTTTATCAGACGGTCGCGTATCTCGGCGTTGGTCATCTCGTCTCCTGAGTCCTCTCCCTCGGCGCCGTCATCCTCCCCGCTGTTCTTCTTTCCGCTGCGGAAGAGACGCAGGGTCCAGTATATCACGTTCTTGTTCTCGGTATTCTTGCGCAGGATCTTCTCCAGGTCCTTGAGAGAGATGATGCCTGTCGATATCTTGTTATATAGCTCCTCCTTGGTATTGAGACCGTATTCGCGGAGCAGTTTCTTGAGGACATTGCCCTGAAGCTTGATGCCGTATCCTGCCAGCTCCTTCTCAAGCATCTGGCGTCCGCTCTTGATGCTGTCGTCGATATCGTCCTTGAGGGCCTCGTATACGTAGTTTTTGGCTTTGCCCGTGCGCAGGAAGTCCAGCCACTCGGGCTGGGGCTTCTGTGACTCGGCTGTGATGATCTCCACCTGGTCACCGTTGCGGAGGATGCTGGACAGCGGCGAGAGCTTGTAGTTGATTTTCGCCGCAATGGCCTTGTTGCCTATCTTGGAGTGGATGCTGTACGCGAAGTCCAGTGCGGTGGAGCCGCTGGGAAGGGACTTGGACTCTCCCTTTGGGGTGAACACGTAGATCTCCTGACCGAGCAGCGAGTCATGGAACTTGTCCAGAAACTCCAGGGCGTTGACATCCGGATTCTCCAGCACGTCGCGCACCATGTCCAGCCAGCGGTCCATCTCTTTCTCGGAGCTGGTCTCCTCACCTTTCTGCTTGTAGCTCCAGTGGGCGGCGATGCCCTTTTCGGCTATTTCGTTCATCCTCTCGCTGCGGATCTGGACCTCGACCCAGCCGCCGCCGTTGCTCATGACGGTGCAGTGCAGGGCCTCGTAGCCGTTACTCTTGGGACGGGTCACCCAGTCGCGGATACGGTCTGTCTTGGAGGCGTAGATGCCGGATACAAGGGAGTAGATGTACCAGCACTGGGTTCTCTCGTCCTCATCGGGCTTGGGGGTGAAGATGATGCGGATGCCGTAGATGTCATATATGTCCTCAAACTCCACGTGCTTCTGCTGCATCTTGTGCCAGACAGAGTAGGGGGTCTTGGTCCTCTTGGTGATCTCAAACTGGTAGCCGGCATTCTCCAGAGCGTCGGCCACCGGCTTGATGAACTTGTCCATGGCCTCTCCCTTCTCCTTGATGACTCCGTCGATACGGGTGACTATATCATTGTACAGATTGGGATCACGGGTCCGCAGCCAGATGTTCTCCATCTCCGACTTGATGTTGTATAGACCCAGGCGGTGTGCCAGAGGGACGAAAAGATACATGGTCTCGCTGAGTATCTTGTCCTTCTTGTAGTCAGGCATGGATGCTATGGTGCGGATATTGTGCAGGCGGTCAGCCAGCTTGATGAGCACTACGCGGACGTCATCGTTGAGTGTGAGGATGATGCGCTTGAAGTTTTCGGCCTGGAGATTGCCTCCCCCGTCGGTGTCCATGGCGGCCTTTATCTTGGTAAGGCCGTCGACCAGGGAGGCTATCTTCTCGCCGAAAAGCCGCTTGATGTCATCCACGGTGTATTCCGTGTCCTCCACCACATCGTGCAGAAGAGCAGCGACTATCGACTTGTAGCCTAGGCCTATCTCGTTCACGACGATTTTGGCCACGGCTATCGGATGGATGATATACGGTTCTCCCGAGCGTCTTCTGACGCCCTTGTGGGCCTCGTTTGCAAACTCAAAAGCCTTGAGGACACCATCGTATTCCTCCTGCGAGGCACACCGCTTCAGAGCAGCCAGCCGGAGCTCCTCGAATTCTTTGTTGATCAGGTCGTAATCGCTTTTTGTAAAATCCATTCTGCAAATTTAAGCAAAAATCTAATACAAGATGTCGCGGGTGCCGTCCTTGCGGATTTTTTCCAGTCTCTCTTTTAGAGATTTTTTCTCGTCGCCTTCGGGCATCTTCGCCAATTCCCTGTCTATCAGCTTGTACCCTTCATCCTTGGTCAGTTCCGAAGAATAGTCCTCAAGATACTCGGCTAAGGTCAGCAAGGCGTTGCGGGTGCAGAAGCGCTTTATGAATCCCGGTATCGCAAACTCCATAAAATGCTCGCCTGTGCGCCCTACACGGTAGCAGGCGGTGCAGAAGCTTGGGATGTAGTCCTGGGTCAGCAGCCAGCGGATGACCTCGTCAAGATTACGGGTGTCGCCCACCTGGAACTGCTCCTCGTCCAGAGCCTGCTCGTTGCCTTTGCGATCCTTGTTGTAGCCTCCGATCTCCAGCTTGGTGCCGGCGTCAATCTGCGATACCCCGAACTCCATGACCTCATCACGGATGGCCTTGGATTCGCGGGCTGTCATGATCAGACCGGTGTAGGGCACTGCAAGCCTGAGGATTGCCACCAGTTTTTTGAAATCCGCATCGGACACCCTGTAGGGAAGGTCCAGCTCCATCCCGTTGGCCGGCTGTATCCTCGGGAAGCTGATGGTGTGCGGACCGACTCCGTAGGTTTTCTGCAGATGGATGGCGTGCGACACCAGTCCAAGCACCTCGAACCGCCAGTCATACAGTCCGAACAGTGCACCGATACCCATGTCGTCGATACCGCCCTCGAAGGCCCGGTCCATGGCGTTCAGCCTCCAGAGATAGTTGCTCTTCTGGGTGTTGTGAGGATGATATTTGGCGTATGTTTCCTTATGATAGGTCTCCTGAAATACCTGGAAAGTGCCGATACCGGCAGCCTTGACCACCTTGTAGCCCTCGATGTCCAGAGGCGCAGCGTTGATATTTACCCTGCGGATTTCCCCTTTGCCGGATTTTGTAGCGTATGTCATTTTCACTGTATGCGCTATGAACTCCGGAGTGTACTTGGCATGCTCGCCGTAGACGAGAATCAGTCTCTTGTGGCCCTCGTCCTCCAGCGAGCGGACCTCGCGTACCAGTTCCTCATCCGAGAGAGTGTGGCGCACGGTGGTGCGCAGGGAACGGCGGAATCCGCAGTACTGGCAGTCATTGGTGCAATAGTTGCCGATGTAGAGGGGGGCGAAGAGCACTATGCGGTTGCCGTAGACCGAGCGCTTGAGCTCGCGGGCGGTCTCGAATATCTCGTGCAGGCCCTCCGGTGAGTTGACGGCTATGAGTGCCGCAGTCTCCTCAACGGTAAGGGGTTGTTTGGAAAGGGATTTCTTAAGTATCTCCCGATATACTGCAGGGTCTTCTCCGGTATCTCGTATCAGGGACTGCAGTCTGTTGTCGTCAATAAAGTCGACAAAACCTTTAGTCAATTCTGTATTCATTGCATATCAATCTTTTATAAGTATCAATTCATATCTTCCAACGGGTAGTTGTCCACATTCTGGAAGACGTATGAGAGCTCGGACCCCAGGAGGACTACAAACCACCCGATGTTGAGCCATACCATAAAAAGCGGTACTGCTGCGAACACTCCGTATACGGCATTCATTCTCGATACGAATACCTGAGTCTCCAGGTAGAGGTATTGGACTACCGTGAATGCCAGAGCAGATATTGCGGCGGCCGACAATGCAGGCAGCAGTCTTACCTTTGCATTCGGAATCAGCATGTACAGCACAGTAACACACAGCATCACGAAGACGTAGAACGTCAGCCATACCAGGAAGGTGCTCATCGACTCCAGCAGCGGAATCTCCACGCCCAGGGTATTGATTCCGTCCGTTATGGTCAGGGACACAGAAAGAAAGACAATTATCACGAAAGGAGAGGAGAGCATGACCGCTATATAGGACAGAACCCTCTTCCACAGAATCCTGTGACGGCTTACCTTCCATATCCCGTTGAATGACTTCTCCACGCAGGAGAGCAGCCATATCACCATCCAGATGAACACCAGGAAGGAGATGATGCCGTAGATACCCTGCCTGGAGGTTACAATGATGTTGTCGGCGAAGGACAGTATCTGCTCGACTATCATCTCGTGGCCGAAATTGTCGTAAATCAACCCCCGGAGGTACTCTCCAAGTCCTGCATAGTTGGATATGGCGAATGCTACGGCCAGGAAAGGGACAAAGGCCATGGTCGTGAAAAAGCTCAGGGCCACTGCCTGCCATCCTATATTCTGACGGGTGAAATTCTTGGCCGTCAGGATAATGATTCTGATATAACGGAAGAACTTTGCCTTGACGCGTCCCAGTTCTCCCAAATCAGCCTTCCAGATGCCTTCCCGGAAAAATTCGGTCAGCCTGCGTATATTATCCGCGCATCGCATCTACGAGCTTCTTTGCGAAATCCCCTATGCGGTCGAAGTCGGACTGATAGGGACGTCCCAGGAACTCCACGGGATCTGCCGCCAGAGGCATCTTCGCTTTCTCCGCGAATTCCCTGAGCGCCTTCACACCGGCACCGTTCCAGCTCGAGCCGCCGAAGATACCGAGTGTCTTGTTCTGGGGAGCGGACACGCATATCTCGTGGGTCAGCAGGGCCATCATCGGGTGCATGCCGGTGTTGTAGGCGCAGCTGCCGAGCACGAGGCCCTTGTATTTCCATATGGAGGTCAGCAGGTAGGAGACATGGGTCTTGGACACGTCGTACACGCGGATATCCCTCACTCCCAGGGCTGAAATCTGACGGGCTATCTCATCGGCGAATTTCTCGGTGTTGCCGTACATCGAGGCATAGGCGATAACAAAACCGTCCTCTGCCTCGTATTTGCTCCATTTGTCGTAAAGAGCCAGTACCTTGCCCGGATCCTTGCGCCATATCAGACCATGGGAGGGGCAGATGATGTTTACAGGCACGCCTTCCAACTTTTTGAAGGCCTTCTGCACCATTCCGCTCCACTTGCCCACTATGTTTGAGTAGTAGCGGAGCATGTCCTCCTCGTAGAAATCAAAATTGGCCGTGTCGTCGAAGATGCCTCCGTCCAGGGTTCCAAACGAGCCGAAAGCGTCGCAGGAGAAGAGAATCCGGTCCACGGTGTCATAAGTGACCATGGTCTCGGGCCAGTGCACCCACGGCACCATCACGAAGGTGAGCTTGTGATAGCCCAGTTCCAGGACGTCGCCCTCCTTTATCTCGAGGATATTCCCGGCAGGCATGGGATAGTAGGACTCCAGGATCTTGAATGTCTTGCAGTTGGCCACTACCTTCACTCTTGGATAGCGGCGCAGGATTTCTCCGATCATGCTGGAATGATCCGGCTCCATGTGATTGACCACCAGATATTCCAAATCCCTTCCGCCGAGAGCTGCGTCTATGTTGGAGAGGTAGTCCGGATCCGAGCCGTACTCGAGCGTGTCCACAAGTGCGGGATGCTCGTCAGCGATGATGTATGAGTTGTAGGCCACTCCGTTGGGCAGGGGCCAGTTGTTCTCGAACAGGTGTTTCTTTCTGTCGTTGGTTCCGATGTAGAACACTTTGTTGCTGATCTGAATCATACTTTGTAGATAGGTTTATGAGTTTATAATACTGTAAAATTCTTCTTCGCTTATGATTTTGACTCCCAGTTTCCTGGCCTTTGCCAGTTTTTCAGGACCTGCTTTGTCACCTGCCAGCAGGCAGGTGGTCCTGCTGCTCACCGAACCGGTGTTCTTGCCTCCGTGGGCAGCTATGAGGGCCTTAATCTCGTCTCGGGGCCTGGAAAAATTGCCAGATATTACCACAGTACTGCCGGCGAGCCGGTCTGAAAGCCTGGAGGCAGCGTTGTTATCTGCAAATTGCAGGCCGGAACCCTGTAGTTCCTCAATAATTCTGCGGTGGTTTTCATTTCCGAAATACTCAACGAGCGAGTCGGCGATCACGTCCCCAATGTCCTCCACTTCCAGAAAATCATCCCTGGATGCCTTCTCCATGGTCTCTATATTCCTGAAGCGGGAGGCCAGCGTCCTGGCTGTAGTCTCTCCGATATGCCTGATGCCCAACGCGAAGAGGACACGTCCGAAAGGCACCTGCTTTGAAGCCGCGATGCTGTCGAGGAAATTGCCGGCCGATTTCTCCTTCCACCCGTCGAGCGTCAGCAGCTTCTCCATGTCCAGACGGTAGAGATCCGGCAGTTCCCGGATATAGCCCTTGTCGTAAAGCTGATCGATAGTCGCCTCTCCGGCATTGATATTCATGGCCTTGCGGGATATAAAATGCAAGAAGGCCCCCTTGACTCTCGTGGGACAGGCCTCGTTGAGACAGTAGTGCCTGGCCTCGCTCTCATCCTTGACCAGAAGGGAGCCGCAGTCAGGGCAGTGGGTTGGAAATTGGGGCAGGGGAGCGCCTTCGGGTCTTTTGGAGAGCTCTATCCCGGTTATCTTGGGAATAATCTCTCCGCCTTTCTCCACATATACCCAGTCCCCGATGCGGATGTCCAGGAGCTCCATCTGGTCTGCATTGTGGAGCGAGGCCCGCTTGACTGTCGTTCCCGAGAGCTGTACCGGCTCCAGGTTGGCAACCGGAGTCACGGCTCCTGTACGGCCTACCTGATAGTCTATTGACAGAAGGGGAGTAAGAGCCTGCTCGGGCTTGAACTTATAGGCCGTGGCCCAGCGAGGGGACTTCGCAGTGAATCCCAGACGCGCCTGGAGCGCCAGGTCGTCCACTTTCACGACAATGCCGTCAGTAGCGAAAGGCAGTTCCTTGCGGCGGGTGTCCCACTCCTGAATGTATTCCCGGACCTGTTCCATGTCCAGGCAGAGCCTGGAATACCCGGAGATGGGAAAATGATGGGCTTCGGCCCACCGCAGGGCCTCGGAATGATATTTGAAAGGCAGGTTCCCGCCAACTATGTGATACAGCACGCATTCCAGGCCGCGGCGCCTCACCTCTTCCGGGTCCAGGGTCTTGAGAGAGCCGGCGGCCGCGTTCCGGGGATTGGCGAACGGGGTGTCTCCGATGTCCGCGCGTTCCTCATTCAAGGCGTTGAACGAGGCGAAAGGCATGTATATTTCTCCTCTTATCTCGAAGTCCCATGGTACGTCCCCGATGTCCGTCGGGATGGATGGTATTGTACGGACATTGTCCGTGACATCATCTCCGACCGTTCCGTCTCCGCGCGTGAGGGCGCGGACGAGCTGTCCCCTGGAGTAGCTCAGGCAGATGGCTGTTCCGTCGAACTTGAGCTCGCAGCAATAGGCGAATTTCTCCCCGGCAGCCTCACGGACCCTGCGGTCGAAATCCTGAAGGTCCGCTATACTGTATGTGTTGCCCAGAGAGAGCATGGGCCAGCGGTGGCGGTACTGGCGGAACTCCCTGGCCCCCGGAGCTCTTCCCGCTATGTCGCTGCCGACCCTGACGGTAGGAGAGTCCTGGGTGGCCAGCTCGGGATACATTTTCTCCAGAGAGGCCAGCTCCATCATCATCACATCGTACTCGAAGTCGGTTATCTCCGGGTCGTTGAGCACATAGTACCGATAATTGTGGCGGTTTAGCTGCTGCCTGAGGAAGTCCGCTCTCTCCTGTGCCTGCTTTTTGGATATTTCTTTATTTCCCATAGATTCCGACTCGATTAATACGGACAAATATACGAAAATGTTGGCCTGTTTCAATAATAAATTGTAAATTTGCACGGATATGTAAAAAATCAAATCAAACGAACTATGACACCGTCAATTGTAATTTTAGCAGGAGGTGGTCCTGCTCCCGGAATCAACACAGTAATAGGAACTATAGCTAAAACCTTCCTGGCCAAGGGTTACAGGGTGATCGGTCTGCATGAGGGCTACAAGGGGCTCTTCTCGGAGCATCCCAATCACATCGATATCGATTTCTTCCTGGCTGACGACATCTACAACCGGGGAGGCTCCTATCTGATGATGAGCCGATTCAAACCCTCCGACGAGGACCTGGAGAAACGCTTCAATCTCAAATTCTTTACGGACAACAATATCAAGCTGCTGGTGACAGTGGGCGGAGATGACACCGCGTCTACGGCCAACAGGCTCACCAAATATCTCCTCTCGCACAATATCCACATTCAGAACATCCATGTCCCCAAGACCATAGACAACGACCTTCCTCTGCCCAACAACCAGCCTACATTCGGCTACGAGTCAGCGAAGTCGGAGGGTACCAGGGTCGCCACTATCGTCTATGAGGACGCGCGTACCAGCGGCACATGGTTCGTAGTGTCCGCCATGGGACGTACCGCCGGTCACCTGACACTGGGCATAGGCTCGTCCTGTCACTATCCCATGATTGTCATTCCCGAAATGTTCAATAAGACCGGCGCCACCATCGACAAGATCGTGCGCCTCGCCGTATCCTCCATCATCAAGCGCAAAATCATGGGAATATCCTACGGCGGCATCATCATCTCCGAGGGTATCTTCTATGACCTCAGCTCCGAGGACCTCAAGTCCACAGGTGTGACCTTCACATATGACGAGCACGGTCACCCCGAGCTGGGCAAGGTGTCCAAGGCTCAGATTTTCTGCACCGTACTCGAGAAGAAGCTCGGAGACCTCGGCCTCAAGGCCAAGATCCGTCCCATCGAGATCGGTTACGACGTGCGCTGCCATACTCCGGTATCTTTCGACATCACATACTGCTCCCAGATGGCATACGGTGTATGGAAGCTCTTCAAGGCAGGCGAGACCGGCTGCATGGTCTACATCAACCCTGTAGGCATAGCGACTCCTCTGTATCTCAAGGATCTTCAGGATCCCTCCACCGGCAAGATACCTCCCCGCCGCGTAGACATATCCCGCGAGCAGGTGCAGAACATCATCAAGTACATGCTCCACTATGTCGGACCCGAGGACTATGAGGCCGCCAGGAAATACGTGGCCGATCCCGAAGAGTATGATTTCTACAAGATTCTGAACTGGGACCGTCCTGAAGAGCTGTAATGAAGGGAAAGTTCGTGATATATCAGATGCTGCCGAGGGTATTCGGCAATACCCGCAGCGCGAACATCCCCGGAGGCACCCTTGCCGAGAACGGAACCGGAAAGTTCAAGGACATTACGGTATCCGTTCTTGGGGAACTCCGCAAGCTGAATGTCTCCTACGTGTGGTATACAGGAGTCATCCGGCATGCCTCCGCGGGGGACCCCGGTGTCAAGGGCGGTGCAGGATCTCCTTTTGCCATCACAGACTACTACGATGTGAATCCGTATCTGGCTACAAAGGAGAACAGCCGCATGCAGGAATTCGAGGCTCTGGTGGCCCGTACCCGCGACGCCGGAATGGGGACCGTAATCGACTTTGTTCCGAACCATGTATCCCCGGCTTACAGCAGCGCTGTGAACAGTTTCGGAGAAAACAATTTCTATCCTGGACGCATCCACGACTGGGACTGGACCGATACGGTCAAGCTGAACTATTCTGAACGGGACACCTGGGAAAAGATGAGGGACATCCTCCTGTTCTGGGCTTCAAAAGGCGTAAGCGGATTCCGCTGCGATATGGTGGAGCTGGTGCCTGTGGAGTTCTGGCAGTGGTGCATATCGGCTGTCAAGAAGCTATATCCGAAACTTATATTTATAGGTGAGGCTTATGAGCCATCCGCCTATGCAGGTCTCTTCGAGACAGGCGGATTTGATTATCTTTACGACAAATCCGGCTTCTACGATGCTCTGAAGAGGGTGGTCAGGGGAGAGGCCCCTGCATCCAGCATCACCGCGGAGTGGCAGAAGCTAGGGAAGTACCAGGCGCGGATGCTCAATTTCCTAGAGAACCACGACGAGGACCGCATATCATCTCCGTATTTCGCCGGCAGTCCATTCGGAGGCCTGGCGGCACTCTTCGTGTCGCTGTTCTTCAACACGGCTCCGTTCATGCTCTACTTCGGACAGGAACTGGGAGAAGGCCCCGGGAAGACATCCATTTTCGATTTCTGCTCGCTGCCGAAGGTACGCGCATGGTTGAGGGGTATCAAGGCCGGAGATCCCATGAAATACCTGGGTTATGAGGAGCAGGCTCTCTACGTGGTTTACAGGGAGTTCATGAAAAAAACAGCGGAACCGGCGATACGCCGGGGAGAGACCTTTGACCTGGAGTATGCCAATCCCCGTTCTGAGCATTTCGATCCAGACCGCCATTTCGTCTTTATGAGAAAATTCAACAACAGCGTATATCTCTGCGCCGCGAATTTCTCCAAGGACAGGGTCCGGATAAAGGTGAACATTCCCAGACACGCCTTCGAATACTTCGGAATACCGGAGACTGAGAGTCTCAACAGTTCGGAACCCGTGGACGTGAGGATAGCATCAGATGCCGGGACGTTACTTAAATTGCAATAACATACAAAATTATAGATATGACAACAGGCGCACAGCTTCTGGACATCGCCCGCTGCTTTCAGCTCGAGGGCACTCCCATGCAGGTGGACAATCTCGGAGACGGCTTTATCAACGATACGTATATCATCAGGCTTTCCGACAGTTCTGTCAAGTATATTCTGCAACGCAAGAACACCAACATATTCAAGGATATACCTGGAATGATGAACAATATCCAGGCTATTACCGTCCATCTCAAGAAGAAGATTGCCGCAGCCGGTGGCGATCCTATGAGAGAGGCGCTTACTGTCGTTCCGGCCAAGGACGGCAGACTATTTTACGAACATGAGGGTGAATATTGGTGCGTTACCGTATTCATTGACAATTCGGTAAGTTACGACAAGGCAGACACACCCTTGCTTGCTGAACGGGGAGGCCGTGGAATCGGCAGGTTCCAGGCCATGCTGTCGGATTTCGACCAGCCTCTGACCGACACTCTGCCCGGATTCCACAATATCCGGTTCCGGTACGGACAGTGGGACGATACGCTTGCCAGGGATCCGGAGCACAGGGCTGCTTCCGTCCGCGGACTCATCGATGAGATTGAGTCCAGGAGATCCGAGATGCTGGACTTTTACCGGCTTATAGAAACCGGCAGGATTCCGCTTAGGGTCACGCACAACGATACCAAGATCGCCAACATGCTCTTTGATCATGACGGCAACGTGCTGTGTGTGCTTGACCTGGACACTGTGCTGAAGGCTCCGTGCCTGTACGACTTCGGTGACTCCATACGGTCATATACCAACACCGGCGCCGAGGATGACCCGAATACGGACAACGTATCCATGAGCCGCGGAATGTACGACGCATTCCTGCGCGGATATCTGTCAGAAGCCGGAAGTTTCCTGACCGATATCGAGCGGCAGTATCTGCCGTTCTCAGCCCGGTACATCACGTACGAGCAGGTACTGCGTTTCCTCATGGACTATATCGACGGCGACAAGTATTATAAGGTGAAATATCCTGAACACAATCTGGTACGCACACGCGCGCAGCTGAAGCTGCTACAGTCCATAGAAAGACAGTTGTTCTAATACAATTTATATTATGTTAAATAGGATATGACGGACTCTCCCAGCATCCCTTCCATACCCCTGCCGGAACGCATGCGCCCCGATTCCCTTGAAGGATTTGTCGGACAGCAGCATCTGGTCGGTCCCGGAGCCGTTCTGCGCAAGATGATCGAGTCCGGCAACATATCCTCTTTCATACTCTGGGGACCTCCGGGTGTCGGCAAGACAACACTCGCACACATTGTCTCCAAAGAACTGAGACGGGATTTCTACACTCTTTCGGCGATAAGCTCCGGGGTCAAGGACCTGCGGGATGTTTTCACACGGGCCAAGGACAACTCCATCTTCGCGAAAGGCTCTCCGATACTCTTCATCGACGAGATCCACCGCTTCTCGAAGTCGCAGCAGGATGCTCTGCTAGGGGCCGTCGAGACCGGCACTGTGACCCTCATCGGAGCCACTACCGAGAATCCGTCCTTCGAAGTCATCACTCCGCTGCTGTCCCGCTGTCAGGTATTCGTCATGAAACCGCTGGACACGGCGGACCTGGACATACTGCTCGGCCGTGCTCTCACGCGGGACACATACCTCCGGAACCGTCAGATCGAGGTACGCGAGAAGGCCGCCCTGTTCAGATTTTCAGGAGGTGATGCCCGCAAACTTCTGAATATTCTGGAGATAGTAGTCAATTCCTTTCCTCCCCAATCCCCGGTCATCATTGATGACGCCACCGTAGCCGACCGGCTGCAGGAAAATATCGCAGTATACGACAAAAACGGTGAGATGCACTACGATATCATCTCCGCTTTCATCAAGAGCCTGCGCGGCTCAGACCCCAACGGAGCCGTATACTGGATGGCCAGGATGCTTGCAGGCGGAGAGGATCCTCTCTTCATAGCCCGCAGGATGGTCATACTGGCGGCGGAGGACATCGGCCTGGCCAATCCGAACGCCCTGCTGCTGGCCCAGTCCACGTTCGACGCAGTGCATAAAATAGGCATGCCGGAAGCCAGGATTATCCTGTCGGAGTGCGCCGTCTATCTAGCCACATGCGCAAAGAGCAATTCTGCCTACATGGCTATAGACGCTGCCATGGCACTTGTCGGCAAAGGTGACAATGCCCCAGTGCCTCTCCACCTGCGCAACGCCCCCACCAAGTTGATGAAGGACCTGGGATATCATGAAGGCTACCGTTATGCCCATGACTACGAGGGTAACTTCACCGATCAGGAATTCCTGCCGGAGGGACTTAGCGGAACCCGGTTCTATGAGCCGGGCAACAATGCCAGGGAAAACGAGATCCGTGCCAGGATGGACCGCATGTGGCCAAAATACCGAAGTAAATAGACTTTGTCATGATCAGGGAAATAACTTTCAAGGCACCGGTCTTCACTCTCATAGCAGGTCCATGCGTGGTCGAGGGACGCAACATGGCAAGAGTCGTTGCGCAGGAGCTGTGCGCCCTTTCTGAGAAATACGGAATACCTCTCGTATTCAAGGCATCTTTCAGAAAGGCCAACCGCTCAAGATACGACTCCTTTACAGGTATCGGAGACCGGGAGGCACTGGAGATACTGGCCGGGGTACGGGAAGACTTCGGCGTACCGGTTGTTACCGACATCCACCTTCCGGAAGAGGCAGCCCTGGCGGCATCCTACGGCATAGACATGCTTCAGATTCCTGCTTTTCTGTGCCGTCAGACTGACCTGATAGAAGCGGCTGCGCGTACAGGCAAGTGGATCAACATCAAGAAAGGCCAGTTCCTCTCCCCCGCCGCAATGCGGTTTGCCGCAGAGAAGGCCATACATTCGGGAAATAGCAAGGTAGCTATAACTGAGCGCGGGACACAATTTGGTTACTCAGATTTGGTCGTGGACTTCCGCAGTATTCCGGTCATTCAATCCATGGGCTATCCGGCCGTCCTGGATGTAACACATTCGTTACAAGTACCTAACCAGGCTTCCGGTGTGACAGGAGGGCATCCGGAAATGATCTCGGTCATAGCCCGCGCAGGAGTAGCCGCAGGAGCAGACGCTCTCTTCATGGAGACCCATCCGGATCCCGCATCCGCCCTTTCTGACGGAGCGAACATGCTGCGGCTGTCGCTTCTGGAGCCACTGCTCAGGCAGCTGCTCTCCATAAGGAAAGCCGTAAGGGATTTCTAGAACGGATAACCGATACCGAACTGGAAGGCATAGCCTCCTCTCTGAAACCATTTCCGGATATTGGGCCATTCCTGCGTGGACGGGTCATATAGCTTGATTCCCAAATCAAACCGTACTACCACAAAATTAAGATCCAGCCTCAGACCGGCTCCTGCGCTGAATGCCGATGTCCGCAGCATATTCCTGAACGAGAAATACGAGAGCTGCTCCGCAGACTGTTCCTCGGTGCTGCTGCCGGCTACTGAATGATGGCTGTCTATGCGGGAGAGGTTCCAGACATTCCCCCAGTCCGCGAAGACGGCTCCACGGAAGATGGAGAAAAGGGGGAAACGGTATTCAACGTTGGCCTCCAGGCGCATGTCTCCGGTCTGGTTGGGAATGGAGAAAGTCTCGTCCATCTGCGAGGAGCCTGGACCTACGCTGCGGGCGGTCCAGCCCCTGAGGCTGTTGGACCCTCCGGCCCAGAAAAGACGCTCGAAAGGCATTTTGACTGAGTTGCCGTAAGCATATCCGAGTCCGCCGAGACCGCGTATTGCTACCGCCTGCTTGTTGTCCCTTCCGAATTTCCAGGTATAGGCCAGTGACAGCTCTCCCCTGACAAACTGTGAGTACGGGGAGTTCCAGATGGTACGGAATCCGGAGCTGTCCACCGGCATGAAGCGGTTGAACGCCGAGAGAAGGTTGCCGGCTATGTCGAACTGGAAGTCGGCCTTGAAGAACGAATTCGCCGGATTCACACTCGGGTCGCTGCTGTACTGGATGTCCAGTCCGAGGCCGAACTCGAAATGATTCTTGTAGGCCTCGCGTACGAACGGATTGGTAAGGGACTCCATGAACGCGTCACTGTAGACAGGCAGATTGACGATATTGATCTGCAGGGGAACTACCTTGAAATAGTACTTGTTGGACTGACTGCTCCAGCTCCAGCCGAAGTTGGCTCCAATCATGTTGCGGGTGTACTCCGGACGGCGCTGGTAGTTGTAGGAGAACTCCACATCCGTCCTTGGAATGATGTTCTTGAACATCCTGGCCGGCAGAAAGACGAATGTAGGGAAACTAAGCCCGGCATTGGCACCGAACTCCGTAGCTCTGGTCTCATTGCGCACAGAGAACTGGAAATTGCCCGAGACGGACAGCGAGAGCCATTCGCCACCATGGAATATGTTGCGGTTGTAATAAGATACGGTCGGCGAGATACCTATGAGACCGGTGGAGTTGGTGGATGCCTCCAGATTGACCTTGTATCCGTGGGCCTTGGACGGAATAAGACGGATGCTGCAGTCCACTACATTGGTGTCTGTCTTGTTGAGCTCCACACTGACGCTGCTGTAAATCCGCAGGTTGGACATCCTCTGGTAAGTATTGTTCACAATACTCGCGCTGTACACCGAGCCCGGTTCTATGCGGTTCATCTTGTAGAGGATGGAGGGACGTATCCTGCGCTTCTTGTCATAGAGAATCGTGAGGTTCTCGTATTGGACGGTGTCCAGTATCTGGGGAATCTTGCGGGACACTGAGGCCCGGTAGCGGAGATTGTCCGACACGGGGTAGATCAGCACGTTGCCGAAGTAAAAACGCCTGTGACGGACCGCATCGTCCGGACTGCCGCCACGCGGATAGTTGCGCACTGACACTTTCAGGAGAGCCGAATCCGGTACAGACACCGTATCTGCCGCGAAAAAATAGAAGTTCTTGGAAAACTCGTAGTAACCGTGATCGCGGAGATATTGTGCGGACCTGTCCGACTCCCTGTCCAGAAGTTCCTCGGACAGAAAGATTCCGGGACGGATAAGAGAGTTTACGGTGTCTCTGTAGATTACCTCCGCAAGTGCCGGATCATCCACCTCATAGTAAATTCTCTTTATAGGATACAGCTTGCCCAGGGTCACGCGGTAGTCCACCACTGTCTGCTGCTTGTTGATCTCAGCGATAGCGTTGACCGATGAGCCGTAATATCCGATATATTTGAGGTGAGTCGTGATATTGTCCTTGCTGTCCACCATCAGGGCCGGATCAAAGACCACCGGAGCCTGCCCGAGCTTGGTGACGAAACGGTCCCATCCCCCGCCCTTCCCGTTGGTCCAGTTGGCCACATAGAGGAAGGGATTCCAGCCTCCACGGCGGGTCTTGATGAAATAGGTATTGGCTTTCTGACGGACGTAGTTGTCCAGATTGGAGTCTTGATATTCAGGATGATCCTTGCGGTTTACCACAGTGACCACATTACTTTTGAGGCGGGTCTGATCCTCGGACAGAATACGGGTCGTACTGCATGATCCCAGAAGGAACAGTACGGTCACAGATAAGCTGAGCAGGGGAATATTTAATGGTCCGCTGTAACGCATCAAAATTAATTTGTGCAAATTTATAATTTTTATGTGTAAATCAAAATACTTGGATATATTTGCACAATGAAAAAATCCGGGTGAGCCGGATGCTTTACTGAAATAGAAATGTAACTTAATTGGATTACCCAGCATGAAGAACAAGTACATCGATTTGATTGAGCAGTCCTTCGAGTTTCCGCAGGACGAATTCAGGGTAGAGGATGGAGCCCTCTATTTTCACGACATCCCGATGATGGACGTTATCGAGCAGTACGGCACACCTCTCAAGATATCCTATCTGCCGAAGATCTCCTCCCAGATCCAGCGGGCCAAGAGGATGTTCAACGTGGCCATGGCCAAGGTGGACTATCAGGGCGACTACCACTACTGCTACTGTACCAAGAGCTCGCACTTCTCATTCGTGCTGGAGGAGGCCCTGAAGAACGATATCCACATCGAGACCTCCTCGGCATTCGATTTCAACCTCATCGAGTCGCTGTACGACAGTAAGATCGTGGACAAGGACCTCTACATCATCTGCAACGGTTACAAGAAAGACTCCTATATAACCAACATAGCCCAGTTCATCAACAACGGCTGGCACAACACCATACCTATCCTGGACAACATGCCGGAGCTGGACCAGCTGGACGCAGCCATCAAGGTGCCTACCCGTATCGGCATACGCATCGCCGCCGAAGAGGAGCCCAAGTTCGAGTTCTACACATCGCGGCTCGGTATCCGCTACAAGGACATCATGCCCTTCTATCAGGAGCACCTGAGCAAGAACAGCAAGTTCAGCCTCAAGATGCTGCATTTCTTCATCAACACCGGCATCAAGGACAACGCCTACTACTGGAACGAGCTGGGCAAGTGCGTCAACGTCTATTGCAACCTAAAGGCCGTCTGCCCTACCCTCGACTCCCTGAACATCGGTGGCGGACTGCCTATCAAGAACTCCCTCGGCATGGACTACGACTACGAGTATATGATCGAGGAGGTCGTGGCCCAGATCAAGAGCATCTGCAACTCCCGCGGAGTCGAGGAACCCAACATCTTCACTGAGTTCGGCTCCTACACCGTCGGCGAGAGCGGAGCCACCATATTCTCCATCCTCGGAGTAAAGCAGCAGAACGACCGCGAGAAATGGTACATGGTCGACAGTTCCTTCATGACTACCCTCCCCGACATCTGGGGCATCAAGCAGAAATTCATCCTGCTGCCCATAAACAAGTGGGACAAGCCCTATGAGAGAGTATTCCTGGGAGGCCTGACCTGCGACAGCCAGGACTACTACAACGCCGAGGAGCACGCCAACGCCATCTTCCTCCCGAAGGTCACCGAGGACGACCCCGAGCCCCTGTACATCGGCTTCTTCCACACCGGAGCCTACCAGGAGTCCATCGCCGGCTACGGCGGCATCCAGCACTGCCTCCAGCCTGCCCCCAAGCACATCATCATCGACAAGACCCCCGACGGGGACTACACCACCAAGCTCTTCAGCAAGGAGCAGACCTACAAGTCGATGCTCAAGATACTCGGATATTAAACGCTTCAGCGCAGGACAATGCTCAGCGACCGCATCCCCTCCAGGGCCGACATCAGGCTCATCCGCTCCCTCGGACAGAAAAAATTCCGGGAGGAGCTGGGGCTTTTTGTCGCCGAAGGGGAGAAAATGGTCGGGGAGGCCCTGACGCAGAAGCGCTTCCCCGTGGAGGCGGTCTACCGTCTCTCCGATGTCGGGGAGGAGGTCATGGGACGGATGAGCCATCTGTCGTCTCCCTCCCCTGCCCTCGCCGTGCTGCGCATCCCTCAGGAGGTGATGCAGGACAATGCCCCGGCCCCCTCATTGCCCTCAGGCCTCTGCCTCGGACTGGACTCCGTCCGCGACCCGGGGAACGCCGGCACCATCCTGCGCCTTGCCGACTGGTTCGGCATCGACACCGTCTACCTCTCCCCCGACTGCGTCGACCTGTATAACCCCAAGACCGTCCAGGCCACCATGGGCTCCATCTTCCGCCAGCGGGCCGTCACCTGCGACCTTCATGCGCTTGTGCGCGGATGCACCGCCGCCGGAATCCCCGTCTACGCCACCGCCCTCGACGGAGAGGACATCCGCTCCGCCGCTCTGGACACCTCCCGGGCATTGATCCTGATGGGCAGCGAGAGAGACGGCCTCTCCCCCGCCCTCATGGCCGCCGCCACACGCAGGCTGCGCATCCCCTCATTCGCCTCCAACCCCGACGGCGCCGCCGAATCCCTCAACGTGGCCATCGCCACCGCCGTCACCTGCTACGAGTTCCGCCGACGCTGATATTTTCATAAAATCGCCAGTTGAGAGTACGATTTTTACGTAAAATTCGCCAGTAAGGATAATTATTTTTATATTTGCAGAGGAAAAAGATTAAATCATGGAAACTGTAAATCGAATTCTTCAAGATCAAATTAAAGCGCGTATGGCCCCTAACAAAGCAGTGCTGATATTTGGTGCCCGCCGTGTCGGGAAAACGGTAATGATGCGTAAGATCGTGGAAGATTACCCAGGCCGGACAATGATGCTTAATGGGGAGGATTACGATACGCTGGTCCTGTTGGAGAACCGCTCCGTTGCCAACTACCGGCATCTGCTGGAGGGTATCGATCTGCTGGCAATCGATGAGGCGCAGAATATTCCGCAAATTGGCAGTGTTCTTAAACTGATTGTAGACGAGGTGCCTGGAATCAGCGTCCTTGCAAGCGGCTCATCTTCATTCGACCTTTTAAACAAGGCCGGGGAACCGTTGGTCGGCCGGAGTACACAATTCCTCCTTACACCATTCTCGCAGCGGGAGATTGCACAGACGGAAACACCGATCGAGACTCGCAGGAAACTCGAAGCCCGACTGATTTACGGCTCTTACCCGGAAGTGGTGATGATGGACAGCTTCGAGCGCAAGACAGATTACCTGCGTGACATAGTCGGTGCCTATCTCCTGAAGGATATTCTGGCTATCGACGGGTTGAAAAATTCAGGCAAGATGCGCGATTTACTGCGGTTGATAGCTTTTCAGCTGGGCAGCGAGGTATCATACGAAGAGTTAGGAAAACAACTTGGTATGAGCAAGACAACCGTTGAGAAATATCTGGATCTGTTGGAAAAGGTGTTTGTCGTCTACCGCATGGGGGCTTATTCCCGCAACCTGCGAAAGGAGGTGACAAAGGCCGGAAAATGGTACTTCTATGACAACGGCATACGCAATGCTGTCATCGGAGCCTTCTCACCGCTGGCCATCCGGCAGGATGTTGGTGCTCTATGGGAAAACTACATTATCGGAGAACGGCGCAAAACGAATTTTAACGATTTACTCCACAAGGAATTCTACTTTTGGCGTACATACGATAAACAGGAGATTGACCTTATCGAGGAGTCTGCTGATAGTCTGACCGCATTGGAGTTCAAATGGGGCAACAGGACTCCGTCAGTGCCAAAAGTTTTTCAAGAAGCATATCCGCACGCTGAATTTCATGTGGTCAGCAGGGAAAATTATCTGGATTTCGTGTAAATGACCTTAGGCTGTTGCCGCCCTTAGCATATTTTATAATGCTCCCGAGAATGTTTTCACGGGATTCCCGCGCATAAGTGCAGTATGCCGGCCCCATTTGGACGCACGGAAAGATGCCGCAGCGGAGTCTTTTCTTTGCTGCAGTTTCAGAAGAAGCAGGCTGCGTGCCATTTCTTTGTTCTGCGACTGCGAGCGTTGGCTGCTGCACTTGACGGAAATTCCGGTCGGCAGATGGGTGGCCCGGACAGCCGTCTCCACTTTGTTTACGTTCTGTCCTCCGTGTCCTCCCGAGCGCATTGTTTCATACACAATGTCTTTATCCGACACATCCGGAAATGAGATGGGATCAATAAACTCCACGCCGACAAACCAGTTCCTGCGAGGATGGCCGGGACGGTAAGGGTTTGATGCCGCACGCCAGAGAACCGTTCCGCTCCACTCTTGTTCCTTGGCCGGATCTACTTCTGCAAGAAACAGCATCGACATGTAGCAGTCCGGCTCCGTGTTGTGAGGTTCGCTTTCCACGAGCTCCGCATCTGGAAAGTCCTTCAGCAGTTCACCGGCTACCAGCGTGACGGCACGGGCACATTCCACGGGGCCCCGTCCGGCTGTGAGCTGTATATACTTTTTCATTGGGGAATATCTTTAATGTTTAAGCGGGGTCTGACCATAGTGATGACTTCTGCAGTAGGTTCAATCAGGCGCAATATCTCTTCCGTCGGCTTATATGCCTGTGGCGACTCGTCGAGCGTACCGGAGCAGACGGAGGTGGAGAATATGCCGTTCATGGACTTTTCAAACTCTGCTATCCCGATATTTTTCTTAGCGGCACTTCTCGACATGGCGCGTCCGGCTCCATGCGGAGCGGAACAATTCCATTCGGGATTGCCTTTGCCCACGCAGACAGCGATACCGTCGCGCATGTTGAAAGGCAGGCAGAAGCGTTCTCGTTCGGCGGCTTCAACTGCTCCTTTGCGCAGCATGGGATATTCCCCGCATACGGAAATATAATTGTGCGTGGTGAATATAGACTCCAAGCATTTGGCCTTGCAGAGCTTTTTCAAGATTGCGAAAATACGGTCACGGATGATATGATGGTTGTAGTGGGCATACGCCTGCGCAATGACCATATCGGAGAGATAGCCGTTAAGTGCATCTCCCCACAGATAGCCGACGAATTGCGCACGCTTGGGATTCTGCGCGATGTTGTGCCAATGGTTTGCCACTTTTACCCCCACGTTCCGGGAGCCGCAATGGATAGTCAGCCATCCTTCATGCGTTTGCTCGTCCTCACCGTATTCAATGAAGTGGTTGCCTCCGCCGAGAGTGCCGAGACTTTTATAGAATATCGCTTCCTGCAACTTTATCCTGCGGCAGAAATCTGAAACGAAACGGGCATCTATGCGCGGCGCTTCGTTAATCAGGTCAGGAGCGGATGACCGTGCTTTCCGGTATTGCGAGTCAAGAAAGCGGAACAGTTCCTTTTCATTCAGGCTGTTCTTCGCACAAATCTCCATGCCGGTCGGGATGGCCTCACGGATTCTGTGGTCAAGCAGGGCGAAATCTTCCGGAGCGACTGCGGAAGATAGCCTGTGCATGGAAATGGTACATCCGATGTCCACACCCACATGGTCGGGATTAAGATATGCCCCTATCCGGTACACCGTACCTACATTGCACGAATTTCCTGCATGAACATCAGGCATCTGCACTATCCTGACACCCTCGAATGCCGGATGGTCGCATTGCGCCTTCACCCACTGCAAAGCCGCATCCTCAATGTTCTCCGTGAATATCTCAGCCGAAGTGTATTGTCCTTTGATTATCATATTGTAACTAGGCCTCCTCCATTTTGCAATTCCTGCCGGAAATTATTTTCCGACAAATACAAACAAGGAGATTCTACGGCTATTTATAATGTAATTACTCTTATATATCCCCTTCCTCACTATCAAGATCAAATCTCTGTCAAAGAAATCACTAAGGCTATCCACCTCATACCCCATCAACGGAGATGACGGCTTATATGAAATCGACAGTAATATCGCAGCAATATTCTTTGTACAATGCTTTCTTATTTCTGCTAAGGCTGTTCTCATTTGATCGGAAAGCGTACACGGAGAATCAACAACCACCTCCATGGCAAGTTCATATTTGTTTGAAAACTTATAAAAATCATCCATGTCCATTTGAATCAGTCCTTTCGGCTGTGCTACATTGAAAAAGTAGTCGTTTTCTATTTTCTGTTTGTCCGTGGTGATGCGTACCGTTTCCTTTATATTTTTCAGAAAATCAAGAAGTTTCTCATCCTCGCAATTCCAACGGGAAGTGACGGAGATTATTTCTGAATCTGGTCCCGTGATTACGGCGATCAGGGACTTCCCGTACTCATCGTGCGGGAAGTCTTTTCCGGGGAAGGCCGGTATCTTCTCCATATCGTCCCGGATGTAGAACTCAATGCTGTTCTTTCCATAGTCGGAATGTCCGTCATAGGCGACCTCAGATTCCAGTATGCACCAGTCGGGAGCGTACTCCCTGTACTTGCGGGCCTGCACGAATGAGGCTATCCGCTCTATCCTGTACCTGTGAGGACCCTCTGAATGGTATTCCTCCGCATCCAAATCTATATTGACACTGTTCTTCACAGCTTCAAACGACTGCCCGTTGAAGTCCCCGTCGTAAAAGTCGAATGCAGGAGAATTGCAGATGACTTTCAGGAGGGCTATGACGCGGGCCTTCCCTTTCTCAGTGTCAAGGTCGATTTCTCCGTCGTGGCTCCACCTGAGGAGCCCGGGATAAAAGGTATTGTACGGATAATTTAGATTCAGTTTGTCTTTCATTGGACTCGTATTTCAATATCATCTATAGTCGTGTCGCTTGTCACCACCCTGTCCTTCAATTCATCGGAAATGTCAAGGGACGTGAAGTCACTTCCTTTTTCCCGATGTATGGGAATAATGGCGGAAGTGGGATTCACTGTATTGCAAACCATTGCAAGAGCATCCCGCGAGGCATGTCCGGATGTGTGCAGATACTCCAGGTTCCAGTCGTGCGAATGTACGAATGAGTCTGTCGAAGCGCTGTATGCGGTATGCTCCGTAAGGATATACCCCTTGAACTGGGAATATATGAAGACCGTCTCTTCTTTTGGCAGCAGAGGCATCAGCTCATCCAGCCATCCCCTGAATTTGTCGGAGTTACGCACAACCATGGTAAACCCTGTGTCCATCAGGGGATGCCGCAGAGTCCCGTCGTATTCAACTGCATCTGTAAAATCATATATTCTGTGGTTGCGTTTTAATTGCTTTGTGAATGTTTCCAACAACTTACACTGATACCCGTCCGCTATGAACGGTCGGCCTTGATGACGTGTCGCCTGATAGAACGATGCAAGCCTGTCCGGGTCGGTCGAAGAACATAGAACAAAAGTATATTTGTAACCGGACATCAGTTCATACGCCTTCTGCTGCAGTTCTTCTTCTGACATCATCCTCACATCATTTCTGGAAAGCATTGTGCCCTCGGTGATTAGAACATCAATACTTTTCCTTGCAATAAATTTGCTCAATACGCCCTTCAGGTATTTACCCAGATAGCCGTGGTCCCTGAAATCCCCTGTGTGCAGGATTTTCTTGCCATCACACTCTATCACGAACATATAGGCATCGGCCGCCGAATGGCTTACATAGTATGGAGTAATCTTTATGTCGCCGACAGTTACAGGCATATCGGCTCCATATTCTTTGAACCCTCCTACAGCCTGGAATGTAGACTTGTACTTCTGCTTCAGGCTGTCCACGGGAATATTCTGCATGTGAGCATAGAATTTCTGTTTGACCCTCTTGGCCAGACGCCCCAGATATTGATCCACTCCTCTTTCGGCGACAGCTGCTTCAAATGCTAAATGATCCCCGTCATAGTGAGTATAGAACACCGCCGATACCCCGTCGAGCAGCCGGTCCAGATTCTCCGGGACATCATACTCGTCCTCGACCTGACCTTCCGTGTCCGGAAGATTGTGCCCCAGGTCGATGAGTATCTTCGTTCCGGATGCAGACTCTATCCCGGTGATGCAGCCTCCGATCTGGTTTATTCCGCGGTGGATGGTTATTTTCATTCTCCTTTTCTATATAAATTATCTTTGAGTGTTCCATAAAATGAAGTTGGATTCCCGTTTTCATTTTCATCTTTATTGAAATATAAAGTCCTAGGAATCAAGTTGACATTCAAACCATTAACAGGTATTTCGTCCAACTCTCCCTCCTCTGTTCCTTCCTGCCCACGCATTATAGGCATTATAGTCGCAACTATTATTTCGACAGGCTTATCTTTTAACAGAGACCCTTTTTTAAAACCAAATACTTTTTCCCACCAGAATGTACCAGATTTGCTTCTTAACAGGTATGCTATAAATGTTGCATAAGCAAGAGCCTGCCACATAACTTCTTTTTGGGGCTCACTTTGCTTGTTTTCATCTTTGAGCTCCATTATCGCCAATTTGGCATTGTTATTCTCATCTTTAATTCTAGCAAGGATATCAATTCCACCTCCGTATTGTTTTGAATAGTCAATGTCTTTGTTATGGTCGCTGGCTTTAATAGGGGTTGGCATCTGGAAAAATAAACCACCTAATCTTACAGGCTGAATACTACATAGTTTCTTTTTAGAAGCTCTCGTTCTCTTTGAGAATTCAGATAATAAAAACTGTTCAATCTTATGCTCTGGACTATGAGAACTACTTTTAACAGATTTGAAATGCTTTCTGAAATTCTTTGCATCGACGGAATCCCATTTCACTTCGTCGCTGTCCCAAGTTTTGTAATATTTAAAATATTTGGAATTACTTTCTTTTTTCCCCTTAGTATTCAAATACACTTCTCCGTTTTTTACTGTAATTTCCCCAATGCTTTGCCCCTGATGTCTAAGGTCGTAACTTGTTGTATATTTTGTGCATTTTTCTACTCGTGAAATACTGCTATATATGTTGAGCGGACTCGGTATCCGGAACTTTTTTCTATCTCTAGCATATTGGTCCAAATCAATTTTTTTTGCATAATTTGCATATCTTTCGTCCCATTCAAGGTTCTCTTTTAAAAGTTCACTTGCCTTTTTTACAATCTCAAAATTATTCATAATGTATTAGTTTTAATGTGTCCCTAATTCTTAAGTAGTTTCTGATTTTTGATATAAGAAACTTCCTCCATCTCTTCGAGTATAGAACATCCAAAAAGTTCTATGCCATCTTCTGATTTACGTGATCTCGCAGGAGGACAAAGGAGGAGCGCCGGGCGTCCCTTTGCATATGCGTGAAGCATAAACTTGATTTCGCTCCTCTTCGCGCGTATCCCTCCGTCTTTAAAATCCTTGATATCCAAGCCTTCAAGACAGTCGACGATGAATGATTGTATCTGCCCCTCCTCTATCATTACAGCTATTCTGTCACATAGTTTTTTACAGTCACCATCCTCGAGATTCTCTGCATAAATTTTTCCTGTCCTGCCGTGAAATCCTTCAAAATAAAGGTACTCAAATTCTTTCGCCGTACCTCGCGTAGAGAAATAAGCAGTCGTCATGTTGTATTCACGACTGAGCTCTGCCGCAAGTTTCGCTGCGAATATCACTTTATCGCGGTTTGCACAGTTGATACAATTAAGTCCACGCTCAAAAACTCCGGGGATTTCTTTAAATTTCTGATATCTCATATTTTTATTTTTATGCAAAGGTACGGGATGCTTCGGCAAAAAAATGGCAGATTCAGACAAATGTTGAAATATTGATAAAGTTGACTGCGCCGATCTCCTTCATTCCACCAGTCCTGTGGATATGACCGAAGAGATGGTACTCCGGCCGCGCTTTCAGAACGAAGTTCAGTATCTCGGGGCTGCCGAATCCGTCGTCCAATATGCCATAGGGAGGATAGTGAGTCACCAGTATGTCGATATCCGTCGGGATGTATTCGTCCGCTATCCGGCTGTTCCCGGATAGCGAGCCTATTACAACGCCGTCAAAATCGTCCACAGCATCTTCCATCAGGACGATTCCGTACTTTGCGAACAACGGTCGGACTCTGTCTGCCTGACAGATATCGAAAGACAGTTCGTGATTGCCGGGGATGAATATTCTGTAATCGCCAGGCTGTGCCGAGAACCAATCCAGAAAATCATCGTAATCACCTTCCCTAAGATTGTCCTCCACTGCATCACCGGCGCAGATCAGAATGTCCGTGTCAGCCGGTATCGTAACTTGCCGGTGGGCACCGTGTGTATCCGCGAACGCAAATATCTTCTTTCCCTTATACGTCAGTTCCATTGTATTGTTTATTGAGTCTTCTGACCATATCTCCGATTGCCTTTCTCACCTCCTGAGGCTCAAGCACCTCAACACTGTCCCCGAATGACAGGATATCCTGCTTGAAATCATAGTCGGGAGTAATGAAATATCTGAAGACAGTGAACTCGGGGTTCTCTTCTACAATCTCCTGGGACTTATGAAGCGGCAGGGACCTGAAGTATTTCGCCTGTCTGGCGGAAACCCTGAGAATGACTGTCTCCGGTTTCATGTCAGGATATACTCTTGTACCGTATATCCCTTCAAAATACTCATGTGCATTGAAATTCTTGGGAAGCGTGAACTTCTCCGTCCCGATCTCCATACTCAGCATCCTGTCAAGTGCAAACATGTGCGGCTCGGCATCACCATTCTTATGAGCGTACAGATACCACCGTCTCTTGAATTCGCGGAGGCAGTACGGCTCCAGTACTAAACTCCTGGGGACAGGTCCGTCGTAACTGTGATAAGTGACATTCAATACATTGTTGTTCCGGATAGCCTGGATAACCGTGGTTAGGTACTTTTGGCTTGAAGGCACATCCTCGAACAAAATCCGGTCCTTAAGTCCGGCACTCCCGTCCAGGAGACTGTTCAGGCTCAATGCCGCGAGCATCCAGTTTCTCACGCTGTTGCCGCCAATCTCGCTTTCGTTGTCAATGTAATATGTATTGTCCCTGCGGTCACACGCAATGTCGATACCGAAGATATCGGCGATGGAGTGAATATGATTGTAAAATGTGCGTGCCGCCAATTCCTTGCCCTCATCATTCACAGAACTGCGCAGCCATAGACTCTGAAGCTCTTTCAAAGTAAGACGTCCTCTGCTCTGCAGTATTTCCAGCAGCCAGATATAACTTTTGAAATAATTCTTTGCCATATTCCTTATATGTGCTTTGCAAATGTAAGGAAAAACTTGATTGTTTGCAGCATAGAAGATGTAATCTTATGAAATTAGGATTTATCTGTCATATGCAGACCGAGGATTCCCGTCAGTTGGTGTGTCAGACCCTCTTACTCATTTGTGCTTTTAAATTTGTTTCGAATTCTCTTAGGATTCACTACGAATAGGTAGTTCTTTGCCAAAAGCCTCCACTTCTTCAGCCACAACTTTCTTTAATTCTTCCTGCGGAACAATCAGTTGATAGTCTGCCACACCAATGGGCTTGCCCATATCTTCCAATGCCAGTTCCACTTCTACACGATCTTTCTCAGCACATAGAATTATGCCGATAGAACGGTTTTCATCATCCCTTCGCTCCAGACGGTCAAGCAATGATAAGTAGTAGTTCATCTTGCCTGCATATTCTGGCTTGAATTCGCCAATCTTCAAATCAATAGCTACAAGACAATGTAATCCGCGATGAAAGAAAAGCATATCTACCTTACTCCGTTTTCCATTGTATTCAAGTACATACTGATTGCCAATATAAGTGAAACCTCTGCCAAGTTCCAAAAGAAATTGCTTTACCTTCTCTACCAGTCGAGTTTCAAGTTCTGTTTCTAATATTGGGTCTTTGACGCCTAGGAATCCAAGGTTATAACCGCTTCTGAATACCTCATTGGCAAACATTGCCTGTGTGGCGGGCAGAGTTTGCTGGAAATTGTTATCAGAAGGATCAATCTTCATTATATGCATTTTCAGAGATATGGCACTGGATAGAAGTTCACGATTCCAACCTTTTGAAATGATTTCCTGCGCATAGTATAAAATGGCATTGTCATCTTCTCCAAACTTCCGCATCAAAGTAAGTATATGCCCCCATGGTAAAACTGCGACAGCCTGTCGCAGTTTTGGATCGCTATTACAGAAACGTTCATAGAATTTTTTCATATCCCACAGATTTCTTGGAGAAACACCCATCTGTGGATACCGTTGCTTTAAGTCATAAGACAAACGATTGACCACACCACTTCCATGCTTGCTCTCGACTTTTCTATCGTGAAGCAATTTTCCGATTTCCCAATGAGCTGTACCAATGGCAGCACACATGGTTGTCGCCACCATAGATTTTGTCCTGTCAATAACTGCGACAGCCTGTCGCAGAATTGCATCGTACTCTGATTCTTGGATTTTATCTGTCATGATCTCAATCTTTTCCAGTCAAAAGTTCACGCTTGTCAATGTAAACAATGTTGCTACTATGTCTAATGCGTACAAGTCTAACTGGGATGCATTATACAACGATTGCAAAATTAGTAAATTCCTTTCGAAAAGTTTCCCTATTTTTGCGCCCATGAGTAGAAAGAAAGAAAAGGAAATAGTCCGCGGCGTGACGGTGGAGTCCGTCGGTGCCGAGGGAAAGGCGGTGGCCCGTATTGACGGGAAGGTGGTATTCATGTCCAATGCCGTGCCGGGGGATGTCGTGGCCGTGCGGATCGATAAGCGCCGGGAGAAGTACTTCGAGGGTACGCTGGTCGAAATCGAGCGGCCCTCGCCTGACCGGGTGGAGCCATTCTGCGAACATTATAAGGACTGCGGGGGCTGCGCCTGGCAGGAACTCCCCTATCACCTGCAGCTCAAGTACAAGCAGCAGCAGGTCGTGGACCAGTTCTCCCGAATCGGGCATCTGCCCATGGATCAGGTGGAGGTGCTGCCCATCCTGCCCTCGGAGCGCACCACGGAATACCGCAACAAGCTGGAATTCACCTTCTCCGACCGGAGGTGGCTGCTCAGCGGCGAGGACCCCTCGACGGTGTTCGATCCCCCTGTCCCTCTCGACCCCTCGGAGTTCGAGGGAGGAGTATTCCCCCGGCACCTGCGCGGAGGATACTCGTCCGTCAACGGCAATCCCGCCGGATTCGCCCTCGGATTCCACATTTCCAAGGCATTTGACAAGATACTGGACATCAGGCACTGCTGGCTGCAGCCGGAGCCTTCCAACGAGATACGCAACTTCATCCGGCAGTACGCCATCGTGCACGGGCTGCCATTCTTCAACATCCGGGAGCAGACCGGATTCCTGCGCAATATCATCATCCGCACCAACCTGCGCGGGGAGGTCATGCTGACCGTCATGTTCGGGGCCCGTCCGCCGAAGCTCGGCAAACTGCGCTGCGGGTTCCGGCCGGAGGACTGCGACGCCGAGGCGGAGAAGCTCTTCGACGTGCTGATGGAGCGTTTTCCCCAGATCAAGTCGCTGAACTATCTGTACAACGGGAGGATGAACGACGCCATCAACGACCAGGAGATCCTGAATGCGCGGGGCGAGGACGCCATCTACGAGGAGATGGAGGGGCTGCGGTTCAAGATCGGGCCGAAATCCTTCTACCAGACCAATCCGCTGCAGGCCTACAGGCTCTACTCGACGGTGCGCGAATTTGCGGATTTCCAGGGCGGGGAGCACGTCTACGACCTCTACACCGGGACCGGGACGATAGCCCTGTTCGTGGCCCGGAGCGTGGCTTCGGTGGTGGGCGTGGAATACGTGCCCGAGGCCATAGCCGACGCGAAGGTCAATGCGCGGATCAACGGGATAGACAATTGCCGGTTCTACGCCGGGGACATGAAGGACATCCTGACTCCGGAGTTCGTGGCCGCCCAGGGAGCCTCGCCGGACGTGGTGATACTCGACCCGCCCAGGGCCGGGGTACACTCTTCGGTCATCGAGGTGCTGCTCGGAACCGGGGCGCGGAAGATCGTGTACGTAAGCTGCAATCCGGCCACACAGGCACGCGACCTCGCCATGCTCACCTCCGGTGGAGCGTACCGGCTGGTCAGGATCAGACCGGTGGATATGTTCCCGCACACCACTCATGTGGAGAATGTGGCGCTTCTGGAAAAAGTGGACTGCTGATCACCGATAATAAGATGTTATGAATGTCAGAAGATTCGTAATAACATCTGTCCTGTGCATCTGCTGCATGACTGCCGCTGCCGGAAAAGACCTGCGCGGAGACATTGAGAAAGTCATCGCTAGCAGGCAGGCTACAATAGGAGTGGCCGTAATGTGCGGAGACACGGTCATAACTGTGAACAACAGCCGGAAGTATCCTCTCATGAGTGTGTTCAAGCTGCATGTCGCGGTAACGGCTCTGAGGAAAATGGATGCGGAGGGCATTCCGCTGGACAGCACGGTGCTTATCCGCTCGGAGCAATTGCATGAAAATACCTACAGCCCGCTGAGAGACAGGTACCCTGGACAGGACATCCGGATTTCCTACCGGGATATTGTCGGATACACTGTCTCGCACAGCGACAACAACACCTGCGACCTGCTGATCGGCTTCACAGGCGGTATAGATAAAGTCGACTCATGCATCAAGTCGCTCGGAATAACGGACCTGAACCTGACTGAGACCGAGGCGGACATGCACGAGGACATCCGGAACGGCTATCTCAACTGGAGCACGCCGATGTCCGTTGTCCGGCTGTTTGAGAAAATATATTCGGGAGAGATTTTGAGCCCGGAACATTCCGCATTTTTAGAGCGGATTCTGCTGGAATGTTCATCCGGCCAGGATAAGCTGAAGGCAGGACTTCCCGGGGATGTGCCTGTTGCGCATAAGACCGGACACTCTGACCGGCTGCCCGACGGCACCATGATCGGGGATGCCGATGCCGGGGCGATCTATATGCCGGACGGCAGGAAATGCTATGTATCAGTTCTGATTATGGATTCGAAGGAGACGGATGAAGTGAATGCCGGCGTGATGGCGGAGATAGCCGGGATTGTTTACAGGTACTTTAAGATATGAAAATGGAAAACGAGAAAATATACGGACAGACTACGATATGCGCCCGGGCGACAGCTCCGGGACAGGGGGCGGTCGCGATAGTGCGCGTCAGCGGACCGGAGGCGGTGGAGGTGCTGGACAAGGTGTTCCGGCCTTTCAAGGACAAAGGGCCGCGGGCTGCGGAGTTCCGGCCCAGGGAGATGCACTACGGGCGGATTATTTTCCCTGAAAGCCCCGGTCATTCCACCGATAATGCCGAGACCGTCATCGACGAGGTGATGGCAGTGATCTTCCGTGCCCCCCACTCCTACACCGGAGAGGATTCCGCCGAGATATATTGCCATGGATCCCAATACATTGTGTCCGAGATTCTGAGGGCGCTCCTCGCCGCAGGAGCGGTAATGGCCGCCGCCGGAGAATTTACCAAACGGGCCTTTCTCAACGGACGGATGGACCTCGCCCAGGCCGAGGCGGTCGCGGACCTGATCGCCTCCGAGAACAGAGCGGCCCACGACATTGCCCTGAAACAGATGCGCGGCGGCTATTCCTCCGAGCTGCAGGAGATGCGCTCGCAGATGGTGGACATCGTGTCACTGATGGAGCTGGAGCTGGACTTCAGCGAGGAGGACGTGGAGTTTGCAGACCGGAGCCAGGTGCTTGCCCTCCTCGACCGGGTGTCGGAGCACATCTCGCGCCTCGTGGACTCATTTGCCCTCGGAAATGCCATCAAGAACGGCATCCCCACCGCCATCGTAGGAGCCGTCAACACCGGCAAGAGTACCCTCCTGAACGCCCTCTTAGGCGAGGAACGGGCCATCGTCTCCGACATTGCCGGCACTACCCGCGACACCATCGAGGACACCGTCAACATCGCCGGCACCACCTTCCGCTTCATCGATACCGCCGGCATCCGCGACACCGCCGAGACCATCGAGGCCATCGGCATCA
>CALUSM010000013.1 GCA_944323445.1 uncultured Bacteroidales bacterium
AAAATTTACATCTTAACAGACTTATTAACCTATATACTTTTACCTCGTTATCTCTCTCAGTCTTTTCAATGAACTATCCGTTTTTCTCAAACGGGCTGCAAATATATGGGCGATTTTTTAAACCACCAAATTTTTCTGCAAAAAAAATTCAAAAATTTTTATCCTTTTTTACCAACTACCTGATAATAAGCATACTTTTTATTTAAATATTTTTTCACTAATTTTGTGAGAATTTAAAAACACACATGAAAAGAATAGTCATAACACTACTGCTTCTCTCCATAATACGCCCCGCGCTGGAAGGACGCATCTTCGAAATGAGCGCCTTTGGAATCAGACCAGGCGCGACAAACCTCCCGGAGAAAATCTCATCAGCCTTAGAAAGCATCCGCAAGGAGACCGGTCATGGCGACTCCGTGACCCTCCGTTTCCTGCCGGGGCGCTACGACTTCCACTCCACGGATGCCCTGCGGCGCACCTATTTTATTTCTAATCACGACCAGTCGGAAATGCAGGCTATAGGCATAGCTATAGAAGGATGGGAGAATCTCACTGTCGACGGCTGCGGTGCCGAACTGGTATTTCACGGCGTCATCATCCCCTTGGCTGTCATCGACTCAAAAGGATGTTCCGTCAAGAACCTGTCGATAGATTTTGAGAACCCCCAGACGGCTCAGGTCCGTATCGTAGAGAACAGAGGCGCGGGCGGGATAGTGTTCCGGCCCGAAAGTTGGGTAAAACACAGAATCAGCCGGGACTCGGTATTTGAAGTATACGGAGAGGGGTGGGCTCTGAGACCGTCCACCGGCATCGCTTTTGAGCCTGACACCAGACACATTCTATGGAACACTGGCGATTTATTCTACAGCACGGCAGGGGTGAGGGAAACAGAACACGGCCTTCTGGCTCCCCAGTGGCAGGACAGCCGCCTGACACCGGGCACAGTGGTTGCCATGCGGACATGGAGCAGACCGGCCCCCGGCATCTTTCTGTACGGAGACACCGACACCCGCCTCACCAATATAAAAGTACACTACGCATTTGGCATGGGACTCATAGCCCAGTTCTGCAACGGCGTCACACTGAGCGGATTCAGCGTATGCCTGAAAAATGAGAATGACCACAGGTACTTCACGACACAGGCAGATGCGACTCACTTCTCACAATGCAGCGGCATCATTCAATCCACTGGAGGGCTCTATGAGGGCATGATGGACGATGCCATCAACGTCCACGGCGTATATCTGAAAGTCACCGGGGTAAAAGACGACCGCAGCATTACCGCCAGGTTTATGCATGACCAGGCATGGGGATTCAGATGGGGCTGCCCGGGAGATTCGGTACGGATGCTGAATGCAGATGTGATGGAATATACCGGCAGCCTTCTGCATATAGAATCAATTACACCGGACAATACCGGCCACGGCTCAAAAGAGCTGACCATAACCTTCAGGGAACCCGTAGATATCGACCCCGAACGCATGAACATCGGCATAGAGAACCTGAGCCGCACCCCTGAGGTCATCTTCTCCGGCAACACTGTCAGGAACAACAGAGCGAGAGGTGCCCTTTTCAGTTCCCCGCGTCGGACAGTGGTGGAAGACAACATATTTGACCATACTTCCGGATCTGCCATCCTGCTGTGCGGAGACTGCAACGGCTGGTATGAGTCCGGAGCCTGCCGGGATGTTCTTATAAAAGGCAATCGCTTCATAAACGCCCTCACAAGCATGTACCAGTTTACAACGGCAGTAATCTCCATCTACCCAGAAATACCTGATCTCCATAAGCAGACAGTGTATTTCCACGGCGGACATCCGGGAGCGATCACTATAACCGGCAACACCTTCGAGACATTCGACTTGCCGGTCCTATACGCCAAGTCTGTAGACGAACTGGTTTTCAAGGCCAACATCATTACTGTCAACAACGACTACATGCCATTCCATAAAAACTGCAGCAGATTTCTGCTGGAAAGAACCGACAATATCGAAATCTCTTATTAAATTTGTTGTCTTAAACCCAAACCTTCCTAATACCTATCTTATGAGCGAAGAAAATAAAAAAGTAACTCTTCCCGAAAACGCATTCCGGGAACTGAAGCCCGGTGAGAAGTACCAGCCTCTTCTCAATCCGGACAAAGTCTATCCTGAGGTAACAGTATGGTCCGTGACCATCGGCCTCGTGATGACCATCATCTTCTCTGCTGCCGCAGCTTTCCTCGGATTGAAAGTAGGGCAGGTCTTCGAGGCCGCCATACCTATATCTATAATAGCGGTAGGACTCTCCAGCGCATTCAAGCGCAAGAATGCCTTGGGGGAGAATGTCATCATCCAGTCCATCGGAGCCTGCTCCGGGGTTATTGTTGCTGGAGCTATTTTCACTCTCCCGGCCCTGTACATCCTGCAGGACAAATACCCTGAACTGACAGTCGATTTCTCCAAGATATTCCTCAGTTCCCTCATCGGAGGAGTCCTGGGCATTCTGCTGCTCATCCCCTTCCGCAAATACTTCGTCAAGGAGCAGCACGGCAAATACCCCTTCCCCGAGGCTACCGCCACCACTCAGGTACTGGTCAGCGGCGAATCCGGAGGCAAGGGAGCCAAGACACTGCTTATCAGCGGCCTGATCGGAGGTCTCTACGACTTCATCGTATCCACCTTCGGATGGTGGTCCGAGGTCTTCACCTCCAGGGTACTACCATGGGGTGAGCAGGTGGCCACCAACGCAAAGCTGCTTTTCAAGGTCAATGTCGGAGCGGCGGTCCTCGGTCTCGGCTACATCATAGGACTCAAGTACTCCTTCATAATATGCTGCGGCTCGTTCCTCGTATGGTTCATCATTATTCCGCTGATGAACCTGATCTTCGGAAACAGCGTAGTGGACCTGATGGGATCGGGCCTGACGGCGACCGTAGGCTCGATGTCGCCTGAGGAAATCTTCACCAACTACGCCCGCCACATCGGCATCGGAGGCATCGCCACAGCCGGCATCATCGGCATCATCAAGTCCGCCGGCATCATCAAGTCCGCTCTCGGTCTGGCCGGCAAGGAGTTCCGCGGCAAGAAGACCGGCGCCGAAGCTCAGGAAGCCCGCACACAGAGAGACCTGTCGATGAAGATCATTATCATCGGTCTGCTCATCACTCTGGCCCTGATGTTCGTTTTCTTCTACTTCGGAGTTCTGGACAACCTGTGGCACGCCGTAATAGCCCTTCTGGTAGTTGCCGTCATCGCCTTCCTCTTCACCACAGTGGCCGCCAACGCAATAGCCATCGTAGGTTCCAACCCCGTCAGCGGCATGACCCTGATGACCCTCATCCTGGCCTCCATCATCTTAGTGGCAGCAGGACTCAAGGGCACTTCCGGCATGGCCGCCGCCCTGATTATCGGAGGTGTTGTCTGCACCGCACTCTCCATGGCCGGAGGCTTCATCACCGACCTGAAGATAGGTTACTGGATAGGCACCACCCCCCGCAAGCAGGAGGGATGGAAGTTCTTAGGGACAATAGTGGCCGCCGCCACCGTCGCAGGAGTGATGATGATTCTCAACGACACCTTCGGATTCACCGGTGAAGGCGCCCTCGTGGCTCCTCAGGCCAATGCCATGGCAGCCGTCATCGAGCCCCTCATGCTCGGAGGCAGCGCTCCCTGGATCATGTACGGAATCGGAGCCGCCATCGCCATCCTTCTCACCCTGTTCAAGGTACCCGCTCTGCCATTCGCACTCGGAATGTTCATCCCCATTGAGCTCAACCTTCCCCTGATGATCGGAGGAGCCGTCGCATGGTATGTAGGTTCCCGCAGCAAGGACAAGGCCGTCAACGAGGCCCGCAAGGAGAAAGGTACCCTCGTGGCTTCCGGATTTATCGCCGGCGGCGCCCTGATGGGAGTCGTATCCGCGATCATGCGCTTTGCCGACGTGAACTTAGTCAACACCCAGTGGCAGTCCTCCACCCCCGCGGTATGGGTTGCCCTCGGAGTATATATCCTGCTGATCGCCTACATGATATGGGCCTGCAGGAAAACTGACGCCGCTGAAGAGAAATAACGATGCTGAGCGACAGTAACTTCCCTATTGCACTGCTCCTGACCCTTATCGCGGGACTGTCCACCGGACTCGGAGGGGTGATCGTGCTGCTGACCAGAAAATTCAGCACGAAGACCCTCTCATTTGCCCTCGGTTTCTCGGCAGGAGTGATGCTCTTCATCTCCATGACGGAGCTTTTCGCCGAGGCCCGAGCCAGCCTCGGCTCCGCCTTCGGAGAGAGGACGGGGCTGCTGTATACTGTCTTAGCATTCTTCGCGGGGATAGCGCTGATTGCCCTCATTGACAATCTGATACCCTCGAAGGACAATCCCCATGAATATTCCGCCGCCCCCTCGGAGGACGGCGCCGTCCCGGACAGTACGGGGCTCATGCGGCTGGGGCTTTTCTCCGTGATTGCCATTGCTATACACAATTTTCCGGAGGGCATGGCCACCTTCGTGAGCGCCATGGAAAGCCCCCGGACCGGAATTTCCATAGCTGTGGCCGTGGCGATCCACAACATTCCGGAAGGCATAATGGTTGCAATACCGATTTACTATGCCACGCGGAAAAAGGGCAAGGCCGTCGGAAACGCCTTCCTGTCCGGACTCGCCGAGCCGGTGGGGGGAGTCGTCGGCTATCTGCTGCTCTCGAGGATATTCGACCAGTCCCTGAACGGAACGGTCCTCGCAGTGGTCGCGGGTATCATGACCTATATCGCATTAGATGAGCTTCTTCCGTCCGCCGAGAAGTTTGGGCACCACCACCTGTCCATCATCGGGGTCATAGCCGGTATGGCGGTAATGGCGGCAAGTATGATTTTGATTTAGTTAAATATCTTAGATATGGAAAAAATAGTTGACAGATTTCTGAGGTACGTGGCATTCGACACCACGTCGAACCCTGACTCCCAGAGTCAGCCCAGTACCAACAAGCAGTTCGCCCTCCTCGAGCAGCTCCGCAAGGAACTCGTAGCCATGGGCCTGGAGAATGTCGTGCTGGACAAATACGGCTACCTGATGGCCTCCATCCCCTCCAACATAGAAGAGGACGTCCCCGCCATAGGATTCATCTCCCATGTGGACACCTCTCCCGATGCTCCGGGAAGCGGTATCAAGCCACGGATTATCGAAAATTATGACGGCAAGGCCATCACTCTCAACGAGGCTAAAGGCATGGTTCTCGACCCGGAAGAATTCCCCGAGCTGAAGGACTATGTGGGTCAGACCCTGATCACCACCGACGGCAACACCCTGCTCGGAGCCGATGACAAGGCCGGAGTGGCCGAAATCATGGCCGCCGCCGAGTACATCATGGAACATCCAGAATTCAAGCACGGTCCCATCAAGATCGGCTTCACCCCCGACGAGGAAATCGGCCGCGGGGTAGACCATTTCGACGTGGCTAAGTTCGGTGCCAAATACGCCTACACCATGGACGGAGGCGCCATCGGCGAACTCGAGTACGAGAACTTCAACGCCGCGGCCGCCAAGCTGCACATCCAGGGCCGCAACATCCACCCGGGCTACGCCAAGGACAAGATGCTCAATGCGATACTTATCGCGTCCGAGCTCAACGACATGCTCCCGGTATGGCAGAGACCCGAGTACACCGAGGGCTATGACGGATTCATCCACATCACCAAGTTCACGGGGGTGGTCGAGGAGGCCGACATCCAGTACATCATCCGCGACCACGACTTCGAACTGTTCGAGCGCAAGAAGAAGATGATACAGGAGTGCGCCGACTTCATCAACTGCAAGTATGGCGGCAACATCGTCACCGTGGACATCAAGGACCAGTACTACAACATGAAGAAGGAGGTCGAGCCCCACTACCACATCATCGAGAAGGCAGTCGAGGCCATGAAGGCCGCGGGCATCAAGCCCAACATCCGTCCCATCCGCGGCGGTACGGACGGCGCCCGCCTCTCGTTCATGGGTCTGCCCTGCCCCAACATCTTCGCCGGCGGCCTCAACTTCCACGGCAAGTACGAGTATCTCCCCGTGCAGAGCATGGAGAAGGCCTCGGAGGTCATCCTGAACATCATCCGGAATTTCACAGTAAAATAAATTCACACCGCTATGATTATCACTACCACAAGCACCCTGCAGGACAAGCAGATCACCGCATATCACGGTATCGTCACCGGCACCTGCATCATGGGCGCGAACGTATTCCGTGACCTTTTCGCCGGCATCCGCGACATCGTCGGAGGACGGTCCGGGGCCTACGAGGAAGTCATCGATAAGGCCAAGAACGAAGCCATCCAGGAAATGGTGGACAAGGCCATGGGAATGAGGGCCAACGCCATCATCGGAGTGGATATCGACTACGAGACTGTAGGCGGCTCCATGCTGATGGTTGCGGTCAGCGGCACTGCAGTGACAGTACTATAGTCCTAAGGCAATGGAAGATATCCAGCTCAACGCGCACAACAAGGAGGAATACCCTCCGATGCACACGGCGGAACATATCCTCAACCAGACGATGGTGCGGATGTTCGGCTGTCCCCGCTCGCGCAACGCCCATATCGAGCGGAAGAAGAGCAAATGCGACTATCTGCTGGCGGAGTGCCCCACTCCGGAGCAGGTCCAGGCCATTGAGGACAAGGTCAATGAGGTGATAGCGGCTGCCCTGCCTGTCACCATTGAGTTCGTACCTCTGTCGGAGGCAGGCGCGATAGTCGACCTGAGCAAGCTGCCGGAGAATGTCTCGCAGACCCTCCGCATAGTCAGGGTCGGGGACTACGACGCCTGCGCCTGCATCGGGGCCCACGTCTCCAATACCTCTGAGATCGGGCGCTTCCGGATACTCTCTCATGACTTCGCCGACGGACGGTGGAGAGTCCGCTTCAAGGTCGAGGGATAGAGGGGTGGCACGGTAATTGACAGCTTTCATATTTCAGAATCACAAAGCATCTGAAGTATGAAAGCTGTTTCATTTATTATCGCGGCGGCTGCCGCTTCCATTATCTCCTGCGGCATGATGAGAGCCCAGGACGGTGTCCCCTATGATGAGAAATTCCGCTATATCGAGGTTACCGGCACCTCCGAGGTAGAGATAGTGCCTGACGAGATACACTTCATCATCGGCATCAAGGAGTATTTTGAGGAGGAATTCGACGGAGTCTCCAAACCCGAGGAATACAGGACAAAAGTACGTATCGAGGACATCGAATCGCAGATGCGCGAAGCCCTTCACTCCATCGGCATCACCGACAGCGATATCCGCACCCAGGACGTGGGTGACTACTGGAGGGAGCGGGGCCTGGATTTCCTCATCGGCAAGAATCTTGACATCACCCTGCACGATTTCACGATGATAGACAGGATCATCTCTGTCATAGACACCAAGGGAGTGAGTTCCATGCGTATCGGGGAAATGACCCACAAGGATATCCTCAAATACCAGGAGCAGGGCAAGAAAGATGCGCTGCTGGCTGCTAAGGATAAAGCCGAATACATGGCGGAGGCCCTCGGTGAGAAAATCGGGAAGGTCCTCAGCATCATAGAACACGGCGGCGGAACAGACCACTACACGGTCGTCCAGAACAGCAAACTCCGCATGGACGGTGCTGCACTCGGCTCAGCCGAAGCCGCTCCGGCAGCCTCCGCCTCCGATGCCTTCCGCACCATCAAGTACACCTACTCGGTCACCTGCCGCTTCGCCCTCAAAGGCTGGTAATCATATTGCCATTCATCTGCTGGCGGGCGAGGAGCTCGCGGGTGCGGAGGGAGTCCTTGTAGGCGTTGTGGGCGTTGATCTTAGAGATGTCGAGGGCGGCGTCGGAGTTTCCGCCCCAGCGGCGGCAGCTGTACACCGGGTCGTAGATGCGGCAGAGGCGGTACTCGCGGGTCAGGCGGAGCGCCACGCCGTAGTCCTCGCCGTAGGAGACGTTCTCGAAGCCGCCGACGGAGCGCAGGGTAGCGGCGTGGAAGGCGCGGGGAGCACCGAGGCCGTTGATGCGCAGGGCGTTGTTGTGGCCGTTGGAGTCGGTCCACTCGCGGTGATCGATGACTCCGGGCGGTATGGGCCGCAGGTCGAAGTCGGTCATCATGTAGCTGCCGATGACCACGGCGCACCGCTCGCGGCGGAACACGTCCACTATCCTCTGCAGGGTATCCGGCCCGCTGTACATGTCGTCACTGTCTAGCTGCACGGCATAGCGTCCGCAAGCCGGATGATTGATGCCGGCGTTCCAGCAGCCGCCGATGCCCAGGCCGGTCTCCTCCGGGATAACGTGAATCACCCGGCTGTCGGACGATGCCAGTTCATCTATCCTTTCCGATGTTCCGTCAGTGGAATGATTGTCTATCACTATGACATTGAACGGGAAATCCGTCTGCTGCGAGAGCGCCGAGCGGAGTGCGTCCTGGATCGTGGCTGCACGGTTGAGCACCGGGATGATGACCGAAGCCTCGACGGCATAGATTCCGCCGTCCTCTCCTACCGTCCGCGTCCGCTGCGGCAGCCACGCCCCTATTTTCCTTAGATGATCCGTAAAAATAGCCTCCATCTCTATCTGCGCCTCCCGGTTCCTCGGGTCCACATAGTCGAACTGCTTCTGTCCAGAAGCCCTCGGATCCACCTCGTCCACCCCGTAGAGCATCTGCGGCAGATGCACCAGCGCCCCGTGCCGCGAGAGGAAGAGCCTCAGTGAATACCACCGGCCGTATTTCAGCACCGTGCCGCCTTCTGCATTGCCCTCCGCCGTCTCCTGCTCCCATTTCTCCATCAGATCCTCATTCACAGCCACCAGCGCCCCGAAGTCGAAGTCCTCCCGCACACTGCCCGGTTGATAGTCATTGACCGGATTGTCCTTCTGCCGCCCGTCCGACGTCCGCAGCCAATAGTCGCAGTACACCATCGCTGCCCCCGTCCGGACAGCCTCCTCCAGCAGCCTTCCGCCGGCCTGCCCGGCATCATACATCTTCCGCTCCGGTCCTACCCGCAGCAGCACGTATCCATTGTCTCTTTCGATTATTTCCATATCCAAAATTTAATTGAAATTACGCATATATTCTCTGAATTTACTTTCAGATACTGAAATTTCTGCAATGAAATCCTTATAATCAACTGTATTTTGCGGAACATAGAAGAAATATGCCTTTAGTTTCGCATTGTCCTTCTCTCCGTATCCCAGCAAAGAATATGTTCCGATTGAATGTTCTTGAAGTGCCGGATAAATAAACATCCCGTATTGGGACTTCAGCCGATACATGTAGGTAATGACCTGATGGACATCATCTCTTTTTATTTCAGCTTTATACTTTGCATCAACGACTATACTTCCGTCCTTTCTGAAGAAATCAACATAGCGGGGGAATTTATTGAAGTCTGCCAAATATATCCGCCCTATATTTTTTCTATTATTGGGATGCTCGAAACCTTGTTTTGTCAATATCGTTGCAAGATATTCTTCCCATAAATAGGAGACATCAAATAAAACACCATATATCTTGTCCTCATTTTGTCCATACTTAAACCGTTCATGTCTCAGTATCCGCAAACAAAGTTTCTGAAGAGGAGTATATCTTGTAAAATAAGGATGCCTTACAATCTTCTGGTTTTTTCTTATGATCTCCTCTCTTTCTGTTCTGCTATAACTTGGTGTAGCAGACATAATCTGCGCTACATCTGCACGGGTTTCAGCACTATTTTCCAACAATGCTCTTCCGAACTTTGATTTCCCGATATATTCTATCGTATGGCGTATCAACTCAGTCACATGATTATCGTGACCGAATTCACATGTTCGGTAAGCCACACGGCCACCAAAGGGAATATTGTTTTTAATATGTCGGTTTATATCTATCACACCGCGTATATTCGCATCATTGTATTCATTCCGTCTATATGCTTTGTATACACCCTGCGCCAATGCCTCATTTAAAAATCTAGGAAATAAAAACATCAACAAGTCAAAAATCGGCTCGTCACTCGTCCCATGCATCATATTGACCACATTAATATAAAAGACTTTCTGAAGCATATAATGCAGAAAATAGTCTTTTTCTGAATCTTGGGAGAAACGGGAATGTATAGAAACAGACTGCCCTCGCACGCCTATAAAACCCACAAGGTTCCCTGTCTCCAAATTGATTTTTGTACACCTCCCCTTTTCCCAACTGGTCCGGGCAGAAAAAAGTTGCAGTTTACCTGCATCATCCTCACAATCCCTGAAAGAATAGGGATAAATCAGTAAACTGTTGCCATTTTCCTCTATCAGTTCCGAGACATTACGGTTTGCGACATCCAAGAGAGAAAAATACTTTTCAACATCATCCGTCGTTGAAGAATATGTTGAGTTATCCTTCAATATCAACATCGCCTCTTCCATTAAAATAAACTCTCTCGAGCTTCTTTAGATTTTCAACTGCATTCAACGTACCTCTTAAATACTCATACAGGACGCCCTTCAAATGATTCTCCCAAAGACACCTGTACGCATAGTCTTTATTTTCATGCTCTTTATCTAAATAAAGCAACAACTTACTGAAATATGCTCCGCCTATATGATATGAGGCACTCAAACCTTCTATGCCGCTATTATTCTCCTCATCCCAAATAGCAGTATTAAGCCGTTTCATTATGTCCAATACCTCTTCTTTCATCTCAGACAAGTCATCCAGCATTTCCGTGTTCTCCAGTGCTTTTACTTCCATCCATGCAAAACGACGGCGCATAGCAAAGTCCATACTTTCCACGCTGCGGTCTATATCATTCATTGTTCCTAAGATATAGACATTCTCAGGAACATAGAAACCTTTATAGAATGGATCAGACTCATCAGTAATCATATTCTGGTATTGGGTCTTCACAAGCCCTTTTTCACCACGATAACCAGGATCGATGCTGAAAAACAACTCTCCGAAAATTTTAGATATCTCACCTCGATTGATTTCGTCTATGATAAAAACATACAACGATTGAGAGACACTTTCATCATGTTTCCCTTTAGAATAATTTTTTAATCCAAGGTTGTCTTTCATATATTGGATAATTGCTTTTCGATAATTATCATGGCCTCCACTTGGAGTTCCTCGCAACCCTTTATAAACCTTATACAATTGCCCTTTATTAAAAAATTTTGATTTCCCATGAATCCACGTATTCCTCTCACAATCACCATTCTCGTACGTTCTATTGACCAAACCGTCTCCGTTAACATTAAGTTCTAATCTAAATCCTTGCTTTCCACTCAATAATCGAATTTCCAAACACCCCTGACTACTCAATAACTCAATTAATTTTAGCCAAGTAACTTCAAAATTATCTACAACATTGACATATTCACTTTGTATTGCACGTCTACAGAATGCCTTAAACACTCCATCTTTTCTTTCAAATCCTATATTCTCATTACCCTCGTTAGAAATTGGACGCAACCCTTCCACAAAATCAGTATAATCGTATGAAGGATGAAACTGAACTTGCTCGATATACTTTTCTTGCTCATCGTTTTTAACATCTACTGCACTTTCATTTTCATAAATGCATTTTGCCAACGCCGATGAATAAGAATCGTAACCATTTTTCTGACCTCCACACCATAACATCTTATTATAAGCCTTTTCTATTTCTTTAAAAGGCACATATTTAGGCGAAATAGTTTCTCCAGTCACCAATACTTTAGATTTTGCTTTATCAACCTCTTTTACAATATATCGAGTTTTACCTTTTGAACTTACAATTTCCATATTGGGCTTAAGAAAATTGTCTAGTTTTGTTGCAAAATTATTTTCCGAAAATGATTTATTGACTCCTATAATATCTCTTGCAATTGCTTTTGCCAAAAAAGTTTTTCCTGTGCCCGGCGCACCTGTAAGAATTAGGTTTTTGTTGGCCCTCAACAACCGTACATATTTATCGTATTTACCTTTGCTTTCCATAATTTCATCGCTTATACAAGAATAACCTTTCAAAGATAGCGAAATATTTGTGTTTCATCAATGTTATAGATACATTTCCTACATCTGAGAATTTTCCTTATTTTTGTAGAAATACCATTGGCTCCCATCACAGGTTTCATGCAGATACACGACAACATATTAATCGCAGAATGTTCCTTCTACGACTTCAAGGAAAATCTTGAGCGCAAGAAAGTTAAATCATGGCTTAAATCTATATCAGCCTTTGCCAATACGGACGGCGGCAGTCTGTTTTACGGTGTAAACAATAATGGAGAGATTGTAGGTCTGGAGAATCCTCAGTCTGATGCTGAATTTATCAGCGAAACAATTAAAACACGGCTTGATCCTGTTCCGGAAATACAACTGACTCCGATAGAACATGGAGGACGTTCGCTGATTGAAGTAAAAGTCAAAGCCGGAATACTCACTCCCTATTACTACTTTCAAGACGGTACCCGGACGGCCTTCATAAGAATCGGAAACGAAAGCGTGGAATGCAACTCCCAACAACTTCTGTCGCTGGTTCTGAAAGGCTCACACATGACTTGGGACTCGTTGCCGGCACAAGTAGATTCAAGCAAGCACTCTTTCATCATGCTCTCAAATGTATTCCAGGAACAGACCCGTCAGGATTGGGATGACAAGTATCTTGTATCATTCGGACTAATCACGCCGGAAGGGAAATTGACCAACGCTGGAATGTTGTTTGAAGATAACTGCACCGTATTTCAGTCCCGCCTATTCTGCACCCGATGGACAGGACTTTACAAGGACAACGCAATCAGTTCAATTGAGCATAGGGCCAACCTTATACTCCTCCTTAAATACGGATTGGACTTCATCAAGAACTATACCATGAACGGATGGGTGAAGATGCCGGACTACCGCCTCAATCTTCCGGACTACTCAGACCGCGCAATATTCGAGGGATTGGTCAACCACCTCATACACCGCGATTATACGGTAATAGGAGGTGAAATACATCTTGACATATACGATGACCGCATAGAATTCTCCTCGCCAGGAGCGATGCCGGACGGAACACAGATTCAGGACAGAGACATCTACAGTATACCTTCTATTCGCCGCAACCCTGTTATCGCCGATGTGTTCACACAGCTTGACTACATGGAACAACGTGGCTCCGGTCTACGCAAAATGCGGGAACTTACAGAAAAACTGCCAAATTTCACAATTGGGAAAGAGCCGCATTACAAAACAGCAGGAGGTTCTTTTTTCACCACATTTTATAACTTGAACTGGGGAGAACAAGGCCGGATACCTGTAGAAGATGTAGCTCAAAGGATAAATCAGAATGCGGAAAAGTTCGGTGTAAACACGGAAAAGTTCGGTGTAAACACGGAAAAGTTCGGTGCAAACACGGAAAAGTTCGGTGTAAACACGGAAAAGTTCGGTGTAAGTGCTGAAAAGCATTATGGGAAAATCAGCCGGACAGGACAAAGAATCATTGATATAGTCATTTCCGACCCTTCGGTCACTGCCGAATCAATGTCTGACAAGATAGGCATTTCCAAACGCGCTATAGAAAAGAACATCAAAGTACTACGAGACAGAGGGATCCTCATTCATGAAGGTTCGGACAAATCCGGTTATTGGCGTATTATCTCAAATCCGTAAATGTTTTCTCAAAATTTTACGGCAGGCATAGGAGCGGCCTTAAAATGTAATCATCTCTAGGTCATTAAGTTATGATTAGAGCATGTGCTTTCAGGAGGGGCTAAAAGGGCAGAAAAGCACTCGTTATATTTGCAAAGACCTGTTTATCAGAGCATTGCAAAACCAGACCGCTACAGTACTTACCGTAGCCAGGCTATCACACACCTCTTAGTTGTTCTTGTTTATCAGGTTTACGACGACCTTCACCATCATGTCCTTCTCTTCCGTGCGGCTTTCGGCTATCATGAGCGTGAGGGCCACCAGAGTGTTGTCGGCTATGCGCTTCGTGCCGTCCGGGTTGTAGAGGATACCGTTACCGGCCATGAACCATAGAAAAAGAGTTGCGGCAATGCGTTTGTTGCCGTCAGTGAACGAGTGGTTCTTCGTGACCAGGTAGAGCAGCATGGCGGCCTTTTCCTCGACTGAGGGATAGAGATCCTGTCCGTCAAATGTCTGGTAGATCTGGCCTATGGAACTTTTGAACGAATCATCCTTCTCATTGGCAAACCACTTGCTTCCACCGAACTTCTCCTTCAATTCACGGATGACATTCATGGCTCCTTCGTAGGTCGCGTGGAATTTTTCTTCGTTCGTGGTCTGCTCTACGGACAACTGCTGATAATCGTACCTGTCCAGCGTGTCCAGTGCGTATGTGTAGTCAGTGACAACCGCCACCAGGTTAAGCGCATCTTCGGAAGTCAATGCCTCCTGCGCCTTGACTGTCCGGCCCAGAACTGCCACCAGCTGTTTCAATTCTGAATACCGCTGCTCGGTCAGGGCTTTGTTGACGGCATAGCCTTTTACCAGATAGTCTTTCAGCACTTTGTTGGCCCAAATGCGGAACTGAGTACCACGCTGGCTTTTCACACGATATCCTACAGAGATGATGACATCCAAGGAATAAAAAGCAACTGGCTGTTTTACTCCATCAACACGCAAAAAATGCGTGTTGTTTTCTCTTTCCAATTCATTCTCCGCAAACACATTATTTATATGCTTTCTTATTGTCTTTTCATCCCTGTCAAATAAAGTTGACATTTGATTTGCGGAGAGCCACACTGTATCCTGTTCCAATTTAACATCTATAGCAGTCTGTCCATCAGCTGTCCTGTAAATCACAATCTTATCATTCAATTCCATACCTCAGCACTTTAAACAGATTATACAAATTATCAGATAAACCGCCCGGTGACGCTGGAAGGGCAGCGGCGGATGTCGTCAGGAGTGCCGGCTGCCACGATGCGGCCGCCTTCCTCGCCGCCGCCGGGACCCATGTCGATGACGTAGTCGGCCGAGCGGATGACATCGATGTCGTGCTCTATGACGATGACGGTGGCTCCGTGGTCTATCAGGCTCTGGAAGACCTGCAGCAGGGTCTGTACGTCAGCGGGATGCAGACCGATGGTCGGCTCGTCGAACACGAAGACCGAATCATCCTGGCCGCGTCCCATCTCGCTGGCCAGCTTGAGACGCTGGGCCTCGCCGCCCGACAGTCCGGGAGTCTGCTCGCCGAGAGTCAGATAGCCCAAGCCAAGGTCCTGAAGCACCTGAAGCCGCTGACGCACAGTCCTGAGATCCCCGCACGCCACGAGAGCATCGCTGACATCCATCGCCATCAATTCGGGAAGAGAGTGATAGGTTCCCTCGAAATTCTCCCGGCGGATACGGTAAGCCGCCTTGGAATAGCGGGAGCCGCGGCAGTCCGGGCAGGGTATGTCCACGTCGGGCAGGAACTGTACGTCGAGGCTGATTACACCAGTACCGTCACAGGTAGGACAGCGCAGACGGCCGGTATTGTAGGAGAAATCCCCGTCCTTCCAGCCGGCGGCCTTGGCATCGGGCGTGCGGGCGTAGACCTTGCGCAGCTCGTCGTGAACGTTGGCGTATGTTGCTACGGTAGAGCGGATATTGATGCCTATGGGCGTAGCGTCTATCAGTTTGGCATGCCGGATGCCGTCGGCCTGTACGGACAGCACGTGGTCCGGCAGCTTCCCGCCCGAAACCATCGCCTGCAGAGCCGGCACCAGACTCTCCAGTATCAGAGTCGTCTTGCCCGAGCCCGACACTCCAGTCACCACGGTCAACCGCCCCTTCGGGATATCCACCTCCAGCGGCTTCACCGTATGTATCGCAGCCGTCGAGATGTGGATACGCCCGTAGTCGAACATCGCTGACTCAGCCGCCCGCTTCCGGACACTCACTCCTGCCAGCCCGGTCAGAAACGGACCTATCTTCGAGTCCGGACACCGCCCGATATCCTCCAGCGTCCCCTGCGCGATCACCTGTCCGCCCGAAGAACCGGCCCCGGGCCCCATCTCGATCATCCAGTCCGACTCCTTGAGTATCTGCACGTCGTGGTCCACGAGTACTATCGAGTTGCCGTCGGCTATCAGGTCCTTCATCACTCCGGCCAGCCCGACGATATTGGCCGGATGCAGCCCGATCGACGGCTCGTCCAGCACATAGAGCACCCCGGTGGTACGGTTGCGCACCGCCCTGGCAAGCTGCATCCTCTGCCGCTCCCCGGTCGAAAGCGTGGACGAAGCGCGGTCCAGGCTCAGATACCCCACCCCCAGATCCAGCAGCCGCACCGAAGCATCCAGGAACGACTCACAGATCCTCTCGGCCATCGGACGCATCTCCTCCGGCAGGGAAGCCGGCACCCCGCGCACCCATTCCACCAGTTCCCGCAGACTCATCCGGCACGCCTCGTCTATGGAAATGCCCCTGACCCTAGGAGCGCGGGCAGCCTCGGAGAAACGCGAGCCCCCGCAGTCAGGACACGGCCCGGTCTTCAGGAACCGCTCCACCCGCTTCATCCCCTTCTCGTCCTTGACCTTCGCAAGGGCGTTCTGCACGGTATAGACGGCATTGTAGTAGGTAAAATCCAATTCCCCGGCCTGATTGGTATTCTTCGAATGGTAGAATATGTGCTTCTTCTCGGCCGGTCCGTGAAAGACAATATCCCGCTCCTTCGGGGTCAACTGGTTGAAAGGCACGTCCGTGCGCACTCCCATCGCCCGGCAGACATCGGTCATCAGGGACCACATCAGGGTATTCCACGGCAGCACCGCGCCCTGGTCGATACTCAGGGTCTCGTCCGGCACCAGGGTGGACTCATCCACGGTGCGGACAGTTCCGGTGCCGTCGCAAGCAGGGCAGGCGCCGCTGCTGTTGAAGGACAATTCCTCTGCGGACGGAGCGTAGAAATGCGCCCCGCACTCCGGGCAGACCAGTTCCAGACCCGCCGCCACATTGAGCGACGGCGCCACATAATGCCCGTTCGGGCAGCGGTGGGAGGCCAGGCGTGAATAGATCAGGCGCAGCATGTTGAGCAGCTCCGTCCCGGTGCCGAAGGTGCTGCGGATACCCGGCACCGCCGGCCTCTGGTGCATGGCCAGGGCCGCTGGCACGTAGAGCACCTCGTCCACGCTCGCCCGCGCCGCCTGAGTCATTCTCCGGCGGGTATATGTCGACAGCGACTCGAGATAGCGCCGCGACCCCTCCGCATACAGCACCCCGAGGGCCAGCGAGCTCTTGCCCGAGCCCGACACCCCCGCTATCCCCACGACCTTCCCCAGCGGCACGTCCACATCGATATTTTTCAGATTGTGCACCCTCGCCCCGCGCACCTCTATCCTGTCCGGTCTGTCAATATTTTCCTTCATTGTCAATTTGAATTTATCCTACAAATTTATCAACTTTTTCCATAAATTCGCGGTATGAAAAGACAACTCTTCTGTACTCTGGCAATGACAGCGATGACTGTTATCGGAGCGGCTGCGGCGGGAACCGACAGCCTTTCGAAATGGGTGAATCCCATGATAGGGACAAACGGAATGGGGCATACGTTCCCGGGAGCCTGCTATCCTTTCGGGATAGTGCAACTCAGCCCGGACACGGACACCGTGCCGCACAACATCGACGGACGGTACCAGCCCGAGGCCTACCGCTACTGCGCCGGCTACCAGTACGGCGACAGCACGATAGTGGGCTTCAGCCACACGCATTTCAGCGGTACGGGACACTCGGACCTCGGGGACGTGCTGCTGATGCCCACCACCGGTGAGCTGAAACTGCGGCCCGGAACAGCGGCCGACCCTGACGCGGGATACCGCTCCCGGTACTCACATGAGCGGGAAGTATCCCGGCCGGGATACTACGAGGCCTTCCTGGAGGACTACGGCATACGGGCGCAGCTGACGGCCACCCCTAGGACAGGCGTACACCGCTACACCTACCCCGAGGGCGCCTCGGAGCAGCGGGTCATCCTCGACCTCATCCACGGCATCTACAACTACGACGGCAAGGTGCTCTGGGGCCAGATCCGCGTCGAGAACGACACCCTGCTGACCGGCTACCGCATCACCAACGGCTGGGCGCGGACCAACTACACCTACTTCGCGATATCGTTTTCAAGGCCAATACGCGAGTACGGCTACAAGGAATTCGGGAAAGTGCTCTACAACGGGTTCTACCGCAAGTTCGACCTGGAGCACAATTTCCCGGAAATCGGAGGCAGGAAGATAGCTGCCTGGTTCGAGTTCGACCCCTCGGAGGGCCGGGAACTGGAGGTGAAGGTCGCCCTGTCGGGGGTGAGCACCGCCGGAGCGGTCAGGAATCTGGAGGCGGAGGCGGCAGGAAAGGATTTTGAGACCGTGGCGGCCGAGGCCGGGGCAGCCTGGGACAATGCCCTCTCGGTCATCGAGGCCGAGGGCAATGAGGACCAGCTGTCCATGCTCTACACCTCCCTCTACCACACGATGATCAACCCTTCGGTCTACTGCGATGTGGACGGGCTCTACCGGGGAGTGGACGGCAACATCCACCGCGCGGAGGGTTTCACGAACTACACCATTTTCTCCACCTGGGACACCTTCCGGGCCCTGCACCCGCTCTACAACATCATCCAGCGGGAGCGCAGCCATGACATCATCGAGTCCATGATCGCCCACTCCGAGCAGAGCGTCCACGGAGCCCTGCCGGTATGGAGCCACAACGCCAATGAGAACTGGTGCATGATCGGCTACCACAGTGTCTCCGTCCTCGCCGATGCCATCGCCGCCGGCATCCCTGTCGATACGGCCCGGGCCCTGAAAGCCATGGTGCGCAGCTCCTCCATACCCTACTACGAGGGCACCGGCGAGATGATGCGCCTCGGCTACGTCCCCATGGAGGCATCCGGCAGCTCCGCGTCAGTAACCCTCGAATACGCCTACGATGACTGGACGGTCTACAGGACGGCCTCAGCTGCCGGAGACAGCGATATAGCCGCAGAGTACCTCAAACGCTCCGGCAACTGGCACAACGTATTCGACCCCGTCACCCGCCACGCCCGTCCCCGCCATGAGGACGGCAGCTTCAAGGCTGACTTCGACCTGCTCAGCACCCACGGCCAGGGCTTCATCGAGGGCAACTCCCTCAACTACTCCTTCTACGTGCCCCACGACGTACCCGGCCTGATAGAGGCCATGGGCGGAGCAGAGCAGTTCGAGGCCAACCTCGACACCCTGTTCACCATGCACCTCCCCGACGAGTTCTTCGCCGGCACCGAGGACGTCACCCGCGAGGGCATCCTCGGCGGCTATGTCCACGGCAACGAGCCCAGCCACCACATCCCCTTCCTCTACGCCTGGACCTCCAGCCCCTGGAAGACCCAGTACTGGCAGCGCGAGATCATGAACCGGATGTACCGCAACAACATCGACGGCCTCTGCGGCAACGACGACTGCGGCCAGATGTCCGCCTGGTACATCTTCTCCGCCATGGGCTTCTACCCCGTCTGCCCCGGCAGCGGCGAGTACATCCTCGGCGCCCCCTACCTCCCTTACATGAAAATCAACCTTGAAAACGGCCGGACCCTCGAGATAAAAGCCCCGAAAGTCTCCGACCGCAACCGCTACGTCCGCTCCGTCAGCCTCAACGGCACACGGCTCCAGCCCGGAGAGGACGGAGTCCTGAAACTCACCATCGGCCAGATCCTCGAAGGCGGCACCCTCGAGTTCGAGATGAGCGCCCGGCACTGATTTTTATATTAGCAATATAAAAATTTAACCATTTTTATATATCAGCAATATAAATTTGCTATATTTGCGGTAGCAAAATATCCGCACATGGCAATAACAATCGATACATTCCGGATACTGATAAGCGAGGGACAGGAACTTCTCAGAGACATTGACCTGTATGACAGGCAGTTCGAATTTGAGGGCAGCGGCCGATACGTCCTTACAGGCGTGCGGCAGGCAGGCAAGTCCTACATGCTGTTCAAACGGGCAAGGCAGCTGATGTCCGAAGGCCGTCTCCCGGAAGAATTCATCTACATCGATTTCGACGACGAGCGTCTCATAGGAATGGATGCCGGCGACTTCGACACGATACTCCAGGCATACAGAAGCACCGGCGGGCAAAAGCCGATACTGATGTTCGACGAGATACAGAACATAGAGGGCTGGGAGCATTTCGCCCGGAGACTTGCCAACCGGAAGTTTCAGGTATACATCACAGGAAGCAACGCTAAAATGCTCAGCCGGGACATACACACGACCCTCGGGGGCAGATACACGGAAGGGACGGTATATCCCTACTCCTTCTCAGAGTATCTTGAGTCACAGGGCATTGTGCTTAGCCAGGGATGGGAATACAGTTCGGAGAGATTCAAGGTCATGGAAATGCTCTCCCAGTATCTCCTGTGGGGAGGATTCCCTGAGCTCATGCTTTTCAAGAACAAGAGACGGTGGCTGAACGACCTGTATGAGAAAATCCTGTTGAACGACATAGTCGTCAGAGGCAGGATCCGCAATGAGACCGCCCTGCGGATGGTGTTCAAAAGACTCGCCGAGAGCATCGGAAAACCCATAGCCTACAACCGGATAGCCAACCTGATAAAAAGCACCGGAATCAACACTACCCCGGCATCGGTCATCCAGTATGTCGAAGCCGCCAAAGACGCATACATCCTCCTGCCCATTGAGAACTACGCTACCAAATCTACGGAAAGGGAGACTGTCAAGAAGCATTACTTCATTGACAACGGCCTCCTGAGCATTTTCCTCAGCAACACTGCCGCCCCCCTGTTCGAAAACCTCTGCGCCGTCCACCTGAGCAGGACCTACGGAGACAAACTGTACTTCTACCACAAGAATACCGAAGTCGATTTCTACATACCGGAAGCCGGATACGCCGTACAGGCCTGCGTCACGCTCAACGACCCCGACACAAAGGAGAGGGAGGTCAATGCGCTTGTCCGGCTGGACCGGGCCGAGAGCCTTTCGAGGATGGTGATCGTCACCCGCGACGAAGAAGGCTCCATCCCCCTCCCCGACGGCAGGGCCATAGAAATACTTCCCGTCTGGAAATGGCTGCTGCAGAGCCGGGACCTATAGCTCCATCTTCGCTAAATACATTATGCCGTCGCGGTCCATCACGGCAGCATAAATTGTATTCTCAGTCTCAGAATAACAAAGCCTTTCTATCTTATAATCAGTGTGGATAAGCTCCAGAGGGTTGCCCTCCCAGTCGAAGACCGCTATCTTGGTGTAAGTCTGCCTGTCACCGCTGTTCCAATAGGGATTGACCTCCCCGTCATACGCTGCCAGAATCCTGTCGTCGAAAGCATATATGTCATAGAATCCCAGGACTGTCCGCTCATTGTAGTCATAGCCGCCGGAGGATACGTCAATGTCCGGCTCCTCAAATACTCTGACCGCTATAGGAGCTATGCTGTCCTGCCCGATGCCGTACGTTTCCAGCACAGTCCCATGCAATGTTCCTATAGCCAGACGGCTCTTGTCCGGTGATGCGGAGTAAGGCGTATACATGTACTCATAAAAACGCAGCTCCGGGTCGCTTACCGGGGAATAATCGTACTGACACAGAGTATGTCCAGCGCGGTCCTGGAGCTCAAACCTGCTTACCTCATGCAGGTCCGGACTTGAATAGCCGACATTCTTCATAAACAACCTGTTGTCTCCAGACTCCACCACACTCATTGTCCACGTAGGAGGATCATACCGCTCCTCCCTGTACAGAAAACTTCCGGCAAGTATCGAATCTATCTGATAACGGAGTATGCTCCCCTTCATGTCATCGTAATATGTCAGCACGCCATCGGCAAAATAAGTGTTTTGCAGCCCGCCTATGGTCTCACCCGGTCCGCGGCCGTCGCTGATACCGGACCATATCCGCTTGCCGGTATTTTTGTCGTATATCCACAGATTGTGCCCCGTCTTCATGTCCGCCACTGGTACCAGCAGACAAGACTTGTACTCCCACAAATCGTATACAACATTGACATACAACTCGTCTGAGACAAGTTCCCACCCGGCTTTCCGTTCTGTCGGGAACGTCACGGACAAAGATACCTCACCGGAACATGAAAATAGGAAAAATAAGGAAACTAGGATTGTTCCCTTACTAATATTCATCCATATCATAAATGTGAAAATACAGTTTAAGGCCCGATATTATTTTTCAATTACTGATTGAGAGCATGTACAATTGGTCAGTTTACCAGGTCCTTTATATCCTTTTGCCCAGACCTCATTACCACAATTTGGACAAATTGCATCGCAATACGGGTCAACTGTGCCACATGTTCCCCAATGCTCGACACCTGCCAACGCTTCCACATTGGTTTCGAAAAGTCCGCCGTCAGATTCAGCGTTACTCTGAGATATCGCACAGATACTCAGGAAAAGAGAAAGAGTGAGGGCTACCGCCCCTCCGAGAATGAGAATAATTGTCTTCTTCATTGCTGCTTGATTTTAAAATTAATATTTGATTTATCTGTTTTTGCGCAAAACATTCATTTGGCAATACTTTCAAGTACCTTTTCAAAAGCTGTCCTAAGGTCCTCGCTCATTGAAGGATTGCCCACATACACTATCTTCCCTGCACTGTCTGTCAAAAATGTGTGAAAACGCACATCCTCCGGGATGAAACTGTTGGCTTTCCTGAAACGTCCGTCGAAATCTATATACACCGGATACGGGAACCTGTGTATATCCAGCAGCCGCCTCACGACTTCGTAATCTTCAGGCTTCGGAGAGAATATGGTCAATACTTCAAATGTACCATCCTCTGAACTCTTGCGGTAGAGCCATTCTATGCTGGTAAGATGTGCAATTTCGCAGTCGCTGCATGATGCAGAATCATAGTAGAATATCAACTTAGGCAGGTCAGACTTGTCTTTATAGAAAAAGACACCCGCAGTATCGACTCCCTGCATGCCGGCCGGAGTCACAACTGTATTCGACATAAACGTCCTCAGTTCCCTGCGCAACAAGACAGTTTCCCGCGAAGCACATGTGCAAATCAGCACAGGACCTATCATAAATATCAATATGCGGGAGAGAAGTTTCATAGTCGTTTTGTTTTCAAAGATATTGCATTGTTTTCAAATAGACAACTTTTCTTTTACTTTGCAGGTAGAATTTATGAAAATACCTACCACAAAGATTATACGGATTATCCTTCTCATGGCACTGGCAACAGCTGCCTTGGCTGTAACGATTCCGGTATTCCTGACCGACCGCTTCACTATCAGAGGCGGCTCCATGCTTCCTACCCTGCATGACGGACAGCACGTCTTCGTGAACAAACTGCTGATGGGTGCCCGCATCTATACCAAATACGACTTCTCGGACCCGGTGATGGAGTCTTTCCGGATGCCCGGACTCAGGAATGTCCGGCCGGAAGACATCGTCATATTCAACTACCCATACCCTGACTCAACCGGCAAAATTCACTTCCGGATCAACTACGTCTACGCAAAGAGATGCATAGGAAGGTCTGGCGACACTGTGGGCATCCGCAACGGATACTACTACAACTCCTCGCTGCCGGCAACAGTTATCGGAGCTGAGCGGTATCAGAGATGGCTTTCCCGCAGACCTGACTCAGTACTCAAAGCCGATACCGTCCTGAGGTTCGAAGCAGCCGTCTTGCCGGACGGAACCGTCTGGACTATCAAAGATTACGGGCCGCTGTACATACCGGGTGCAGGAGACACCATAAGGCTTACCGAAAACAATATCTTCCTGTACGGCAGACTCATCGAGTATGAAACAGGAGACATGCCCGATGCAGACTCCGTCTCATGCTATACCTTCCGCAGCGACTATTGCTTCCTCGCCGGAGACAACGTCCTCAACTCCATGGACAGCCGGTACATCGGCCTCATCCCCGAAGCCTTCATCGTCGGTATCGCTGCCTGGAAATAATTAAAATATTTTCGTAACTTTGAGGCGGAATACCCGAAGACACACAGACCATGGACACACAGCAGAGACTTTACCCTATAGGCATACAGACATTCGCGGATATCCGGAATGAGAACTACATGTACATCGACAAGACTGAGTACGTATACCGCATGACCCACTCCGGGGCAAGGTACATCTTCCTGAGCCGCCCGAGGAGGTTCGGCAAGTCACTGCTGGTATCTACGCTGCACAGCTACTTCGAGGGACGGAGGGAACTCTTCAAGGGGCTGGCCATAGATATGCTGGAAAAAGAGTGGACGGTGCATCCGGTGCTGCACTTCGACATGAGTATGGCCAAGCACATGGAGAAAGAGCAGCTCGAGTCCATGCTCAACCTCCAGCTGCTCAAATACGAGAATATATACGGCAAAGTAGAAGCGGAAAAAGGAGTCAACGACAGGCTTGCCGGCATCATCCAAAGAGCCTGTACACAGACAGGGCAGAAGGCGGTCGTACTTATCGACGAATACGACGCCCCCCTGCTGGACGTAGTGCACGAGGATACCACCCTCCCGGTGCTGCGCAACGTCATGCGCAACTTCTACAGCCCCCTCAAGGCCTGCGACCCGTATCTCAGGTTCGTCTTCATGACCGGCATCACCAAGTTCTCCCAGCTGAGTATCTTCAGCGAACTCAACAACCTGGAGAACATCAGCATGCTGGAGCAGTACGCAGCCGTATGCGGCATCACTGAGGAAGAGATTCTCACCCAGATGAGCCCCGACCTGGACACACTGGCGCAGAGGTTGGGCCTGAGCCGCGAAAATACATTCGCCAAGCTGAAAGCCAAGTATGACGGCTACCACTTCACCTGGCCCTCCCCCGACATCTACAACCCGTTCAGCCTCATCAGGGCCTTCGCCAACGCCAAGCTCGACGCCTACTGGTTCGGCAGCGGAACGCCGGCATACCTGATAGAGATGATCCGTAAGTTCCGCATGACACCCATCCAGCTTGGAGAGACCTGCAGGGTGGGCAAAGAAGAGTTCGACACCCCTACCGAGCGGATCGGCAGCATCATCCCCCTATTGTACCAAAGCGGATATTATACTATCAAAAAGGGAAATCCCCTAACCGAGTCCTACACCCTTGGCATACCCAACCAGGAGGTCAGAATCGGCCTCTTCCGCTCACTGATACCGTACTACGTGACTACCGACACCATATCGGCCTCGTCCACCCTCATAACCATGGCGGAATGTCTCCTCGAAGATGACATGGACGGAGCACTCAGGGCCATGCAGACCTTCCTCGGAACCGTCCCCTACACCGACAATACCGACTACGAGGGCCACTGGCAGCAGGTGCTCTACATCATCTTCTCCCTCCTCGGCTACTACGCTGACGTGGAGGTCCGCACTCCGAAAGGCAGGGTGGACATGGTCATGCGCACTGCCACCAGACTATACCTGGTGGAGCTGAAACTCGACTCAGCCGCCGAGACAGCCATGCAGCAGATAGACTTGAAACAGTACCCAGACCGCTTCGCTCTCTGCGGCCTCCCCGTTATCAAGGTCGCCATCAGCTTCGACCGGGAGACTCACAACATCAGCAACTGGGAAATTCAGTAAAAGACAATGCACAACCTGTTCGACAGACAGCTGGCCGCATGGCCGGAGGCGGCGCGGAGATACCGTGACCTGCAGAATATAGAAACTAAGGAAATAGACCTCGGCGGGATGCCCGTCCGGGTGCAGTTCAACCCTGCCCGGGCCGTCTCGACCCTGGCCCGCACCGATGCCGCAGCGATAAAGGCCCGGCCCTGCTTCCTGTGCCGGGACAACCGTCCGGCGCAGCAGGAGGCCCTGCCCTTCGCGGGCTGTGACGGCCGCCGCTACGAGGCGCTGGTCAATCCCTTTCCCATTTTCCCCGAACACTACACCGTCCCGGCCGTGGAGCACACGCCCCAGCGCATAGCCGGCCGCTTCCCAGACATGCTGCGCCTGGCTGAGGCCTTCCCCGACATGGTGGTCTTCTACAACGGCCCGGAGAGCGGAGCCAGCGCCCCCGACCATTTCCATTTCCAGATGGGCTGCAGGGGGTTCCTGCCCGTCGAGACGCATTTTGACCGGCTGAGACCCGTGACCGTCATGCGCCCGGGCCGTGCTGTCATTGCCGTAACTTCGGGATACATTTCCGGGCTGCCGGTGATTACCGCTCCGGACGGGGCTTCAGCGGCCGCCGCATTCCTCCGGGTGCTCCGTTCCCTGCCCGTCAGTCCGGCCACCGGCGAGCCGCAGCTCAATATCCTCTGCTGGAGGGAGACGCCCGCTGACGGCGGCTCCGGGGCATTGTTCCGTATCCTCGTCATTCCGCGCAAGGCCCACCGCCCGTCCTGCTATTTCGCCCCGGAAGACAGGAGCGTGCGCATCAGTCCCGCTTCAGTCGACCTCGGAGGGGTCTTTATCGTTCCGGCAGAGGAGGATTACCGGAGGGTCAATCTACAGGTGCTCAGGACAATCATCCAGGAGACCGTCAACACTTCCTGGCAGCCGGTCATCGACGTGGGGCTGCTCACGGCTCCTCTGCTGCGGGTCAGGATGAACGGCGGCGAGGAGGTCTTCACCCTCAGGAACGGGCAAGTGGAATGGAGGGGACGCCGCTACGGAAGGCTAGAGTTCCGGCCTTCGGACGGGTTCGTGCTGCACAAGGTCAAAATAGGGATCAATTTCCATTGGGAGCGGGAGGAGGACCAGCTGTTCTCCGGCGGGCTGACCATTCTGCCATCGGAGGACGGGCTTGTGGCCATAAACAGCGTGCTGACAGAGGATTACCTGCTGAGTGTTATCTCCTCGGAGATGAACGGGGATGCGCCTGAAGAATTTCTCAAGGCCCATGCCGTCATCTCGCGGTCCTGGCTGCTGGCGCGGCCTACGCTCGGGGGAGGGGCGACCGTGGAGTCCGGAAGCCGCGGTGCACCCGACACCTCCGCTGACAGCATCATCCGCTGGTACGACCGGGAGGACCATACCCTCTTCGACGTATGCGCGGATGACCATTGCCAGAGGTATCAGGGGCTGCTCAGGGCGGGAAACGCCAATATCCGACGGGCCATCGAGGCTACCCGCGGAATGGTGCTGACCGACGGACCGGACGGGGCCATCTGCGACACGCGCTTTTCCAAATGCTGCGGGGGAGTATCCGAGCGGTTCTCCGCCTGCTGGGCCGACGAGGACTATGCCTACCTACGGCCCGTACGGGATTCCAACGGTTCGGACCCTCTGCCGGAGCTTTCCGATGAACAGACTGCCCGCAAGTGGATATTGTCCTCGCCCGAAGCCTTCTGCAACACCTCCGACCCGGCACTGCTCTCCACCGTCCTGAATTCCTACGACCAGGAGACCGCCGATTTCTACCGCTGGCGGGTCGAATACACGCAGGAGCAACTCAGCGACCTGCTCCGCCGCCGCTCCGGCATTGACTTCGGCCCTGTGCTGGAACTCAGACCACTGCGCCGCGGGGCCTCCGGACGCATCATCGAACTGCTCATCCGGGGCACGCTGCGGACCGCCACCGTAGGCAAGGAACTCGAGATACGCCGCTGGCTGTCCGAGTCGCATCTGTACAGCTCGGCATTTGTTGTGGATACTGTTCACACCGGGGATTCCTCCATACCGTCCGGGTTCATCCTGCACGGTGCCGGCTGGGGCCACGGCGTAGGCCTCTGCCAGATTGGAGCCGCTGCCATGAGCGCCCGCGGGTACACATTCGACAGCATCCTCGCCCACTACTTCCGAGGATCCTGCCTCACCCGCCTCTACTGACCTTACGGTCCCGCTTACACACAAGGCAATAAAAAAGCACCTGTACTTTGATTACAAGTGCTTCATCCTCAGTGTTTTTTATCAGTAGCGAGACCCAGGATTGAACTGGGGACCTCATGATTATGAATCATGCGCTCTAACCAGCTGAGCTATCTCGCCATCATTTTGTTGAGCTACCAGGAGTCGAACCTAGATTTACAGAGCCAGAATCTGTCGTGCTGCCATTACACCATAGCTCAATTGGAATCGGAGCGCAAAGGTATACAATTTTTAGAAAATACAAAAAATTTTTGAAATTATTCGCGTATAACCTGCACTTCATTGCGCAGTCCGAGTTTTATAATCGAAGAGGCTTTTCCTGTCGAACTCTTGTCAAACGATGGATCAATACACAGATCGACAGCTGCTTTAACCTCATCCGGAATATCCACGTAACGGCGGGGAGCCGGAGTGCCGGAGACATTGGCCGATGTAGACACTATCGGCTTGCCGAAACGGCGGACAAGTTCCACGCAGAAATCATTCTTGGGAATACGGATGGCGATACTGCCGTCCTCTGCCGTGACATTTGGAGCGAGATTGATTCCCTCCGGATAGATAATGGTCAGAGGCTTGTCGCTCAGAGTCTCTACCGTGACAGCCATCTCCGGAATCTCCCGGACATAACGGGCCACCATGTCCATGTCGCAGGCCAGGATAATCAGGCTCTTGGAATCGGCTCTCCGCTTGATGTCAAAGACGCGGTTGACGGCCGCCTCATCAGTCGCGTCACAACCTATGCCCCAAATTGTGTCCGTCGGATAGAGCAGGATACCGCCCTTCCTCAACACATTCAAGGCTTCTTCAATCTGTTCTTTTCTATCTTTCATATCTGTTATGTTTACATATGTACTTTCACCAACACCGGATAATGATCAGACCACCCTGTCCTCAAAGTCCTGTGCTCCAATACCTGCGACTCCTCCGGGACGAACACGTAATCTATGCGCAGCAACGGCCACAATATTCTGTAAGTGGCTCCGAAACCCTTCCCTGCCTCACAGAACGTATCCCTTCTTCCTCTGTACAGGGTCCTGAAACAATAGGACATCGGCGTATCGTTGACATCTCCGCAGATCACCGCTGGAAGACCGCACTCAGATATATTCTCCAGCAAAGCCCGTACCTGACCGCCCCTTCGGGATGAAGATTTCTTAACTTTTTCGTGAGCCTCAGCCAGTTCCTGTGAGAACTCATCATATCCGCCCCTGATTTCCTTGATAAGCGAGGCAAGGGATATGTTGTTAGATTCCAGATGTACATTGTACAGACGGAATACACCGTCCCCGTATTCAATATCAGTATACAGCACCATATTGGTAGTTCCTCTGAACGGCAGGTACCCGTCTCCGCGCAGAGGCAGGCGGCTGAGAGTCAGATTGCCGACACAGTCTCCGCTGCGCAGCCTGTAGAAATGCCTCCTTATGTAAGGATATCCGGGGAACATGCGTCCAAGCTCCGCGGCATCGTCAGCACGAAACTCCTGCAGGGACACCACATCCGGAGACTCTCTCTCTATCAGTTCCACGACCCCGGCCAGGCTCTCTTCCGCGGCACACCCGTCCCCGGAGCGGAATCCTCCCACATTCCAGGTCAGAAGCCTGAGTCCTTCCGTCTCCGCGACCACCCTGTCTGGAAGAGAATTGCGGTCTCCGGCGCGGAAAAAGAATCCCAGAAAGAAAAAGGAGGGCAGCAGGGCGATTACCGGAATCCACACCGATGAGGACCACCGCAGCAATGCAATTATCAACAGCAGGACGTTGACAGCCAGCACCGGAATGAAATAGAGGCCGAAAAATCCCGCCGGCGGGAAGATGCCGGGATCAATCAGCGCCGACACATAGCTGAGCAGCAGCAGTACGCAGAATACTGTCGCCACCAGCCGGAATGACAGGCTCAGGAACGGATTTTTCTTCCTGCTCATCGGAAGCGCACGGTTCTAGGAGTACAGCCTGTTCTTTTTCTTCCAGTACAGTATCATGATGACACCGAAAATCATTCCGCCGAGATGGGCGAAATGCGCCACGTTGCCACCTCTGCCGGACAGACCGGACAGTAGTTCGATGGCGCCGAAGATGATCACCATCCACTTGGCTTTCATCGCAATGGGAGGGAATACAAACTGCAGCACATTGTTGGGGAACATCATGCCGTAGGCCAGCAGCAGACCGTAGATGGCACCGGAGGCTCCTACAGTGGGCACCCGGTTGATGGCAGCCTCGACCAGCCCGGGAGTCTCGGCAAAGGCTATCTGCAGGTACATCACCAGCTCGTTGATCAGTCCCGCGCCGATACCGCAGACCATGTAGTACAGGAAAAATTTCTTCCCGCCCCAGTAGTTCTCCAGCACGCTGCCGAACATGTACAGCGAGAACATGTTGAAGAAGATGTGCCAGAAGCCCCCGTGCATGAACATATATGTAATCAGCTGGAAGGGTTTGAAGAAAGGCGAGGTAAAATAGAACAGCGAGAAAGTCCCGTACATGAAGTTCTGGGCGAACATCGTCACCACGAAGACTATCGCGTTGATGATTATCAGATTCTTGACTACGAAAGGCAGTCCGGGTCGGTAATATCCGTAATTCATAAATTCTTCTCTATGTCTTGTTCTGTCAATATAAACATGCATTTCCTGCCGCAGGGCGAAATCTCAGGTTCAGCGCATGAAAACAAGGTATCTACCAAAAGTCGTGCCTCGTCTCCCGAAACGCGGGTATCACCCCCCGATGCAGCAGAGCGGGCCAGTTTCCGGGCCATTTCCTCCCTCGCGGCAGCCTTTCCAAGGCCTTCCGGCCCTGCATCCATCAGCGCTGCCACAATGTCATCCACTGCTTTCCGCACAGCCTCCACATCCGTCCCGAACCCCTCGGGCAGCCCCTTGACGGCAATGGTGAAGTCTCCCGCAGGCTCAATGTCAAATCCCAGCTGCCGAAGCCTTGCGGCATCCTCCATCAGCAGATGATATCTCTCGGCAGGCAGGACAATCTCACAGGGGAACAGGACCTGATGGGTGATAGGCGAACTGTCGTCCAGCTGCCGAAGGTATCTTTCATAGAATATCCTTTCCCTGGCCCTCCGTACATCCACGATCAGCAGGCCGGAGCGCATGGGAGTAGCTATATAGCGGCTGGAAATCTGAAGGACTCCGGCTCCTCCGCCCACCGTACCGCTGTCCTCGAAGATTGTACCGTAGCCTGCGGCCTCGGTGACGGCCGCAGGCATTGCCCTGCCGTAAGCAGGTTCCGGAAGAATCGGCCCGTAATCCACCTTCCTCTGAGGCGCAGGACGTCCTCCTGCGTAGCTGCCTCCGCCTGAATAATGGAACTGCGACGGAGCGGGGATGTCGGGAAGGGTATCATGGTCGAAATCTATGGTAGGAATGAAGGAGTTGCGTCCGAGAGCCTCCCTCACCACCGCCGTAAGCAGTTCGAAGATCTCCGTCTCGTTCTCGAACTTGACCTCCGTCTTCGAAGGATGGATGTTCACGTCCACATTCTCCGGGAGGGCGCTGAAAAAGAGGTAGTATGAGGGATAGGAACCGTCTGGGACAAGCTTGTCGTAGGCCTTCATGACCGCCTTGTGGAAATAGGCGGAGCGGAAGTAGCGGCCGTTGACGAAGAAATACTGGTTGCCGGCGCTGCGGCGGGCATCCTGAGGATTGCCCACGAAACCGGTTATGCTGATAATGCGGGTCGAGGAGGACACATCGATGAGCTCCTTGCCCATGTCGCGTCCCTCTATCTCGAGGATACGCTGTTTGAGAGTGTTGGCCCGCCGGAGGTTGTAGATGTCTTTCTTGTTGTGAACCAGCCTTACTCCCACTTCCGGACGGCACAGGGCCACATGGGAGAACTCGGCGATGATCTGCCGCAGTTCGGTGTTGTCCGACTTGAGGAATTTCCTCCGGGCAGGAAGGCTGTAGAATATATTGCGTACGGCGATGTTGGTACCCTCGGGCATGGCGGCCTCCTCCTGGGAGACAAAGCCGGAGGGGGTAAAGACGGTCTCGGAGCCGGTGTCCGAACCTTTCTTTCTGGTCCTAAGAGTGACCTCGGCCACGGCGGCAATGGACGGAAGTGCCTCTCCACGGAAACCGTAGGTCAGGATCGAGTCCAGGTCGGAGGCCTGCGCTATCTTGGAGGTAGCGTGTCTCTCGAAGCAGAGCCGCGCCTCTTCCGGAGTCATGCCGCAGCCGTCGTCGATCACCTGGATCAGGGTCTTGCCCGCATCCTCGATGATGACGCTGACCGAGCCGGCTCCGGCGTCTATGGCATTTTCCAGAAGTTCCTTGACGACAGAGGAAGGGCGCTGGACCACTTCTCCGGCGGCTATAAGGTTGGATATGTTGGGAGGCAGAATCCTAAGCATCGTATCCTGTTATCGTATGCCCTCCAGGACTATCGTCGCGTATTTGGCGAAAAAGTACAGAAGCGCCAGGAAGGTGGCGACCGACACCAGTCCTATGATACGGGTGAGATTCTTGCTGAGCGAGCCGCGTCTGTTGTTGCGGGCCTGTTCCTGGAACTTGCCGCTGATATACATGCCGGGCCTGTAGGACTCGTCCTTCCACTCCCTGCCCTCCCGGAGGGCTTTCTCGCGGAGCGTCTCGTTCTTGACCATCTCGCGGCGTTCCTTCCGCTCGTCCCAGTAGCGGGGCTCGTAGTGGAACACGCGGTGATTGGGGACTTTGAAAAAACTTATACCCATCGCTTGTCTTCTTTAATGTTGTGACTTACAAAAGTAGATAAAATTTACCGCACTTGCAACAGCCACTTCCGGCCCAGCCACCTGCGCAGCGGTTCGTCATACACCTTCAGGACGGTGTATGCCAGGACTATGCTGCCCAGGAACACCGTCACCGCCCACGGCCACGCCTCGGAGAAAGGCACGCCGGTAAAGGTCCAGGAATAGAACAGGTACATGAAGGGATAGTGTATCATGTAGACCGGATAGGATATGTCGCCCAGGAACTTGCAGATGCGTCCGGAGACAGGGCCGGCAAGGCGTCCCGACGCTCCGATGTAGACCAGCAGAGGGAAGACGCAGGTGACGCAGACCGCCTCGTAAAGACCGTTGAGCCACATACGGTCCTCTCCTCCGATACGGGGAGCCGAGAGCAGGAGGATGACAGCCGCCGAGCAGATCCAGAACGCCCCGCGCACCTTCCACGGCCGGAAGCCGCGGGACATCAGCAGCCCGACACCGAACGAGAACATCAGTCGCAGGAAGCCGCCAGGAAGGTTCAGGTCCGTCAATGACCAGCCCACTCCGAGATGGCCGAAGCCGGAGAGGCCGCCCACAGCATAACCCGCCAGGCCCAGGCCGGAGACCGCAACCACCACAGCCAGAGAGCGGGTGGACAGCCTGCGCAGGACCAGCGCATAGAGGATGTTGCCGATATATTCGAAGAACAGGGACCAGGAAGGGCCGTTGAGCGGATACATCTCGTTGTTGCCCCGCACCTCGTAGGGCGCCCCGGGATAAGCCGGAATCAGGAACATGCCCAGCAGCATGGACAGCATCACCGCCCCGAAAGGCACTTGTGCCCCGTTCCACTGCACCGAGCCCTGAATCAGGAAGGTCACCGCTCCCAGCACCGAGCCGAGCACCACCATCGGATGCAGACGGATCAGGCGTCGCTTGAGGAAATCCCTTATCCTCATGCCCCCGCGGACTCCGGAAGCGTCCCCCGGCCGTCCCTTCCACCGGTCATCGTAAGCGTATCCGACCACGAAGCCGGAGAGGATGAAGAAGAAGTCCACGGCCAGATACCCGTGATTGAACTTCTGGTCCAGCGGACTGGTTGCGAAGCCCTCGAACACGTGATACCATATCACCACCAGGGCGGCCACTCCGCGCAGCCCGTCCAGAATGGCGTAGTGCGGCTTGGAATCCGCGAAGGCCGATGCGGCCACAGTTTTGTCTACGGTATTTTTCATATCAAGTCAGATTTCAAATGCAGCAGAGCGCCATATACACCGCGGATACGCAGAGAATTGCCGCAGTCTCGGTGCGCAGGCGCGAGGGTCCGAGGGACAGGGGCTCGAAACCGGCCTCCAGGGCCTCTGCGATCTCCTCCGAGGAAAAATCCCCCTCAGGCCCTATCAGGAACAATGCCCCGGGCTGGGCCTCTCCGGCAGCCTCCTCCCCTCCTGCCTTCACGGCGGCGACCGTCTCCATCAGCGGCACACGGGTATTCAGCCCCGCCGCTATATCGCTGTCGCAGTATGCGATGAACTTCTTCCCGGAGAACCCTGCCGAGCGCACCTCCTCCATCAGGGCCCGGAACGGAGTAAGTCCGTCGAGCTGCGGCACTGCCCCTTTGAGGGACTGCTTGGCGGCCGCTACGATGACCCTCTGCCCACGTTCCTGATTGTACACCTTCCGCTCGGAATGGGCGCAGAGCAGGGGTGTGATCCGGTCCACTCCCATCTCCGTAGCCTTCTCGGTAAACCACTCGAAACGGTCGATATTCTTCGTCGGAGCCACGGCCATCCACAGCCGGTAGGGATGCGTCCCGAAGCCGCCCTCGACCGAGAGCACCCGGGCCACGGCCGCACGGCTGTCCGCCTCCTCGAGGCAGCAGCGGTAGAGATTGCCGTCCCCTCCGCTTACATAGACCTCATCCCCGGCCCTGTGCCTGAGCACCTTGACGCAGTGAGCGGACTCCTCGGGAGAGAGGCGGATCCTCCCGTCGCGGATATCATTTGAATAAAATACTTCCATGCCCGCAAAGATACTCCATTTTTTCCTATCTTGGCGGTCCGTTAAAGACTCACAGGACATGAACAGCGCAGCATTTTCCCCCGACCGCAGGATATCCGTCATGGGGATCGTCAACCTCACGGACAACTCCTATTTTGCCTCCAGCCGCTGCCTCGGCCCCTCCGGAGAGGTGGACCTGGGCAAGGCCCTCGACCGCACGGAGCAGATGCTGGCCGAGGGCGCCGATATTATAGACATAGGTGCATGCTCGACCCGTCCGGGATCGCAGGGAGTGGGCGCAGAGGAGGAATGGCGCAGGCTCGGGCCTTTCCTGCGGGAGGTGCGCAGGGCCTTCGGGGACGGTGTCCGCATATCGGTCGATACCTACTGGGCTTCGGTCGTGGAACGCTGCTTCGACACGGTCGGCCCGTTCTTGGTCAATGATATATCGGCGGGGGAGGACGATCCGGCGATGCTGCCGCTGGTGGGACGGCTCGGGCTGGAATACGTGGCGATGCACAAGCGCGGCACTCCGGCGGACATGCAGTCGCTGTGCCAGTATGAAGATGTGGTGGAGGATGTGCTGGCCTACTTCGGGGATTTCGGCCGCCGGGCCGCTGAGCACGGCATCAGGGAATGGATTCCGGACCCCGGATTCGGGTTCGCCAAGACTGTGGAGCAGAACTATCGGCTGCTGGCCGGCCTGGACCGTTTCGCCGCCCTTGGCCGTCCGATACTCGTCGGCGTGTCCCGCAAGAGCATGATCTACCGTCTTCTCGGCATCACCCCAGAGGAGTCCCTGCCCCAGACCCAGGTCCTGCACCTGGCAGCCCTCGAGCGCGGTGCCTCCATCCTCCGCGTCCACGACGTCGCAGAGGCCGTCCGCACCGTACGCATCTGGCGCACACTATACAGCCTGCAGCAGGACTGAGGCCCAGACGGCGATGCCCTCCTCGCGGCCGGTGAAGCCGAGGTGCTCGGTCGTGGTGGCCTTGACAGAGACCTGAGAGATGTCCACTCCGAGGATGTCGGCCAAGGTCTGCCGCATCCGGACGATGTAGGGGGCGAGCTTGGGACGCTGTGCGGCGATGGTGATGTCGGCATTGGATACTGCATAGCCATGCGAGCGGACCAAGGCATCCACCCGCCGCAGCAGAATCTTGCTGTCTATGCCGCGGTATTCCTCCGAAGTATCCGGAAAATGCTGACCGATGTCGCCGAGAGCCAGGGCCCCGAGCATGGCGTCGCAGAGAGCGTGGATGGCCACGTCCCCGTCCGAGTGGGCGATACAGCCCTTGGTGTGCGGGATCCTCACCCCGCCGAGCCACAGCTCCAGCCCCTCGCCGAGGGCATGCACGTCGTAGCCGTGGCCTATTCTGAATGGAAGAGAACTCATCGTCTGAATAAATTTAACGGTCCGGGCACAAATGTAAACAAAAAAACCGCGAAAGCCGTATATTTGCCCTCACTAATACGACAACCGACACATGTACATCGGAATCATTTCAGACACCCACTGCTGGTTCGACGACCCGCTGAAAAAGTTCCTCGAGCCGGTGGACGAGATATGGCACGCGGGGGACTTCGGGAACGAGGAGACCCTGCTGCAGATTGCGGATTTCAAGCCGCTCAAAGGAGTCTACGGCAACTGCGACGGCACGCAGGTCCGCGGCAGAGTCCCGTACACACAGTTTTTCGAGTGCGGGGGAAAGAGAGTGCTGATGATGCACATCGGCGGCTACCCCGGCCGTTACGACTACAAAGCCTTCCAGCTCATCAACGCCCATCTGCCCGACATCTTCGTCTGCGGCCACTCCCACATCCTCAAAGTCATCTTCGACAAGAAATACAACATGCTCACCGTCAATCCAGGTGCCGCCGGCATCCAGGGCTTCCACCAGGTACGCACCGCCATCCGGGTCCACATCGACGAAGGAAATATTCACGGGATGGAAATTGGCGAATGGCCCAGATTTATCAAATAATTTTTATATTTACATCCTTTTTAAAACAACTCTCAACCTTATGAAACGCAATATTATCGCAATCATCGCCCTGCTGTGCCTGACCGCGCCCCTGGCCTGGTCCCAGCAGACACCGGTAACCGAGGCCAACTACGACCTGGCCGAGCGGTTCTCGCCGAACAAGATCAACAGCATGGTGTTCTCCAAGAACATCCGTCCCTCATGGTTCCCCAATTCGGACAAATTCTGGTACGAATGGAAGAGCCCCGAAGGAGTACAGTACTGGATCGTGGACCCAGCAGCCAAGACCAAGACAGCTGTCTTCGACATGGACAAGCTTGCAATGGAATTGACCACAATCATCAAGGACCCCTTCGATGCTCAGCACATTCCCTTCCAGAATTTCGAGCTGAAAGATGACAACACCTTCACATTCAGCATCAAGTCCACGATAGACCAGCCCGTGAAAGATGACAAGGACACCTCCGCGGCCGCCAGACAGAACCCCAAAATGGAGAAGAAGGTTTTCCGCTTCGAGTACGACATAGCTTCCAGGAAACTGACCGACGTGACCGACCGGGAAGAGAAGAAAGACTTCCCCGAATGGGCCAGCATAGCTCCCGACAGCAGCTGCGTTGTCTACGCAAAGGGCTACAACCTCTACTGCATGGACATGGCCAACCTGCGCAAGGCCATGGAGGACGAGAAAGACTCCACCATCGTGGAATTCGCCCTGACCACTGACGGGACCAAGGACGCTGCCTACGGCGGCAACAACTATAGCGGTGTAGAGGACAGGGACTCCGCCGCCAGGTATCCCGTATGGGGACTGTGGTCTCCTGATTCCAGACATTTCCTCATGGAGAAGTTCGACATGTCGGGCATAGACGAGCTCTGGGTGATCAACTCCACCGCCGAGCCCCGTCCCCGGCTCGAAACCTACAAATACCAGATGCCCGGCGAGCCCGGCCCTGAGAGCTACCTGATGATTTTCGACATGCAGGACAAATCCTACAGAAACCTCAACGTATGGGCATTCAAGGACCAGACCCTGGTACTGCACAACAGGCCGTTCACCAACAAGGACCGCTACGCCGACTACACCCCTGCCGTATGGCTCGGTGACAACAGCTCCTTCTACTTCACCCGTACCAGCCGCGACGAGCACCGCGTGGACATCTGCCGCTACTGGCTCGGCACCGACTCGGTACAGGTACTGATCGAGGAGCGTCTGAACACCTACATCGACGTGTGCGACTTCGAGCTCCTGAAGAACGGCCAGATCGTAATGCGCTCCGAGCGCAACGGCTGGGCACAGATCTACCTGCACGGTGCTGACGGCAAGCTCATCCGTCCCCTGACCAACGGCGCATACCACGTATCAGCCATCATGGGCGTGGACGAGAGCACCTCGACTGTATTCTTCACAGCCAACGGCTTCGACAAGAACGAGCATCCCTACTACAACCACCTCTTCCGTGTCGGCCTCAACGGCTCCGGCCTGAAGATGCTCAATCCCGGTGACTACTACAATGACAGCTGGATGCCCGATGACCTGAAGTACTTCGTAAACAATGCCTCCAGAGTGGACGCAGCCCCTGTGAACGCTCTCTACAATGCCTCCGGCGCCAAGATCATGGACCTCGAGGCCTGCGACATCAGCCGCCTCGTGGCTTACGGCTACAAGTATCCCGAAATCTTCACAGCCAAGGCTGCTGACGGTGTAACCGACCTCTGGGGCGTCATCTACAAGCCCTTCGACTTCGACTCCACCAAGCTCTATCCTATCATCGAGTACGTATATCCCGGTCCTCAGGTAGAGTCCACCAACTATACCTGGAATGCCAGCATGACCCGCGTGGACCGTCTGGCCCAGCTCGGCTTCATCGTAGTGACCGTAGGCCACAGAGGAGGCCATCCCGACCGCTCTAAATGGTATCACAACTACGGCTACGGTGACATGCGCCACTACCCTCTCGCTGACCACAAGTACGTAATCCAGAACCTTGCCGCAGAGCGCAAGTACATGGATGTCAATAAGGTCGGTATCCACGGCCACTCCGGCGGCGGATTCATGTCGACAGCAGCCATCCTCACCTACCCTGACTTCTACAAGGCAGCCGTATCCTGCGCCGGCAACCACGACAACAACATCTACAACCGCTGGTGGAGCGAGACCCATCACGGTGTGAAGGAGATCGTTACAGCCGAGGGCGACACCACGTTCAACTACAGCATCGAGGCCAACCACGAGTTCGTCAAGAACCTCAAGGGTCACCTCATGCTCGTGCACGGTGACATGGACAACAACGTTCATCCCGCCAACACCATCCGCGTAGCCGACGCCCTCATCCGCGCCAACAAGCGTTTCGAGATGCTCTACCTGCCCGGACAGCGCCACGGCTTCGGAGACATGAACGAATACTTCTTCTGGAGGATGGCAGACTTCTTCAGCCGCTGGCTCATCGGCGACTGCGAGGAGAGCGTGGACATCCGCCAGCTGAACAACGACTTGTAATCCTCTCAGGGAATGAAATCCATCCTCGGAATAGGCAACGCCCTTACCGACATACTCGCGGTGCTCCCCGATGACAGCCTGCTGCGGCAGTTCCACCTGCCGGTGGGGAGCATGCAGCATGTCGACAAGGAGACAGGCAACAAAATCTGGCAGGTACTCAAAAAAATAGGAGCGCAGTACGTGGCCGGAGGCGCGGCCGGCAATACCATCACCGGCACTGCTGTCTTCGGCATGCCATCCGGCTTTATCGGCAAGGTGGGAGATGACGAGGTCGGCGCCCTCTACCGCTCGGACCAGGAGCGCAACGGCATCAAGCCGATTCTGCTGACCGGCAAGGAGGACTCCGGACGAGCCTCTGTATTCATCACACCGCCCAACGCCGAAAGGACCTTCGCCACCTATCTCGGAGCCGCAATGGAGCTGTGCCCCGAGGACCTGAAACCGGAATATTTCACCGGATACGACTACTTTTTCATAGAAGGATATCTGGTGCAGAACCAGCAGCTCCTGAGGCAGGCCGTCAGGCTTGCCCGGGAGGCCGGCTGCTACATCGCCATTGACATGGCATCATACAACGTAGTGGAGTCCAACGACACCTTCCTCCACGACATCGTGGAGCAGTATGTAGACATCGTCTTCGCCAACGAGACCGAAGCGGAGTCCTTCACCCGCCACAGCCCCCGCGAAGCAGTGGACATCATCGCCCGCATGTGCGACATCGCCGTGGTGAAAATAGGCGCCAAAGGCTCCTTCATCAAGAGCGGGGACGAGTTCCACCACATAGACGCCTGCCCCGCCGACGTCAAGGACGCCACCGGTGCCGGAGACCTGTATGCCGCCGGATTCCTCTATGCCCATGCCCTTGGCATGCCGCTGGACATCTGCGGCCGCGTAGGCTCCATCACCGCTTCCAAAGTAGTGGAGGTAGTAGGACCTAAAATCGATATTCCTCGCTGGAAAGCAGCGAAAAAAGAGATACGCTCCATTATTGCCGAGAACCTATAGTTCCAGCATTTTACGCACTGGTGACGCTGCCTTCTGAATTGTTCCGGAAGGCAGCGTTACTGTATTGCGGGCACTCTGATGGAGCAGTGTCTCGAAAAGGGAGAGCAGGGTTATCTTTTTCATATCACCGCATATCAGAGTATCCGTCAAGGGAATGAGTTCCTTGTCCGGAGCTTCGCGGCGCAGTCTGTGCATCACTCCCAGCTCGGTGGCGATTACAAACTGCCTGCTGTCCGATTCCTTGACGTGCCTGATAATACCGGAGGTGGAGTAGAAGAAGCAGCGGGGATTGCCGGTTATCCCAGGATCAACCGAGCAGGCTGCCTCCGGATGAATGAGAATCTCTGCCTCAGGATACCTGTCCAAGGCATCCTCCACCAGTTCGGACGTGATGCGGTCATGCACGTGACAGCAGCCCTTCCACAGTTCCATTTTCAACCCGGAAGTCAGATTGACATATCCGCCGAGATTCCTGTCAGGCACGAATAGCACAGGCTTGCCGGCTGCCGCCGCACATACCGACTCAGCAACCCTGACAGCATTGGCCGAAGTACAGCATATATCCGTTCCGGTCTTGGTCTCCGCCGTAGTATTTACGTACGAAATCACTGTTCCGTCGGCATGCCGTTTCTTCCAGGCCCGCAGATCCTCTCCTGTAATTCCGTCTGCCAGCGAGCAGCCGGCGTCGGGAACCGGCAGCAGCACTTTCTTTCCTGGAGACAGTACGGCCGCGGTCTCCGCCATGAACCTCACCCCGCAGAACACTATCAGGTCTGCATCGGCTGCTGCGGCCTTGCGCGAGAGCTCCAGGGAGTCTCCCACGAAGTCAGCCACATCCTGAACCTCCACGGGCACATAGTAATGAGCCAGAATCACGGCGTTGTACCTGCGCTTGAGGTCTTCTATCGCTTTGGTCAGGTAGGCCGGTGTCAACTGGATGTTCATGCTTATGTCCAAGGCCTTGACTGTATGTGTCAAAGCTCCTACGCTGATAAAATCCACTCCTGTCAAAGCCACCTCGCGGAGTCTTCCGAGAGTCATGTTTCCCGATGCTTCCGTCCTGGCCCTGCCGCCTATGATGTTCACTGCGTCACGCATCATGTCCGTGGACATGTTGTCCAGCATGATAATGTCCGCCCTGGCCTCCAGAGCTTCCTTAACCTCGTCCAGAGTTGTGGTCTCAACCTCTATCCTGATGCCGGACGGCACTTTGGAGCGCACCTGTTCCACGGCCTGGGAAATGGATCCGGCCATCTTGATATGATTGTCCTTGATCATGACCATATCATAGAGTCCCATGCGGTGGTTGGTTCCGCCGCCGTCCCGGACAGCCATCTTGTCAGTCACCCTCATGCCGGGCGCCGTCTTGCGTGTATCCAGCAGACGGGTATGGGTTCCTTTGAGTTCTGCGACATACTTTGCCGTTTCGGTAGCGATTCCGGACATTCTCTGAAAAAAGTTGAGGGCAGTCCTCTCCGCCTTCAGCAGAGCCGGATAGCTGCCTTCTATGCGCAGGATCACATCTCCCCTGCTCACACTGTCCCCATCATGCACGACGGGCTTGAACACGATATCTCTCTGAAACCTGCGGAATACCTTCTCCACTATGGGCAGACCGGATATCACACCGTCAGCCTTGGCGGTCATGGTCGCCACAGCCATTGATGACTCAGGAATTATCGAGTCGGTAGTCACGTCCCCCGAAGCGATATCCTCATCTATTGCCAAATCGATCAATCTGTCCACCAGTTCCTCCCGGCGGAGCTGCTCAGTTTTCATATTCTTACACGGTTTTATTGTTCATTGATTTTTTTAGTAGAAAGCTTCTCGCCTGCACGCTGCACGGTATGAAGAGCAAACTCCTCCCTGAGTGTCGGATAGTCCTCCCTGTAGTGTCCGCCGCGGCTCTCCCTGCGGAATCTGGCTCCGGTCATAATCAGATACGCGACCGTGAGCAGCTTGCGCGACGCCTCGTCATAATACTCATGCCGCTCCGGGCCCAGATCCCTGAGTTCCTTCTTCACCAGATTGAGGCCTGTTGAGAGAAGCAGTTCCGAACGGATAATACCGGAGCAGTTGTTCATCATGTGGGCAATCTGCCTTTTCAGCGCAAAGTAACGCTCAGCGCAGGACTCGTCCTTCGTATACTGCAGGTCGAAACGTGGCAGGTCCCCTACAGGACCGCACTCCTCGGCCACACCTATAGCCCTGTGGGCAAATACGAGGCACTCTATCAGGGAATTGGAGGCAAGACGGTTGGCGCCCATTATTCCGGTTGATGCTATCTCTCCGCAGACATAGAGCCTGCGGATATCGGAGCGTCCCCAGAGATCGGAGGCCACTCCGCCTACGGTATAATGCGCCGCCGGTGCAACCGGTATCCAGTCCGTCAGGTCATAGCCGTATTCCGCACATTTGGCCAGGATGTTGGGGAAACGGCTCCTTATCTTGTCAGGATTGAGGTGTTTGAGGGACAGCACCACATACGGTCTGTCGTCAATAGCCATCTGCCTGAATATCGACCGCGCCACTATATCCCTCGGGGCCAGCTCGGCCAGTTCGTGGACAGGAAGCATGAAACGCTTTCCATCCTTGTTCAGGAGCCAGGCGCCCTCTCCTCTGACGGCCTCGCTGATGAGGAATGCCTTCGGAGAATCCTCCAGATACAAGGACGTAGGATGGAACTGGATGAACTCCATGTCAATAATCCGGCAGCCTGCCTTATAGGCCATCGCAATGCCGTCACCGATGGTGGTCTCCGGATTGGTTGTCCTCGTATATATGGCGGAGGTACCGCCTGAGGTCAGGAACGTATGCTCCGCATAGACCAACTCCTCGCAGCCTTTCTCCTCATCCCAGCAGCGGGCTCCGTAACAGACTCCGTCGCGGACCAGAAAATCTATCACGGAAACATTCTCGCGTATCGTAATATTGGGATCAGACATTACCTTGGAAATAAGGAATTCCGTAATATACCTCCCGGTAGAGTCTCCTCCGGCATGCAGTATGCGCTTGCGGTGATGTCCTCCCTCCAGGCCAAGGGAAAGCTTGCCGTTCTCGGTGTCAAACTTCATGCCCTCGGCTATTATCTCCTTGATGCGCTGCGGTCCCTCCTGAACCAGTATCTCCACGGCCTTGTTCTCACACAGGCCCCGGCCGGCTATCACCGTATCCGTAAAGTGAATCTCAGGATTGTCCTCAATGTCGGTCACCGCGGCTATGCCGCCCTGTGCGTTGAACGAGTTGCTGTCCCTCAGGGCCCGTTTCGTCACCACCAGGACAGAACCCAGGGCCGAGGCCCTGTGGGCCGTGTACAGCCCCGCCAGACCGCTTCCTATTACCAGATATTTCAGCATATAGTGTCGTTATAAATAATACAAATCTACACAACAGGCCCGGAATTACAAAATTATCTTAGAACGTCACTGTCCTCGAGCCGTCCTCTTCCTCTGCAATGCACACCTTGAGGGCATCCTCCGGCAGCAGGTCCCCTATCTTCTCCGGCCATTCCATAAAACAGATGCCGTCACTTCCCAGATATTCCCAATAACCGATGTCCAGGACCTCCTGCAGTTTCTCTATCCGGTAGAAATCAAAATGATACACCGGTACTCCGTCGGCAGTCCGGTACTCATTGACAATGGTAAAAGTGGGACTGGCCACATCATCCGTCACTCCGAGGACAGAGCACAGCGCGGATATAAACGTAGTCTTTCCGGCTCCCATGGAGCCGTAAAAGGCATAGACGGAGACTCCCCTGGTCTGCTTCAGAAAATCCCTGGCCGCCTCCTCGAGGCCGGATATACCGTGTATTGTAATCTTTCCCATATGTAATTTCAAATTAAACGATAAAATTACACATTTTCCGGAAATCTGTACTGCACTGCCTCCGAAATATGTCCGGATTCTATTTCGACGGACCCCGCCATGTCGGCGATGGTACGCGCCACCTTCAGCACCCTCACATATCCGCGTGCCGAAAGCCGGTAACTGTCCATCAGCTTCTGCAGCAGATCCATTTCCTTCTTTCCTATACGGCAATAACGCTGGAGGTGGCACGGCAGCATCTGGGCGTTGGTGTGAATGCCCTCCCCTTCAAAACGGCGGTGCTGGATATCCCTGGCCGCCGCCACCCTGACCGCAATCTCCCGGCTTCCTTCCGCCTCCGGAAATGCTGACATCACAGAATAGTCAACCTGTCTCACATTGATATTCAAGTCTATGCGGTCCAACAAAGGACCGGACACCCTGTTCCTGTAGCGGTGAATCATACCAGGGGAGCAGGTGCACCTGCCGTCCTGTTCTCCGGCATAGCCGCAAGGACAAGGATTCATGGAGGCGACCAGCATGAATGACGCCGGATAAGTAACTTTGTACCTGGCCCTCGAGATGACAATCTTCCTGTCTTCCAACGGCTGACGGAGCACATCCAATGTTGACGGTGAGAACTGCGCTATCTCGTCCAGACACAGAACCCCGTTGTGCGCCAATGAAATCTCACCGGGCATGGCCCTGGCCCCGCCTCCCACAACGGACACGGTACTGGCCGTGTGATGAGGCGCCCTGCAGGGCCTGCGCAGAAGCAGACCGGATCCGTCATGCAGCAGTCCCGCCACCGAATATATCATGCTGGTCTCAAGCGCCTCCTCACGCGTCATGGGCGGAAGGATGGAGGCCATACACTTGGACATAAGACTCTTTCCAGAGCCAGGCGGACCGGAAAGCAGCACATTGTGCCCACCGCTGGCAGCAATCTCAAGTCCCCTCCTGGCAAACGGTTGTCCGGCGACATCCGAAAAATCACAGGCAGCGGCCTCAGGGAATGGACGGTACTCCCGGTGACGCACCTCGTACGCCTCCGCCTCCCTGCCCCCGCCGAGCACCACAGCCATCTCCTGCAGGTCCGACACCCCGAAGACCCTCACTCCCTCCGCCCACGAAGCCTCGGGAGCCGAATCACGGGGAAACACCAGGAATTCATAACCCATATGCGCAGCCTGCACCGCTATCGGCAGAGCACCCCTCACTTTCCTGAGCTTCCCGTCCAGTGACAGCTCGCCCATGATGAGGTACCTCTCCGGCTGCGGAAAGAACATCTGGCCGGAGGCGGACAGCATCGCCACCGCTATGGCCGCATCGTGACCCGAACCTTCCTTCCTGATGTCCGCCGGAGCAAGATTGATTACGGTCTTCCTTCCGGGAATGCTGAAACCATTGCGCTGCATGGCCGTCGTAACCCGCAGCAGGGACTCCCGCACGGCATTGTCCGGCAACCCCACCAGAAACAAGCCCACTCCCATGGTTATGGACACCTCCACCGTCACTCTCACCACATCCATACCGAGGCACGTGGCGCTGTACGTCCTGCATAAACTTCCTTCGTCACTCATCTCTGAAACATTTTGCGGACGCTAAGTTACACTCCTGCTCCGATTGATGCAACAGGCTGATATCAGAAAATTTACCAGAATTGAGATTTTAAAGGGGATTTATACGTTTTTAAATATTCAGTATTTTTTAAAAATGTGCTCCATTATTTTATCCGATGCCCCAAGATGGCTCTCGACATACTGCGTACATACCAGAGACGGACGCTCCAGCTGTTCGGGCGCATGGAGCCATTTCTCCAGAAGAGGACGCAGCTCCTCCCATGAGGAGATGCTGAACGCTCCCCCGAGAGAGATCAGGTCCTTGGCTTCCTGGAACTTCTCATAATGAGGTCCGAATATCACCGGACAGCCGTATATGGCCGCTTCGAGGATATTGTGTATGCCGCTACTGGAAAACCCGCCGCCGATATAGGCGAAACTGCCGTACTTATAAATCTTCGAGAGCATGCCCACGCTGTCTATCACCAGAATGTCGGCTGACTCCGCCATGCTGCGCCGCACTCCGCTGTCCTGTCCGGCGCACTCTGAGTAGAGTATCACCGAATATTCCGAGAACATGCTGCGGATGCGCCTGATATGAGAGGAGTGCACCTCATGCGGCACCAATATCAGTTTGGCGTCCCGCACGGTATCTAAAGACCTGGATATCACGTACTCGTCCTCGTCCCAAGTACTTCCGGCCACCCATGCCCGATGACCGGATATGAATGCCTCCATCACCTCGTTGTGAATGTCATTGTGCTGATATATGGACTGTACCTGGTCGAACCGGGTGTCTCCGGCTATCACCGCATTGTCCACGCCTATGCCGGCCAGAAGCCTACGGGACTCCTCATTCTGCACGAAGGGCGTGGTGTAGGAACGCAGGACTCTCCGCATGAATGAGCCGTACCAGTGAAAGAATATCTGTCCGGGCCGGAATATCGCGGATATGATATAGGTCCTGACACCTCTTTCCTTGAGCATGGTCAGATAGTTGTACCAGAACTCATATTTCACGAATATCGCTGTCGACGGAGACACTGCGTCCAGAAAACGGCGCACATTGCGGGAGGTGTCCATCGGAAGATAGAAGACGGCATCCGCGTAACTGTAGTTCCTGCGGAGCACGTAGCCGGAAGGAGAGAAGAATGTCAGCACTATGTACATGTCCGGCTCTATATTCCTCAATCTCTCTATCAATGGCCTAGCCTGCTCGAACTCCCCCACGGAAGAGCAGTGGAACCATACAGTCTGTCTGTCTCCGCGTTCTCTCATCTTCTCCTGTATAGTCCTGAGAAGTCCTTTCCTGCCGGCCACGAACAAGGCGGCCTTATGATTGAAGAGGGCGGCAATCCTTGCACCGAGAAAATACAGGGATATGCCTATGTTGTACAAAAGTTTCACACACTCTAAATTTGGCAGCAAATGTAAGAACAAAAACCTAAATTTCGTACCTTTGGGGGCACTTTCTACAAACATCAGCGTTTTGATAAAGAATTTCCTATATGAGACAGGCAGATATCTGCTGTTCCTCAGACGGGTCTTCAGCAGACCCGAAAAGTGGAGGCTGTCAGTAAGGCAGTTTTTCGTGGAGACGGAGAAACTGGTCATCAACTCCATCCCGCTGATAGCCCTCATTTCCGTGTTCATAGGCGCAGTACTGGTCATCCAGACGTCCAACAACATGACTTCCCCGTTCCTGCCAAAGATGTACATAGGCTACATGACCCGCGAATCCCTGATTCTGGAATTCTGCTCCACGATGGTATGCCTCATCCTGGCCGGAAAGATAGGCTCGAACATATCCTCCGAGCTGGGCACGATGCGCATCACCGAGCAGATAGACGCCATGGAGATGATGGGGATCAACTCCGCCAACTTCCTGGTATTGCCGAAAATACTCGCCACCACAATCCTCAACCCCCTGCTTACCCTGATGAGTTTCATAGTCGGCCTGCTGGGAGGATACCTCATCATAGTCCTCACTGGAATGATCAAGGTAAGCGACTACCTGACCGGCATCCAGTTTGCATTCAACGGGTACTACATCACCTACAGCCTGATAAAGACCGCCGTATTCAGCTTCATCATCAGCTCCATATCCGCCTTCTACGGATACTGCGCGACAGGAGGCTCCCTGGGAGTAGGCCGCTCGGCCACCAAGGCCATAGTCGTGGCCAGCGCCCTGATTCTCACGTTCAACCTTATCCTCACCCGTATCATGCTATGATAACTGTACGCCATCTATCCAAGTATTTTGACGGCCGCCCGGCAGTCAAGGACATCTCAGTGGAATACATGCCGGGCCAATGCTCGCTGGTCATAGGCGCCAGCGGCTCGGGCAAGACCGTTCTGCTAAAGTCCATAGTAGGACTGCTGGAACCGGAAGAAGGGGAAGTACTGTTCGATACGACTGTATTCAACAGGCTTCCTGCTGCGGAGAAGAAGAAAATACACTGCAGGATGGGCATGCTGTTCCAGGGAAGCGCACTGTTCGATTTCGCCACGGCCAGGGAGAACGTGAGGTTCCCGCTGGATTTTTTCTCACAGATGAGCCGGGAGGAGAAAGCAGACAGAGTAGAGTTCTGCCTCAGGCGGGTAGGTCTTGAGAACATAGGGGATAAATATCCCTCGGAACTTTCAGGAGGTATGCAGAAGCGGGTCGGCATCGCCAGAGCCATAGCCCTCAATCCCCAGTATCTGTTCTGCGATGAGCCCAATTCAGGACTAGACCCTCAGACGTCCGTCATGATAGACCGCCTGATACAGGAAATTACGGCAGAATACAACATCACTACCGTCATCAACACCCATGACATGAACTCCGTCATGGAAATCGGTGACAAGGTGGTCTTTATCTACAAAGGAGAAAAATGCTGGGAAGGCAGCAGGGACAACATCCTCACGTCCGACAACAGGAATCTGGAAGAATTCATCTTCGCCTCCCGCATGGCCCGGGAGCTCAAGCTCCGATATGGAAACGGAAGCCCATCTCAAGATTGAACTGCAGCGGTTGCTCCGTCCTCACCGAATAGGGCTGACCGCAGTCGAAGAAGTAGGTCAGGCGGGGATCCACATAGACTCCCATAAAATCCAGGAAACGGTACTCGAAACCAAGCCCCACATTAACCGACCACTGTACCCCGGGAACCTTTTTTTCCTGCTGGTATTTCACAGAATACAGGTCCGTCATGCTGTAGGAGACCTTCACTGCACGCTCCATCATGCAGCCGGCGCCGGCATAGAACGAGAGACGCTCTCCGGAAAGAATGCCGACATAGAAGTTCAGGGGTATTCCGACATAATGCACCGACTGGTCCACAGACGCCTGGTACTGACGGTCCACCAATGCCTCGTAACGGCTTTTCAGGAAAGTATAGTTGACACCCAGTCCTACCCCGAGCCTGTTCTTCAGGAACGAATACTTGAGTTCGAGTCCCACCGACACAGGGAAGTAATGCTCAGGTTCCGACACAGGCACAATACCCGAGGAAGACTGACTTCCTCCCGCACCCCATGAATAGCTCGGCTGCGAGAAATCAACATTTCCGGAGGCGCGTGCCGTAGACAGGTTTCCTCCGGCAGACAGGGACCATGACGGCTTTTCAGCGCCGGCCCCGGCCGGTACATCCCCGGCCATGGCGATATATTCCGCCCTGGCGGCCTGATCGTATATGGAAGGTATCCCGGACTGAATACTACGGTCTCCGTTCTTTTTCTGTATTCCGTTCAACGGTGCTGTATCCGAAGTATCGCGGCCACGGACATCCCTCACTGCGACGGGAGGAGGGACCGATCCTGCCGCCAGGTCCGGGCCTGAGAATTCCGCAACAACCGGAACACTGATCCCGGGCAGCGCTTTAAGAGGGAGCGTCCTGGGCAGATCCCCGCCTCCGGACGGCAGGGAGGTTTCCTGGGACTCCGCCACCTGTATCTCTGGGCCGGCCTGTCCGGTCCCGACATGCTGCATCAGGGACACTGCAAACAGGCCCACCACTACAGCCGCCGCTGCCGAAAAGTACATTATCCTTCTCCAGCGCATACGCCTGCGACGGATATCCAGACCGGCCTCAATCCTGTCCCAGACCTCCGGATCCGGAGTCTCCGAACACGAACCGAGTAGTTCTCTGATTCTTTTATCGAACAATTCTTCTTTCATTTCCTGTTTCTCTTTTCCAACAGCCTTTCCTGAAGCCAGGCCCTAGCCCGGCTGAGCTGCGAGCGGGACGTTCCTTCGGATATTCCCAGCTCCCTGGATATCTCCTGATGGGTATATCCTTCCAGGACACTCATGTTGAACACTGTTTTGAAACCCTCCGGCATCTGCCTGATCATCCTGAGGATATCCTTACCGCCTATACCGGCGAGTACATCATCAGGGCTGCTCAGACCACGGGCGGCCGGCTCATCGACATCAGCAGCCCCCCTGAGCACGTCTCCCTTGCGCAGCCGCATCAGAGCGGTATTCACAAATATCCTGCGCATCCATCCATCCAGGGAACCGGAGCCGCTGAAAGTGGATATCTTCGAGAATACCGTTATAAAACCCTCCTGCAGAAGGTCCTGAGCCTCTTCCCTATCCCTGGCATACCTCATGCAAACGACAAACATACGGGAAGAAAACCTCTCGTATAGAGCCCGCTGGGCCCTTCTGTCCTGCCTTGAGCATCCCAGGACCAATCCTTCTTCAGTACTTAGGTCTAAGCTGTCTGACGCCATTCCGGTGCCTTTTTATTAGATGCAAAAATAATTCAATTTGCTGCATCTTCGGCTCGAATATTGTATCTTTGTCCACAGATATTGTTTGTACATGAAATCCGTAATTGTCAAATTCACTCTGACTGTCCTGGCTTTCACCGCAGTGCTCGATGCCGCCGCCGGAGACAAGGACACCGTTCGCGCTGAAGATTATTTTATAGAAGGTGTACGCGCGTACTGCGCCAAAGAATACCCTGACGCAGAAGCCAGACTGTCCAGATGCCTGAGCATGGACCCAGGGAACGACGCCGCCATGTATTATCTGGCAATGATCAGCCTCAACCGCAATGAGACGGACCGGGCCATGGACCTGCTGGACAGAGCATCCGTCCTGGACCCCGGGAATCCATGGTACCGCCTCGCAATGGCCAGGCTGTACTCCGGAATCAACGAGACCGACCTGGCAGTCAGCATCTACGAAAGCCTTATATCCGATTACCCGTCCAAGAGCAGCTACTACTACGAATTGACAGATCTGCTGATACGCTCCGGCGAGCTGGACAAGGCCCTGGAGGCTCTTGACAGGATAGAGCTGATCAACGGAAGCAACGAGCTCACGTGCAACGCGCGCTATGAGATTCTGGTCAGGCAGAACAGATATGACGAGGCCGAGGCCGTAGTGCGGAAAATGGACGAGGAGTACCCTTCAGCAAGCACGGCCCTGCTCCTGGGAGACATCAGCAAATCCAGGTACGACGACTCCACAGCCCTGCACTACTACCGCCGGGCGCTGTCCCTGGATCCGGATTTCACCCCGGCCTATTTCGGACTGGCGGAAGTGTACAGGATGGAGCGCAACTTCTACTATTATTTCAAATACATCAACATTTTCCTGTCCAGCCCCGGGATGAATCCAGAAATGAAGGCCAGCTATCTCAACGAGGTGGTGTTTCCCTCAGGCATGATACAGGTATTCAGACCCCAGGTCGACACCATGATGGTCAATGTCCTCAATGCCCACCCCACTGACACCACAGTCCTGAGCATGACCGGCTCGTACTATATTGCCCTGGACAGCACGTCATTCGGACTGAAGCTCCTGCGGCGCAACGTGGAGCTGCATCCCGAAGTCAAGTCCGCCCGCTCGACACTTCTGGGACAGCTGTACTATCTCCAGGACTGGGACAGCCTCATACCGGCTGCAAAGGAAACGGTGGAACAGTTCCCGGACGATTATCCCCTCCACGAGATTCTGGCGATAGCCTACTGGCAGAACGGAGACCCCGCAAGCGCGGTTAAGGTATACGAGAACATCATCAGGAAGCTGCCTAAGGACCACCCCATGCTCATCAACTGCTACGGTTCCCTGGGAGACCTCCACCACGAGCTGGGCAACCGGCGCCTGTCCTACTCCTATTACGAAAAAGGCCTGAGAATCGACGACAACTACAGTCCCATCCTCAACAACTACGCCTACTATCTCAGCGAAGAGAGGCGCAACCTCAAGAAAGCTATAGAGATGAGCCGCAAGACCATCCTCAACGAGCCAGAGAACTCCACATACCTCGACACCTACGGATGGCTGCTCTACCTGACCGGAGACTACGAGCAGGCCAAGAAATACCTCAAGGAAGCCATGGTCTACGGAGGCAAGGAGAACGCGGAGATACTGGACCACTATGCCGAGACCCTCTTCGCCCTCAAGGAATACAATCTGGCCTTTCTCTACTGGGGCAACGCCGACAAGATAGATCCCGGACTGGGTCTCAGCAGGAAGATAGCCGAACGCAGAAAAGAAGCCGGAAGATGATGAGACGTGCGGTCATCATAGTGCTGGCAGCCATAATAAGCCTGCCTGTCCTGGCCCAGGACGTACAGGAACACCGCGAGCGGAAAAAACAGCTCGAGGATGAGATAGCTATGATTGACCGGCAGTTGGGAAGCACCAGCAAAAAGCGCAAGGAGAGCCTCAACACACTGATACTCACCAGACAGAAACTGGAAGCACGCAAGAAGCTCATCTCTCAGCTCGACTCCGAGATAGCAGGATACGACCAGTCCATCACCTCCACCAACGCCCAGATACAGCGTCTCAATGCCCGTCTCGACACACTGCGCGAATACCATGCTGCCCTGGTCCTCGGAGCCTACAAGACCCGGGACAACAAAGTCTGGTTCATGTACATCCTCTCCAGCAAGGACATCAACCAGGGACTCCGGCGCTGGTCCTACCTCAAGAACATATCCATGTCGGTCAGGCAGCAGGCCATGGCCATCAAGAGCACAGAGCTTGACCTGCAGCTGGAAAACGCACGGCTCGAGGATCTAAAGGCCGGCTCCATGCAGGCCCGCTCCGAGCGGGAGAAAGAACGTGACGCACTCAGTGCCGAGGAGCGCCGGGCCAATTCCATGGTAGTCAAGCTCTCCAAACAGGAAAAAGCCATGAAGCGCGAGCTGCAGCAGAAGCAGAAGGAAGTCGAGCGTCTCAACCGTGAGATAGAGCGCATCCTCGCCGAAGCCGTAAAGAACCAGAAATCAGGAAAAGACGGGGCAGTAGACTATGCCCTTTCCGCCAAATTCGGAGAGAACAAGGGCAAGTTGCCCTGGCCTGTAAACGGTGTCGTCATCCAGAAGTTCGGACAGACCTATCACCCTGTTTTCAAGAACCTCAAGATGCCCTACAACAACGGTATCAACATATCGGCCTCAGCCGGAAGCAACGCCAGTGCCGTCTTCGACGGTGTAGTAAAGCAGATTCTGGTCATGCCAGGCTACGACCAGTGCGTCCTCGTCCAGCACGGCGAGTACTTCACCTTCTACTGCAAGCTCAAGCGCGTCTACGTCAAGAGCGGTGACAAGATATCCACCGGCGACCGCATCGGAGAGATCAGCCTCAACGAAGACGGTAACGCGGAACTCCACTTCCAGCTCTGGAAGGGCACCGCCAAGCAGAATCCGGAAAACTGGCTGCGGTAAATCCTCTATCCGGCAATCATCAATACTCGAAGCTGCTCCCTCCGATGAACTCCCTCATCACGGAGGTCGGCGGTATGCAGTCTATCTCGTCCGGCGTCAATGGAGTAATGTAGGAGAGGAACTTGAGCAGCCGCACGCTCTCGGAGTAAGCCTCCGACAGGGGCGGGATGCGCTCGAGCAGGGGCTCGGCATAATAGCGGAGCAGGGGCAGCTCGAAGAGCAGGGCCGAGTTGAACATCGCGTCGGCATTCTCCTGATAGGGAAAAATGTTCTTCTCCTCTCCGGCGCGGACACTCTTCCAGCGGAGAATGGTGTCCTCGGGGGTGATGCCCCGGGTAAAATTGTCCCGGACCATGCGGCGCAGCAGGCGGTTGTCCGCCGTCGAGATATAGTTGTTCTCATCCACTGACAGGGAGGTCAGGGCGGAGGCGAAGACGCGGAAAACCTTCTCCCCGTCTATGTGCTTGGTCAGCTCGGGGTTCAGGGCGTGGATACCCTCCATGATCAGGATATCGCCCTCGCGCATCTGCATCCTGCGGCCGTCGAAGCGGCGGCACCCGTTCACGAAGTCGTACTTGGGCAGCTCCACCTCCTTACCGTCGAACAGGTCATTGAGCTGGGCTCCGAGGAAGGGCAGGTCGAGGGCATAGATGCTCTCGAAATCGTACTCGCCGTTAGCGTCCTTAGGAGTCTTGTCCCGGTCCAAGAAGTAATCGTCCATGGCGATGACCAGGGGGCGGAGTCCCAGCACCCGGCACTGCATGGCTATGCGCTTGGAGGTAGTGGTCTTGCCGCTGCTCGACGGACCGGCGATCAGCACCAGCTTGACCGTATCCCGCCTGTCGTAGATGCGGTCGGCTATCTGCGCGTACTTGCGCTCGTGCAGGGCCTCGGCCACGGCTATCAGATCCTTGGCCTCCCCGCGCCTGACGGCCTCGTTGACCGAACCGATACCGTGGGCTCCGAGGATGGAGCACCAGCGGGAGTTCTCCTTGAAGACGGCACTGAGCTTGTCCTGGTACTTGTAGGGCGAGATTACCGACGGGTCGGAGGCCGAAGGTGACTGGAGGCAGAAGCCGTCCCCGTAGGGTATCAGATCAAACACGTCTATCTCTCCGGTGCGTTCCAGCAGCGGGCCGTAGAAGGTGTCCGCATAGCTGTCCAGCCAGTACACCGACACGAAGAACTTCTCCATATCGGCCACCAGCGAGGCCTTCTCAGGCCGGCCGTTGTCGCGGAAGAGCCGGGCCGCCTCGTCATTGGTCATCTTCTTTTTCTCGAAAGGCAGGTCCGCGGCGATTATCTCCGCCATCCGCTTGCGGAGGGCTCCCACCCTGTCCGCTCCTGCCGGTTCGGTGACATATACCCTGTCTCCGGTATCGCGGCGCAGCTCGCCGTACAGGCCGTTGGGCAGGGTGTAGTCCAGGAAAAGGCTGAGGTCCGGGAACAAGTCCACCGCCGCCTTCTGCAGCACGAACGACAGGGAGCGGGAATAGGTTCTGCGTCCGTCCGGATGCGTGCAGTCTATGAACTTGACGGTATGGGACGTATATATCGGGAAGGTCAGTTCCTTGAGCATGTTGTCCACTAACGCGGCCACCACCGGATATCTGCACCCGGTGTCGATCTTCCGTGCCAGCTCGCCCACCGTCGTTCCGGGAGCGCAGTCGTAAAAGCCCTGCAGGCTGTCGCAATATACCGTAATCATATTACCATAATATTACTTTGCCGGCCAGACCTAAGTCCAATGCCGCCGTTGTGATTCCCAAAGCCTTAAAGACTCTGCTCATAGTAGGGATTGTTATACTGTATCCGCGCTCCAGACGGGATATCTGTGACTTTTTGACACCTAGGCGCTCACCCAGTTCTTCCTGCGTAAGATGCTGTTCGAGACGGACCTTTTTTATAGCCTCCCCTATGCGGTAAGCATGCAGCGACTCATCTACGCCTGCCTCAAACTTATCTCTGGCAGGCGTGCCCTTCTTGCCGTAAAACTCTTCAAGCACATTCTCAAAAGGTGTAAGATTCATATCTGCCATAACTTATCTATTTTTCATCCTGAAATATTCTTTTCTTATTGCCTCTGCCCTTGCTATTTCTTTCAAGGGCGTTTTTTGAGTTTTCTTAATTATTCCATGCGTTGCCACAACTACAACCTCATCTTCTGAATCCCAGAAAGAGAACAACCGATAAGATATTCTTCTGTGCTCAGCCCGAAACTCCCATATCTCAGTATTATGAAGTTTCTTGAAAATCTCTGCATTCTTTTCTCCTTTGGACGCACGGCTGATATTGCTGTTCATCTTATCCCGCGCCTGTTCCGGTATAGAACGTAAAAATTCCACCGCCGCATCTGTCAACACCACTCTAAACACATTAAAATCCATAACCGCATTTCTATTTCACAATGCGAATATAGTAATAGTTTCGTAATCACGAAACTATTTTTAAAATTTCAATAGGGATCTGAGGTAAGGACCGGTGACCGAGGCAGGGTCGGCGGCGACCTGCTCGGGGGTGCCCTGCGAGACGATGCGGCCTCCGTCGCGGCCCCCTGCCGGGCCCATGTCGAAGAGGTAGTCCACGGACTTGAGCACGTCCAAGTTGTGTTCGATGATGACGACAGTGTTGCCGCCCTCGGCCAGACGCTGGAGCACGTTCATCAGCACGGCGATGTCCTCGGAATGCAGGCCGGTGGTCGGCTCGTCGAGGATGTAGAGTGTACGTCCGGTATCCTGCCGGGCCAGCTCGGCCGCTATCTTGACCCTCTGGTTCTCTCCGCCGCTGAGGGTCAGGGAGGACTGTCCGAGACGGATGTAGCCGAGGCCCACGTCCTCAAGTGTCCTGAGCTTGCGGGCTATCGACGGAACGGGGGCGAAGAACTCCACGGCCTGGGAGATGGTCATCTCGAGGACATCGTTGATGCTCTTGCCCTTGTACTTGACCGCCAGCACGTCCGGGTTGAACCGCTTGCCGTGGCACTCCTTGCAGGTGACTGTCACCGAAGGGAGGAAATTCATCTCGATGACCTCCACCCCTGCGCCCTTGCAGGCCTCGCAGCGGCCGCCCTTGACATTGAACGAGAACTTATTGGACTTGAAACCGCGGATCTTTGCGTCCGGAGTCTCGGCGAAGAGATTGCGGATGTAGGTGAGCACGCCGGTGTAGGTCGCGGGGTTGGAGCGCGGGGAGCGGCCCACCGGAGACTGGTCTATCTCCACGAGCTTGTCGATGTTCTCCAGGCCCTCCAGTTCCCGGTACGGCAGGACCTTGTATTTCGAGCGGTAGAGCCGGTTGCTGATGACCGGCATGAGGGTGTCGTTGATCAGGGAGGACTTGCCGCTGCCGCTGACTCCGCTGATGCCGATGATGCAGCCGAGCGGGAGGCTGATGTCCACGTCCTTAAGATTATTGCCGGAGGCCCCTCGGAGAGTGATGAATTTCCCGTTGCCCGGACGGCGGTAGGACGGCACCTCTATCTGCCGCGTTCCCTTGAGGTACTCGAAGGTAAATCCCCCGTGCGCCTCCCTGTCGATGACCGGCAGAGCTGCCGACAGCCTGAACCCAGGGTCTAACTTGAGCTGCGGCGGCCCGCTGAAAAGCACCTCGCCGCCCTTCTCTCCCGCGCCCGGACCGATGTCCACGATCCAGTCCGCACTGCGCATCATCTCCTCGTCGTGCTCCACGACCATGACCGTATTGCCCTCGTCGCGCAGCCGCCTGAGGGAGTTGATGAGTTTTATATTGTCCGACTGATGCAGCCCGATGCTGGGCTCGTCGAGGATGTACAGCACATTGACCAGCTTGGAGCCTATCTGGGTGGCCAGACGGATGCGCTGGCTCTCCCCGCCGCTGAGCGACATAGTACTGCGGCTCAGCGAGAGATACGACAGCCCGACATCCACCAGAAAGCCTATCCGCTCCCGGAGTTCCTTGACGATATCGGCGGCCACCGCCTGCCCCCTCGGGTCGAGTTTGTCCTTCAGACCGCCCACCCAGTCGTAGAGCACGCTCACGTCCATGTCGGAGACCTCCGCTATGTCGAGGCCACCTATCTTGAAGCAGAGCGAGTCCTTCCTCAGCCGCTTACCGTGACACTCCGGACACACCACCTCGCTCGAATACCTGCTGGCGACGCTGTCATCCTCCTCCTCACCGTCCCCCTCGAACCGCGAGAGCAGCCCCGGGAAGGTGATCATCTCCGAGAGCCCGCCGCGGGTATCCACCCGGATCAGGTCCTCCGAGCCGTTGAGAATGATGTTCATTGTCTCCTGAGGAATGTCCCTGATCGGGTCGAAAAGGGAAAAACCGTATTTGCGGGTCACCGCCTCGAGGACCGTGAACACCGCATTGTCCCGCTTCTTGCCGAGAGGGGCGATGCCGCCGTCCGCAATGGACAGCGAGGGGTCGGGGACTATCTTGGCCATGTCCACCTCCCGGACGGTACCGAGGCCGTTGCACACCGGGCAGGCGCCCGCCGGGGAGTTGAAGGAAAATGTATGGGGCGCCGGCTCGGGGAAGGATATTCCGCTGTCCGGACAGATAAAATGCTTGCTGAAATGACGGACCTCCCCCGTCTCAGGGTCGAGAATCATCAGGGAGCCCTTGCCCTGCGTCAGGGCGGAGAGGACCGAGGCGCGGATCCGCTTGCCGTCCTCCTCCTTGGGCACCACCCGGTCGATGACCGCCTCTATGAAATGTACCTTGTAGCGGTCCACCCCTGAGGCCATGTCCCCGAGCGGACGGATCTCCCCGTCGATGCGGGCGTAGGACAGGCCCTTCTTGAGCAGGCTGTCGAAGAGCTCGCGGTAGTGGCCCTTGCGGCCTTTGACCAGGGGGGCAAGGATGATGCACTTGCGGCCGGCGAACTCCTTCATGATCAGGTCCACGATGCCGGAGTCGGTGTATTTGACCATCGGCTTTCCGGTTACGGGCGAATAGGCCGTGGAGGCCCTGGCGTAGAGGAGGCGGAGGAAGTCGGAAATCTCCGTGATGGTGCCGACGGTAGAACGGGGGTTGCGGTTGGTGCTCTTCTGCTCTATGGCGATGGTCGGGCTGAGACCGTCGATGCTCTCCACCTCCGGCCGCTCCATCACGCCGATGTAGTGCCGGGCGTAGGCGGACAGGGTGTCCATGTAGCGGCGCCGGGCCTCGGCGTATATGGTGTCGAAGGCCAGCGACGACTTGCCGCTGCCGCTCAGGCCGGTGATGACCACGAGGGCATGCCGCGGTATCCTCAGGGAGATACCCTTGAGGTTGTGGACCGAGGCCTTGCAGATGTCTATGTAGCCGCTGTCCTGCATGCCTATGCGTTCTGCTGCCGGTCTATCTCCCTTGCAATGATATCTTCCAGGAATGGATTGGTCATCTTCTCCCGTCCGATGTCGGTGGCGGGACCGTGACCGGGATATACCACTGTATCCACGGGCAGGGGCAGTATCTTGGTGCGGATGCTCTCACTGAGCAGGTCGAAGTCCCCTCCCGGGAGGTCGGTGCGTCCGATGCTGCCGCAGAAGAGGGTGTCGCCGGTGAAGACGTAACCGCCCTTCTCATCGTAGAAAAGCACCCCGCCGGCGGTGTGTCCGGGAGAGGCCAGCACCCTGAGCTGTATTGTCCCCACATTGATGATGTCCCCGTCCTTTATGTCGCGGACATTGTCCTCCGAAGGCTGCCCGAACTCGTAGCCGAAGTAGCTGCCGTAGGAGCTGGAGCGCCTGAGCTGGGGGATGTCGGCCGCCGCGAGGTATGTGGGTATGTTCCACTTCGAGGCCACGAAGGCATTGCCCATCACGTGGTCGAAATGGCCGTGGGTCTGGAGTATCATCCGGGGATGCAGATGCTTCTCCTCGATAAACTTCACCAGTCTGTCCTTCTCCGACTGCTTGATGCAGCCCGGGTCGATTATCGCGCACTCTCCCGCCTCGTCGTAGAGCACGTAGCAGCAGGTGCGCAGGTCGTTGAAATAGAATGTCTGAATCATGTAGCAAAAATAGCAAGATTTACCGAATCTCGGCTATTTTGACTAAATTTGAAGTCGGAAACGAAAAGATGCATGACCATGGACACACAGCAGAGACTCTACCCGGTAGGACGGCAGGACTTCGCCGAGATAAGGACAGAGGGCAACTTCTTGTATATCGACAAGACGGAGTACGTCTACAGAATGACTCACTCCAGCGCCAAATTCACCTTCCTGAGCCGCCCGAGGAGGTTCGGCAAGTCGCTCCTCGTGTCCACACTGAAATATTACTTCCAGGGCAGGAAGGAACTGTTCCAGGGGCTGTCCATAGATGCTTTGGAAAAGAATTGGACTACATATCCGGTGCTGCACTTCGACATGAGCATCGCAAAGCACATGGAGAAAGAGCAGTTGGAGGCGGCATTGGGCAACCAGCTCTCGTGGCACGAGAAGGAATACGGAATAGTTCCCGAAGATAAAGACTCCAACCTCAGGCTGAAAAATCTGATAGAGACCGCTTACAGGAAGACCAGACAGAGGGTTGTTATTCTGATTGACGAATACGACGCACCCCTACTGGATGTGGTGCACGAGGACACTACCCTGCCGGTGCTCCGCAACGTCATGCGCAACTTCTACAGCCCGCTCAAGGCCTGCGATCCGTATCTCCGCTTCGTCTTCATGACCGGCATCACCAAGTTCTCCCAGCTCAGCATCTTCAGCGAGCTCAACAACCTGGAGAACATCAGCATGCTGGAGCAGTACGCAGCCGTATGCGGCATCTCCGAGGAAGAGATGCTCACCCAGATGAGTCCGGACATCGACAGACTGGCCCAGAGGCTGGAGCTCAGCCGCGAGGAAACACTGGACAAGCTGAAATCCAAATACGACGGCTACCACTTCACCTGGCCCTCCCCCGACATCTACAACCCGTTCAGCCTCCTCAGGGCCTTCGCCAACGCAAAGCTCGACTCCTACTGGTTCGGCAGCGGCACACCGACCTACCTGATAGAGATGATGAGAAAATTCCACGTCACACCCTCACGCATAGGAGGAAACTCAGCCCCTGCCCCGGCGTTTGATGCCCCGACGGAGAGAATGACGGAGATAACCCCGCTGCTGTATCAGAGCGGCTACATCACCATCAAGGCATACGACCGGATAATTGACCTCTACACGCTGGATATTCCCAACAACGAGGTGCGCATAGGCCTGATGCGCTCCCTCCTGCCCTACTATGTCACCCCTCCGTGCACCACCGAGGCTTCAACCACCGTCGCCAGAATATACGGAGCCATCCTGAACGAGGACCTCGACGGCGCCCTCCGCCTCCTCCAGACCTTCCTCGGCACCGTCCCGTACACCGACAACACCGGTTACGAGGGCCACTGGCAGCAGATGCTCTACATCATCTTCTCCCTTCTCGGCTACTACGTAGACGTGGAGGTGCGCACCCCGAAAGGCAGGGTGGACATGGTCATGCGCACCGCCACTAAACTTTACTTAGTGGAGCTGAAGCTCGACGCCGGCGCGGATGCCGCCATGCAGCAGATCGACCTGAAGCAGTATCCCGAACGCTTCGCCCTCTGCGGCCTGCCCGTCGTCAAGGTCGCAATCGACTTCGACCGGGAGGCACACAACATCTCCGGCTGGAAGATTTCATAGCAGATCATAGCGGTAAAGACGGGCGGCTGCGCAGTCCCCGCCGGCATCCGCCCAGACATATACGGACTTGCCGTCCGCCGACAGGGAGAGAGTCCTGACCCTGCAGTCCAGTCTGTAGGTGCCGAGAATATTGCCGTCCCAGTCAAAACGGAAGATAAAGTCGGAGTCCGGAGAGTCCACGTGACGGTAAGCGGCGAGCACCTGCGAACCGTCGGAGGCCGCACAGGTATAGCGGGCGGCAGGATCTGCTTTACGGTACACAGATACCACTCCTTCATTTCCTGGAACAAACACATACTCCGGTGCGGAAAAATCAGGCCCGGTCATGATCCTCACCGGCCTGGAGAGATCTCCGTCATAAAGCTCGGCCATCGAAGAATTGCCGTCGAAAAAGAACACCCTTCCCCTTTCCGCATCCGCCGCCAGACTTCCCTGAGTCACATTTGTGGGAAAATACTCCGTTTCCGGCACCGTCCACTGCCAGGAGGTATCCGTAACGGCCAGGCGCGGCTGACGGTTGGAGTGTCCGCTGCTGTCCTCGAAATAACGGGGATTAAGCATCAGGATACGGTCGTCGTAACCGGTAAAAGCCTGCGCCACATAGCTGACGGCTGCCGTTGGACGGATGTCCTCAAGCCAGTCCTTCCGCCGCGCGTCCGGCCCCAGGACGACGAACTGCTTCTTGACTATATCGAAGAGTATGAGGCTGTCTCCGCCCAACGCGCTCTGCATGTAAAAGAACTCCCCGGCCCCTGAGCCGTAGGGCAGAGCCGTTCCGAGGACAGACCAGTCCTGAATACGGAAGACCTCGAGGATATCCATGCACTCCTTGCCGTCAGCAGTATTCAGCACTATCGCCAGGCTGTCCCGCCAGACGTACACCGAGGATTCAAAGCCGTCGGGGACATATTCCAAGGCCCGTGGAGAAAGCCGCACGGCATTTTCAAGAAGGTCGTTTTCAAGCACATCGCTGACAGCCTGCGCCCGGCAGGATACCGCCGCGCAGAACGGGATAAGCGACAGCAGAATGGAGAAAATTGGTTTCAGTGTTTTCATGTCATTATGGTATTTTAAAATTTGACTTCAAATCCTATGAGTACATTCAGGGGTCTCAGGCGGTAGCTGTAACGGGTGACATTCAGCGGACTCAGCATGGTGTAGGTGTAGTCCCGGGTATCCAGCAGATTCTTAGCATGCAGGAAAATCTGGAATTTACGGGAGACAAACCAGTACAGGGAGGCATCCAGCAGGCACATCTGCACCAGATTGTCCTCGGCGTACTTGTCCAGATAATGCTCGGCCGTGACATCGATAGAAAGGGACCTATGGGGAAAGAAAGAGAGGGTCAGTTTCTGGTTGAGCCCGTGGCTGTCCCCCTCATCCTGCCCGCCGGAGGAGCGGTAGCGGCTCAGGGACCACCCGCCGCTGTAATCCACCTTCATCCACCTGGCGATGTCCCCTATGAACTTTAGACCGGCAGTATAGGTGTACGAACGGTACGGTATCACCGTCCCCTCCTGATTGATATTGGAGGA